>NZ_JBUXJM010000005.1:0-305529 GCF_056158145.1 Oerskovia sp. PE-21s
ACCACCCGTCGACCGGCCTCACCCTCGGACACGCCCTGGCGTGCGGCGTCGACGACGGCTCGACCGTTAGCCTGCACGCATGACCGGGATCTACGTCGAGGTGCGCATCGCTGCTCCTCTGGACACGGTCTGGGAGCTCACGCAGGACCCCGTGCAGCACGTCCGCTGGGACGTCCGGTTCTCGGAGATCGTGCCGACCTCACCGACCGATGCCGGGGCCATGCGTTTCACCTATACCCGGCGGGTCCCCTTCCGTACCGTGGCCGGGGACGGCGTGAGCATCGGCGAGACGAGCGGCCGGGACGGTTCGCGCACCTCCGCGCTGCGTTTCGCGACGACGGACCTGTGGTCCCCCATCCGGTCGGGGCGTGGCTACTGGCGCTACGTGCCGGACGGCGACGGCGTCCGTTTCATCACGGGCTACGACTACGCCCCAGGCTGGGGCAGGCTCCTGGACCACGTCGCCCGACCCGTCCTCGGGTGGGCCACCGCGTGGAGCTTCGACCGCCTGCGTGTCTGGGCCGAGCGCGGTGAGTCGCCCGAGAGGTGGCCGCTCGTCAGCGTCCTGTGGTTCTGGCGTCCCGAGCGGCCTCGTGCCGCCCGCTGCCGCCGTGCGCCCGCCCACGGCAGGCGACGGGACGACCACCTGCGCGACGCGCCGTCCGCCCTGGCTTCGCTCCCCGCGCCGAGAGGGACCCCATGACGTCCATGTTCCAGAAGGCCATGGGCCCAGACTTCGCCCGTCTGCACCCCATGCTGCAGCGCAGGTTCGCGGTCGGGCTCGACAGCGGCGAGGCGTGCACCGGCCGCGGGGTGATGTCGGAGGTCCGGCGTGGTCCCTGGTGGACCGTGCCGTTCCTCCAGCTCGGTCGGCTCCGCAACATCCTGGTCCCCGACACGGGTCTGGACGTGCCGTTCACGATCGAGAACTACCCGTACCGCGACCCGCTCGGCCGGGAGACCGTGACGTTCGTCCGGGAGTACGTGATCCACGGTCGTCGGCGCCGGTTCGACGCCACCATGGTCCTCGCGGGGGACACGGTGGTCGACTACCTGGGGACGCACCAGCATCTCGCGGTCGACCTCGACCTGCGCGCCGACGACCGGGGTGGCCTGCTCCTCACGTCCGGCGCGCAGCGATTCTACGAGGGCCCCCTGGGGTTCCGGTTCCCTCTGCTGCTGAGCGGCCGCGCCCACCTCCACGAGTGGTACGACGAGAACGACGAGGTGTTCCGGGTCGACCTCGAGGTGACGAACGACCGGTTCGGGTTCCTCTTCGGGTATCGCGGGTCGTTCACGTGCGAGTGGACCTCGGCGCACGACGCGCCCGACCGCCTCAAGCCCCGCCGGCACGAGTCGCGGACCTGACCCGCGGGACCCGCCGCGCGGCGGGCCGGGACGCCCCGGTGAGCGCCGTCGTCGGGCACTAGACTGGCCCCCATGTCCACCATCTCCCGTGATGAGGTCGCGCGCGTCGCCGTGCTGGCCCGCATCGACCTCCGGCCCGAGGAGCTCGACCGCCTCGCCGGCGAGCTCGACGTCATCGTCGATGCGATCGCCCAGGTGAGCGAGGTCGCCACTCCCGACGTCCCCGCCACGAGCCACCCGCTGCCGCTGACCAACGTCTTCCGTGACGACGTCCCCGTGCCGCCCCTGCCCGTCGAGGACGTCCTCGCCGCAGCACCGGCCAGCGAAGACGGACGCTTCAGCGTCCCGCAGATCCTCGGGGAGGAATGATGAGCAACGACCTGACGCGGCTGAGCGCCGCGGACCTCGCCGCGCACCTGGTCTCGGGCGAGGTGAGCAGCGTCGAGGCGACGCAGGCGCACCTCGACCGCATCGGCGACGTCGACCCTGCGGTCCACGCGTTCCTGCACGTGAGCACCGAGGACGCCCTCGCGACCGCTCGTGACGTCGACGCGCGCCGCGCCGCGGGCGAGGACCTGCACCCGCTCGCGGGCGTGCCGATCGCCGTCAAGGACGTCGTCGTCACCAAGGGCCTCCCGACGACGGCCGGTTCCAAGATCCTCAAGGACTGGATCCCTCCGTACGACGCGACGCTCGTCGAGCGCATCCGCGCTGCGGGCCTGCCGATCCTCGGCAAGACGAACATGGACGAGTTCGCCATGGGCTCCTCGACCGAGCACTCGGCCTACGGGAACACGCACAACCCCTGGGACCTCGACCGCATCCCCGGCGGCTCGGGCGGTGGTTCGGCAGCGGCCGTCGCCGCGTACGAGGCCCCCCTCGCGATCGGCACCGACACGGGCGGCTCGATCCGTCAGCCCGGCGCCGTGACCGGCACGGTCGGCGTCAAGCCCACCTACGGCGGCGTCTCCCGCTACGGCCTCATCGCCATGGCGTCCTCGCTCGACCAGGCGGGTCCCGTCACGCGCACCGTCCTCGACTCGGCGCTCCTGCACGAGCTCATCGGCGGCCACGACCCCCGCGACTCGACCTCGATCAACGAGGACCTCCCGCTGCTCGTCGACGCGGCCCGCCAGGGTGCGATCGGCGACCTGCGCGGCCTGCGCGTCGGCGTGGTCTCCGAGCTGTCGGGCGAGGGCTACCAGGAGGGCGTGAGCGCGCGTTTCGCGGAGTCGCTCGACCTGCTGCGCTCGCTCGGCGCCGAGATCATCGAGGTCTCGTGCCCGCACTTCAAGTACGCGCTCGGCGCCTACTACCTGATCATGCCGAGCGAGGCGTCGAGCAACCTCGCCAAGTTCGACGGCATGCGCTTCGGCCTGCGCGTCGAGCCCGAGGACGGCCCCGTCACCGCCGAGCGTGTCATGTCCGCGACCCGCGGCCAGGGCTTCGGGGACGAGGTCAAGCGCCGCATCATCCTGGGCACGTACGCCCTCTCGGCGGGCTACTACGACGCCTACTACGGCAGCGCGCAGAAGGTCCGCACGCTCATCCAGCGGGACTTCGACGCGGCGTTCGCGCAGGCGGACGTCCTGGTCTCCCCGACGGCCCCGACCACGGCCTTCAAGTTCGGCGAGAAGCTCGACGACCCGCTCGCGATGTACCTCAACGACGTCGCGACGATCCCCGCGAACCTCGCGGGCGTCCCCGGCATGTCGCTGCCGAACGGACTCTCGGACGACGGCCTGCCCGTCGGCTTCCAGATCCTCGCGCCGGCCAAGGCCGACGACCGTCTGTACCGCGTGGGTGCCGCCCTCGAGGCCGCCCTGGAGAACACGTGGGGCGGGCCGCTGCTGGCCAAGGCCCCGGAGCTGGAGGTCGCGCGATGAGCGCACACGCAACCGTGGACCTGGTCGACTACGACGAGGCCGTCCGCCGCTACGACCCGGTCATCGGGATCGAGGTGCACGTGGAGCTCGGCACCAAGACCAAGATGTTCTGCGCGGCCGAGGTCGAGTTCGGCGGCGAGCCCAACACGCAGGTGACCCCGGTGAGCCTCGGCCTGCCCGGTGCGCTGCCCGTGGTCAACGGCAAGGCCGTCGAGTACGCGATCAAGATCGGGCTCGCGCTCAACTGCCAGATCGCCGAGTCGTGCCGCTTCGCCCGGAAGAACTACTTCTACCCGGACGTGCCGAAGAACTTCCAGACGTCGCAGTACGACGAGCCCATCGCGTTCGACGGCTACCTGGACGTCGAGCTCGAGGACGGCACGATCTTCCGTGTCGACATCGAGCGCGCGCACATGGAGGAGGACGCCGGCAAGAACACCCACGTGGGTGGCTCGACCGGTCGTATCCATGGCGCCGAGTACTCGCTCGTCGACTACAACCGTGCGGGCATCCCGCTCGTGGAGATCGTCACGCGCCCCATCACGGGTGCGGGCGAGCGCGCCCCGGAGGTCGCTCGCGCGTACGTCCAGACGCTGCGCGACATCTTCCGTGCGCTCGACGTGTCCGAGGCCCGCATGGAGCGCGGCAACGTCCGCGCGGACGTGAACCTGTCGCTGCGCGCGACCCCCGAGTCGCCCCTCGGTACACGTACCGAGACCAAGAACGTGAACTCGTTCCGCTCGATCGAGCGCGCCGTCCGCTACGAGGTCTCCCGCCAGGCCGCGGTCCTCGACGAGGGCGGCACGGTCATCCAGGAGACGCGCCACTGGCACGAGGACACGTCGATCACGACCGCGGGTCGCGTGAAGTCCGACGCCGAGGACTACCGCTACTTCCCGGAGCCGGACCTGGTCCCGGTCGCCCCGAGCCGTGACTGGGTCGAGCAGATCCGCGCCACGCTGCCCGAGCTGCCCGTGGCCCGCCGCAACCGTCTCCAGGGCGAGTGGGGCTACGCCGACGCCGAGATGCGCGACGTCGTGAACGCGGGCGCGCTCGACCTCATCGAGGCGACCGTCGCGGCCGGTGCGAGCCCCGCGGCCGCGCGCAAGTGGTGGATGGGCGAGCTCGCCCGGTACGCCAAGACGAGCGAGACCGAGCTCGCGGAGATCGCGGTCACGCCCGCGCAGATCGCGCAGCTCCAGGCCCTCGTGGACTCGGGGCGCATCAACGACAAGCTGGCTCGCCAGGTCCTCGAAGGCGTCCTCGCGGGCGAGGGAGACCCGGAGGCGGTCGTGGTCGCACGCGGCCTGGAGGTCGTGTCGGACGACGGCGCGCTCCTCACCGCGATCGACGCAGCCCTCGCGGCGCAGCCCGACATCGTCGAGAAGGTGCGCTCGGGCAACATGGGGCCGATCGGTGCGATCATCGGTGCGGTCATGAAGGCCACCAAGGGCCAGGCCGACGCCGGGCGGGTCCGCGAGCTGGTCATCGAGCGGATCGGCTGATCCGTGCACCGGAGGACGACGGAGGTGGTCGCGTGACGCGCGGACCGGAGCTCTACGGCGAGATGATGCGCCTGCGACCCATCGAGGCTCGCGACGCCGAGCGCATGTGGGAGTCCGTGCAGGACCCGGAGTCGAACCGGCTCACGGGGACCACGGCGGAGTTCACGCGCGAGCAGATCGACCAGTGGGCGGCCACGGTCAGCGACCGTGAGGGCCGCTACGACTGGGCCATCACCTCGGCGGCCCAGCGCGACGGCCAGCTCGTGAGCGACGAGATGATCGGCGAGATCGTCCTCAACGACATCGACGAGCACGCGCTCTCGGCCAACCTCCGTCTGGTCCTGCTCACCAACTACCGCGGGCGCGGGTACGGGCGCGAGGCGATCTTCGAGGTGCTGCGCTTCGCCTTCGACCACCCCGAGGGGCCGCACCTGCACCGGGTGAGCCTCGACGTCCTCAGCATCAACCCGCGGGCGCGCATGCTCTACGAGTCGTTGGGCTTCCGCGAGGAGGGTCGGCTCCGGGACGCGTTCCGGGACGGCGACGGCTGGGCGGACGCGGTCGTCATGAGCATCCTCGAGGACGAGTTCCGCGCGGGACTCTGAGGAGCCTCCTCACCGCCTGTCAGGACGGGCGTGACCTTCGGGTCGCGCCCGTCCTGCCATGTCCGGGGCCTCATCGCCCCCGACCGCGCTCGAAGTCCTCGAGCGACACCTTGCGCTCGACCGCGTGGTCGACGACCCGCTCGGGATACCCGGGCGCGGCGCCGGCCAGCTTCCAGGGCTCGTGCACGGCCTTGCCGGCGATGCCGCGCAGCTCGGGGACCCACTCGCGCACGTACGCGCCGTCGGGGTCGAACTTCTGGCCCTGCGTGACGGGGTTGAAGATCCGGAAGTAGGGCGCGGCGTCACGCCCGGTCCCGGCGACCCACTGCCAGTTGAGCTGGTTCTGCGACACGTCGCCGTCGACGAGGTGCGCCATGAAGTGCTCGGCGCCGCGCTGCCAGCGCACGTGCAGGTCCTTGACGAGGAACGACGCGACGATCATGCGCACGCGGTTGTGCATCCACCCGGTGCCGAGCAGCTGGCGCATCCCGGCGTCGACCACGGGGTAGCCCGTGCGCCCCTCGCGCCACACGTCGAGCAGCGCGTCCTCGGCGGCGCCGGTCACCCACGCGTCCTCGGGGACCACCGTGCGCAGCGACCGCTTCGCGGCGCCCGGGTGGTGGAACAGGACGTCGGCGTGGAACTCGCGCCACGCGAGCTCGGAACGGTAGGTCGCGGCCGCCTCGCCGGGCACCGCACCCGAGCGCACGGCCGAGGCGAGGTCGGCGAGCAGGGTGCGCGGGTGGACCTCGCCCCACTTGAGCGCGGGGGACAGGTACGAGGTCCCGGCGAGGTCCGGGCGGTCGCGGTCCGTCGGGTAGTCCGCGAGGCCGTCGGCCAAGAACGCGTGCCAGCGGTCGAGGGCCGCGGCCTCGCCCGCCTCGGGCAGCCGCGCCCCCGGCTCGGGGGCGTCCGGGAGACCGTCGGACGCGAGCGCGGCCCACGCGACGTCGTCGGGCAGGGGAGCGGGTGCGCGCCACCCGTGCTCGAGCCACGCCGTGCGGAACGGCGTGAAGACCTGGAACGGCGTCCCGCCCTGCGTGCGGACGCGGCCCGGTGCGACCGCGTAGGGCGACCCCGTGCGACACAGCCGCACGCCGGCCGCGGCGAGCGCCTCCTCGACCTCGTCGTCGCGGCGGCGACCGTAGGGCTCATAGCTCGCCGCGGCGTGGACGCTCCGGGCGCCGACCTCGGCGCAGACCGCGGGCACGACCGCGCGCGGGTCGCCGTGGCGCACCACGAGCCGACCGCCCGTCGCGGTGTGCAGCGCACGCAGGCTGCGCGCCAGGTACGCCTGCCGCACGGGTCCGGCGCTCGCCCAGAGGACGGGGTCCAGCACGTACAGCCCGACGACGTCGCTCCCCTCCGCGCGCGCCTCGCCCACGGCCTCGCCGAGGGCCGGGTTGTCGGCCAGGCGCAGGTCGCGACGGAACCACAGGACGGTCGGTGCGGGGGAGGGCATCCGCCCACGCTAGCCGGTGTCCCACGGCCCCGCGCAGAGACGTCTCGTCGGGCACCCAGCAGTCGCCGGTGGGCACGGCCGGTGGCAGCATCGATCCATGAGCGGTAACGACGAGAGGCCCGTCCAACCCGACCTCCCGGATCCCCGGCTCGAGGCCGAGACGGCCGCCGCAGCGGGGCGGATCCCGCGCGACCACGCCTTCTTCGGGCACCCGATCGGGCTGATGACCCTGTTCACCACCGAGCTGTGGGAACGGTTCAGCTACTACGGGATGCGGGCCATCCTCCTCTTCTACCTGACGGACACCATCGCGAACGGTGGCCTCGCGCTCGACGAGGTCACGGGACTCGCCCTGGTCTCGATCTACGGCACGGGCGTGTACCTGCTGTCGGTCGTCGGCGGCTGGCTCGCGGACCGGGTCATCGGCTCGCGGCGCTCGGTCCTGTACGGCGGCATCGTCATCGCGGCGGGGCACGTCTCGCTGACGATCCCGGGGGCCGGCTTCTCGATGCTGGGCATCGCGCTCGTCGCGCTCGGCACCGGTCTGCTCAAGCCCAACGTGTCGTCCATGGTGGGCGAGCTGTACGCGCGCAACGACCCGCGTCGTGACTCGGCCTTCTCGATCTTCTACATGGGCATCAATCTGGGCTCGCTCGTCTCCCCGATCATCGTCGGGTTCGTGAACCGGCAGTGGGGGTACCACGCGGGCTTCGCGGTCGCTGCGGTCGGCATGGCCATCGCCCTCGTGTTCTTCGTCGCGGGGCGCAAGTACCTGGGCGGTGCAGGCGACTCGGTGCCGAACCCGATCCACCCCGAGGAGTACCCCAAGCTCGTGCGGATCGGGCTCGTCATCCTCGCGGGGCTCGTCGTCGCGACGCTCGTCGCGTGGGCGGTCTCGGGGGCGTTCGGGATCTCGACGTTCATCGACACGCTGTCCTACGTCGCGTTCGCGGCCCCCATCGCCTACTTCATCGTGATGTTCCGCTCGCCCAAGGTCACGGCCCCCGAACGCTCCCGCCTCACCGCCTACATCCCGCTGTTCGTCGCCGCGATGCTGTTCTTCATGATCTTCGAGCAGGCGGCCACGACGCTCTCGAGCTTCGCGAAGAACCGCACCGAGCTCTCGTTCTTCGGCGTCCCGATCGAGCCGGCCTTCTTCCAGTCCGTGAACCCGTTCTCGATCGTGGTCCTGGCGCCGGTGTTCGCGTGGATCTGGGTCAAGACCAAGGACCGTCCGCCGACGGCCGTGAAGTTCGCGATGGGCCTGACCCTGGCGGCGCTGTCGTTCGTGTGGCTCGCGGGGGCGTCGGCGATCTTCGCCGACGAGAAGGCGCCCGCGTGGGTGCTCGTGTGCGTGTACGTCATCCAGACGCTCGGCGAGCTGTGCCTGTCGCCCGTGGGGCTCGCCGCGACGACCCTGCTCGCCCCCCGGGCCTTCAGGAGCCAGGCCATGGCGCTGTGGTTCCTCGCGCCGGCCGCGGGGCAGGCCATCACGGCCCAGATCGTCCAGGTGACCGAGGGCGCCTCGGACACCGCGTACTTCGGTGCCGTGGGCGGCATCACCATGGTGTTCGCGCTGATCCTGTTCGCGATCGCCCCGTGGGTCACGCGCCACATCCGCCACGCGGACGAGCAGGAGGAGGCTGCGGCGGTCGCGTGACGCTCGCCGTGCGGCGACGCACGCGTCCCGACGGCGCAGCGCGCCCGGGTGCACCGACGCACCCGGGCGCGCTCCGCCGTCGGGCAGGGGGTCAGCGCATCCAGGCCGGCACGCCCACGCGCGCCGCGACCCGGCCCAGGCCGAACGTCTCGCCCGCGCGGGTCGCGGCCACGACGATCACGACGAGAGCCGTCACGACGTGGTCGTCGACGACCGGGTTGTTCGAGCCAGCGGCAACGGGCCACGTCGTGACCCACAGCAGCGCCATGAGGAGCGTGCCCGAGACCGCGGCGATCCGCGTCCCCACACCCAGCAGCAGGGCGAGACCCGTCAGACCCATACCCAGCATGAAGAGCCAGTCGGTGGCCGGGCCCGCCATCTCGACGAAGGGCCCCGACAGCGGGCCCTCGAGCGAGGACAGGTAGCCCGTGGTCGGCGAGCCGCCGTTGAGCCAGGCCCGCTCGGACGGCGTCGCGTAGCCCAGGCCCAGCGTCTTGTCGAGCACGGGCCACAGGAAGACGAACGAGATCGCGACGCGCAGGACCGCGAGGGCACCGCGCGCGGCGGGGCTCGTCACGACGCGCCCGTCCCCGGCGCGTTCTGCCGAGGTGGTCGTCAGGGTGTCGGAGTCGGACGGGTCGGGGTCGGTCGCGGTGGAGCGGGCGCTCCGGTTCGTCGCGGCGGTGGCCTGGCTCATGTGGTCGGGTCTCCCTGGTCGATGGGGCTGTTCCGGTGGGGCGCGGGGCGCCGGAGGCACCGGGGTCGCCGGAGGATGGTGAGGAGGTCTGGCTGCGAGGGCCGCGGTCCGGCACGACCGTCGGAGCGACGGCACGCGACGGCGGGTGGACGGCGTGCGGTGCACTACCGGGGCAGCCCTGCCAACCTCCCACCCGGGTGAAGTCGGCTGCAACCTTTTGGGCAGATTGACGGGTTTTCCCGTATGGGTGGTGCTACGTAGGGGGATCGCACATCCCGCTCCCGGTGGGAGCGCTGCCCCTCCGTGGACCACGAGCCGGACGACCGACGACGTCTTCCCGACGCGGGCGTAGTGTGTCCGGGCGGTCACCTCCCAGGCCGCAGCACCACGTGAAGGAGCTGAACCGCCATGAGTCGCCCCCTGCGCTCTCGGACGTCCACCCACGGCCGCAACATGTCCGGTGCCCGCGCGCTCTGGCGCGCCACCGGCATGGGCTCGGAGGACTTCGGCAAGCCGATCATCGCGATCGCGAACTCGTACACGCAGTTCGTACCCGGCCACGTCCACCTCAAGGACATGGGCGACCTCGTCGCGTCGGCGATCCGCGAGGCCGGCGGCGTCTCCAAGGAGTTCAACACCATCGCCGTCGACGACGGCATCGCGATGGGCCACGCGGGCATGCTCTACTCGCTGCCCAGCCGCGACCTCATCGCCGACTCGGTCGAGTACATGGTCAACGCGCACTGCGCCGACGCGCTCGTGTGCATCTCCAACTGCGACAAGATCACGCCCGGCATGCTCAACGCCGCGCTGCGCCTCAACATCCCGGTCATCTTCGTCTCGGGCGGCCCCATGGAGGCAGGCAAGGCCGTCGTGGCCGACGGCATCGTCAAGACCCCCCTCAACCTCGTCAACGCGATCAACTACGCCGCCGACGACAACGTGAGCGACGCGGCCCTCGCCCAGGTCGAGGAGAACGCCTGCCCGACGTGCGGCTCGTGCTCGGGCATGTTCACCGCCAACTCGATGAACTGCCTGACCGAGGCCCTGGGGCTCTCGCTGCCCGGCAACGGCTCGACGCTCGCGACGCACTCCGCACGCCGTGAGCTGTTCCTCGAGGCCGGCCGCACCATCGTCGATCTCGCGCGCCGCTACTACGACGACGAGGACGACTCGGCCGCGCCGCGCAGCATCGCGACCAAGGCCGCGTTCGCCAACGCCATGACGCTCGACGTCGCCATGGGCGGCTCGACCAACACGGTCCTGCACATCCTCGCCGCCGCCCAGGAGGGCGAGGTCGACTTCGACCTGACCGACATCGAGCGCATCAGCCGCCAGGTTCCGTGCCTGTCCAAGGTCGCGCCCAACCACCCGAGCTTCCACATGGAGGACGTCCACCGCGCGGGCGGCATCCCGGCCCTGCTGGGCGAGCTCGACCGCGCGGGGCTCCTGGACCACGACGTGACCTCGGTGCACACCCCGACCCTGCGCGCGTGGCTCGACGACTGGGACGTGCGCGGCGGCAAGGCCACCGAACGGGCCGTCGAGCTGTTCCACGCGGCCCCCGGCGGGGTGCGCACGACGCAGGCGTTCTCCACGTCGAACCGGTGGGAGACCCTCGACACCGACGCCGAGAACGGGTGCATCCGCGACCTCGCGAGCGCCTACACGGTCGAGGGTGGCCTGGCCGTGCTGCGCGGCAACCTCGCCGAGGACGGCGCGGTCTTCAAGACCGCGGGCGTCGACCCCGACGTGTTCCACTTCGTCGGCAAGGCACTGGTCTGCGAGTCGCAGGACGAGGCCGTCGAGAAGATCCTCACCAAGCAGGTCCAGCCCGGCCACGTCGTCGTCGTGCGGTACGAGGGTCCCGCAGGCGGACCCGGGATGCAGGAGATGCTCTACCCGACCTCGTTCATCAAGGGACGCGGCCTCGGCAAGGTGACCGCGCTCATCACCGACGGGCGGTTCTCCGGTGGTTCGAGCGGCATCTCGGTGGGGCACGTGTCTCCCGAGGCCGCGGCCGGCGGCGTGATCGGCCTGGTCGAGGACGGCGACGAGATCGAGATCGACGTCGACACGCGCCTCATCCGCCTCAACGTCGCCGACGAGGTCCTCGCCGAGCGCCGCGCCAAGATGGAGGCGCGCGAGAACCCGTGGCAGCCGGTCGACCGCGACCGCTACGTGTCCCCGGCGCTCCAGGCGTACGCCGCCATGGCGACGTCCGCGGACCGCGGCGCGGTGCGCGACGTGTCGCTCCTCAAGCGGCGCTGACCCGACCCCGGTAGGCCGACGGGCCCGCACCCCTGCTGGGTGCGGGCCCGACGTCGTGCGCGGGGCGGTGCGGGCCGGGGCGGACCCGAGGCGCGCGGTCAGGGCCGGACGCGCGTCAGCACTGTTCCTCGGACTGCTCCGTGACGACCCACGTGGCCCCCGACGGCGCCATGACGGCCGTGCCGCAGTCGCCGTCCGTGTAGGCGACCGCCAGGACCGTCGCGTCGGAGCGCTGTTCGCGCACCGTGACCTCGACCTCCGCGACGTCACCCACCGCGGCGTAGAGCGCGGCCGTGGTCGTGATCATCGACGCGCAGTCCGAGATGCCCGGCCACCCCTGCGCCGTCATCTCCGCGACCATCCGGTCGACGAGCGCGGGTGCGAGGTAGCCGCAGGCCGTCTCCACGTCCGGCACGCGGCTCGCGGCGAGCCACGTACGGAACGCGTCCTCCGGGGACTCCGCGCCCTGCGGGGCAGCCGGGGGCTCGGGGGCCTCCGGCTGCGGGGGCTCGGCAGCGGGGTCCGTGACGGCCCGTGGAGGGGGATCCGCAGCACCCCCTGCCGTGACGTCGGGCGGGCTGGTGCCGGGCGCCGTGCACGCCACCAGGGCGAGCGCGAGGGGAAGTACGCCGAGGGCGCTCCACGGTCGGACGGTGCCGGGGCGGACGGTCCGCGCGCGGCGGTGGCGAAGGCGGGCGGCGGCGCGGTGCGGCGTCGTTGCAGTCACGCGGGCATCCTGCCACACCCGCCCGGACGCCTCACCGGGTGTCTTGTGGCCCGCCGCCCCCCCGCGAGGAGATACTCGGGTATGGCCAGCGACGACATCGACATCAAGCCCCGTTCCCGCACCGTGACCGACGGCATCGAGGCCACGGCCTCGCGCGGCATGCTCCGCGCCGTCGGCATGGGAGACGAGGACTGGGGCAAGCCCCAGATCGGCATCGCGAGCTCGTGGAACGAGATCACGCCGTGCAACCTGTCGCTCGACCGGCTCGCGCAGGGAGCCAAGGAAGGTGTGCACGCGGGCGGCGGGTACCCGCTGCAGTTCGGCACCATCTCGGTGTCCGACGGCATCTCGATGGGTCACGAGGGCATGCACTTCTCGCTCGTGTCGCGCGACGTCATCGCGGACTCGGTCGAGACCGTCATGCAGGCCGAGCGTCTCGACGGGTCGGTGCTGCTCGCCGGGTGCGACAAGTCGCTCCCGGGCATGCTCATGGCAGCCGCCCGCCTCGACCTCGCGAGCGTGTTCCTCTACGCGGGCTCGATCATGCCGGGCTGGGTCAAGCTCTCCGACGGCACCGAGAAGGACGTCACGCTCATCGACGCGTTCGAGGCCGTGGGTGCGTGCTCGCGCGGGCTCATGAGCCGGGAGGACCTCGACCGCATCGAGCGCGCGATCTGCCCGGGCGAGGGTGCGTGCGGCGGCATGTACACCGCGAACACCATGGCGTCGGTCGCCGAGGCCATGGGCATGTCGCTCCCCGGCTCGGCCGCCCCGCCCTCGGCGGACCGCCGCCGCGACAACTTCGCGCACCGCTCGGGCGAGGCCGTCGTCGAGCTGCTGCGCCGCGGCATCACCGCGCGCGACATCATGACCAAGAAGGCGTTCGAGAACGCGATCGCGGTCGTCATGGCGTTCGGCGGCTCGACCAACGCGGTGCTCCACCTGCTCGCGATCGCGCACGAGGCCGAGGTCGAGCTGACCCTCGCCGACTTCGACCGGGTTGCCGCGAAGGTCCCGCACCTGGGTGACCTCAAGCCCTTCGGTCGGTACGTCATGAACGACGTCGACCGCATCGGCGGCGTGCCCGTGGTGATGAAGGCGCTGCTCGACGCGGGGCTGATCCACGGCGACGCGCTCACGGTCACGGGACGGACGGTGAGTGAGAACCTCGCGGACCTGGCGCCCCCAGACCCCGACGGCAAGATCCTGCGGGCCCTCGACAACCCCATCCACCGCACGGGAGGCATCACGATCCTCGGTGGCTCGCTCGCGCCCGAGGGAGCCGTGGTCAAGTCGGCCGGCTTCGACTCCGACGTGTTCGAGGGCACGGCCCGCGTGTTCGAGCGCGAGCGCGCGGCGCTCGACGCCCTCGAGGACGGGACCATCACGGACGGCGACGTCGTCGTCATCCGGTACGAGGGGCCCAAGGGAGGGCCGGGCATGCGCGAGATGCTCGCGATCACGGGAGCCATCAAGGGCGCGGGGCTCGGCAAGACCGTGCTGCTCCTGACCGACGGCCGCTTCTCGGGCGGGACGACCGGGCTGTGCGTGGGGCACGTGGCCCCCGAGGCCGTCGACGCCGGGCCCATCGCGTTCGTGCGCGACGGCGACCGTATCCGCCTCGACGTCGCCCGCAAGACGCTCGACCTGCTGGTCGACCCGGCCGAGCTCGAGGCCCGCAAGGACGGGTGGGAGCCCCTCGCCCCGACGTTCACGCGGGGAGTGCTCGCCAAGTACGCCAAGCTCGTCCAGTCGGCCTCGCGTGGGGCGATCCTCGAGTAGGGGGCTGCGCGCGGTCGAGCACGGGGTGGGGGCCGTTCTGCCGGTCGGAACGACCACGACCCCGTGCTCGGCACCCGCGGTCGCGAGTGCTGGCGGCGTGGTCCGGGCTGCGGGATAGTGGACGAGGAACGCCCACCGTCCGCGCCGAACAGCACCGGAGCAGCAGCCATGAGCGACGCGATCACCGCCCGACAGTTCCACGACAGCGACGGGGTGGAGGACTGGCGCGTCGTCCTGGGCACCGCGCAGACCCGCTTCCGCACGGGTTCGTTCACAGCCGGGGTCGAGCTCGTCGACGCGATCGGCGAGCTGGCCGAGGGCATGAACCACCACCCCGACGTCGACCTGCGCTACGCGACGGTCACGGTGCGGGTCTCCTCGCACGACGTGGGCGGGCTGAGCCGGCGCGACGTGACCCTGGCCCGCCGGATCTCGCTCGTGGCCAAGGAGCTCGAGCACCCGGCCGAGACCGACGGGCTGCTCGAGGTCGAGATCGCGGTCGACGCCCTCGACCGACCCGCCGTCCGGCCGTTCTGGCGTGCGGTGCTCGGCTACGCCGAGGCGCCGCCCGAGGACGAGGGCCTGGGCCTCACGGACCCTGCGGGGTACGGCCCGCCGGTCTGGTTCCAGCAGATGGATGCGCCGCGCCCGCAGCGCAACCGCATCCACCTCGATGTCTCCGTCCCGCACGACCAGGCCGAAGCCCGTGTCACGGCGGCCATCGCGGCGGGCGGCCACCTGGTCTCCGACTCCCGGGCACCGGCGTTCTGGGTGCTCGCGGACGTCGAGGGCAACGAGGCCTGCATCTGCACGTGGCAGGCGCGCGACTGAGCCCGTGACCGGCAAGGTCTCACGATCGAGCGACCTGTCAGGACGAGGGTGACCCCGAGGGCGCGCTCGTGCCGACACGCTGCGGGGCCTCAGGCGCGCGCCACGACCAGCGTCCGGTAGCCCGGGATCAGCACCCCGCGCTGCGCGCTGCGCGACACGACCCGCAGCGGTGCGCCGTCGTCCCAGAGCGTGTGCAGGAGCGCACCGATCTCCGCGCGGGCCAGCGCCGCCCCGAGGCATAGGTGACGCCCCGCACCGAACCAGAGCTGACGGCTCTCGCGGACGTAGGGACGGTCGGCACGGAACGGTCCGGCACCGATGTTCGCGCTCCACACGAGCATCATGATGCGCTCGCCCTCGGCGAGGTGGCGACCTGCGACCTCGACGTCGGCCGCGACTCCCCGGCCGATGACCGAGGCGGGGCTCGTGACACGCAGCCCCTCGCGTACGGCGTTCTCGACGGCGTCGGGCTCGCCCGGGGCGCGGACCTCTCCCGCCGCCGCCCGGTCGGCGTCCGCGCGCATCCGGTCCAGCAGGCGGTGCTGCTCGCCCGTGTCGACGAGCAGGGCGGTCGTCCGTGCCATGGCGGAGGCCGAGGTCTCCGTGCCCGCGACCATGAGGAGGCACGCGAGCCCGGTCGTCTCCTCGAGGCCGAGCCCCAGCTCCCGGCAGCGGCCGAGCAGAGTGTCGGCGGGCGCGTCGCGCCAGCCCGCCGGGACGCCTCGGGTGAGCTCGGCGACGATCTCGCGGGCCGCGGCGACCTGGGCGGGGGACAGGTGCGTCGACCCTGCGCTCCCCAGGGCGATCGTCGCGAGACGCTCGCCGGTCTCGAAGACCGCGAGGGCGTCGTCGTCGGCGGGCCAGGAGGCCGGTACCGGCCGGGACCCGTGCGAGGGGTCGCCGTCGTCGCTGACGTCCGGCCCCGGCACGCCCAGGAGCGAGATCATCATGCGGCCCACGAGCACTCGCGCCAGGCGGGCGACGTCGACCGTCCCGCCCGCCCGCAGCGCCTCACGGGCCGTGGCGAGAGGACCGGACCACGCGCCCTCGACGAGCTCGGCCGAGCTGCCCTCGGTGAACAGCTCGCGCGACCGCGAGCGCAGGTCGTGGTGCCCCGGGCCGTCGAACAGGTCGAGCACCCAGTCGCCCAGGATCTGCGCCCACAGGTGCCCGACCCCGCCCTCGCCCACGATCGTGAACGACCGGTGGTCGCCCAGGACGGTGCGGGCGACCACGGGGTCGGCCGTGACCCAGCCCAGGCCGGGTATCTTGCGCAGGGGTGGTCCGGGCAGGCGACGCGAGAGATGGCCGCCGAGCAGCACGGCGGCCATGCCGGGGCGGGCGCGGCGCAGGAGGTCCACCTCGTGGCGGGTCGTGGGGAGCACGACGGACAGTCTGGCGCATCCGGCGGCCGGTCGTGGTCGTCCGGGGTCGTCCTGTGGACGAGGACGGACGAGGGCGGACGACGGCGTGAGGACGGACGGGCACCGACTCTCACCCGTGGACAACCTCGGTGGGGCTCGAGTTCGTGGCTACGCTGTCGCGGGTGCCGATCATCGCCCGCCCTCCAGCGCACCCTTCGGGGACCCGCGCGACGCTCGCCCCGGTCCGGGGCCAGGCTCCTGCCGCCGTGATCGCGGGGGTGGGCGTCCACCTGCCCGAGCGCACCGTGCGGGTCGCCGACGCCGAGCGGGACCTGGCCCGCACGAGCGCTCCCGGTGCCGTGCCGCGCCTGCCCATGGTCTCGCGCCTGACCGGGGTCCAGCAGGTCCACGTCCTGCCCGACGACTGGAACGCCTCGGACCTCGCGGCCGCCGCCGCGGCCAAGCTCCTCGCCGCCCAGGGGCTAGACGCCCGGGACGTCGACCTGCTGATCTTCGCCTCGGCCAGCCAGGACATGGTCGAGCCGGCGACGAGCCACATCGTCGCGGCCAGGCTGGGCGTGCGCGCCCCGGTCATGGACGTCAAGAACGCGTGCAACTCGGTCCTCAACGCGATCGAGGTCGCCGAGGCGCTCGTCGCCACGGGCCGGTACGGGACGGTCCTCATCGCGTGCGGCGAGGCGCCGTCGCGCGCGGTCCGGTGGGACGTCCCGGACCGGGCGACGTACCTGCTGTCCGCGCCGGGCTACACCATGTCCGACGCCGGAGCGGCGGTCCTGGTGCGACGCGCCCCCCAGCCTGTGGTCGGCACGAGCGGCGACGGCACGAGCGACGACGCGCCCCCGGCGGGAATCCTCGCGAGCGCGTTCGGCGCCGAGTCCACGCACTGGGACGTCGGCATGCTCCCGGGCGGGGGGACGGCCTTCCCCCGGGACCTCGACCGCACGTACTTCGAGATCGACGGGTCGCGGCTGCGCGACGCGTTCCTAGCGCTGGGGCCGGGCGTGATCCTGGAGGCGCTCGACCGCGCGGGACTGACGTGGGACGACGTGGCCCTGGTCGCGGTGCACCAGGTCGCGGTCGCGTACCTGGCGGACGTCCACGAGGCCCTGGGCCTGCCCGAGGGGCGCACGATCGTGACGGTCGCCGAGCACGGGAACGTCGCGTCGGCGACGCTGCCGCTCCAGCTCGCGACCGCGTGGGAGAGCGGCCGCGTGGGGCCGGGGGACGTGGTGCTGCTCGTCGGCCTGGCCGGCGGCATCAGCATCGGTGCCATGGCGGTGCGGCTGTGACCCCGGCGGGCCCCGCCGGGCCGGCTACGGCCCCCGGGCAGCGGACACCGCCGCCCCCGGTCCGTCTCGCGGTCGTCGTCCCGGCCCTGAACGAGGCGCGCGAGCACGGCATCCTCGCGACGCTGCGTGCGCTGCGGGTCCAGGAGGACCGCGACTTCGACCTGGTCGTGGTGGACAACGGCTCGACCGACGGCACCCCGGACCTCGTGCGGGCGACCGTCGCGGACTGGGACGAGCCGCGCTGGCGGCTCGTGACCGAGGACCAGAAGGGCACGGGCGCCGCGGCGGACACGGGGATGCGCGCGGCGATCGCCGCGGGCGCGACCCATCTCGCGCGCACCGACGCGGACTGCGTGCCCCCGCCGGACTGGACGGTCCGCGTGAAGGAGGCGTTCGCCGTCGGGCACGACCTCGTCGCCGGGCGCATCGTCGCGCGCACCGACGACCTGCCGGTGTCCCGTGTGCGCCAGGCGATCCTGTCGGGGGCCGTGAGCATCGCGAGCACGTTCGGGAGGTTCCGCCCCGGCAACCAGGACCCGTCCTACCTGGGCCCGTACGTCATGGCCCCCGGGTGCAACATGGCGATCACCGCGGACCTGTACGAGCGTGCGGGCGGCTTCCCCCGCACCGCGATCGAGGAACTGCACGAGGACCGCGCCCTGGTCAACGCCGTGCGTCGCCTGACGTCGGCCTACGGGGCGCACCCCGAGGTCGTGGTGCGGGCCTCGACGCGGCGCGCGCACGCCTGGGGGCTCGTGCGGACCCTGGGCTGGTACGCCGACCACCGCTACCGGCCCGAGGTCGTGGACATCCGATGACGCTCACCCCGCCCCGAGCGCCGCGCGCCGGGTCGCACCCGGCCCTGGGCGGCGACGCCGTGCGCGACGCGCACCGCTGGGAGGAGCGCGTCCAGCGTGGTGCCCACCCGCTCGTCTACCCGGCGTTCCGCGCGCTCGCGCGGTGCGGCCCGGTCGTGCGGGTGCCAGGGCTCGGGGTCGTGGTGAACGACGCCGCGACGGCCCGCGAGGTCCTGCTCGACACCGAGCACTTCTCCAAGGTCGGCCCGGGGGCGCCGTCGGACCTGTGGACGCCCGTGCTGGGGCCGTCGGTCCTGCTCAACATGGAAGGCGAGGACCACGCGACGCTGCGGCGCGCGCTGTCGGGGCTGTTCACCCCGCGCTCGGTCGCGCAGCTCACCGCGACCGAGGCCGGGGCCTCGCTCGGGACGCTGGCCCCCCGCCTGCTCGCGGGCGAGACCGTGGACCTGGTGAGCGAGGTCGGGGCGCTCGCGGGCACGGTCATCTGCCGCATGACGGGGCTGCCCCCCACCGACGCGGCGGTGCGCGACGCCATGGTCGCGGCACAGTCCGTCGTGGGCCTCGTGAGACTGCACCGGCGCAGCCTCACGCCCTCCCAGGTGCGTCACGCCCGCGAGGTGCTCGGGACCTTGAGCGAGCCGGCGCGTGCGGCGTACCGCGACGGCGACCCGACGACGGTCCCGGGGCGCATGCGCGGCCTCGGCCTGAGCGAGCGCGAGGCGCTGGGCGCTGTCGGGGCGTTCGTCATGACGGGCACCGAGACCATCCAGTCGTTCACGCCGCGCCTGGTCGCGCTCGCGGTCGACACCGGATGGGTTGATCGTCTGCTGCTCGCCGGACCCGACGACGCGCTGCGCGGGCGCGTGGTCGAGGAGGCGCTGCGCGTCACGGTCCCGACTCCCGCGATGCTCCGGTCCGTGCGCTCGGCCCACCGCGTGGGGGCCGTCCCGGTGCGGGCGGGGGAGCGGGTGGTCGTCGCGACCGTCACGTGCTGCCGGGCGGGCGGACCGTTCGACCCTGCCCGCGACGCCGACCCGGCGCTGCGCAACCTGTGGTTCGGCGCGGGTCCGCACTTCTGCCTGGGCATGCCGCTCGCGATGGCGCAGGTGGGTGCCGTCCTCGACGCGCTGCACCCGGTCGCGGCCGCGGGGCGCACGCTGCGGGTCGTGGGGCGGGAGGTCGCGCGGGGCGTCCTCATCCCGTCCTACCGGCGCCTGCGGGTCGCGGTCGACCACGGCCGCGGGACGGCCACGCGTCCCGGGCGGGACACGCGATGACCGGCCCGACGACGGAGCACCTGCTCGCGACCATCGGCCGCCACGCACGGGGAGCGCGCGGCGACGAGGTGGCGCTGCGCTGGTGGGCGCGCCCGCCGCGCGGTGCACGCCGGGGCACGGGGAGCGCGGGCCGGGCGACCGTGCCGCGGACGGACCGCGAGACGCCCGACCGGGTCCGCGAGGAGGTCACGTACCGCGAGCTGTCCCGCCGCGTCGAGGCCACGGCCGACGCACTGCACCACGAGGGCGTGCGACCGGGGGACCGCGTGCTGTTCTCGGTGCGTCCCCGCCCCGAGGGGATCGTGCTGGCGCTCGCCGTCGTGCGGCTCGGAGCCGTGATCGTGTTCGTCGACCCGGGCTCGACGCCCGAGCTCTTCGCCGCGCGCGTCGCCGCCGCGCGGCCCCGCTGGGCCATGACCGAGTCGCTGCTCTACGCGATCTCGCGCGGTCCGCTGCGGCGCCTGGCCCGCTCGCGCGGCCTCCTGCTGCCCGACTACGCGAGCCTGCCGCTGCGGCACGTCCGGTCCGGCCCGTGGCTGCCCGGGGTGCCTCGTCGTTCGCTGTCGGCTCGCGCGCTCGCCTCGGGGGCCGACGGGGCCGACGGGGGCGCTGGGCAGACGGTCGGACCGTCGCCCGTGACGGGTCTGCCGCTCGGCGCCGAGGCGCTCGTGGTCTTCACGTCGGGCACGACGTCGGACCCGAAGGCCGTCGTCCACTCCGCGGGCTCGCTCGGCGCGGGCTGTGCGCTGCTGGGCGGGGCCTTCGAGCTCGCGCCGGGCGACGTCGTGCACACCGACCAGATGCTCCTGGGCATCCCGGCCCTGCTCGCGGGCGGGACCTGGTCCATCCCGCCGGGAACCCCCGTGCAGGACGTCGTGGCGTTCGCCCGGCACGCGACCGGGCAGGCCGGGACCTACCTCGTGCCGGCGGACCTCACGCTCCTGCTCGACGCGGTCGAGTCCGGCCGGGCTCCCGCGCAGGGCCCGCGGGTCGGGCTCGTCGGAGGCGCGCCCGTGACCCGGTCGATCCTCGACCGTGCCTGCCGGCTGCTGCCCGGCACGCGGTGGATCGGGGTCTACGGCATGACCGAGATCCTGCCCGTCGCGGTGGTCGAGGCGAGCGACAAGCTCGCGCACGCCGGGGACGGCGACCTGGTCGGACGTCCGCTGCCGGGCGTCGAGGCCTGGGTCGACGCGTCGGCCGTGACGGCCGACTCTCTCGATCCCGCCGGCGACGCTCCCACGCCGGGCGGCCCCACGGTCGGCGAGCTCGTCCTGCGCGGGCCGTCCCTCATGACGGGGTACCTCGCCCACCTCGACGGCGGACGGACACCCGTGACCGAGCACCGCACGGGCGACCTCGCGCATCTCGACGACCAGGGTCGGATCGTGCTCGTGGGCCGCACGCGAGACATGATCATCCGCGGGACGGTCAACATCTACCCCGGTCTGTTCGAGCCGCGGCTCGCCGCGCTGCCCGGCGTCGGCGAGGCGGCTCTCGTGGGCGTCCTGCAGGAGGACGGCGACGAGAAGGTCGTGCTCGTCGTCACCTCGGACCACGCCGCCGCACGCGCCGGGACCCTCGCGCCGGGGGCGAGCGACGCCGTCGGGCAGGAGGGACCGGGAGCAAGCGACCCGGTCCTGACCGACGACCACCCGCTGCTCGCAGGCGTCCGGTCCGCGCTGCCGGACGTGCTGGACCACGGCGCGCTCCCGGACCTCGTGCTGCACGCCGACCGTCTGCCGCTCGCGGGGCGTAGCCGCAAGCCCGACCGTGCGGCGCTCTCCCGCGCCGCCGCTCGCCACCTCGCGACGACCGGGGCGAGGACCGCATGAGCCGACGGATCGGGGTCACCGGGGCGTCGGGGTTCGTCGGGGGAGCGGTCGCCCGACGCGCGGTGGCCGACGGGCACCGGGTGTGGACCTTCTCGCGTCGCGACGCGCGCGTCCCGGGCGCGGAGCACCGGACGTGGGACCTCGCCGTCGGGCCGCTCGCCGAACCGCCCGCCCTGGACGTCGTCGTGCACGCGGGGGCCGCGGTCTCCGACTGGGCACGCCCCGACGTCGCGTGGGCGACCAACGTCGAGGGCACGCGCGCCGTGCGGGACACGTTCCCGGCGGCGCGGTTCGTGCACGTGTCCTCGGGCAGCGTCTACGACCCGTACTCGCCCACGGTCCGCGGACTCGAGACCGAGGCACCCGTCCAGCGGTACCTCAACGCCTACGGCGCGACCAAGGCCGCCGCCGAGCGGGTCCTCGTCACCGACGCCCGCACGCCCGGGCGCGGACCCGTCGTCGTGCTGCGCCCCCACGCCGTGTACGGCCCGGGGGACACGACGCTCCTGCCGCGCATCGAGGGCGCGATCCGGGGCAGGCGGCTCGTGCTCGTCGGGGACGGGTCGGCGTTGCAGTCCCTCACGCACGTGGACACGCTCGTCGAGGCGGCGCTCGCGGCCGCGACGGTCGACCTGCCGCACGGTCGGCCCCTCGTGGTCAACGTCGCGGACGCCGAGCCCGTGGTCCTGGGCGAGGTCGTCGTCGAGCTCCTGCGCCGCAGGGGGCACGACGGCGTCACGCTCGCCGGGATCCCGGCCCGCCCCGCGTGGGTGCTCGCCGCGTGCGCCGAGGCGTTCGCGCGCTGGGCGCGGCGGCCCGAGCCGCCGCGCCTGACCCGGTACGCGATCAGCCATCTCGCGGCCGAGCGCACCTACGACCTGACGGTGCTGCGCGAGGTCCTGGGGGTCGAGCCCCGCGCGACGTCGCTCGCGGGGGCCGAGGACTGGTGACGTGCGGGCCGGTCGCCCCGTGCCGGGTCAGAGGGCGCCGAGCGCCTGACGGACGGCCTGCGAGAGCGCCTTGCCGTCGACGCGGCCGATCCCGGCCGCGGCGGCCGTGGCCGTCTTCATGACCGTGCCCATGTCCTTCATGGACGAGGCGCCGGTCGAGACGACCGCGGCGGCGACGAGCGCGTCGAGCTCGGCGGGCGTGAGGCTCGCGGGCAGGTACTTCTCGATGAAGTCGGCCTCGTGGGTCTCGTTGTCGGCGCGCTCGGTCGCGCCGGCGTCGGTGTAGATCTGCGCGCTCTCGCGACGCTTCTTGACCTCGGCGGCCAGGACGGTCTGCACCTCGGCGTCGGTCATCTCGCGCGCGGTCGAGCCGGACTTCTCCGCGGTGCGGACGGCGCCGATGACCTGGCGCAGGGTGTTCTTGGCGAACTCGTCGCGGGCCTTCATGGCGGTGGTGAGGTCGGCTGTCATTCGCTCGATCGTGGTGGTCATGGGTCCATGGTGCCTGGTCCCACGGCTCCGGCCCTACTGCATTGCCCGACAGCACGGGGCAGGGGCTCGGACAGCGCCCGTCCTCGGTGCCCCGCGTACCCGGCCGGACCACCGTCGTCGAGCCGGACGTCCCATTCCCTGAGACGTCCGGCTCGACGCATGACATCGCCGGATCGAGGGCGTAGTGTGCACAACGTGCAGACGATCCTTCTCGTAGTACTTCCTGAGCGCGCCGGCTGAGGCCAAGCAACCAGGTCTCGTCAGCGCGCTCACCCCTCGAAGAGCCCTCACCGGGTACGAGGGGTTTTTTCATGTCACGACCACGACCGTCATGACCACCCCTCCGGGCACACCCCGCTCCGGAGCCGGTCACCGGACCGCACCACCCCGCGGCAGAACAGCACGGAGAGCACCAGAAGTACCAGCACCACCACGGTGAGCTCGATCCAGCCGGTGGCAGCCAGTCGCCACCGAGAAACAGGAGATACCGATGGTCCAGGGTCCCCACCCGGCCCCGCCGACGCCGAGCGCCCCCGCGCCCGCCGGCGAGGCCGTGGCGCCGAAGCCAGCCCCGTCCCCCGCGAGCCTCGCCGCCCGCCCCGAGAGCCGAGCACGCGCCTCGGTCACCGGCGAGCGCACCCCGAGCCTCGTCGTCGGGCCAGAGGAGGTGACGGGCGCGCAGTCGATCGTCCGCTCGCTCGAGGAAGCCGGTGTGGACGTCGTCTTCGGCATCCCTGGCGGTGCGATCCTGCCGACGTACGACCCGCTCATGGACTCCAAGAAGCTCCGCCACATCCTCGTGCGCCACGAGCAGGGTGGCGGCCACGCGGCCTCGGGCTACGCCCACGCGACCGGTCGCGTCGGCGTGACCATGGCGACGTCCGGCCCCGGCGCGACGAACCTCGTCACGCCCATCGCCGACGCCAACATGGACTCGATCCCGCTCGTGGCCATCACGGGCCAGGTCGGCGCGTCCCTCATCGGGACCGACGCCTTCCAGGAGGCGGACATCGTCGGCATCACCCTGCCGATCACCAAGCACAACTTCCTCGTCACCGACCCCGACGAGATCCCGCGCGTCATCGCCGAGGCCTTCCACATCGCCCAGACCGGGCGCCCCGGGCCCGTCCTCGTCGACATTGCCAAGTCCGCGATGCAGGCACGCACCACGTTCTCGTGGCCGCAGGAGCTGCAGCTGCCCGGCTACCACCCGGTGACCAAGCCGCACTCCAAGCAGATCCGCGAGGCCGCCCGCCTGCTCGCGACCGCCAAGCGCCCCGTGCTGTACGTGGGGGGCGGCGCGATCCGCGCGAACGCCTCGGCCGAGCTGCGCAAGCTCGTCGACCTGTCGGGCGCTCCCGCCGTGACCACGCTCATGGCCCGCGGTGCGCTGCCGGACTCGCACCCGCAGAACCTCGGCATGCCCGGCATGCACGGCACGGTCCCCGCGGTCGCCGCGCTCCAGAAGGCCGACCTCGTGGTGGCCCTCGGGGCCCGCTTCGACGACCGCGTCACGGGTACGCTCTCGAGCTTCGCGCCGCACGCCACGATCGTGCACGCCGACATCGACCCCGCCGAGATCGGCAAGAACCGCGAGGTCGACGTCCCGATCGTGGGCGACCTGCGCGAGGTCATCTCCGACCTGCTGCCCGAGCTCGAGCGCGAGCACGCCGCCAAGGGGCAGCCGGACCTCGGCGCCTGGTGGCGCCAGATCGACGACTGGCGCGAGACCTACCCCCTCGGCTACTCCGAGCCCGAGGACGGTCACCTCGCCCCGCAGCACGTCATCCAGCGCCTCGGCGAGATCTCCGGCCCCGACTCGATCTACGTCGCGGGCGTCGGCCAGCACCAGATGTGGGCCGCGCAGTTCATCCGCTACGAGCACCCCAAGACGTGGCTCAACTCGGGCGGCCTCGGCACCATGGGCTACTCGATCCCGGCCGCGATGGGCGCCAAGGTCGGCCAGCCCGACAAGACCGTCTGGGCGATCGACGGCGACGGCTGCTTCCAGATGACCAACCAGGAGCTCGCGACCTGCACGATCAACGAGATCCCCATCAAGGTCGCGCTGATCAACAACTCCTCGCTCGGCATGGTCCGCCAGTGGCAGACCCTGTTCTACGAGTCCCGCTACTCCAACACGGACCTGCACACGGGCCGCGGCACGCAGCGCGTGCCGGACTTCGTCAAGCTCGCCGACGCGTACGGGTGCGAGGGCATCCGGGTCGAGTCCAAGAGCGAGGTCGACGCCGCGATCAAGCGCGCCATGGAGATCGACGACCGACCCGTCGTCGTCGACTTCAACGTGTCGCGCGACGCGATGGTGTGGCCCATGGTCGCCTCGGGCGTGAGCAACGACAACATCCAGTACGCACGCGGCATCTCGCCCGCGTGGGACCGCGAAGACTGAGACCGGGGAGAGCCGCAACCATGTCCCGACACACCCTCTCCGTGCTCGTGGAGAACAAGCCCGGCGTGCTCACGCGCGTCGCGGGCCTGTTCGCCCGCCGCGCGTTCAACATCCACTCGCTCGCCGTGGGGCCCACGGAGCACGAGGAGATCTCGCGCATCACCGTGGTCGTCGACGTCGACCAGAACCCGCTCGAGCAGGTCACCAAGCAGCTCAACAAGCTCGTCAACGTGATCAAGATCGTCGAGCTCGACCAGGCGTCCTCGGTCCAGCGCGAGCTCCTGCTCGTCAAGGTCCGCGCCGACGGCGCGAACCGCACGGGCGTCCTCGAGGTCGTCGAGCTGTTCCGCGCCAAGGTCGTCGACGTCGTCCCCGACGCCGTGACGATCGAGGCCACGGGCACCCCGGAGAAGCTGAGCGCCCTCCTGGGCGCGCTCGACCCCTACGGCGTCCGTGAGATCGTCAAGTCCGGCACCGTGGCCGTCGGCCGTGGCGCCCGCTCCATCACCGACCGGGCGCTCGACCGCGCTCACCGGTCCGCCTGACCCAGTCCATCCCGGTGGACACCCCCACGTCGCCCACCGACGTCGAACTATCGTGTTCGGCATCACCTCAAGAACCCAAGGAGTAACACCGTGGCAGAGCTCTTCTACGACGACGACGCCGACCTCTCGATCATCCAGCAGAAGAAGGTCGCGGTCGTCGGGTACGGCAGCCAGGGGCACGCGCACGCGCAGAACCTCCGCGACTCTGGCGTCCAGGTCGTCATCGCCCTCAAGGAAGGCTCCAAGTCGATCGCCAAGGCGACCGACGAGGGCTTCGAGGTCAAGACGGTCGCCGAGGCCGCCCAGTGGGCCGACCTCATCATGATCCTCGCGCCGGACCAGCACCAGCGCTCGATCTACAACGACGAGATCAAGCCGCACCTGGCCGCCGGCAAGACGCTCGCGTTCGCGCACGGCTTCAACATCCGCTTCGGCTACATCGAGGCCCCCGAGGGCGTCGACGTCATCCTCGTCGCCCCCAAGGCGCCGGGTCACACGGTGCGTCGCGAGTTCGTCGCGGGCCGCGGCATCCCCGACATCATCGCGGTCGAGAAGGACGCGTCGGGCCACGCGTGGGACATCGCGCTCTCGTACGCGAAGGCGATCGGCGGCACGCGCGCCGGCGTCATCAAGACGACGTTCACCGAGGAGACCGAGACGGACCTGTTCGGCGAGCAGGCCGTCCTGTGCGGTGGCGTGTCGCAGCTCGTCCAGTACGGCTTCGAGACCCTGACCGAGGCCGGCTACCAGCCGGAGATCGCCTACTTCGAGGTCCTGCACGAGCTCAAGCTCATCGTGGACCTCATGTGGGAGGGCGGCATCGCCAAGCAGCGCTGGTCGGTGTCCGACACCGCCGAGTACGGCGACTACGTCTCGGGCCCCCGCGTCATCGACCCGCGGGTCAAGGAGAACATGAAGGCCGTCCTCGGGGACATCCAGAACGGCGCGTTCGCCAAGCGCTTCATCGACGACCAGGACGCGGGCGCCCCCGAGTTCAAGGAGCTCCGCGCCAAGGGCGAGGCGCACCCGATCGAGGCCACGGGCCGCGAGCTGCGCGGGATGTTCGCGTGGGCGAAGTCGGGCGACGACGACTACACCGAGGGTTCTGTCGGTCGCTGACCCTCGCCGTTCGGCGGGTGAGTGACTCACCTTCGAGGCGGGCGGCACCTACCGCGCGATCTTCCGTCCGGCCTGGCGGCCTCCCGCCAGACCCGACCACGTTCGCGAGGCAGGCGCCGCCCGCCTCTGTGCGTCCGGCTCGCCCACGTGCTGCTCCGATGACCGACGGCGGAGCCTCCTCGGGTGCTCGTGTCACCTCGGGTGGGTGCTGCCGAGGGTGACGGCCGCACCCGCCGACGGTGACCGTGGGGACAGGGTGGAATCGCCGACACCCCGTCGGTCAAAGCACGACAAGACGGGCACTTCGGGGGTCCGTGGTCCACCATGGACGTATGAGCCACCACGACGACCGCGGACCGGACAGCACGAGCGAGGGCACCGAGCGGGTGCCTCAGGCAGCGCCGGGCGTTCCCCCGGTCGAGAACCCCGCCCCGGTCGAGGACGATCCGCGCGGCGAGGAGATCCTCGAGTTCTGGGAGACCGCACGCGTCCGTGCGGGGGAGGGCAAGGTGGGCGTCGTGACCGGCTTCGGGATCTCGGCGACCGTGCCACCGCCCGCGTGGTCCTTCGGGGACAACCCCGCGCTCGCCGACGGACTGCTCGCGGCGGTGCTGTCGGGCGACAAGACCGCGACGTCGTCGTCGCACTGGGAGTACGGCGACGACGTGCCGCTGCCGCAGGTCGGCGAGCTCTCGATCATCCTCGACGGCGACGGGCACCCGCGGGCCCTCATCCGCACGACGTCGGTCGAGGTCGTCCCGTTCGACCAGGTCTCGGCGGACTTCGCGGCGGCCGAGGGTGAGGACGACCGGACGCTCGAGTCCTGGCGCGCCGGTCACAAGAGGTACTTCACACGGGTCCTGGTGGACCACGAGTTCCGCGAGGACATGCCCGTGGTCTGCGAACGGTTCGAGCTGCGGTTCCCGCGCCAGCGGTGAGCCGCGGCGCGGCGCCGTCCGACTTGCCCGGGGGCGGCGTGCCCGGAGCCCCTCACGGGTGAGGTGCTGCGGGACGGGAGCGACGTCGTCGGGCGCCGTGCTCGACGGCCGAGGGGTGAGCGGTGGTCGCCGTCCCAGGCCGCGACCACCGCCCGTCGGGGCAGTGAGAGGAACTACCCCGAGTGTGTGGGCGCCGGGGCGCCGAGGTGTGCCGCGGCCGCGCGCACCGTCTGGACCGGCACGCCGTGCGTGCCCTGGTCCGTGAGGTGGGTCGAGACGCGGTCGAGCAGGAGGGTGCGCACGTCGGCCGCGACGACCGCCTGTGCGCCGCGCAGGACGGGGTCCGAGGGGGCCAGGGTCGGGACGATCGACGCCACTCCCTGCTCGGTGTCCGTGAGGTGGCTGCGTGTCACGTCGGCGAGGCGTTGACCGCCCGCGATGCACGTCGGGCCGCTGAGCACGACGACGTGGGGTTCGACGACCGCGACGACCGGCTGGACGACAGTGGCGAGGCGGCGTCCGAAGTCCTCGACGAGCGCGACGACCGCGGGGCTGTCCGGGTCGGCGATCATGGCCGCGAGGTAGTCGGTGTAGCCGTCGCCGGGCACGCCGTGCCGCTCGGCGAGCTCCTCGAACCGCCGGCCACCGACGAGGTCCTGGAGGTTGACCGAGTGGTCGTCGTACTCGCGGACGGTCACGGGTACGGGGAGATAGCCGAGCTCACCGGCGGCGCCCGTCGCGCCGTGGTGGAGCCGCCCGTCGATGAGCGTCCCGAGGCCGATGCCTCCGCCGATCCAGAGCAGCGAGAAGCTCGGGTCGTCGCACCGGCCTGCGTCGTGCTCGGCGATCGTGGCGAGGTTGACGTCGTTCTCGATGTGGACGGGGACGCCGAACTCCTCCTCGAGGAGGGATCGGACGGCGAGGCGAGGCCATCCCGGCAGGTCGCCGACGAGCCAGAGGTCTCCGGTCGTCGGGTCGGCCGCGGCCTGCACCCCGACGACGACAGCGCCCACCCGTTCGACGGGAACCCGTGCGTCGGCACAGGCGGCGTCCCACGCCGCGCGGACGTCGCTCACGGCCGTGCGGTCGTCCGAGGTGGGGACCTCGGCGCCGCCGAGGACGGTGCCGTGGGCGTCGACGATGCGGGCCTGCACCCCTCCGGGAAGGACGTCGAGCGCCAGCCCGACGACGACGTCGGTGCGCGCGGCGTACGTGACCGCCTGCGGGCCGCGGGCTCCCTGGACGGCTCCCGTGGGCTCGATGAGACCCGCGGACTCCAGGCGTGCCACGATCTGGGAGGATGTCGGACGGGAGACGCCGGTGAGGTCTCCGATCTGCGACCGGGTCATGGGGCCGGTGTCGAGCAGCAGCTCGAGCGCGGCGCGGTCGTTGATCGTGCGGAGCAACCCGGGGGTCCCCGGGACGTGCGTGCGGGACACGGCGTGGTGGCCTCTCTGCCAGCATCTTAGGAAAGTTTCCTAAGAGTTGCGTACTCTGGCGGATTGCGCAAGTCGACAGGTGCGGCGCGTTCCTTACACCATCCAGCGTCGCGCAGTCGGTCGAGTTTGCCATGGGAGCGCGACCAGGCGAGGCGGCGGCGCTCGATCCGCGGGATCGTGCGATTCTCTCGCTCGGACTCGCTCAAGGCGTGAGATGGGCGTCCCGAGGGCTGGCCCGGGGCGTAGCGTTCGGGGCATGACGCGCAACATCGACTTGGCAGTGGTCGCCGGAGACGGCATCGGTATCGAGGTCGTCGAGCAGGGCCTCGCGGTCCTCGAGGCGGCGCTCTCAGGCTCGGACGTCAAGGTCTCCACGACGCCCTTCGACCTCGGCGCGCGCCGCTGGCACGCGACCGGCGAGACCCTCACCGACGAGGACCTCGCCGCGATCCGCACGCACGACGCGATCCTTCTCGGTGCGATCGGCGACCCGACGGTCCCGTCGGGCGTCCTCGAGCGCGGGCTGCTCCTCAAGCTGCGCTTCGCGCTGGACCACTACGTGAACCTGCGCCCCGGCAAGCTCTACCCCGGTGTGACGTCCCCGCTGGCGGACCCGGGCGAGATCGACTTCGTCGTCGTCCGCGAGGGCACCGAGGGGCCTTACGTCGGCAACGGCGGGGCGCTGCGCGTCGGCACGCCCCACGAGATCGCGACCGAGGTCTCCGTGAACACGGCCTTCGGCGTCGAGCGCGTCGTGCGTGACGCGTTCGCCCGCGCCCAGGCGCGCCCCCGCAAGCACCTGACGCTCGTGCACAAGCACAACGTCCTGGTCCACGCCGGTCACCTGTGGCGCCGCACGGTCGAGGCCGTCAACGCCGAGTTCCCGGACGTCACCACGGACTACCTGCACGTGGACGCCGCCACGATCTTCCTCACGACGAACCCGTCGCGATTCGACGTCATCGTCACCGACAACCTGTTCGGCGACATTCTGACGGACCAGGCCGCCGCGATCACCGGCGGCATCGGCCTCGCGGCCTCGGCCAACATCAACCCCGACCGCACGGCCCCCTCCATGTTCGAGCCGGTGCACGGCTCGGCCCCCGACATCGCGGGCCAGGGCAAGGCGGACCCCACCGCCACGGTCCTGTCCGTCGCCATGCTGCTCGACCACCTCGGCCTCGCCGAGGAGTCGCAGCGCGTCGAGGCCGCGGTCGCCGCGGACCTCGCCGAGCGGGGGACCCGAGTACGGTCGACGGCCGAGGTGGGGCGCGAGCTCGCCGCCCGCGTCGCCGGCTGATCGGTCCTTCCGACCTGCCGTCGCACCGCCGTCGGGCTCCCGCTCAGGGTCCCGACGGCGGTGCGCACCCTCTGCCGTCCTCACCGCTCCCACGTCCTCGTCGAAGGCCCGGGAGTTCTCGCCCGCCCTGCGGGCGCCGAACGGCGCTCGGTCATGGAAAACTAGGCGAGGAACCCACCCGGGTCGCCAGGTGAAAGGCCCATGACATGACTTCCCCCCTCACAGCGCAGCCCGCTTCCTCGGCCGAGGATCTCGTCGCGCTCTTCGACATCCGCACCTCGGACACCCCGACCTCCCCCGAGGCCAGGGCGGCCGCGATCTCCGCCCCGAAGTTCGGCACCGTGTTCTCGGACCACATGGCCCGGATCAGCTGGAACTCGACCGACGGATGGATCGACCGCCGCATCGAGAAGTACGGCCCCCTCCAGCTCGACCCCGCGACCGCGGTGCTGCACTACGCCCAGGAGATCTTCGAGGGACTCAAGGCGTACCGGCACCAGGACGGGTCCGTGTGGACGTTCCGGCCGGAGGCCAACGCGGCCCGGTTCGCCCGGTCGGCCCACCGTCTGGCGCTGCCGGCGCTCTCGGTCGACGACTTCATCGGCTCGATCACGGCGCTCGTGCGCACGGACATCGAGTGGGTCCCGAGCGGCGAGGAGGCGAGCCTGTACCTGCGTCCGTTCATGTACGCCTCGGAGTCGTTCCTCGGTGTGCGTGCCTCGCTCGAGGCCGAGTACCTCGTGATCGCCTCGCCCGTGGGCCCGTACTTCTCGGGCGGCGTCAAGCCCGTGTCGATCTGGGTCGACCGCGAGTTCAGCCGTGCCGGTGCCGGTGGCACGGGCGACGCCAAGTGCGGCGGCAACTACGCGTCGAGCCTCCTGCCGCAGACCCTCGCGCAGGAGAAGGGCTTCGAGCAGGTCTGCTTCCTCGACTCGTCGACGGGCACGTTCCTCGAGGAGCTCGGCGGCATGAACGTGTTCGTCGTCAAGGCCGACGGGTCGGTCGAGACGCCCGAGCTCACGGGGTCGATCCTCGAGGGCGTGACGCGTTCGTCGATCATCCAGCTCCTCAACGACCGCGGCCACGAGGTCACGGAGCGGCGCATCCCGCTCGAGGAGCTCCTCGCCGACATCCGGTCCGGCGCGGTGACCGAGGTGTTCGCGTGCGGCACGGCCGCGGTCGTCACGCCGATCGGCCGCCTGGGCGGCTCGAACTTCGACCACACGATCGCCGACGGCGGCGCGGGGGAGCTGACTCTCGCGATCCGCGGTGAGCTCACCGACATCCAGAACGGCCGGGCGGCGGACCGCCACGGCTGGATGACGCGCCTGGCCTGATCCGCCCGTTCACCGACCCTTGGGTGCGGAGCAGCTGTCGCCGATCGACTCGATCTGCGCCAGCTGCTCCGCACTCAGCGTCTCGGCCTGCTCAGGCCGGTCGGCGCACGATCGTGCGGCCCGCGACCCCCGCGAGCAGCGACCAGACGGCGACCCCGATCAGCAGGTTCACGAGCCCCGACAGCACGGCTGACGTCGTGTCCGTGGTCCACGCGAACGGCAGGGCCGTGATGACGACGATCACGAGCGCCATGATCCAGCCGAAGAACGCCCGTGGGCGCGGGGTCGTGAGGATCAGCACGTGCAGCAGCCCGGCCGCGAGCAGGGCGAGGATCGCGCCGTCGATCGCGAACGCGGCCTGGTGCGAGGCGGTCGAGAAGATGTCCGGCGGGGGGACGAGCGTGAACGAGAAGATCCGTTCGAGGATGATCACGGCGACGAGGCCGATGAGCGCGGCGACCAGGGCCGTGGCGGCGGCCCCGGCCCAGAACCTGCCGACCTCGACCGCGAGGCGTGGGTCGGCAGGATTGACGGGCTCGTGGGGCGCCGGGAAGTCGACGTGCGGGTCCGGCGGCACCGTGGGCGGGATCGCGGGCGGGACCGCCTGGGGGTGGTAGCCGGGGGATCCGGGCGGCGGGACGTTGCCGCGGGGCGGGAAGTTCGGGTCGCTCATGATGCGTCTCCTGTCGTTGCAGGCTGTCGTTCCGGGCGCTCGCTGGGTGGCATGCTCAGTCCGTGGACACCGTTCCATCCTGGCGTCTGCTGTGGCAGCATGTGTCCTGTGACACACCTCGTCTCCCACCTCATTATCGAGTAGCGCGCCCGGCCACCACACCGGACGCGCAAACCTCCCGCACCCTCGGGGGGTTTTTTTGTTGCCTGACACCACCCCCGTCGGGCTTCGAAGCGCCGGGTACGAGCTTCACGAGAGCGACCGCCCGGCGCGTGGGACCGAGGAGGAACCGGTCGTGCGCGGAAGAGTCCCGCCCGATCCACCTAGAGTGGTCTCGCCCAGGCGGCACCGCTGGACCCCGAGATTCTCCCCAGAGAGCGGCACGATGACTTCCCAGGTGAACCCCGTAGCTCCTGCCACAGCGAGCGCATCCTCGACGTTCCACGTCTACGACACGACCCTGCGCGACGGCGCGCAGCAGGAGGGCATGAACCTCTCGGTCGCCGACAAGCTGGCGATCGCCCCGCTCCTGGACGAGCTGGGCGTCGGGTTCATCGAGGGCGGCTGGCCCGGGGCCATCCCCAAGGACACCGACTTCTTCGCGCGCGCCGCGAAGGAGCTCACGCTCAAGAACGCGGTGCTGGCCGCGTTCGGCGCGACCCGCAAGGCCGGGATCAGGGCCGCCGACGACCAGCAGGTCCGGGCGCTCGTCGCATCGCAGGCGCCCGTGGTCACGCTCGTCGCCAAGTCCGACCTCCGCCACGCCGAGCGTGCGCTGCGGACCACGGGCGCCGAGAACCTCGCCATGATCACCGACACCGTCACGTTCCTCGTGGCCGAGGGGCGCCGCGTTGTCCTGGACGCCGAGCACTTCTTCGACGGCTACCGGTTCGACCCCGCCTACTCGCGTGCGGCGGTCGAGGCCGCGTTCGCGGCGGGGGCCGAGGTCGTCGCGCTCTGCGACACCAACGGCGGCATGCTGCCCGAGTGGGTAGGCGAGATCGTCACGGAGCTGCGCGACGCCGTCGGGATCCCGCACGGGCTGCACGCCGGTGCCGGCGAGCCGCTGCTCGGGATGCACGCGCACAACGACTCGGGCTGCGCGGTCGCGAACTCGCTCGCGGCCGTGGCCGCAGGCGCCGCGCACGTCCAGGGGACCGTCAACGGCTACGGCGAACGCACGGGGAACGCCGACCTCATCACGGTCGTCGCGAACCTCGAGCTCAAGCACGGCCGGAGCCTTCTCGTCGACGGCGGCCTGCAGGAGACCACGCGCATCGCGCACGCGATCAGCGAGATCACCAACATCTCCCCGTACGCGCGCCAGCCGTACGTCGGGGCGAGCGCGTTCGCGCACAAGGCCGGGCTGCACGCCTCGGCGATCAAGGTCGACCCGGACCTCTACCAGCACATCGAGCCCACGCTCGTCGGCAACGACATGCGCATGCTCATCTCGGACATGGCGGGCCGCGCCTCGATCGAGCTCAAGGGCCGCGAGATGGGCTTCGACCTGTCGGACCAGGGCGACGTCCTCTCGCGCGTGACGCACCGGGTCAAGGAGGCCGAGGCCCGCGGGTACACCTACGACGCGGCCGACGCCTCGTTCGAGCTGCTGCTGCGCGAGGAGATCGCGGGCGAGCGGCCGCAGTTCTTCCGGGTCGAGAGCTGGCGCACGATCGTCGAACGGGCCGGGGGACGTGGCACCGAGGCGACGGCGGAGGCGACCGTCAAGCTGCACGCCGGTGGCAAGCGCATCGTCAAGACGGGTGAGGGCAACGGGCCCGTGAACGCGCTCGACCATGCGCTGCGGCTCGCGCTGCGGCGTGTGTACCCGGAGATCGAGGCGTTCGAGCTGATCGACTTCAAGGTCCGCATCCTCGACACCGAGCAGGGTACGGACGCCATCACGCGCGTCCTCATCGAGATGACCGACGGGGCGACGTCCTGGTCGACGGTGGGCGTCGGGCCGAACCTCATCGAGGCGGCCTGGGAGGCGCTGACGGACTCCGCGATCTACGGGCTGATCCACGCGGACGTGCAGCCGCGCTGAGCCTGCGCCCCTCCACCGGGCGCTGACGTGACAGAAGGAGCGTGACCTCCGGGTCACGCTCCTTCTGACACGTCGGGGTGCGGGACCCGTCAGGGACGGGTGGCCGCCTCGAGCAGCTCGACGACGTGCACGTAGTCCTGCCCCGTCGCCCGGCTCAGGCCCATCTCGCACGTCCGGTTGCTCGACGCGTACGCGTCGGCGGTGCCGTGATCGCGTGCGTGGGCCGCGACCTCGGCGGCCTCGGCGCGCGTCGCCGCCGCCGTGAGCTCGGGGTGGAGCATGCCGCGGTCGCCGGCGAACCCGCAGCATCCCGCGTCGAGCGGGAGCACGACGTCGTCGGCCACCGCGCGCGCGACCGCCTCGAGGTCGCCGACGACCCCCAGGTGGATCGACGAGCACGTCGGGTGCAGGACGATCGAGCCCAGCGTGGTTCCGACGGCCCGGGGGGAGCGGCCGCTCGCCTCGAGCGCGGGCAGGACGTCGCTGCGCACGAACGTCACGGCGTCCACGACGCGCAGCCGCTCGAACCGCTCGCGCGCCTCGCCGGACAGGTGGGACCCGACCCCTTCGAGGCCGTGCGTGCAGCTCGACGCGTCCGAGACGACGGGCAGGCGGCCGCCGTCGGTCGTGGCCCAGAGCGCGTCGAAGGTCCGCTCGGCCATCGCGGCGGCGCCGTCGGTCAGACCCTTGGAGACCCAGGGCGTGCCGCAGCACAGCCCCGCGATCCCCTCAGGGATCGCGACCGTGATCCCGGCGCGCTCGCACAGCGCGAGGAACGCCGGGCCCACGCCGCCCGGGCTGGGAGAGGCCGCGGCGGGGGAGAAGAGCGAGCCCATGCAGGACTGGAAGAAGACGACGGACGCATCGGTGACGGCCCCGGCCGACGCCACGCGACGCGGTCCAGGCCCGGGCAGGTCCGCCCCGACGAGCGGCACGACGTCCGCACCCAGCACCGAGCGCCCGACCTTCGAGGCCGCGGTCACGAGCGGGGTGGGCAGGTGGCCGACGACGCCGAGCGCCCCGCGCAGGCCCGTGACCGCGCCGCCCCAGTGCTCGGCCGCGACCCGCCCTGCGCGCTGGACGACGGCTCCGTGCCGTTGTGCGCGCCGGACCTTCATGACCTTGCCCGTGTCGATCCCGACCGGGCACGCGGTCACGCACAGCGAGTCCACGGCGCACGTGTCGACGGCCGAGTACTCGTAGGCGCGCTCGAGCTCCGCGCGCTCGGACGGAGGAGCCGTGACCATCTCGCGCAGCAGGGCGATGCGCTGGCGCGGGGTCGTCGTGACCGTCCGTGAGGGGCACGCGGGTTCGCAGTAGCCGCACTCGACGCACCGGTCGACGACCTCGGCCAGGTCTCCTGCCGCGGACGTCCCGACGGGCGGCACGAGCTTGAGGTGCGCCAGGTGCGCCTCGTCGTCGTCCGTGAGGAGGACTCCCGGGTTGAGCAGTCCGGTCGGGTCGCACAGCGCCTTGACCTCGCGCATCACGGCGTAGAGGTCGTCCCCGAACTGCCGCCGGACGAACGGCGCCATGATGCGGCCCGTGCCGTGCTCGGCCTTGAGCGAGCCGCCGCGGTCGAGCACCAGGGTCACCATGTCCTCGGTGAAGGCCGCGAACCGGTCGAGCTCGCCGTCGTCGGACAGGCGCGGGGTGATCATGAAGTGCAGGTTGCCGTCCTTGGCGTGCCCGAACGTCACGGCGTCGTCGTAGCCGTGCCGCTCGAAGAGCCCGCCCAGGTCGCCGACCGTCGCGGTGAGGTCGGGGACCGGGACGACCAGGTCCTCCAGCAAGGCCGTGCTGCCCGGCGCGCGGGCGCCGGCCACCGCGGTGTACAGGCCCTTGCGCACACGCCACAGGCGCCCGCGAGCCGCGGGGTCGCGCGTGAGCTCAGCAGGCGTCACGAGGGCGAGGTCGCCGATGACACGGCGCGCGGCCTCCTCGAACGGTTCGAGGCCGTCGGCGGTGGTGGCCTGGTACTCGACGAGCAGGGCCGTCTGGGTCGTCGCGGCCGCGAAGGCCCGCATCGACGCGTCGGCGAGCGGGTCGGCGGCGGCGACGCGGAGCGAGGCCGCGTCGAGGAGCTCGATCGCCCGCGCACCCGAGTCGGTGATGGTCGCCAGGGCGTCGGTCGCGTGCTCGAGCGCGTCGAAGACCAGGAGGGTGGTCGAGGCCGCGGGCAGCAGCGGCACGGTCCGGAAGGTCACGTCCGCCACGAACGCGAGCGTCCCCTCCGACCCGACGACCAGGTGCTCGAGGATCTTGACGGGGGAGTCGTGGTCCACGAACGCGTTGACGCCGTAGCCCATGGTGTTCTTCATGGAGTACTGGTGCGCGATCGTGGCGCGCATCGACGCGCTCGCGCGCACCCGGTCGCGCAGCTCGGCCAGGCCGCGGTGCAGCGAGGGCTCGAGGACCCGCAGCCGCTCGTCCGCGTCCGGGGCGCCCGTGTCGAGCACGGTCCCGCTGGGCAGGACCAGGGTCATCGACTCGATCGTGCGGTACGCGGTGTCGACCGTCCCGCAGGCCATGCCCGAGGAGTTGTTGGCGACGACCCCACCGATCGTGCACGCGATCTCGCTCGCCGGGTCGGGGCCGAGCCGCCGCCCGTGACGCAGGAGCCGCCCGTTGACCGAGCGCAGCGTCACGCCGGGCTGGCAGCGCACGCGGGCGCCGTCGTCGAGCACGTCGACGCGCGTGAAGCGCGTGCGCGTGTCGAGGAGCAGGCCCGCGCCCGAGGCCTGTCCCGACAGGCTCGTCCCGCCCGAGCGGAACGTGACCGGGAGCCCCCGGCGACGGGCCTCGGCGAAGGCGGCGACGACGTCGGGCACGTCGTGGGCGCGGGCCACCGCCTCGGGGCGCAGCAGGTAGTGCGAGGCGTCGTGCGCCTGGGCGACCCGGGTCAGGAGGTCGGTCCGGATCTCGAGGGCCCGCGTCGTCGCGGCGGAGACGCTCATGCTCGGGCCTTGCGCTCCCCGTCGAGCCGGTGGGGCTGGACCGCGTCGTAGGTCGCCTTGAGGTTGGCGCTGGTCTGCTCGTACAGGCGCTGGGCGACGCGCACGAACAGGAAGTCGACGACCGCGAGCTGCGCGATGCGGCTCGACAGGGCACCCGAGCGGAACTGCGTCTCGCGCGCCGTGGTACCCAGGACGATGCCGGCCTCCTGCCCCAGGGGGGACTCGGGGAAGTTCGTGATCGCGACGGTCGTCGCGCCGCGCGCCTGCGCGATCGCGAGCGCGTGGTTCGTCTCGACCGTCTGCCCGCTGTGCGAGATCCCGATCGCGACCGCGCCCGGGCGCAGGAGCGCCGCGGACTGGAGCTGGAGGTGCGGGTCCGGCGCGGCGAAGCACACGAGCCCGATGCGCTGCAGCTTCTGCGCGAGGTCCTGCCCGGTGAGCTGGCTCGACCCGACGCCGAACACGTCGACCCTGGGCGCGGCCGCGACCGCCGCGGCGACCTGCTCGAGCGCGCCGAGGTCGAGCATGCGCGCGGTCTCCTCGATCGTCCGCGCCTCGTGGAACGCGATCTTCGCGACGACGTCCTCGGCCGTGTCGGTCTCGTTGATCTCGCCGTGCGCGACGTTCGAGCGCTCGAGCTCCATCTCGCGGCGCGACGTGGCCTGGGCGAGATCGATCCGGAACTCGGGGTAGCCCGCGTAGCCGATCGCCCGGCAGAATCGCACGACCGTCGCCTGCGAGGCGCCTGCCCGCGCGGCGAGCTCGTTGATCGTGGACCCGACGACGGCGGTCGGGTCCGCGAGCACGGCCTCCGCGATCCGGGCCTCGGCCGGGCGGAGGGTCGGCAGGGCCTGCCGGATGCGGACGAGTCCATCACCTGTCATGTCGGATCTCCTGTGATCGGTGCGGGGTGGCTGTCGGTGCGGCTGTCGGTTCGGGGCCCGGGGCGGATGCGGGTTCCGGGGGGAGGCCCGCGAGGCTCAGCCACGGTTCGTGCGCGACGATCGCACCGGTGCCGCCGGGGCCCTCGGCCATCAGCCGGGCCAGGTGCAGCGCGCCGTCGAGCGGGGTGCCCGCGGAAGGGACGAGCTCGGCGTCGGGACGCAGCGCGGCGAAGCGGCGCGCGAGCGCGCCCGTCAGGGCGGGACCGGCGTTGAGCACCCCGCCCGTGGCCGCGGCGCGCGGCGGCAGCCCGGGAACGAGGGCTGCCGCGAGCGACTCGGCCAGGTGCCGGCCGGCCTCGGTGAGGATCGCCGCGGACACCGGGTCGCCCGCGGCGGCGGCTGCCGCGACGTCGGGAGTGAACGACCCGAGGACCTGGGCGCGGTCGGGGCGGGTGTAGAGCTGTGCGGGCCAGCTCGGGGCGGGGCCGAACCGCGTCGTGGCGGCGGCGAGCAGCGGGCGCGAGCCACCCGTGGAGCGCCCGTCGTGCGCGGCGAGCGCCGCCCGCAGCCCGTGCGCCCCGATCCACGACGCCGAGCCGAGGTCGCCGAGGAGGTGTCCCCAGCCGTCGACGCGCCGCCAGGTGCCCGCGAGGTCCGTGCCCAGGGCGATCGTGCCGGTGCCGACCGCGACGACCGCCCCGGCACGGCCGCCGAGCGCTCCGAGGTGGGCGGTCACGGCGTCGGCGGCGACCGCGGTGCGCTCGGCGCCGAGGCTCGCGCGGAGCGCGTCGTGCACGACGGTCGGGTCCGGGACGAGGGTCGCGACGCCCGTCGCGCCGACCGCGGCGGCCGCGACCACGGGGGGCTCGCCGTGGGCCTCGGCCCAGGCGGCGACGAACGCCGCGCCGAGGTCGTGCACGACCTCGGCGACGTCGCTGCCGCCGGGGCCGATCGCGACCGGGCGTCCGGTGAGGCTCGTGCGGTGCGCGTCGGGGCCGGCGTCGGCTGTGGTGTCGTCACCGAGCCTGGCCGCGAGGAGGCGGCTGCCGCTCCCGCCGACGTCGATCGCGACGATCCAGCGGGAGGGGCCCGTCGGCGCCGTCCGGGCGTCTGCACGGGCCTCCGGGAGGGCGGGGTCGTGGTCCTGCGCGCTGGTCACGCCTCATTGTGGCATGAAGTTTCACGGTGGCGCCACGGGGCGGAGAAAAGTGCCAACGGGTTCACCCGGGCTCGCGCACGGAGGTCCTGCGGTGCCCTTGGCCGGCCCTGTCGACCCGGCCCTCGGTCAGCGGCCTGCTGCTTGGAGGCTACTCGTCCCTGTGGGCCAGGTCACCAGGTGTCCCGGCGTCCGGGCGACCCGCGGAGCGCCGGGTCGCGCCCCGCGGCACGTACCGTGGAGCCCATGAGAGGCGAGTACAAGGTTCCCGGTGGCAAGCTCGTGGCGGTCGACGTCGAGACCGACGAAGGGAGGCTGTCCCGCGTCGCGCTGAGCGGAGACTTCTTCCTCGAGCCCGACGACGCGCTCGACGACATCAACGCCGCCCTGACCGGGCTGCCCGAGACATCGACCGTCGCAGACCTGACGCGTGCGATCGAGGCCGTGCTGACCGACGACATCACCATGGTCGGGTTCTCGCCCGAGGCCGTCGCGATCGCCGTGCGTCGCGCGCTCGGTCACGCGACCGGCTGGGACGACCACGTCTTCGAGATCATCCACGAGGGGCCCGAGCAGCCCGCGATGCACCTCGCGCTCGACCAGGTCCTCACCGAGGAGCTCGACGCCGGACGGCGTGGCCCCACGCTGCGCATCTGGGAGTGGGGGGCGCCCGCCGTCATCATCGGGTCCTTCCAGTCGCTCAAGAACGAGGTCGACCCCGAGGGGGCCGCGAAGCACGGCATCACCGTGGTGCGCCGGATCTCGGGCGGCGGGGCGATGTTCGTCGAGCCCGGCAACACCATCACGTACTCGTTGACCGTCCCGGCCTCGCTCGTCGAAGGCCTGAGCTTCGAGCGCTCGTACGCGTTCCTCGACGACTGGGTGCTGGGGGCGCTCGCCGACGTCGGCGTGCACGCCACCTACAAGCCGCTCAACGACATCGCGTCCCCGGCCGGCAAGATCGCGGGCGCCGCGCAGAAGCGCCTGCGCGGGGGAGCGGTGCTGCACCACGTCACCATGGCGTACGACATCGACGCCGACAAGATGCTCGAGGTCCTGCGCATCGGCCGCGAGAAGATGAGCGACAAGGGCACCAAGAGCGCCAACAAGCGCGTCGACCCGGTGCGCTCGCAGACCGGCATGGCGCGCGAGGAGGTCATCGAGGCCTTCAAGGCGCACTTCCGGTCGCGCTACCGCACGGTCGAGGGCGCGGTGACGTCCGACGAGCGCGCGCAGGCCGAGGAGCTCGTGCGCACGAAGTTCGGGACCGAGGAGTGGACCGCGCGCGTGCCGTGACGCGGTAGCCGCCGGGCGGCGGAGGTGGCGCCGGGTCGCCGAGGTTACCAACAGGTCACAACTTCGCGACCGGCTTCCCTCTGCCCGTGGTTGGCGGTAATCTTCACGAACACCCAACCTGATGTAAGTTTGTTTCAGAGTCGAAGGGCGTCGACGATCCGACGCCCCCACGAACGATCAGGTCCGCAGGGACGAACGGCTGGCCGCGACGCGGCAGCCGACCAGAAAGGAAGTCACGGCATGCAGCGACGCAGCACGGTGGCCGTCACGGGCACCCTCCTCCTGGCGCTCGGCCTCACCGCATGTGGCGGTGGGGACAACGGCGGCGGCGAGGCCACGGGGGACGCAGCCTCCGCCGACCACACCGGCGAGACCCTCACCGTCTGGATCATGGAAGGCACCAACCCCGACGGGGACGCCTTCTTCGACGAGGTCACCACCGCGTTCAAGGAAGAGACCGGCGCCGACCTCCAGATCGAGTTCCAGCCCTGGGCCAGCGCCCACGACAAGTTCACGACCTCCATCGCGGGCAACACCACGCCGGACGTCGCCGAGCTCGGCACCACCTGGACCGGTGAGTTCGCCGACGTCGGCGCGCTGTCCGACCTGACCGACAGGATCAAGGACGCGGGCCTCGAGGAGGACCTCGTGCCCGGTCTCGTCGAGTCCGCGACGCTCGACGGCGCGCAGTACGGCATGCCCTGGTACGCCGGCGTGCGCTCGGTCATCTACCGCAAGGACCTCTTCGAGGCGGCCGGCATCGCGGTCCCGACGACGTGGGCAGAGCTCCAGGCCGCGGCCGAGACGCTCAAGGCCGCCAACCCGGGCCTCATCCCCTTCCCGATCGCCGGTGACTCCCAGTACGGCGCCATGCCCTTCATCTGGGGTGCGGGCGGCGACCTGGCCGTCAAGGACGGCGACACCTGGAAGTCCGAGATCAACTCCGCGGACTCCGTCAAGGGCCTCGAGTTCTACACGGGCCTCGCGACCGACGCGGGTCTGTCGACCGCGGCCGCGACGACCTGGAAGGAGACCGACCTCCTGTCGAACTTCGAGCAGGGCAACGTCGGCATGATGATCTCCGGCAGCTGGACGCCGGGCAAGATCCTCACGGACGTCCCGGACATGGCCGACAAGATCGGCGCGTTCCCCATCCCGGGTGAGACCGACGGCCTGTCGGACTCGTTCCTCGGCGGTTCGCACCTGGGCGTCTTCGCGGCCAGCGAGAAGCAGGACCTCGCGTGGGAGTTCGTCGAGATGATGACGACCGGCAAGTTCGCGCAGGAGTGGGGCAACCAGTCCGGCTACTTCCCCGGCCAGACCTCGCTCCTGGAGAAGGTCATCGAGGAGAACGACCCGCTCGTCGCACCGTTCGCCCAGCAGATGGTCGAGGCCGGCGCCTCGGTCCCGGTGACGCCGCTCTACGGCCAGATCCAGGGCAAGAAGACGGTCGAGACGATGCTGCAGTCGATCCTCTCGGGCAGCGCCACGGTGCAGGAGGCCGCCGACACCGCGGCCGCCGACATGAACGAGACCTTCGGGTCCTGACGAGCCCATGGCAGATCTGCACTCGGTTCCCGGCGCGTCGGCCGACCAGCTGACGCGCCGGGCTCCGGCCCCGGCCCCCTCGTCCACCCCGCGCCGCCGCTCCGGCATGCGCGGCCTGCTCGGGCACAAGTCCCCGCTGCGCCCCTGGCTGCTCCTGGCCCCCGCGCTCGCCGTCCTCGGCGTGCTGCTCCTGTGGCCCCTGGTCCGCGTCGTGATGATCTCGCTGCAGGACTACGGCCTGCGTCAGATCGCCTCGGGCGAGTCGAACTACATCGGGTTCGACAACTACGCCGCGATCTTCGGCGACTCGTTCCTGTGGACCGTCGTCCTGCCCAACACGATCGGCTTCGCGGTCGCGTGCGTCGTCCTCACGGTGGTCCTGGGCACGGCCGTCGCGCTGTTCCTCAACAACCTCGGCACGTTCTGGCGCACCATCTGCTCGACGGCCATCATGGTCGCCTGGGCGGTACCGGCCATCACCGGCACGTACGTGTGGATCTGGATCTTCGACCCCCTCAACGGTCTGGTCTCGTCGGTCCTCGACTCGGTCGGTCTCATCGACCCGGCGACCACGAACTGGTTCACCGAGCGCCTGAGCTTCTACGCGATCGCGACCCTCAACGTCGTGCACCACGGGTTCCCCTTCGTGGCGATCACGGTCCTCGCGGGCCTGCTGACGATCCCCAAGGAGCTGCACGAGGCCGCGATGATGGACGGCGCCACGCCCTGGCGCCGGTTCTGGACCATCACCGCACCGATCCTGCGCCCCGTCTTCGCGGTCGTCACGATCCTGTCGACCATCTGGGACTTCAAGGTCTTCACGCAGATCTACCTGATGCCCGGCGGCAACGGCGGCAACAAGGAGGTCTTCAACCTCGGCGTGTGGTCGTACATCCAGTCCTTCGCGCAGGGCAAGTACGGGATGGGCTCGGCGATCGCCGTGCTGCTCACCCTGATCCTGCTCGGGATCACCGTCGTGTACATGCGCACCCTGTTCAAGGAGGAGGAGCTGTGAGCGCCCTGACCGGTACCCCGTCCAGCACCCCGCCCACGGCCGACCGCGCGGGTCGCACGGGTCGCACGGCGGCCGCATCGATCGACGGAAACGCCCCGCGCCCCCCGCAGGTCCTGCGGGTCAAGGCACGCAAACGCCCGCTGCCCACCGCGGGCAAGGTCGTGGGCATCGTCGCGCTGCTCGCCTTCGCGCTGTTCCCGGCGTACTGGATGTTCTCCTCGGCGATCGACCCCGAGGCCGCGACCCGTGGCGCACGGCTCCTGCCCGCAGGCGTCACGTGGGACAACTTCGTGACCGTGATCGACGACGGAGGGTTCGGCAACTACCTGCGCAACTCGATCGTCGTCGCGATCGGCGCGGTCGTGTTCTCGTCGGTGCTCGCGCTGCTCGCGGCCGTCGCGGTGAGCCGGTTCAGGTTCCGCTTCCGCAAGTCGATCCTCGTGCTCGTCCTCATGGTGCAGATGGTGCCCCTCGAGGCGCTCGTCATCCCGCTGTTCCTCCAGATGCGCACCCTCGGCATGCTCAACTCGCTCCTGGGTCTGACGATCGTCTACATCGCCTTCTCGCTGTCGTTCGCGATCTGGATGCTGCGCGGGTTCGTCGCGGCGGTCCCGGTCGAGCTCGAGGAGGCCGCGTACCTCGACGGCGCCTCGTGGGGCCGCATGTTCTGGAAGATCCTGCTGCCGCTCGTCGCCCCCGGCGTCGTCGCCACGAGCGTCTTCTCGTTCATCACCGCCTGGAACGAGTTCATCTTCGCCCTGACCTTCCTCCAGCAGTCGGCCAAGTACACCGTGCCGATCGGCTTGCAGAAGTTCTTCGGCGAGAACACGACCGACTGGGGCGCCGTCATGGCCGCCTCGACCCTCATCACGCTGCCCGTGATCGTCTTCTTCGTCCTCGTGCAGCGCAACCTGTCCTCCGGCCTGACCGCTGGGTCGGTGAAGGGATGACCACCGTGCACCACGACGCGCTGCGCGCCGTCAACGGCGTCCTGCTCCCCGGTTTCACGGGGACGGACGCCCCGGGCTGGCTCCTCGCGGCCTGCGAGGAGGGGCTCGCGGGAGTCATCTACTTCGCGTACAACACGCCCGACGTCGCCACGACCGCCCGGCTCTCGGCCCAGCTCCACGAGGTGTCGCCCGACCTGCTGATCGCGGTCGACGAGGAGGGCGGGGACGTCAGCCGGCTCGAGGCCGCGACGGGGTCGAGCATCCCGGGAGCCGCAGCCCTCGGCGTGATCGACGACGTGGACCTCACCGAGCGGGTCGGGCTCGCGCTCGGCCGCCTGCTCGCCGCGACGGGCGTGGACCTCGACCTCGCGCCCGTGCTCGACGTCAACTCCCGGACCGAGAACCCGGTGGTCGGCGTGCGCGCGTTCGGCGCGACGCCCGACCTGGTGTCCCGGCACGGCGCAGCGTTCGTCCAGGGACTGCACCGCGCGGGAGTCGGGGCGTGCGGCAAGCACTTCCCGGGGCACGGCGCGACCGACGTGGACTCGCACCTGTCGCTGCCCGTGGTCGACGACTCGCTCGCCACGATCCGCGAGCGCGACCTGCCGCCGTTCGTGCGGGCTTTCGAGTCCGACGTGGCGATCGACTCGATCATGACCGCACACCTGCTGGTGCCCGCGATCGGTCCTCGACCCGTGTCGCTCGAGCCCGCTGCCGCCCTCGTGGCGCGCGAGCTCGGCTTCGACGGCCCCATCATCACCGACGCCCTCGACATGGGCGCGGTCACGGGCGGCGACGGGATCGGCGAGGTCGCGGTCCAGGCGATCGAGGGCGGCGCGGACCTGCTGTGCCTGGGCACGACGGTCGGCCGCGACGACGAGGCGCTGTTCCGTCAGGCGCAGACCGCGCTCCTCGCCGCAGTCGAGGAGGGCCGGGTCACGATCGAGCGCCTCCGTGAGTCCGCGGCACGCACCGCACGCACGGTCCGCCGGGTGCGCGAGCTCCAGGCTGCTGCCGGCACGACCTGCGGTCCCGTGGAGGCGACGGCCGCGCTCGAGGCGCTCGCCGTCGTCGGGCAGGAGGCCGCCGAGCGTGCCGTGCGCCTCCACGGTCCCGCCACGCACCTCGACCCGACCGGCCCCGCGCCCGACGTCGTCGACCTGCGCCAACGGTTCGACCACGCCGCCGGGCGCACCGCCCAGCACGTCCAGACCGCGATCCTCGCGGCCTTCCCGGACACGACCCTCCACGCCTTCTCCGACCAGGCCGGGTGGGAGGACACGCTCGCTGCGGTCTCGGCACGGCAGGCGGACGGCCCGACCCGCCCGCTGGTCGTCGTCACGCGCGAGCCCGTCCCGGGCAGCCGCGAGGCAGGCATGCTCGACGCCCTGCGCGCCGCCCGGCCCGACCTCGTCGCGGTCCACACCGGCTTCCCCGACGCCGTCCCCGCCTGGTTCGGGGACCAGACCACCGTGGTCGTCGCCTGCGGCACCGGACGCGCGAACGCGCGCGCCGCCGTCGGGCAGCTGACCGCGCTCACCTCGGAGGTGACCCGATGATCGTCCTCGGCCTGTCCTCCGGCACGTCGGTCGACGCAATCGACGCGGCCGCCGCCGACTTCCACCTCGGCCCCGAGGGGGTCCTGCGCATGCGCCCCCTCGGGCACACCGAGTACGAGTGGCCCGCCGCGCTGCGCGAACGCATCCTCAAGGCGCTGCCGCCCGCCGCCGTCGACATGGGCGAGGTCACGCAGCTCGACACGCTCATCGGGCAGGAGTTCGGCCGCGCCGGACGCCAGGCCATCGACGACGTCGCCGGTGGCGACGTCGACCTGGTCGCCTCGCACGGGCAGACGCTCTACCACTGGGTCGTCGGCGCCCGCGCGCACGGCAGCCTCCAGCTCGGCAACGCCGCCTGGATCGCCGAGCGCACCAAGCGACCCGTCATCAGCGACTTCCGCGTCGCCGACATCGCCGCAGGCGGCCAGGGCGCGCCCCTCGTGAGCGTCCTCGACGCCCTGTGGCTCGGCCGCGACCCGCAGTCGCCCGACGGCGCGCCGGCCGGGCTGAGCGCAGCGCTCAACATCGGCGGGATCGCGAACGTCACCCTCGTCGGCGAGGTCGAGGCGCCCGTGACCGGGTGGGACACCGGACCCGGCAACTGCCTCATCGACCTGGCGGCCCGCGAGCTCACGGGCGAACCGTTCGACCGCGACGGCGCCCTGGGCGCCGCCGGGACCGTCGACCAGGCCGCGCTGCGCGCCCTGCTCGACGACCCCTACTTTGCGGCCAAGGCCCCCAAGTCGACCGGCCGCGAGCTGTTCGACGCGACCTACGTGCCGCGCAAGCTCGCGTCCGTGCGCCCCGACCTCACCGGTCCCGACCTCGTCGCGACCCTCACCGAGCTCACCGCGGTCACCATCGCCGAGGGACTGCTCAGCGTGGCCCAGGCTGTCCCCGCCGACCGGCGCCCCGGGTCAGACCCCGCGGCCGAACCTCCGCGCGAGGTGCGCCGCGTCGTCGTCTCGGGCGGCGGCGCGCACAACCCGACGCTCCTCGCGCGCCTGCGTGCCTACCTGCCGGCCGGCTGCGAGCTCCTCACGGCCGACCAGCTTGGGATGCCCATCGACGCCAAGGAGGCGTACCTCTTCGCGCTCCTCGGCTTCCTGTCGGCGCACGGGGTCGCCGGCACCGCCAAGGGAGTCCAGCGCCGCCGCTCGACCGGGGCGCGCCGCGCCGCGGTCCTCGGCTCGCTCACCCCACCCACCCCGCTCGTCTGGCCCGCGTTCACCGGGCCCATCCGCCGGCTCGTGCTGGCCAACACCCCGTTCGGGCTCGCCCCGATGCCGAAGGGAACACACCGATGACCGACACCCGCCCCGCCAGCCGCGCGGAACTCTCGGCCGGGCAGGCCTCCGCCGCCGAGGACTGGCAGGAGGTGCTCCGTCTCGCGTCGCCGACCGAGGAGCGCAACCCGCGCACCACGGACATCGACCTGCTGCCCACGGCGGAGGTCGTGCGCCGCATCACCGACGAGGACGCGGGAGTCGCCGACGCCGTGCGCGCCCAGTCGGACCACATCACCGCGGCCGTCGACCTGGCGGTGGCGGCGCTGCGCGGCGGGGGCAAGGTCCACTACTTCGGGTCCGGCACGTCAGGACGCCTCGGCGTCCTCGACGCGGTCGAGCTCCTGCCCACCTACGGCGTGGGGGACGAGTGGTTCGAGGCGCACCTCGCCGGTGGGGCCGGCGCCATGATGCTCGCGGTCGAGGGAGCCGAGGACGACGTCGAGCTCGGACGACGCGACGCCGACGAGGTCCGGGCCGGGGACCTGGTCGTGGGCCTCGCGGCCAGCGGCCGCACCCCCTACGTGGGCGGCGCGTTCGACGTCGCCGCCGAGCGAGGCGCCGCGACCGTGCTCGTGAGCGCCAACCCCCAGGCACGCCTGGCCTCGCGCGTCGACGTCGCGATCCTCCTCGACACGGGCCCCGAGGTCGTCACGGGCTCGACCCGCATGAAGGCCGCCACCGCGCAGAAGCTCGTGCTCAACACCTTCTCGACCGCGACCATGATCCGGCTCGGCAAGACGTACTCGAACCTCATGATCGACGTCCGCCCGACCAACCAGAAGCTCCGCGCCCGCATCGTGCGCATGCTCGTGCAGGCCACGGGCCTCGACACCGACGAGTGCGAGCAGGTCCTCGCACGGGCGGGGGGCGAGATCCACGTCGCGCTCGTGATGCTGCTCGCGGGTGTCGGCGTCGACGAGGCCCGCGAGGCGTTGCGCGGGGCCGGGGCGCCCGGCGTGCGTCGCGCGCTCGAGCTGCTGGGGGCCTGAGCGCGCGGTGGGCCGAGCGTCGCGGGCCACCGCGCGGCGTCCCTACCGGTCGCTCGTGCCGGCGCCCGAAACAGGCGCCGCCGGAGCGGGCAGCGCCGCTGCGACCAGCGACTGCAGCTCGGCCACGATCCTGTCGGCGGGTGAGACGCCGAGCTCGAAAGAGACGATGTCGGCGCGCACACGAGACACCCGTACGACCGCCCCGGCGTCGCCCAGCGCGAACGTGTTGATCTGGACACGTACGAGCTGGCTGGCCCGGTCCGTGAGGTAACCGAAGGTCGAGGTGATCAACGACGACCCCCGCTGGCCGACGGCCGAGTACTCGCCGATCGGACTCACCTGGAACCCCTCCCGAGCCACGGTCGCGTAGGCGATGTCCCGGGCCGTGACGGGGTGGGCGGAGGTCGGGATGTCGAGAGGGGAAAGCACCGTGCTCCGTTCGTGGGGTCGCGTGCCCCGTCGCGGGCGAGAGGGCCGGGCTCGAGCACGACGAGTATGGCGGCCCGCCACCTTCCGCCGCCGCGGTGCCCGACGGGCGGGCAGGCGCGCCTCAGCCGACCGGGGGGCGAGCCCCGAACACCGCGGTCCCCACGCGCACGATCGTCGCTCCCTCGGCGATCGCCGCCTCGAGGTCTCCGCTCATGCCCATCGACAGCTCGCGCGCCTCTCCCGTCCCCGGGGCGCCGCTCGCGAGCACCTCGTCACGTATCCGGCGCAGCCGCTCGAACCCGGCGCGCACCAGCGCGGCGTCGGGGGAGTTCGCCCCGATCGTCATGAACCCCGTGAGGCGAAGACCCTCCAGGGCGGCGACGTGACGGGAGAGGAGCGCGGCGTCGTCGGGCCCCACCCCCGCCTTGGACTCCTCTCCCGACACGTTGACCTGGACCATGACGTCGAGCGTGCGGCCCTCGCGCGCGCAGCGGCTCGCGAGCGCCTCCGCGAGCGCGAGCGAGTCGACCGACTCGACTCCCGTGGCCGTCGCGAGGACCTGGTTGACCTTGTTGCGCTGCAGGTGCCCGATCATGTGGACCCGCACCGAGCCGTCCGCGACCAGGTCGGCGAGGTCGGGTGCCTTGGCGACGAGCTCCTGGACGCGGTTCTCGCCGATCAGCGTCGCACCCGCGGCGACGACCGCGCGCACCGCCGCGGGGGCTTGCGTCTTGGTCGCCACGAGCAGCCGCACCTCGTCGGGTGCCCGGCCGGCGGCGAGCGCCGCCGCGTCGATGCGGGCGCGGACCGCGGCGTAGCGGTCTGCGACGGTGCGGAGCGTGTCGAGGGGGGCGTCGTGGGGGGAAGGCACGGGAGCAGTCTAGTTTCGGGGCCCGTCGCCCGGGCCGCGGCGTCCGCTGCCCGACGGCGTCGCGCACCAGCGGCGTACGGCCGGCCGGCGGGGACCGGGTTGGGCTGCGGCGTCGACCGTGGGGGAGAATCGGGGCATGAACACGATCCTGAACGTCATCTGGCTGATCTTCGCGGGCCTGTGGCTCGCGATCGGGTACGTCGTGGCGGGGATCGTCTGCTGCGTCCTGATCGTCACCATCCCGTTCGGGATCGCGAGCTTCCGCATCGCGGGCTACGCGCTGTGGCCCTTCGGGCGCACGGTCGTCGACAAGCCCACGGCCGGGGCGTTCTCCACGATCGGCAACGTGATCTGGGTGATCGTCGCGGGGATCTGGCTCGCGATCGGGCACGTGGTCACCTCGATCCCGCTGTTCGTCTCGATCATCGGCATCCCGCTGGGCATCGCGAACCTCAAGATGATCCCGATCTCGCTGCTGCCGCTCGGCAAGCAGATCGTGCCGACGAACGCGCGCTTCGGCGCCTGACGCGTCAGGATCGGGTGGGGGCCGCCGAGGGCGACCCTGACGGATGCCGAGGGTGGCCGCAACCGACGCCGACGGTGACCGCACGTGACGACGACAGGGGAGCCATGCGCGACGGGATCCGGGACGTGGGCCCGCGTCTGGGGCTGAGCCTGCGACGGACCTGGTGGCGCGTCCGGGACTACGCCTGCGTGCTGCGCTGGCAGGCGACCGGTCTCGTCTCCCGGGTGGGTCCCGACGACCTCCGCCACCCCGACCGGCCTGTCGGGCCACCCGTCGTCCTCGTGCCCGGGGTGTACGAGTCCTGGCACTTCCTCCTGCCGCTGGCCACCCTGCTGCACGACCACGGGGTCGCAGTCCACGTCCTCCCAGAGCTCCGGGACAACCGGCGCCCCGTCGCGGACGGAGCCGTCCTCCTCGCGCGGTACCTCCGGGAGCAGGACCTGCACGACGTCGTCGTCGTCGCGCACAGCAAGGGCGGGCTCATCGGCAAGCTCGCCATGGTGCGCGAGAGCCCGGGCCGGATCGCGTCGATGATCGCGATCAACACGCCGTTCGCGGGCTCCGTCTACGCGCGCTGGTTCGTCGCGCCGGCCGTCCGGGCGTTCATCCCGAGCGACGCGACGATCGTGGCCCTGGCGGCCGAGCGCGCCGTCAACGCACGCATCACCTCTGTGCACAGCCGCTGGGACCCGCACATCCCCGCCGGCAGCACGCTCGACGGCGCGCACGACGTCGTCCTCGACACCCCCGGGCACTTCCGGCCGCTCGCCGACCCACGACTCCACGCGCTCCTGGTCGAGCAGATCGTCGGGACGCGTCCGACCTGACGTCCTGATGTCCTGGCCACCGACGTCGACGTGCCGACGGTGTCAGCCTGGCTAGCTGCGCGGCAGCTGCAGGACGCGCGTCAGGCCGGGGGAGTCCGGGTCGTCGACGATCTCCACCCCGTCGAGCCACGACCCGATCACGTGCGCGAGCTCGCCGGGATGGCTGAAGTTGATCGCGTGCGCAGCACCCTCGATAAGGGCGACCGTGGTCAGGTCCCCCGCCAGTCGGCCGACCTCCCGGACCCGTGCAGGTGGTGGCATGAGCGGGTCTCTGCTCCCGACGACGGCGAGCGTCGGCACCGTCGAGGTGATGATGCGCTCCAACGAGGGGAAGCGGGTGAGCTCGCTGAACAGGTTGAACGTGTTGACGGGCCCGAACCGCAGGTAGTCCGGGACCGCGAGCCGTGCCATCCTCGGGCTCTCGCGGGGACCGTCGAGCGCGAGCTGGCCGACGGCGCGTGCGAGCCCCTGGTTGTGGCGGCCCCCGGCGGGCGACACGAGCACCATGCGGTCCACCCGTTCCGGCGCGCTGTGCGCGATCTCGAGGCTGACCGGGCAGCCCATCGAGTTGCCCACCAGCACGACCTTCTCGAGTCCCAGGGCGTCGAGGATGCGGATCAGGGCGTGCGCGAGCCCAGGGATGCCGAGGGTGTAGTCCCACCGTTCGCTCCGGCCGTGCCCCGGCAGGTCGGGGACGAGGTTCGTGGCCCGTGCGGCCAAGACCTCGGCCGTGGGCAGGAGGGACGAGCCGGAGATCCCGAAGCCGTGCACGTGGACGATCGGCAGGGCGTCGGGGACCTCGGGACTGCGCCGGTAGAACACGCGGTGCCCGTCGATCTCCGCCGTGTCCTCGGTCCATCCGGTGGTGTTCGTGCCCATGAGGCCGATCGTGGCACTGCGGGTCCGGCGGGGCCACCGGTGCGGTGATCCGCTGGCCGGGAGTGCTGGTGGCGCGTCTCAGGGCAGGGGTTCGGTGACGAGGCGGGAGCGGGCTCCGTGGACGTGGAGGTTTCGGCGGTGCTGATGGTGCCTGGGGTCAAGAGCTCGAGTTGAGGCTAGCTGGGGCCCTGAGCCGCAGCCCACCCCAGTCGGCCGCATCTCGAGAAGGTTCGAGGGGGCAGGTCGTCAGGAGCCCGCCGCGGCCCCCGGTGGGCTCCTGACGACCGTGCGGCCTCAGCGCATGAACGCCAGCGCCCACGTCTCGGGGCCACGCTCCAGGTAGTCGACCGTGAACGTGCCCGGCCAGCGGGCGTCGACCTGGGCCAGGAGCGGCAGGGGGTCGTGCGGGGCGAGCAGCACCATGCCGGCACCGGGCGCGATGCCGTCGAGCGCTCCGAAGATCGTCGCGTGCCGGATCGCGTGGGGGACCGCGCGGACGTCGAGCACCGGGAGGTTCCCGGCGTCGTCGTGCCCGCCGCAGCCGCACGGGCGCCCCGCGGCGGCAGGTGCCGCGGCCCGGGTGGGAGAGACGGCGGCCGAGCCCCCGGCCACCGGTACCGCACCGCCCGCCTCCGAATCCGCAGCCACAGCCGCGCCAGGCGCCCCCTCCGAGGTGCCGCCACCGCAGCCACCCCCCGCACCGCCGCCGCAACCGCATCCGCCAGCGCCGCCCGGCTTGCCACCCGCTGCCGCCTCCCCACCTTCCCCGTGGGAGTGCCCGCCGAGCAGCTCGTGCATCCCGTCGAGGACCCCGGCGAGCGAGACGTCGGAGGACAGGGCGAGCAGCGGCAGGATCTGCTCGTTCTCCTTGGTCATGTGGGACTCGAACAGCACCTGGAGCGCGCGGGCGTGGGCAGCGGCGCGGACTGGGTTCGTCGCGGCGTCGAGGGCGTCGAGGGCCTCGACCAGCTCGCCGATCACGCCGTGCTCGGCGATCATCGCGTCGACGAGGAGTCGGGCGTGCTCGTCGCTGCGCGCGTGCGGGTACATCGCCGCCTCTTCGGCCTGTGCGTGCGGCAGCAGGTCGGAGCGCGTCCAGCCGACGAGGCGGCGGTGGGGGCCGGTCGCGGCGGTGCCGGACTCGACGGCGTGGATCAGGGCCTCGACCAGGAGCCCGAGGGCCACGTTCATCTCGGTGTGGTGGGCGACGACGGCCTCGACCGCGTGCGAGTCTTCGGCCGACGTGGCCAGGACGATGCTGCTCATGACGTGAGACCTCCGGGAGCGGTGGGGGTGGTCCTCCAACGCGGCAAACATTAGTACACTTTATTCCGTGGAAAATACGCAGCCTGCTGGACGAGCAGAGCACCCCGCGACCCCGCGCCCCGGGTACGGCCCGCCGCTCGTGCGGCGCGCGGTCCGCCCGGCGCGGCTCTCGAAGGCCCGGATCGCGGTCCTCGACGTCCTCGCGTCTCAGCCCGAGCCCTGCTCCGTCAGCTCCGTCGCGACCGCGCTCGACCAGCACACCAACACCGTGCGCGAGCACCTCGAGGGCCTCGTCGAGGCGGGGCTGGCGACGAGCGAGAACGCCCCGGCGCACGGTCGCGGCCGCCCGGCGCGGCTCTACGCTGCGGTCACGGAGTCCCCGACGACGGCCGGCGCCGCCGAGTACGCAGGCCTCGCGTCGGCGCTCGCGGCCCAGATCGCCCGGTCGAGCGCCGACCCGGTCGGCGACGCCCTGGCGGCCGGTCGCGCGTGGGGCGCGGACCTCGTCGACGCTCACGAGCCCCCGTCCGGCGACCGAGGCCACGCGCCGAGCGACGAAGGAGCCGACGGCGCCGCACGCCACGAGGTCGTCTCCCTGCTGGGCAGGCTCGGCTTCGCACCGCGGACCGACGACGACGCGGGCTCGGTCGCGCTGACCCGGTGCCCGCTGCTCGAGGCCGCGTACCGCAACCCGGAGGTCGTGTGCGCGGTGCACCTCGGTCTCGCCCAGGGGGCGCTCGAGCGCCTGGGTGCTCCGCGGGAGGGCACCTCGTTGCTGCCGTTCGCCGAGCCAGGCGCGTGCCGTCTGTACCTGCGCCCGCAGCCAGGGCCCCGCAGGCATGGGGCGTCGTGACGCGCCGCGCGATCTTCGTCCTGCCCGCTGGACTCGCTCTTCTCGCGGGCCTCGACGCGGCGCTCCTGCTGCTCGGCCTGCCCGCTCCCGTCACGACCGTGCGCCTGCCCGTGGTCCACGGCGTGCTGCTCGTCCTAGGGTTCGTCGGCACGGTCATCGCGCTCGAACGCGCCGTCGCGCTGCGCACCCGCTGGGGGTTCGTCGCCCCGGGGCTGCTGGGAGCGGGGGCACTGGCCCTGCTCAGCCCTGCACCCCTCGTCGTCGGGCAGGTGCTCCTCGTCGTCGGTGGTGCCGCGCTGTGCGCGGTGTACGTCCCGCTGTGGCGGCGGCAGCACGACGACGCGGTCCTGGTCCAGCTGATCGGCGCGCTGCTCGCGACGGGTGGCGCCCTGCTGTGGCTCGGCGGGGTGGGTGTCGCGGACGTGCTGCCGTGGCTCGCATGCTTCGTCGTGGCGACCATCGCGGGCGAGCGGCTCGAGCTCGCCCGGATCGCGTTCCTCGGCCGGGGCGCGGGCCTGATCCTGTGGGTCTGCTGGGCGCTCGCGGTCGGGTGCGTGGCTTCGCTGCTGTGGCCGAGCGTCGGCTACGCGATCCTGGGAGCGGCGGTCCTGACACTGTGCGGTTGGCTTGCGGCGCACGACGTCGCGCGGCGCACCATCCGCTCGACCGGCCTCGCTCGTTACATGGCGGCGTGCCTGCTCGCGGCGTACGTCTGGCTCGCGGTCGCCGGGACGATCTGGCTCCTCGCCGGGCGCCAGGTCACGGGGCCCGGGTACGACGCCGTGATCCACGCGATCTTCCTGGGCTTCACGATCTCGATGATCATGGCGCACGCGCCCGTGATCCTGCCTGCCGTGCTGAAGATCCGTCTTCCCTACACGCCCCTGATGTACGGCCCGGCGGTGCTCCTGCACCTGGGCCTCCTGGTCCGCCTGGGCCTGGGCGACGCCCGGGACCTGCCCGTGGCCCACCAGGTCGGCGGTGTCGTGAACGTCGTGGCGCTGCTCGCGTTCGTCGTCATCATGGTCACGGTCGGGGTGCGCGCGAACCTGCTCGCGCCGAGCGCGACCCCCGCCTCGCCGCCCGGGGCGCGCGACGCCGTCGGGCCTGCGCCTGCCCTCGAGGAGATCGCTCCGTGAAGCTCGACCTGTCGTCCGCGCCCGCACCGCTCAAGCCCCTGAACGACCGCAGCGCGTGGCACCTGCGCGCCAACGCGCCCGTGGTCGGCTGGCTCGTGGCGACCGTGGTCGTCGCCGTGGGCCACCGGTGGATCCCCGCGTCGCCCTGGCTGCTCGTGCACCTGCTGCTGCTCGGCGCCGTGACGAACGCGATCTGCGTGTGGAGCCAGCACTTCACCGACGCGCTGCTACGACGCCGGATCACTCCCGCCTCGCGGCGCTGGCAGGTCGCACGCCTGGTGCTCCTCAACGTCGCGGTCGCGGCGACGGTCACGGGCATGGTCACAGCGACGTGGGCCGTGACGCTCGTGGGGGCCGTCGGCGTGGGCGCCGCGGTCGCGGCCCACGGCACGGCCCTGTGGCGGCAGTCGCGCCGGGCGCTCGCGGCCCGTTTCCGGGTCTGCGTCGCGTTCTACGTCGCCGCGGCGTGGCTCCTGCCGTTCGGGGCAGGGCTCGGTGCGACCCTCGCGCGCGGCCTCGACGAGGGGTGGCACGCGCGCGTCGTGCTGGCCCACGCGGGCTTCAACCTGCTCGGGTTCGTGGGCCTGACGGTCATGGGCACGCTCCTGACGCTGTGGCCGACCATGCTACGGACGAAGATGGCCGACGACGCGCCCCGCGCCGCGCGGACGACCCTCGTCCTCATGCCGGTCGGCTTGGCGGCCGGGATCGCCGCGGTCCTGGTCGCCACGCCGCCCGTCGCGGCCGTGGGTCTGGCGACGTATCTCGCGGGCGTCGTGGTCTCGGTGCGCCCGATGGTCTCCGCGGCCCGGCGGCGTCCGCCCGCGACCTTCGCGACGTGGTCTGCGGCCTGCGCGCTGGGGTGGCTTCTGGGGGCGCTCGCGACGCTGAGCGGTGTCCTCGTGCTCAGCGGAAGCTGGGAGACGGCCTCCGCGCGCGTCGGGATCGTGACCGTGCCGCTCGTCGCGGGCTTCGCGGCCCAGGTCCTGCTCGGGGCGCTGACCTACCTCGTGCCCGTGGTGCTGGGAGGGGGACCCGCCGCCGTGCGCTCGACCACGGCCGTCCTCGAACGAGGGGCCGTCGTGCGGGTCGTGCTCTTCAACGGGGCGCTCGCGCTCTTCGTGCTGCCCGCGCCGAGCCTGGTCCACGTGCTCGCGTCGCTGACCGCGTTGGGCGCGCTCGTGGCCTTTCTGCCGCTGCTCGTCGGTGCGGTGCGTGCTCATCGCCGCGCGCGGCGCACGCCGTTCGTCCCGCCGACCGCTGACGACGTCGCGGCGGCGCACGCCCTGGGGCGGGACGTGCGTGCGCGACCCGGCGGCGCTCGCCAGGGACCGCCCGTCGAGGCCGTGACCGGGCCTCGGCGCAAAGGCCTGGCCGTGGCCGCGCTGAGCGTCCTGCTTCTCGTCGCGGCCGGAGGAGTCGCCCTGGACCCGGCCGCGCTCGGCACGGGTAGCGGCGCGACCTCGGCCGCGGCCGGTGCGGAAGGGACCGTCGCCGCGACGGGCCGCACCACGACGGTCGAGGTCGAGGCTGCGAACATGCGCTTCGTCCCGAGCGCGATCGAGGTGCCCGCCGGCGACGCCCTCGTCCTGGTCGTGACCAACACCGACACCACGGTCCACGACCTCGCGCTCGACACCGGCCGGACCAGCGGCCGGATCGCGCCGGGCGCGACCGAGACGTTCGACGTCGGGGTCGTGGGGCGAGCGATCGACGGGTGGTGCACGGTCGTGGGGCACCGGCAGATGGGCATGGTCCTGACGATCACGCCGACGGGAGCGGGCGCCGTGCCGGACGCCGCGGGGTCGCCCGCGCCCTCCGGGGACGCTGGGAGCGCGGGCGACCACATGGCCGGCACGGACCACGACCCGGACGGGACGAGCACTGCGCCCAGCGCCGCCGAGGACCTGGACTTCATGGCGACGCCGGGCAGGGACTTCGCGGCGCACCCGGCCGAGCTGCCGCCCGCGAGCGCCGAGACCGTGCACCGGGTGCGCCTTCCCGTCGCGGAGGTCGTGACCGAGGTCGCGCCGGGCGTGACGCAGCGGCTCTGGACCTTCGGTGGCACGGCCCCCGGCCCGACGCTGCGCGGCGAGGTCGGCGACCGCTTCGAGATCACGCTGGTCAACGACGGCACGATCGGGCACTCGATCGACTTCCACGCGGGTGCCCTGGCCCCCGACGAACCGATGCGCACGATCGCCCCGGGCGAGGAGCTGACGTACACGTTCACCGCGACCATGTCGGGCGTGTGGATGTACCACTGCTCGACCATGCCCATGTCGGCGCACATCGCGAACGGCATGTTCGGCGCGGTCGTGATCGATCCCCCCGATCTCGCACCGGTCGACCGCGAGTACCTGCTGGTCCAGTCCGAGTACTACCTGGGCCCCCAGGGCGGCGAGGTCGACATGGACCGGCTCGCGACGGGGGACCCCGACGTCGTGGCGTTCAACGGCTACGCCAACCAGTACGACGCGGCGCCGCTCCCGGCCCGCGTGGGGGAGCGTGTGCGCGTGTGGGTGCTGCCCGCGGGGCCCAACCGGGGGACGTCCTTCCACGTCGTGGGAGGCCAGTTCGACACGGTCTTCAGCGAGGGCGCCTACCGGCTGCGGCCCGGCGACGCCGAGTCGGGCGGCTCGCAGGTCCTGGGTCTCGCGGTCGCCCAGGGCGGGTTCGTCGAGATGTCGTTCCCCGAGGCAGGGCGGTACCCGTTCGTGAGCCACGCGATGATCGACGCCGAGCGCGGCGCTCATGGCTACTTCGCGGTCACGGAAGGGGACGGCGGGGAGGGGTAGGCGGCCCGTCGTCCGTCCCGACACGTACAGTGTCCTCGGCCCGTTGTGGCCGTTCGACCCGCCCGTCCCGACCGTCCACCGGAGGCCGCCGTTGCACGCCCGTCCACCGAGAGCGCCCGTGCCGGACGTCAGGGGTCTCGCATGAGCGACGTCCGCCTGGGCCGGTGCGAGCAGTGCGGCGGCGACGTGCAGTGGCTGCCGTGCTATGACGGACGCCGCCGGGCGTTCGCGCTCGACGAGGTCCGCAGCGTGCACGCGGGGGACGAGGTGCGCTGGTTCCTGACGTCGAACCGGGGCGCGGTGCCGGGTACGCAGCTCGCGTACAGGCCGACCATGCCGTTCCGGGTCCGGCACGTGTGCCAGCGCCAGCCCCTGGGGTACGGCACGGGGGGCGAGGACGGTATCGACAAGGCCAAGGCGTTGCGCTCGGCGCCGCAGGTGCGCGAGTTCCAGGTCCGTCCGCCGTACCGGTTCGGGTACCGCTGGGAGTCGGAGTGGGGGCACATCGTGCACCCGGACAGGGGTCTGTGCGGCGCCAAGGTGATCGGCGAGATGACGCCGCGCGAGGCCGCGCGCCTGCCGACCATGCCCATGTGCAAGGAGTGCGTCGTGCGGTACCGTCGCCGCCACCCGCAGGACCAGGTCCGCCGCTCGACCGACCAGTCCTGAGGCGCCGAGCCGTTCCCGACGAACACGCCAGTCCCGACGAAGGAGCCCCGTGCCGCCCTACGACCTCGATCACCGGCTCGTCGTCGGTGTCTCCTCGAGCGCCTTGTTCGACCTGTCCGACTCGCAGCGCGTCTTCGACGAGCAGGGGATCGACGCGTACCGCGCGTACCAGGACGAGCACCTGGACCGGACGCTGCGCCCCGGGGTCGCGTTCGAGTTCGTCCAGCGCCTCCTGAGCCTCAACGACCTGTCGCCCAGCGCGCAGGACCCGCTCGTCGAGGTCTTCGTCCTGTCGAAGAACGACCCGACGACGGGCCTGCGCGTCATGAGCTCGGTCGCGGCGCACGGGTTGCCGATCAGCCGGTCGATCTTCACGCAGGGCCTCGCGCCGTACGCGTACATCCCGGCGCTCAACATCTCGCTCTTCCTGTCGGGGGACGCGCGCGACGTCCGGACGGCGACCCTGCTGGGTCACCCGGCCGGGCAGGTCCTGGGGAGCGCCGCCGTCGGGCATGTCGCCGCAGCGGGCCCGACGGCGGAGCGCACGCCCGGTGTGCCCGTCGCCTCGGGTGAGAGCCCGGGCGAGGACTCGGACGGCGCGGCCGACGACGGCGCCCTGCGCGTGGCCTTCGACTTCGACGGCGTGCTCGCCGACGACAGCGCCGAGCGCATCTTCCAGTCGGACGGTCTCGAGCAGTTCCACCGGTACGAGAGCGCGCGCAAGGTCACCGAGCACCACGCGGGGCCGATCCTGCCCTTCCTGCGGGCGCTGAGCACGATCCAGCGCCGCGAGGAGGAGCGGGTGGTCGAGGACCCGACGTACCGCCCCCGGGTGCGCGTCTCGATCGTCACGGCGCGCAGCGCGCCCTCGCACGAGCGGGCCGTGAACACGCTGCGCTCGTGGGGCGTCACGGTCAACGACGCGTTCTTCATGGGCGGCGCCGACAAGGGGCGCGTGCTGCGGGTCCTGCGCCCGCACATCTTCTTCGACGACCAGCGCGGGCACCTCGACCCGGTGGCGCGCGAGGTCGCGAGCGTCCTGGTGCCGTACGGCGTGACGAACGAGGAGGTGCCGGTGGCGGCCGTTCCGGTCGAGCCGGGCCCCGACGGCGGAGCTCCCGCGCCCGCGCCGGCCCCGGTTCCTGCCCCGGCCGGCTGAGGCGGGTCGCCGTGCCGTTCGTCGCGCCGCTGCCCGGGGACCGGGACCGTTGGGTCCCCGCCGCGACGGTCGACCTGCGCCAGCTGCCGGTGTCCGGTCGGTGGAAGGTCTGGTTCGAGGTCCTCACCCCGTTCGGGTACACCTCTCGTCGCGCCGACGAGCAGAGCCCGACCGGCCCTGTGTGGCGCAGGGCGTCGATCGAGCAGACCGTCCCGGCGGGCCTCGTGACCGACCTCGCGTCGGTGCCCATGCCGCTGTGGGGCGTGATCGCGAGCTACGGGCGTCAGACGCTGCCCGCGATCCTGCACGATGCGACGTCGCGGGCGCTCGCGGACTCCGACGTACCGCCGAGCGGTCGGCGGGCCGCGCGACGCGATGCCGACCGTCTCTTCCGGGAGACCCTGCGCGAGACCGGCACGGGCCCGGTCCGGCGGTGGCTCATGTGGGCTGCGGTCCGGATCTTCGGGAGCCTGCCGGTCGCGGTCGTGTTCCTGCTCGCGGTCGTCGCCGGGCTCGTCGCGCTCGGCCTGGTGGTCGCGGGCGTGCTGACCGGGGGGACGGCCGGGCCCTGGCTCGTGGGTGCACTGGTCGTGACCGCGGTCGCGCTGGTCGTGCTGCTCGCCCAGGCGACGTGGGCCGGGGTCGAGAGTCGCCAGGGCGGTGCCGAGCGCTGGGTGCCTGCGGCGGTCGGCAGCATGCTCGGCGCGGTCGGGACCGGTCTCGTCGCGTTGCCGCTCCTGCTCCCGCTGATCGTGCTCACGTTCGTGACCGAGCTCGTCGTGGGGTTGGGGGAGGGCGGCCGTGCGGGTGTCCGGGCGCAGGACGCCCCGGCCGGCGGGGGTGCGGCGGAGCACCTCCCGACCACCCGCATCACGTACCCGGCGACCGGGTGAAGTCTCGCCCGGCGGGCTCTCGGGGGCACCGCACCCACCGGCCCCGCGCGCCACGCCCGTAGGCTGCGCTCGTGCCCTCCGCCGCCCGACCCGCCGTGCGCCCCCTCGACGACGGAGCGAGGTCCAGCCTGGTGCTCCCCGCGGCCCGCACGGTCCGCACGCACCTGCCCACCTACCTCCTGACCGTCGTCCTCCTCCAGGTCGTCACGGGCCTGGTCGTCGTCCCGCTCCTGGTGTGGCTGTTCGACCAGGCGCTGGCGGTCGCGGGCGTCCCCTCGTTCACGCACCTCGACGTGGTGCGGGTCCTGTCGAGCCCGGGCGCGGTGCTCCTGCTGGTGCTGCTGGCTCTGGTCGCCTCGGTCGTGGTCCTCGTCCAGCAGGGGGCCTTCCTCGCGATCGGCGTGCGCGTACGGGCGGGGGAGCCGGTCTCGACGCGCGCCGTCGCGCAGGACCTCGCCCGCGCGAGCCGCCGGCTCCTCGGGCCTCAGCTCGTGCTGTTCGTCGGGTACTTCTTCGTGCTCGTCCCGGTGGGCGGGTTCGGCATGGCGGCGTTCCTCGTGCGGGGCATCGCGATCCCGGACTTCGTCGTGGGGGAGCTCCTCAAGTTCGAGGGTGGCCTGTACGTCTACCTCGCGTTCCTCGCGGGAGTCCTGTTCCTCAACCTGCGCCTGGTGCTGACGCTCGCGATCCTGCTGACCTCGGACGTGTCCGTCGTCGGGGCCATGGGCGAGAGCTGGCGCGCGACCCGGCGGTCGTGGCCGCGCCTCCTCGGCGTCTTCGCCGTCGTGGGCCTCGCGGTGCTCGTGGTCGCCGCGGGGGTCGTGACGCTCGCGCTGGCCCCCACGCGGGTCGCGGACCTCCACGCCCCGGGCCTCGCGCCCGTCGTCGCGGGGGCGACGCTCACGGTCGTGCAGGTGGCCGGGTTCGTGCTCGCAGGTTTCGTCACGGCGCTCCTCACACAGGTCGTGGTCGCGGTCGCGGCGGAGCACCGGGCGCCGCTGCCCGACGGCGCCGCTCGGGCCGGGACCGTCGCGCCCGCGACGGAGGTGGTCGTCCCGTCCGCCGGGGCAGGACCAGGGGGGCCCGCAGGAGACACCGCAGGGGCGGTGCGCGGGTCGGCGAGCGTTCCGCCGGTCCTGCGCCGCGGCCGGGCGGGCCGGCCGCGCGCGGTGGGTGCCGTCGTCGGGCTGGCTGCCGTGCTGGCGCTCCTGGCCGTCACGGTGGCCAACACCCGGGCCATGACCACGCTCGCGCGGGAGGAGCCCGGTGCGGTGGTCGCGCACCGGGGCGACCCGGGCGGCGGCGTCGAGAACTCGATCGCGTCGCTCGAGTCGGCCGCGGCGCTCGGCGTGGACTACGTCGAGCTCGACGTGCTCCAGGCCGCCGACGGCGGGCTAGTCGTCTTCCACGACCTGACCCTGCGGCGGCTCGCGGGCTCCGACCGTGCCGTGCACACCATGACGCTCGACGAGCTGACCGCGACCACGATCCGCCAGGGCGGGTTCGAGGCGAGGGTCCCGTCGCTCGATGAGTTCGTCGAGCGGGCCCGCGAGCTCGACGTGCCGCTCCTGATCGAGCTCAAGGCGCACGGCCACGAGACCCCGACGTTCGTCGCGGACGTCGTCGCGCTCCTCCGGGCGCAGGGCGTCGCCGACGAGTACCTGGTCCAGTCGATCTACCCCGAGCAGGCCGCCGAGGTGCGGGCGCTCGGCCCCGAGATCGCCGTCGGCCACGTCGTCCCGTTCCTGCGCGGAGCGCTCGGCGGCCTGCCGGTCGACTTCGTCGCGATCGAGCAGTCCTCCGACTCCGCCCGCGTGCGCGCCGAGGCTCGCGCGGCCGGGATCGACGTCTACGTCTGGACCGTCAACGACCCTGCCGCGATGCGCGCCCAGCTGCGCAACGGCGTCGACGGCATCATCACGAGCAGCCCGCGCCGTGCCGTAGCCGAGCGCACCGTGGTGCGCGACGACACGGCGCTGTCCACGCGGCTCGAGGACGAGCTGCGCGACGCGCTCGCCTGGTGACGGCCGGCCTCCGCGGACAGGTCTCAGGACTTGGTGGTCGATGGGTCGGTGGTCAGGTAGACCGGCATGTAGTCGTCGATCGTGAGCCGCCACAGGCCTGGTGCGCCCGCGGGCACGGGGAGGCAGACATTGCCCGAGACGGACTCGTCCGTGGACATGAACCCCTTGCCCGTCAGGCCGTCGGGCACGACGCCGCACCGGCCGTCGAAGACCGCCCCCGTTCCGTCGACCAGCTCCAGGGTGATGGACTGCGGCGCGCTCGCCTCGAGCGAGGGGCCGAAGTACGTCGCGTGGACGGGGACGATCCAGTACTCCATGCCGTCGGCGGGCGGCACGTTGACGTCGTCGTGCGCGAGGACCTCGGCCGTCGCCTCGTAGGGTGCGTCGAGCAGGACCGACCACTCCTCGGTGTAGACCTCGTCCGAGAGGAGCCAGGGGTCCTCGACCGTGCCACCGTCACGGCCCGCGACGTCTTCGTCGCCGTAGGTGTCCGACTCCTCGTCGGGTGCCGGTCCCAGGGACCACGGGTCGGCCGCCGCTTCCGCGCCCGCGAAGAGCTCGTTGCCCGCGACCACGGCCAGGGTCACGCCGGTCGCGCCGACGCCCCCGATCACCAGGCCCGCGACCCCCGCGAGCACGCCGACCAGGACGCGTGAGGGCCCCGTCCTCCCACCGGGGGCGGGAGCTCCCGGGACGGCCGGGGGGTTCGCGTACGGAGACGCGGCCGGCGCAGGGTGCGAGGCAGCGTGCCCCGGGCCGTACACGCCGCCGTGCCCGGCGTACGGTCCAGGGGTGGACGGGCCGCCGTCCCCGTGCTGCGGGGCTGGTGGGTACGCGGCGTACGGGTTGCGTGCCGCAGCCCCGGCCGGGGCGGCCGTCCCGGGGCCGGGGTACGCCGTCGCCACGGGGTACCCCGCGGCTGGTGGAGCCGTCGTGGCGGGGCTCGCCGGCGGGACGGGCGACGGGGCCGTCGGGGAGGCGGGACCGGGTGCTCCCGCGTCGGAGTGCTGGTTCGGCGATGACGAGGGCGGGGCGAAGAGGTCACTCACGAAGGCTCCACGGGGCGACGGGACCGGACGGTCCAGGAAGGGTGTCGCTCGGCAGCTCGCGCGCCGTGCGGGTGGATCATCGCACCCGCCGGACCGGGCGCGCCAGTGGTATCTGCGCAGTTCAGCCGGTGTTCTGTGCGCTCGAGAACGGGGTTGAGGTCGTCATCCCCTCGATGACGACCTCAACCCCGTTCTCGACCTCCGCCGGCAGCGGGCGGTGGTCGACCTCCGCCGGCAGCGGCCGGCGCTCAGGTGGTCAGCCCTCGCGCGGCCCGTCCACGGGCGACCCGACCAGGAACTGCGAGTACGCCCCGATGGTCAGGAACGTCGGGAAGTCCTCGGCGAGGGCGACGGCGCGGAACACGTGCGCGGCATCGTCGACCCGGTTGCCCTCGCCGCGCGGCAGGTCGTCGACGACCTCGGCGAGCAGCGCCTCGACGCGGGCCCGTGTGATGGGCACGCCGTTGTCGGTGCGCGTCCCGGACGCGATCCACTGCCACACCTGCGAGCGGGAGATCTCGGCCGTCGCGGCGTCCTCCATGAGGTGGTCGATCGCCGCGGCGCCCACGCCGCGCAGCCACGACTCGATGTACCGGACGCCGACCGAGACGTTGGACCGTAGCCCGGCCGCGGTGACCGTCGCGCCCGCGCGGCGCACCGACCCGATGTCGAGCAGCTCGTGCTGCCCCACGCTCACGTCGTCGCGCAGGCGCGAGACCTGGTGCGGCCGGTCGCCCAGCACGGCGTCGAACTCGGCGCGCGCCGCGGGGATGAGGTCGGGGTGCGCGACCCAGGTGCCGTCGAACCCGTCGCCGGCCTCGCGACGCTTGTCCGCACGCACCTGCTCGAACGCCTTCTCGGTCACGTCCGGGCGGCGGCGGTCGGGGATGAACGCGCTCATGCCGCCGATCGCGTGCGCCCCGCGCCGGTGGCACGTCGCGACGAGGAGCTCGGTGTAGGCCCGCATGAACGGGGCGGTCATGGGCACCTGCGAGCGGTCGGGCAGGACGTACTGGTCGCCGCGCGTGCGGAACGACTTGATGACCGAGAACAGGTAGTCCCAGCGGCCCGCGTTGAGCCCCGCGCAGTGGTCGCGCAGCTCGTGCAGGATCTCCTCCATCTCGAACGCGGCGGGCAGGGTCTCGACGAGCACGGTCGCGCGGATCGTGCCCTGCTCGATCCCCAGGTACTCCTGCGCGAACACGAACACGTCGTTCCAGACGCGCGCCTCGCGGTAGCCCTCGAGCTTGGGCAGGTAGAAGTACGGTCCGCGGCCGCGCTCGACGAGCTCGCGCGCGTTGTGGAAGAAGTACAGCCCGAAGTCCACGAGCGACGCCGACGCCGAGACCGCCACGCCCGCGCGGTCGACGTAGCGCAGGTGCTTCTCGATGAGGTGCCAGCCGCGGGGCCGGAACACGATGGTCGGCAGGTCGGTCAGCGCGGTCGAGCGCAGCGCGTACTGCTTGCCCTCGGGGGACGTGAACGCGAGCGTGCCGCGGATCGCGTCGTGGAGCGCGAGCTGGCCCTCGATCACGTTGCGCCACGTGGGCGACGACGCGTCCTCCTGGTCGGCGAGCCACACCTTGGCGCCCGAGTTGAGGGCGTTGATCGCCATCTTCGGGTCGGTGGGTCCGGTGATCTCGACGCGGCGGTCCTCGAGCCCCGGGGCGCCGTGCGAGCCGGCGACCTGCCACGACGGGTCGTCGCGCACGGGCCGGGTCGCGGCGCGGAAGTCGGGGTCGATCCCGTCGGCCACGTCCTGGCGGCGCTGCTGGCGGTCCATGAGCAGCCCGTGGCGGGCGGCCAGGAAGCGGTCGTGCAGCGCGGTGAGGAAGTCGAGGGCGCCCGGGGTCAGGATCTCGCGGTAGCGCTCGCCGAGGGGCCCGGTGACGTCCAGGGTGCCAGACGGCGTCGCGCGGGTAGGGCTGTCGACTCGCCCGTCGTGGTGGCCCGGCTGGGGGCCGGGGTGCTGACCGGACGAGGTGCGTGACGTCGTCGGGCCGGAGGAGTGGGTGCTGAGCGTGCTGGCGGTGCTGGGCATGGCTGGCTCCGATGGTCTGTGCCGCGAGGCGGAGGGGAGTCGTCGGGGTAGAGGGAGCCCTCCACCCCGACGCGGGACCTCCACCTCGGCGAGGCGGGGCGGGGCTTAGTGGAACTGGGCGGTCTCGGTGGACCCGGCGAGCGCGAGGGTGGCGCTGTCGGGGTTGAGAGCCGTGGCGACGCGGTCGAAGTAGCCGGTGCCGACCTCCCGCTGGTGGCGGGTGGCCGTGTAGCCGTCGGACTCGGAGGCGAACTCGGCCTCCTGGAGCTCGACGTAGGCGCTCATCGCGCGGTCGTTGTAGCCGCGGGCGAGCTCGAACATGGAGTGGGACACGGCGTGGAAGCCGGCCAGGGTGATGAACTGGAACGCGTAGCCCATCGCGGCGAGCTCCTTCTGGAAGCTCGCGATCTGGGCGTCGTCGAGGTGCTTCTTCCAGTTGAACGACGGCGAGCAGTTGTACGCGAGCTTCTTGTCGGGGTACTGCGCGTGGACGACCTCGGCGAACCGGCGGGCCAGCTCGAGGTCGGGCTCTCCCGTCTCGACCCAGATGAGGTCGGCGTACGGGGCGTAGGCCAGGCCGCGCGAGATGACCGTGTCGATGCCAGGCCGCGTCCGGTAGAAGCCCTCGGCCGTGCGCTCGCCCGTGAGGAACTCCTGGTCGCGCGGGTCGACGTCGGACGTGATGAGGTCGGCGGCGAGCGCGTCGGTGCGGGCGATGATGACGGTCGGGACCCCGGCGACGTCCGCGGCGAGGCGGGCCGCGTTGAGGGTGCGGATGTGCTGCGCGGTCGGGACGAGGACCTTGCCGCCCAGGTGGCCGCACTTCTTCTCGGACGCGAGCTGGTCCTCCCAGTGCACGCCCGCGGCCCCTGCCTCGATCATCGAGTGCATGAGCTCGTAGGCGTTGAGGGGACCGCCGAAGCCGGCCTCGGCGTCGGCGACGATGGGGGCGATCCAGTCGCGCTCGGGCGTCTGCCCGGCGGCCGATCCGGACCGTTCTGAGGTCTCGATCTGGTCGGCGCGCAGCAGCGCGTTGTTGATGCGGCGCACGACGGCAGGCACCGAGTTCGCGGGGTAGAGCGACTGGTCGGGGTACGTCTGGCCCGACAGGTTGGCGTCGGCCGCGACCTGCCAGCCCGACAGGTAGATGGCCTTGAGGCCCGCGCGGACCTGCTGCACGGCCTGGTTGCCGGTCATGGCGCCGAGCGCGGCGACCCACTCCTCGGTGTGGATGAGGTCCCACAGCTTCTCGGCGCCGCGGCGGGCCAGGGTCCGCTCCTCGCGCACCGAGCCGCGCAGGGCGACGACGTCCTCGGCCGTGTAGTCGCGCTGCACGTCGGACCAGCGGGGGTCGGTCGCCCAGGACAGGGCGAGGTCGGCGGCGGTCTGGCGCTGGTCGCCGGGCCGTGAAGGTGCGTGCCCGGTGGCGTGGCCGGACGGTGCGACGGAGGCCGTGACGTCCTCGGTCCGGGAGGTCGCGGACGCCCGGGGCGTGGCGTACTCGTTCTCGGAGCGGCGGCTGATGATGGGCGGGGTGGTCACGGGGTGCCTCCAGAGCTTCGTTGCGTGCGGTGGTACTCGTTCCGGCCGCCGCCCGGATGAGCGGTGGACGTGGAACGACCTTCCTTCGCCGCGCAAGGGGTCCACAAGGACTTCTTCGGTAGAAGAAATGCACTTCTTCTGTTGTGCGCAAGGAGTGGCGTGTGTCACCCTCAGTCATGGCATCTGACGCGCAGTCAGCACAGAAGTTCCTCGGACACCACGGCGGGGCGCCGCCGGGCGCCACGATGCCCGTCGAGGACGAGGCCGACGCCCTGACCATCGGCCGTCGCGTCAGGCACCTGCGGACCGAGCGCGGCATGACCCTCGACGAGCTCGGAGCCGCGATCGGCCGGGCGCCCTCGCAGGTCTCCGTGATCGAGAACGGGCGCCGCGAGCCCAAGTTCTCCCAGCTCCAGGCCATCGCCCGTGCCCTCGGCGCGAGCGTCGAGGACCTGCTCTCGGCCGAGCCGCCCACGCGCCGCGCAGCCCTCGAGATCGAGCTCGAACGTGCCCAGCGCGGCCCGCTGTTCGCCTCGCTCGGGCTCGGCGCGGTGCGGGTCGGCAAGTCGCTCCCGAGCGACGCCCTCGAGGCGATCGTCGGCCTCCAGCGCGAGCTCGAGCGCCTGCACACCGAGCGGGCCGCGACCCCCGAGGAGGCCCGCCGCGCGAACACCGAGCTCCGCGCGACCATGCGCGCCCAGGACAACCACTTCCCCGAGCTCGAGACGACCGCGCGCGAGCTGCTCGACGGCGTCGGGCACGCGCGCGGTCCCATGTCGCAGCGCGTGGCCGCTGACCTCGCGACGCACCTGGGGTTCTCGCTGCACTACGTGCACGACCTGCCGCACTCGACCCGCTCGGTCATCGACCTGCGGCACCACCGCGTGTACCTGCCGAGCACGGGCACGCGCGCGTCGAGCGACCCGCGCTCGGCCCTGCTCCAGGCCCTCGCGTCGCACGTGCTGGGCCACCACGAGCCGCGCGACTACGGCGAGTTCCTGCGCCAGCGCGTCGAGGCCAACTACCTGTCGGCCGCGCTCCTGCTGCCCGAGCGCGACGCGGTCAAGCTCCTCAAGGAGGCCAAGGACGCACGCGAGATCTCGGTCGAGGACCTCCGCGACGCGTTCTCGGTGTCGTACGAGACCGCGGCCCACCGGTTCACGAACCTCGCCACGACCCACCTCGGCGTGCCCGTGCACTTCATGAAGATCCACGAGTCGGGGATCATCCACAAGGCGTACGAGAACGACGGCGTGCGCTTCCCCGCGGACCCCCTCGGGGCCGTCGAGGGGCAGTACGTGTGCCGCAACTGGACCGCGCGCACGGTGTTCGCGGTCGAGGACCGGCTGAGCCCGTTCAGCCAGTACACCGACACCCCGACGGGCACCTACTGGTGCACCTCGCGGGTCCAGGACTCCGACGACGGCCAGTTCTCGGTGAGCGTGGGCGTGCCGTTCGGGCACGTCAAGTGGTTCCGCGGGCGCGAGACGACCGAGCGCACGGTCTCGCGCTGCCCCGACGAGTCGTGCTGCCGTCGCCCGCCCGCGGCCCTGACCGAGCGCTGGGCGGACCGGTCCTGGCCGAGCGCGCGCCCGCACGCGAGCATGCTCGCCGCGATGCCGGTCGGGGCGTTCCCGGGCGTGGACCAGACCGAGGTGTTCCGCTTCCTGGAGTCCCACGCCCCGGCGCTGCGCTAGCGGTCAGCCCAGGCGGGGGAAGACCGGTGTCGGGTGGCCCACGCGGTCAGGTCCGGAGGCCTGGGCGACCTGCGGGGAGCCGAGCTGCTCGCGCAGGCGCGCGGCGCCGTCGGGCACGAACGGCGAGAGCTCGACCGCGACGACCCGGCACGCCTCGACGAGCCGTGCGAGGACGTGGTCGAGGCGCCCGCCCGCGTCCTGGTTCCCGGTGCGCTCGCGGGCCGCGAGCTCCCACGGCTTCTCCGCGTTGACGTACCGGTTGGCCGCGTCGACGACGCGCCGGACGGCCCCGGTCGCGGCGCGCAGGTCGGCGTCGGCGAGGGCCGCGTCCACGGCCGCCCCCACCTGCCCGACGGCGGCGCTCAGCTCGTCGGGGTCCGTCGCCCGGGCGCGCGGGATCGCGGGCACGACGCCGCCGCGGAACCGGTGCACGAGCGTGAGCGTGCGGTTGACCAGGTTCCCCACGCCGTGCGCGAGCTCGTCGTCGTGCCGCGCGACGAGACGCTCGGTCGTGAACTCGGCGTCGCCCAGGAGCGGGACCTCGCGCGCGAACCACCACCGCAGGGCGTCGGTGCCGAACGCGTCCACGAGCCCGACGGGGTGCACCGCGGTGCCCGCAGACTTGGCGAGCTTGGCGCCACCGGCCGTGACGTAGTCGTGCACGTGGATCGTGGTGGGCAGCGGCTCGCCCGCCGAGAGCAGGAGCCCGAGCCAGTAGACCGCGTGGAAGCGCGTGATGCCCTTGCCGATCACGTGCACGCGCTCGTCGCCGCCGGACCACCAGGTGCGGTAGTCGTCCGCTGCTCCCGGGGCGGCGGGGTCCACACCGTAGCCCAGCGCCGTGACGTAGTTGGTCAGCGCGTCCCACCACACGTAGACGACCTGCGACGGGTCCCCGGGGACCGGGATGCCCCAGCCGTCCGAGCGGGTCGCGGGACGCGAGACGCTGAAGTCCTCGAGCCCCGCGTCGAGGAACGCGAGCACCTCGTTGCGCTTGGCGGCCGGGTTGATGCGCACACGCCCCGACGTGATCACCTCGCGGATCGCCTCCGTGTGGCGCGACAGCCGGAAGAACCAGTTCTCCTCGACCACCCGCTCGGGCAGCGGCAGGTGCTCGGGGCAGCGGCCCGACGCGTCGAGCTCGTCGGGGGAGTAGAACTGCTCGCAGCCCGCGCAGTACAGGCCCTCGTAGGAACGCCGGTAGAAGTCCCCCGCGTCGGCGCAGCGCCGCCACAGCGCCTCGACGCCGGGGCGGTGCCGGGGGTCGGTCGACGTCGACAGGAAGTCGTCCGTGGACAGGGACAGCGCTGGGCGCAGCGCGCGGAAGTCCTCGACGTGCTCGGCGACGAACGCCCCGACCTCGCGGTCCGCCGCGCGGGCGGCGCTGACGTTCTTGAGGGCGTGGTCGTCGGTGCCCGTGAGGAAGCGGGTCGGGCGTCCGCGCAGGCGGGCGTGCCGGGCCAGGACGTCGGTCTGGACGAGCTCGAGCGCGTGGCCGAGGTGCGGGGCGCCGTTGACGTAGGGGATGGCGGTCGTGACGTAGAAGGTGGGCCGGGCGGGCGCGCCGGCGGGGGAGGTCTGGGCGGTCATGGCGGGAGTCCTCTCGGGGACGCACCCTCGACGGGTGCGGTGGCGCCTCGACCGCACCGGGCCCGGACACACGAAAGGCCTCGCTGCGGCGAGGCCTTGGGTGGTGGAGCGCGTCAGCGCATCACGAAGGGCCCCGGGTGGGGCGCATCATGACGGTCGACGAGCTGCTCATGCGTCGACCCTAGCAGCGGCGGAGGACAGGCCCGCAACCCGGTGAACCCGGACTCCGGTGCTCCTGCCGCCGTTGAGCGTCGGCACCGGGCGGGGCGAGCGCGTGCGAGCCGTCCCGGGCCGTGCCTACGGTGGCGGGTCCGCAGGCTCCGGACGCCACGAGCGACCGGAGGCGCCACCGGACCGACCACCGACGCCCCGACCGAAGGGATCACCCATGAGCGCGCGACGAACCCCCGACCAGGAGCCCCCGGCGGACGTGAGCCCCACGGGCGTGCCCGCCGACCAGAAGGACCCGGACCCCCGCGCCCAGCAGGGCGACCGGCTGACCACGGCCCAGGGGCTGCGGGTCCACGACACCGACCATTCGCTCAAGGCCGGACCGCGCGGCCCGGTCCTGCTCGAGGACCACCACCTGCGCGAGAAGATCACGCACTTCGACCACGAGCGGATCCCGGAGCGCGTCGTGCACGCGCGGGGCGCGGCCGCCCACGGTGTCTTCACCTCGTACGGCAACGCGTCCGCGATCACCAAGGCGGGCTTCCTGGCGCAGGAGGGCAAGGAGACCGAGGTCTTCGTCCGCTTCTCGACCGTCGCGGGGTCGCGGGGCTCGGCGGACACGGTCCGTGACGTCCGGGGCTTCTCGACCAAGTTCTACACCGACGAGGGCGTGTACGACCTGGTCGGCAACGTGATCCCGGTGTTCTTCGTCCAGGACGCGATCAAGTTCCCGGACCTGATTCACGCGGTCAAGCCCGAGCCGGACCGCGAGATCCCGCAGGCGCAGAGCGCGCACGACACGTTCTGGGACTTCGTGTCCCGGCACACAGAGGCCCAGCACACGACGATCTGGGTCATGTCGCCGCGCGGGCTCGCGGCGTCCTACCGGACGACCGAGGGGTTCGGCGTCCACACGTTCCGCATGGAGAACGCCGCCGGGGAGACCTCGCTGGTCAAGCTCCACTGGAAGCCCGTGGCGGGCGTGCACAACATGGTCTGGGAGGAGGCGCAGCTCGCGGCGGGCTTCGACCCCGACTTCCACCGTCGTGACCTGGCCGACGCGATCGAGGCGGGCGCGTTCCCCGAGTGGGAGCTGGGACTGCAGGTCATGCCCGACACCCCGGACGAGATGTTCATGGGCATCGACCTCCTCGACCCGACCAAGATCGTGCCCGAGGAGCTGTGCCCGGTGCAGAAGGTGGGGCGGCTGCGGCTCACCGCGAACCCGTCGAACTACTTCGCCGAGACCGAGCAGGTGGCGTTCCACCCGGGCCACCTGGTGCCCGGCATCCAGGTCACGAACGACCCGCTCCTCCAGGGGCGCCTGTTCTCCTACCTGGACACGCAGATCAGCCGTCTAAGCGGGCCGAACTTCGCGCAGCTTCCGATCAACCGGCCGCACGCGCCGGTCGACGACATGCTGCGCGACGGGATGCACCAGACGGCGGTGCACGAGGGGTTGGGGACGTACCAGCCGAACACCCTGGCGGACGGCCTGCCGGCCGTGTGTCCCATGAGCGACCCGGGCGTCTACGTGACGCTGCCGACCCCGGTGTCGGGCGAGAAGGTCCGGGAGAACCCGGTGTCGTTCGCCGACCACTTCACGCAGCCCCGGATGTTCTGGAACTCGCTCACGCCCATCGAGCAGACCCAGACCGTGGCGGCCTACACCTTCGAGCTCGGCAAGTGCGAGGACGAGCAGGTGCGCGTGCACCAGCTGCGCGCCCTGGCGAAGATCGACGCCGACCTGGTCGCTCGTGTCGCGACGGGCCTGGGCCTGCTGGTCCCCGAGGGCGAGCCCGGCGACGGTCGTGACGGCGCGGGAGAAGGACCGGGGGCGGGGGAGTCCGACGGCATCACGCGGTCTGCCGCGATCTCGGAGGTCAGCGACGTCCCCGGCCCGATCGCGGGGAGGAACGTCGGCGTGTTCGTCGGCGAGGACCTGGTCGACGGCCTTCGTGCGGTCCGGGAGCGGATCGGCGCCGAGCAGGCACTCGTCAAGGTCGTCGCCGCACGCGGTGGCGTGGTCGGCTCGGGGGCCGACGAGCAGAAGGTCGACCGCACCGCGGCGACCGTCCGCTCGATCGAGCTCGACGCGGTCGTGGTCGCGGACGGCACGGCCGGGTCTGCGCTCGGGACCCACCCGCGGACGCGGACCGTGCTGGAGGAGGCCTTCCGCCACGGCAAGGCGATCGCGGCCTGGGGCGACGGCGTCGACGTCCTGGTCGCGGCCGGGATCGACATCGCGGCCGAAGGAGTTCTCACGGCCGACGAGCTGTCGGACGGCCTGCTCGACGACCTCGTCGAGGCCGTCGGCCTGCACCGTGCGTGGGGCCGGCTCTCGGCGTTGGACGCCGCGGGCACCCAGGCCTGGTAGCCGTCCCGCTCGTCCGCCCGACGGCGGGGCGCGCCTTCACGCGGAAGGCGCGCCCCGCCGTCGGGCAGCAGGGAGGGCGGCTCAGCCCGTCGAGCTCGACGCCGCGGGCTGCTTGGTGAGCATCTGTTCCTTGAGCCGTGCGGTGTCGGCCTCGTCCCAGCCGCCGGGCGCGTTGAGCGCCGACCAGCCGTCGGCGTACTCGAGGTAGTACACGTGCCCGTGACCTGCGGGGATGTCGGAGGCGGCCGCGACGAACAGGTCGCCCGTGAGCTGCCAGAACGTGACGAAGGGTCGCCACTGCACGGCGTCGAGCACGTCGGGGCCGCGGGGCTCGCGCATCCAGTCGGGCTCGGACCACAGGGTCGTGGGCGACCACCACGTGACGCCGTCGGACGCGTGCTGGACGTAGACGACGCGCGGGGTCTCCCACGTGCCGGGCACGGACCAGACGTTCGCGGCGCTCGAGACCTCGGTGCCCCAGCGGATCTGACGCCCGTCCCCGTACACGGGCGAGTACTCGAGCGAGCCCGGGTCGCGGTTCGTCGTGAAGTACGTCCAGTTGGGCGTGAAGTTGGGCGTGCCCACGAACATGGCGCCGTCGGTGCGGGTCGTCATGTCCTGGAGGCCGCTGAACGCGCCCTGCGCGCCGAACGAGCCGAGCGAGATCCCGAACGCCATGAGCTTCGGCCGGGAGTCCTCGGGCTGCTGCGACCAGGCCTCGTACACGGCCTCGTAGAGGGCCTTGCCCGCGTCCGGCGGGGTGCTGCGGTCACCCACGAAGCTGATCCAGCTCGGCAGGTAGGAGTACTGCATCGAGGCGATCGCGGTGTCGCCGCCGTGCATGAGCTCGAGCGAGTTGCTCATGCCCGGGTCCACCCAGCCCGTTCCCGTCGTGGTGGCGACGACCAGGACGGACCGGTCCCACGCGTTCGTGCGGTCGAGCTCGTCGACCACGCGCTGCGCGGTCGCGTCGAGGTCTCCCGCGGGGTCGAGACCCGCATAGACGCGGATCGGCACCTGGACGTCCGCCGGGTCGACCACGTCTCCACCTGCTGCGAACTCGGTGAGCTCGGTCTGGGTCGGGCCGAGCGCCACGAAGCGTCGTCCCTCGGCGCCGAGCGACTCCCACGACGAGCCGGACTCCGCCGAGCCCGACCGCTCGGGCTCGGTGGGCGGGGAGAGCTTCGGGTCGATCTGCTCGTTGGCGCTCGCGTAGACGTTGTTGAGCATGTGCAGCACGCCGGCCCAGATCACGCCGTTGAACAGCAGGACCACGACGACCGCGACGATCACGCCGCTCAGGAAGCGCGCGACCGGCTTCGGCATGATGTTGTCGACGAGCAGGCTCACCCACTGGGCGACGCGACGCAGCGCTCGGGCGAGCTGCAGGACCGCGATCGCGATGAGCAGGGCCACGAACACGGTCGCGACGTCGTTGGCGGGTGCCTGCTCGGGCATGCCGAACAGGGCGCGCAGCTCGTGCTGCCACCGGGCGCCCAGGACGAGGAAGAGGGGCACCAGGACGAGAGTGGCGGCGCCGAGCACCCACCACGCGATGCGGCTCACGCGAGGGCTCCAGCGGATCCGCAGCCCGACCTTGAGGGCGAACCACTCGACGAACGCCCCGATCCCGTATCCGCCGACCATGCTCATGCCCGTGATGAGCGCCTGGTAGTACCAGGCGCGGGGGATGAGCGAGGGCGTGAGCGAGTAGCAGAAGAACAGGAGGGCGAGGACGAGGCCGGTCGTCGAGAAGCGGCGCGCGTAGTGCTGGAGCCATGCCCACGCCCGACGGCGCAGCGGTGGGCGCGCCGGTCGGTCACCGTTTCGGGGCGCGTCCGCACGGGTCACCGTGTCGGGGGTCTCCGGCGCGGCCTGCGCACCGCGTCGGGGCAGGTGCTCCGCAGCCGTCGCGGTCCCGGTGGTCGGGGCGGTCTCTGACTGGCGCGGGGCGTCTGGCGTCACGGGTGCGATCGTACGGGGCTGGCAGGATCGCGCCACCGAGAGCGTGGTGGGTCGCTCGTGACGCTCAGGGCAGGTAGCCCCCGATGAACGCGTCGACCCACGCCTGCTTGTCCGCTCCCGAGCAGTCGCTCGTGTAGTTGACCCAGGACGCGCCGAAGCGGATCGCGACGCAGTCCGCGACCTTCTCGCTCGCGTTGGAGCCGTAGGCGCCCGCGAGCAGGCCGTCGACCTGCGACCACGACAAGCCGTGTGCGGCCATGAGGCGCCCCTGGTAGATGTGGGCCATCTCGTGCCGGATGACGTCCTTCGTCTTGGCCGGTTGCCCGGCCAGGCGCGAGGCGTTGACGAGGATCGTCGAGGTGTTGCCCTTCCACACGCCACCGAGGTGGCCGGACAGGCCAGGGTCGTCCCACGAGAGGGAGACGCCGCCGTTGCCGGGGAGGCTGCGCAGGGTCGCTTCGCCGACCTCCTGGATCGACTGCGCGGGGGCCGCCTGCGACGGCGAGGAGGTGGCAGCTTGCGGGGCTGCGGCCGCCTTGTCCGCGGCCGCTCGGTCTGCTGCTGCCTTCTCGGTGGCGGCCCGCTCGGCGGCGGCCTGTTCCGCAGCGGCCTGCTCTGCCGCCGCTTGTTCCGCGGCCGCCTGCTCCGCTGCGGCCTGCTCTGCGGCGGCCTGTTCCGCTGCCGCCTGCTCGGCGGCCGCCTTCTGCGCCGCGGCAGCCCGTGACTGCTCGAACTCGTAGCTCGCGGTCGCCAGACGCACCTGGGCGTCGAGGCCCTCGGCATGCTCGACGGCGATGCGAAGACGCGCGAGACCCCGGGCGAGGAGGGGGCTCGGCGTACGAGAGGTGCTCTCGGCCTGCACGCCGACCTCGTCGATCGCGCGGCGCAGCGCGCTGCGCAGACCCTCGTCGACCTTTCCCGCGGCCCGTTCGACCGTGCGGGTCGCGCGCTCGACGAACCGGGCCGCCTTCTCCTGGGCGCTCGCGCGCTCGGTGTCGCCGGTCGCGGCGGCCGAGGCGCCGGCCACGGGGTTCGGTGCGTCGCCGGGGATCGCGGCCGTCCCGCTCGCCAGGGCCGCGACGAGCGCTACGCCGAGGAGCCGGGTCCCGACGGTCCGACGACCTCGGGGGCGCCGGACGTCAGGCGGTGTCTCGCACCGGCACCGGTTCTCGTCGCACCCGGCTACGCAGGTGCGGTCGTCGGTCGAGGTCAGAGAGTCGCGCATGCTCTCTCAATGCAGTTGCCCCGGGCGTCAGCAGGTCTCCGCCGGGCGGGTGCCGGTGCAGAGCTGCCGGGTCAACGCTCGTCGTCCGCGGCGTCGCCGATGTACGTCGAGATCCCGTCGGGCAGGCCGTCCTCGTTCATGTCGTCGGAGCGCTTGCGCCGGGCGTCCCAGCGCAGCGCGGCGGCCGCGAGGAGCGCCGAGGCGACCGAGGCGAGGAGCACCGCGGCCTTGGCCGACTCGGTGTGCTCGGAGTCGGGGAAGGACAGCTCGGCGATGAGCAGCGAGACCGTGAAGCCGATGCCCGCGAGCAGGCCCACGGGCAGCAGGTCGCGGACGCCGATGCCGGGCGCGAGGCGCAGCGGCGTCAGCTTCGTGACGAGCGCCGTGACGCCCAGGACGCCGATCCCCTTGCCGACCACGAGCCCGACGATGATGCCGATCGCGACCGGCTGGCCGATCATCTCGCCGACCCCGCCGCCGTCGACGAGCGAGACACCTGCGGCGAAGAACGCGAAGATCGGCAGCGCGATCCCTGCGGAGATCGGCCTGATGCGGTGCTCGTACTGGTGGGTCCGGGAGGTCTTCTCGCCGTGGATCGCGAGGGCGGGGACCATGAAGCCGAGCAGGACGCCCGCGACGGTCGCGTGGATGCCGGACGCGTGGACGAGCGCCCACACGACGAGGGCGAGCGGCAGCAGGAGCCACCAGTGCGTGCGGCGGCGGCGCACGAGGAACGCGAACAGCGCGACGCCCACGAGGGCGAGGCCGAGCGGCGCCCAGTGCAGGGTCTCGGTGTAGAAGACGGCGATGACGACGATCGCGAGCAGGTCGTCGACCACGGCGAGCGTCAGCAGGAAGGTGCGGATCGCTGTCGGGAGGCCGCGGCCGAAGACCGCGAGGACCGCGAGCGCGAACGCGATGTCGGTCGCGGTCGGGATGGCCCAGCCGTGCACGGCGTCCGCACCGCCGCCCCACAGGGCGACCGTGACGTAGAGGATCGCGGGCACGACCATGCCACCCACGGCCGCGAGCATGGGCACCCCGGCCTCGCGCGGGTTGCGCAGCGATCCGGCGACGAACTCCTGCTTGAGCTCGACGCCCACGACGAAGAAGAAGATCGCGAGCAGGCCGTCGGCGGCCCACGTCGACAGCGACAGGTCCAGGTGCAACGCCTCGGGACCGACCGTGAAGGCCGCGAGGTCGAAGTACGCCGCGCGCCAGGGCGAGTTGGCCCACAGCAGCGCGAGGATCGCGGCACCGATGAGGAGCGCACCGCCCGTGGTCTCCCGGGTGACCCAGCGCTTCCAGCGGCGCCCGGCGCTCGGCCGCTGGGTCGTCACGAGGGGCAGGGCGCCCGACGGCGTCGCTCCCGTGGGGAGGGCCGGGTCTCCCCGGGGGGTCTCGTCCGGGGTGGGGGTGTGCTGCTCGTGCGTGCTCACAGGTCTCCTGTGGTTGAGGGGTCGTCGACGTCACGCCGACCAGACTTCCCGGCACACCAGCCTGCCATCCTACCGGGCGGTCGGCCCGGCAGGCGGAGCCCTGGGTCGGCGGCACGCCGGAAGGAGGACCTCGACGGGCCGGAAGTCCGCCGAAAGGGGGATGTCTCGGGCACTCGGTGCACGGGAGCATGACGGGGTGCACGAGAAGATCCACGAATCCTTGACCACGGACGCCGGCTCCCACGACCCCACGGAGACGGTCGTCGGGGCCTCCTCCGGTGAGACCCGTTTCCTCCGGCTCGTCCTGCCGGTCCTGGGCGCAGGGGCTGGCGTCGGCCTGCGCTGGCTCGCCGCCTGGATGGCGGGCCTGCCGTGGGTCCCGTGGCAGGGACTGGCTCGCTCCGTCGACGCCCTGGCCGACGTGTGGGGCGCATGGACCCTCGTGGGCCTCGGTGCCGCGGGCGCGGTCGTCGGGGCGTGCTTCGCGCAGCACCTGGTGGAGAGCATGGGCCGGATCGCGGTCACGGTCACGGGGGCGGGGTTCAAGAACAAGGACACGCTCGAGACGGTCGGCCGCACCGAGGTGACCGACGTGTTCGTCGAGGGTGCGGTGATCGTGCTGCTGCGTGGTGGCAGCGAGCTCCACCGGTGGCCTGCGGACCTGCCGACCCGGCACGTCGCGGCGGCGTTCGCGGGCCACGGCTGGCCCTGGCGTGAGGGCGGGGACCCCTTCCGTTCCGCGTACCGCCGCTGGGAGACCGGCGACGAGACGCTGCCCGCCGGGGCGGACGCGCTGCTCCGTGCGCGGGCGGGGCTCCTCGAGGCAGGCAAGGAGGCGCACGCCCGGGACGTGCGGGAGGATCTCGCCGCGATCGGTGTCGTCGTGCGCGACGAGGGCGCCGTCCAGCACTGGCGCCTCGTGGCCGACGGTGTCGGGGCCGGGGCGATCGGCGTCGGGCGTCGCGCCTGAGAGCCGCGGTCAGCCCGTCTCGTCCACGAGCGCGGCCAGCCTGGTCACGGTGTTCCAGTTCCGTGCCGTGCCCCACACGCCGAGCGCCCGGAGCAGGACGGCGGGCGTGAGCTTCGACGTGCCGACCCCGCCCTGGAACCACGTGTAGCTCACGGGGCCCGACCACGCCATGTGCGTGATGCCGTAGCGGGCGGGGTCGAAGGCCTCGATCCGGTCGGGAGCGGGCGCGTGCGGATGGAACGTCAGGAGCAGGTGGGACGGGTCCTCGCGCGCGGCGTCGTCGAACGGGTTCGCGGCGATCGCGGCCGCCAGGTCCGCGCCGGTCAGCGTGAGCACGTCGACGTCCAGGCCCAGGCGGTCGGCGAGGCCGCTGCGCACGAGGCGGGTGACGTCGTCGGGCCCCGTGGCGCCGGACGCGCCCGGCGCCACGACCAGGTTCCCGCTCGCGAGGAGCGTGCGTGCCCCCGTGAAGCCGGCGTCCTGCGCGATCTCGCGCAGGACCGCCGACGGGACCTTGCGGCCGCCGCCCACGTTGACGCCCCGCAGCAGCACCGCGAACCCTGACGTCACGGCTCAGCCCGGCAGGTTGCGTGCGGAGCCGGGCATCGCCGGAGCGGTCGACGTGACGGGCACCGGGGGGCGCACCACGCAGCGGAACCCGATGTGGCTCGTCGCCGTGTCGACCGCCTGGGGCGAGCGGGCCGCGGGCCGGTAGCGCAGGCAGTACTCCGGGGCGCACAGGTGCGAGCCGCCCTTGAGGGCCTTGCGGGGGATCGTCGAGCCGGGCTCGGCGCTCGCGGCGGCGCGCGGGTCGACGTCGGGCGTGCCAGGCCTGCCGACCGAGCCGGCGGGGGAGTGCGCGTCCGCCGCGTCGTGGCGCGCACCCCGTGCCTGCCCGGCGCTCGGCGAGCAGCACGCGGGCATCTCGACCGTGAGCGCGGACCTGGCCGCCTCGACCTCGGCCGCGGACCGGGCCTCGGCCGCATGGTTCGGGGTGTAGAACGACGTGGTCCACTCCCAGACGTTGCCGATCATGTCGACCAGGCCGAAGCCGTTCGCCGGGAACGCCCCGACGGGGCTCGTCCCGACCCATCCCGCCGCTCCCGTGTTGCGGTACGGGAACGACCCCTGCCAGTGGTTGGCGAGCAGCTCGCCGTCGGGCCGGTACTCGTCGCCCCACGCGAAACGCGCACCGTCGAGCCCTCCCCGGGCCGCGTACTCCCACTCGACCTCGGTCGGCAGCGACCGACCGGCCCACGCCGCGTACGCCTGAGCGTCCTCGAACGACACCTGCACGACGGGGTGGTCCTCGCGGCCCTCGGTCGAGCTCCCGGGGCCGTGCGGGGCGCTCCATCGGGCACCCGGCTGCCAGCGCCACCACTGCCGCCAGTCCGAGAGATTCACCGGGCCCGCGGTCGGGGTGAACACGAGCGCGCCCGGCACGAGGTCCTCGGTCGCCACGCCGGGGTAGTCGGCCGGGTCGAGCGGGCGCTCGGCCACGGTGACGTAGCCCGTCGCGGCGACGAACGCGGCGAACTGCGCGTTGGTCACGGGGTGCTGCTCGATCTCGAAGGGGGCCACGGTGGCCTCGTGGACAGGCTGCTCGTCGGGGTAGAACTCGGCCGAGCCCCGACGGAACGACCCGCCGGGCAGCGGGACCACCGGTGTGAGCGCCGCGTCGGCGCTCCCGGGGGCGCGGGGCGTCTCACGTGCTGGTCCTCCTGCCGAGGACGCTGCCGGTGACGTGCCCGTGGTGGTGTCCATGCGTCTCCTCGTGTCGAGCTCGTCCTCGATGCTGCCCCGGTGCCGTCGGCGGGCGGGAGCCGGGCCCTCGCGGGGCCGCCCGTCTCGCTGCCCGGAGGGCACGCTGACCTGCGGCGACGCTCTGCCTTCCGGGTGCGGGTCCTGCTTCCCCGACCTGCTTCCCCCGACCCTAGCGCCGGGGACCGTCACCCGTCTGCCCCTCGCCGCGGCAGGTCGGTTCGACGCGCCGTGTCCCGGCATCGCCCGTGATGCCGCTCACGACGCGCACGCACCCCTCGACCTGACGGTTGCCCGAGGCGTATATTCCAGCCGGAGTATTCCACCCGGGAGCGACCACGAGGAGGCGACGCATGGCACGCAAGGAGCTCTCCGCCGCTGCGCTGCTCCTCCTCGGGCTGCTCCACGAGCGCCCCATGCACCCGTACCAGGTCCACCAGACCCTCAAGCAGCGCGGCGACGACCGGCTCGCGAGCATCACGCCGGGCTCGGTCTACCACTCCATGGACCGGCTCGCGTCCGACGGCCTCGTCGAGGCCGTCGGCACCGACCGCGAGGGGAACCGCCCCCAGCGCACCACCTATCGGCTGACCGATGCGGGGCGCGAGGCGTTCGCTGCTCGCACGGCCCTGCTGCTCGGCGAACCCCGGCAGGAGCACCCCTGCTTCCCGCTCGCGCTGTCGCAGGCGCACGCGATCGACCGGTCGGGTGCGGTCACCGCGCTGCGGGCCCGGCGCGCGGCGACGGCCGAGGAGCTCGCTGCCTGGTCCCGCAGGTACGACGTCGTGCGGAGCCACGGTCTGCCCCGTCGACTCCTGCTCGACGTCGAGTACGACCTCCACCGGATCGAGTCCGAGCTCGCGTGGCTCGACGGCCTGCTCGCCGACCTCGACTCCGGCGCCCTGGACTGGGACGAGCCCGTCCCGCAGTCCTTCCGCGACTTCGTCGCCGCCCGCTCGCGGGCGCAGGCCACGGACCACGTGCCCTGACCTGCCGCCGGGATCGCGCCCGGCCGCGGCTGCTCGCGCAGCCTCCTGAACACCCTGCCCTCCTTCGACCTCAGAGGACCTCATGACCACGACCCCTCCCTCAGGGAGCCTGCCCGCGACCGGTGCCGCGTCGTCCACCACGGCTACCGCGCCCGCCGGTCCGCCTGCCGGCGCACCCGCCGGCCCCCCGCTCGTCGACCTCGGCGGGCGCAGCCCGTGGAGCATCCTCCCGGCCCTGTGCCTGGGCTTCTTCATGATCATGGTCGACACCACGATCGTGAACATCGCCGTCCCGACGCTCGTCGACACGTTCGACACGACCCTGACCGCGGTGGGCTGGGTCAACAGCGCCTACCTGCTCACGTACGCGGTGCTGCTCCTGCTCGCCGGTCGCCTGGGCGACCGCTTCGGCCCCAAGCCCGTGTTCGTGCTCGGCCTGGTGGTCTTCACGCTCGCCTCGCTGTGGTGCGGGCTGTCCGGCTCGGTCGAGATGCTCATCGTGGCGCGCGCCGTCCAGGGCGTGGGTGCCGCGCTCATGACCCCGCAGACCATGTCGATGATCACGCGCGTCTTCCCGCCACGTCAGCGCGGTTCCGCGATGGGGCTGTGGGGAGCCGTCGCAGGCGTCGCGACCATCGCGGGCCCGCTGCTCGGCGGCGTGTTCGTCGAGACCTGGGGCTGGGAGTGGATCTTCTTCGTCAACATCCCCGTCGGGGTCGTGGCCCTCGTCCTGGCGCTGCGGAGCCTGCCGTCGCTGCCGACCAACAAGCGCAGCTTCGACATGGTCGGGGTCGCGCTGTCGATCGTGGGCCTGTTCCTGTTCGTGTTCGGCCTGCAGGAGGGCGAGACCTACCACTGGGGCACGGTCGTGGGACCGCTGAACATCTGGACGATCATCGGCCTCGGCGTCCTGGTCCTCGCGGCCTTCGTGCTGTGGCAGCGTCACCTCGGTGAGCGTGCGCTCCTGCCGCTCACGCTGTTCCACTCGCGCAACTTCTCGCTCGCGAACGTGTCGGGCATGGCCGTGTCGTTCGGCATGATCGGCATCTTCTTCCCGCTGACGATCTTCCTGCAGTCGATCCTGGGCCTCTCACCCCTGGAGGCGGCGCTCATCAACCTGCCCGGCTCGCTGGTGTCCGGTGTCGTGGCGCCGTTCGCGGGCCGGCTCTCGGACCGGATCCCGGGCAAGTGGGTCGTCGCGACGGGCTTCGCGCTCCTCACGGCCTCGGTCGTGTGGCTGAGCGTCGCGGCCACGCCCGACGCGAGCGCCTGGTCGATCGTCGCGCCGATGACGCTGTTCGGGATCGGGACGGGCGCGCTCTTCTCGCCGCTCGCGAACCTCGCGACGTCAGGGCTCGACCACCGCACAGCCGGCGCGGGCGCCGGAGCGTTCAACACGTTCCGCCAGGTGGGCGGCGTGATCGGCTCGGCCGCGATCGTCGCGACGCTCACGAGCCGGCTCTCGGCGACCCTGCCGGCCGCTGCGCGCGACGCCTCGGCGGGGCTCCCCGCCGAGCTCCGTCAGCAGTTCGTCGACGGCTTCGCCGCCGCCGGTGGCTCGTTCACCGGGGGAGCGCAGCACATGGAACTCCCCGCGGGCATCCCGCCCGAGGCCGCCGCGCAGATCCGCGACGCCGCGACGACGGCCCTGCACCAGGGGTTCTCGCTCGCGGTCGGGCAGACGCTGCTCGTCACGGCGGGTGTGCTGGTGATCGGGCTCGTCGCGGCACTCTCGATGCGTGCCACGCACGTCGCGCACGCGGACTGAGGGCCTCCCGTCCCGCCCACCCCGTCCCAGGGGGTGGGCGGGACGTCCTCGTGTGAACGGCAGGTGACATCTCGGACGTGCGGCGTGTTGCCTCGACACGGGAGAACGACACGGGCGTAGTTTCGAACGTGACGGACGACACACGTCGTCCTCCGGGAGGCCATCCGATGGAGTTTCTGCTCCGCGCAGGAGGGCCGGCACCGGCCTTTCGTCGGCCGGTCGCCCGCCCCACCCAGCGAGAACGGCGCCGTGCGCCGGAGGGAGCCTGCTGTGGTCCGAACCGCCTCTGCTTCTGGAGCTGCACCCGACGTCACGGGCGTCGCGTCCCCTGACCCGACGAGCCCCGACCCCGCGAGCCCTGCGGGTCGTCGCACCTTCGTCATCGACACGTCCGTGCTCCTGTCCGACCCGCGAGCGATGCTCCGCTTCGCCGAGCACGACGTCGTCCTCCCCGTCGTCGTCATCACCGAGCTCGAGGCCAAGCGCCACCACGCCGAGCTCGGATACTTCGCCCGCAGCGCGCTGCGCATGCTCGACGACCTGCGGGTCAAGCACGGTCGCCTCGACGCCCCGCTGCCCGTCGGCGCGGTCGGCGGGACGCTGCGCGTCGAGCTCAACCACACGGACCCGGCGGTGCTCCCCGCCGGGTTCCGCCTGGGCGACAACGACACACGCATCCTGTCGGTCGCGGCCAACCTCGCGAGCGAGGGCTGCGACGTGACCGTGGTGTCCAAGGACCTGCCCATGCGGGTCAAGGCCTCCGCGGTGGGGTTGCGCGCCGAGGAGTACCGGGCCGAGCTCGCGATCGACTCGGGCTGGACGGGCATGGGCGAGATCGACGTGAGCGACGAGCAGATGGCCGACCTGTGGGAGCACGAGTCGGTCGAGCTCTCGGGCCTCGACCCGGCCGCTGTCGCGGCCGCCGAGCCGCTCCTGGTCCACTCGGGGCTCGTGATCCACTCGCCACGGGGCTCGGCGCTCGGCCGGGTCACGGCCGACAAGCACGTGCAGCTCGTCCGGGGGGACCAGGACGTGTTCGGCGTGCACGGCCGCTCGGCCGAGCAGCGCATCGCGATCGACCTGCTGCTCGACGAGGAGATCGGGATCGTGTCGCTCGGTGGCCGGGCCGGGACGGGCAAGTCGGCGCTCGCGCTGTGCGCGGGCCTCGAAGCGGTGCTGGAGAAGCGGCAGCACCGCAAGATCATGGTCTTCCGCCCCCTGTACGCCGTGGGCGGTCAGGAGCTCGGTTACCTGCCCGGCTCCGAGGCCGAGAAGATGAACCCGTGGGCGCAGGCGGTGTTCGACACCCTGGGCGCGCTCGTGTCCAAGGACGTCATGGACGAGGTCGTGGACCGCGACGTCCTGGAGGTCCTGCCCCTGACCCACATCCGCGGGCGCTCGCTCCACGACGCGTTCGTCATCGTCGACGAGGCCCAGTCCCTCGAGCGGAACGTCCTGCTCACGGTGCTCTCGCGCATCGGCCAGTCCTCCCGGGTGGTCCTCACGCACGACGTCGCCCAGCGCGACAACCTGCGCGTGGGGCGCCACGACGGTGTCGCGGCCGTGATCGAGGCGCTCAAGGGGCACCCGCTGTTCGCGCACGTGACCCTGACGCGGTCCGAGCGCTCGCCCGTCGCGGCGCTCGTGACCGAGATGCTGGAGAGCATCGAGGTCTGAGGCCCGGCGCGTCGGCCCGGGTCGTGGCTCCGGGCCGCGGGGGACCGGAGCCACGACGCCGCGCACGAGGAACCGGCGGGTCGGCTCGGTGGGGTGGAGATCTGCGGGACTTGAGCCGTCCACGGGGAACCTGGGGGGGTGGTGGTGCGTGCGACAGGGCGCACGTCGTGCCGAGCCCCGGCGCGTCGGGATGGTCTGCGGTGCGAGGGCGCGGCATCATCGGTCGATGAGCCCAGGTCCCGCATCCCTCGTCCCACCGGATCCCGCGTGGGGCGAGCAGGCGGTCGAGCTCCTCGCGGTCGTGCGCTCCGCGTTCGCCGTCCTCGATGGTGCGCAGGGGATGGTCTACGACCACATCGGGTCGACGGCGGTTCCCGGGCTCGCGGCCAAGCCCTTCCTCGACCTCCAGGTGCGTGTCCCGGTGCTCCTGCCCGTCGAGGACTGGACGCGAGCGCTCGGGACGACGACGTTCCGTCCCGCGCGGGGCAGCCGGCCGGACTCCCCGGGGGTCACGTTCGACCTTCCCCGAGGCAGTACCGGCCGCGACGACGAGACCCTCTGGAGGAAGTGCCTCTTCGTGTCGCCTCTGCCCGCTGCGATCCTGCACGTCAGGCGCACGGACTCGCCCTGGGCCGCGTACACGGTCGCGCTCCGTGACCTGTTGCGAGAGGACTCGCGTCGACGAGAGCAGTACGAGGACCTCAAGCGCCGGCTGGCTCGCGAGCACGCGGAGGACGGCGACTACGACGACTACACGCGCGCCAAGACCGTGTTCTTCGACGAGGTCCAGGACGAGCTGGAGGACAGGGTGCGCGCCTCTCGCGGAGCCTCGGTCAGGTCCGCGCCGCCGCGGTGAGACCCCGCACGGACCGTGACCGCGCGTGGACCAGCACGACCGCGAGGACGCCGACGACCGCGCCCACCGCCGTGTCGAGGGCCCGGTCGAGCGCGATGCCCTCGCTCGAGCCGCCGAGCGAGGTCATGAGCAGGGCCATGGGGGTGATGGTCAGCATCGCGAGGCCGTAGTGGCGCCCGACGACGATCTCGGTGACGACCTGCAGTCCCACGACGAGGGCTGCGGTCGCCCAGAAGCCGAGGTGCAGGTCGAGCAGCGGCCACGCGATCAGGGCGCCCGCGACCGTGCCGAGGGCCCGCTGGAGCGCACGGACCACGGCGTGCTGCGTCGTCGTGCCCTGGAGCGTCGCGGTCGCACCCATCGCGGCCCAGGCCGGGTGCCCGAACCCTGCGACGTGCGCGACCGCCGCCGCGGCGGCGGCCGCGAGCGTCACGCGCACCGAGCGCAGCCGCCAGCCCGCTCCCGCGAGGGACTCGCGCGCGGTCGCGCGCAGGCTCAGGCGAGGTGGCAGGTCGGCGGGCGTCCCGGCGGCCCCCGAGAGCTCGTCGGCGAGGCGCAGCGCGGTCGCGCGCGTGCGGCGGTGCGACGCGTCGTCGGCGAGGACGGTCCGCGCGAGGGCCACGGCGTCGCGCGCCCGCCCGACGGCGCTGCGGTCGTCGGGGGCGAGGGCTGCGGCCTCGGCGGCGAGGGTCGCGCGACGCACGGCGAGCCGCGCCGGGCCGCTCGGCCGGAGCACGAATCCCGCGACGCACACGACCCAGGCGACGCCGACGCCCAGGAGCCCGGCGAGCCCCCGGGGTGCGAGGTCGGCGAACGTGGGCGCTCCTGCCAGGCCCGCACCGGCCGCGAAGACGACGATCGTCGCGCCGGGAGGGCCCGTGCGCAGCAGCTGGCACAGCGCGGTCATGCCGCCCGCGAGCAGCGCGACGACCGCGAGCGCGACCCAGGTCGGGGCGCCGGCCGCGGCGACGGCCGTCGTGACCAGGATCGAGCCGACCATGATCGCGCCGACCGACGCGAGCAGCGCGGCGCGCCGCCGGTACGGGTCGAAGCGCCCGTACAGCGAGGTCAGGGCGCCGAGGGCGGCGAAGCCTGCGAGGTCTTGATGGCCGCTCGTCGCGGCGATCACGAGCGTGATCGCCACGCTCGCCCCGCACAGCAGGGCGGCGACGAGCGTCGCGTCGACCGAGGTGAGCCGCAGGGCGGCGCGCAGGTGCGCGGGGTCGAGGACCTCGCGCGCGGCGGTGCGGACCTGCGAGCGGCGGGCGGTCGTCGTCGGCCGGGTCGTCGGCGCCTGATGGGGCGCCGTGGTCGTGGGGGTGGACGGGGGAGCGAGGGGCGGGGAGGGTGGCATCCCGTCCAGGATACGCCTCGTTCGTAGATGTTTCATATGTGAACTATCGGGAGCGAGGCCCTAGGCTGGCCCCGTGGACTACGTGGAGCGCCTGCGGGCGCAGTGGGTCGAGCGGCTGCCCGACGTCGACTTCTCGCCAGTCGACTCGATCGGCAGGATCACGCGCATCGCGGCGCTCCTGGCCGAGTCGAGCGACGCGGCCCTCGCGCAACGCTCCCTGACCCGGCCCGAGTTCGAGGTCCTCGCCGCGCTCCGTCGCGCGGGACGCCCCCTGCGGGCCCGCGAGGTCACGACCATCACGCGCGCGCCCGGCGCCTCGATCACCAAGCGGCTCGCCCACCTCCAGCGCGAGGGGCTGGTCGAGCGGACCGTGGTCGAGCGCGACCGGCGCGGGGTGCTGCTCTCGCTGACCGAGGAGGGCGAACGGCTCGTCGACGAGCTCTTCCCCGCCCAGCTCGACCGCGAACGTGCGGCGCTCGACGGGCTCACCGAGGACCAGCGGGAACGGCTCGGCGAGCTGCTCGCGATCGTGCTGCGACGGGTGGACCCGGTCGACTACTGAGCCGGTGGGGCCCCGAAGGACGGTGCGCGTCGCCGGTAGCATCGCGGTGGCGGGCTACGGTGGGGCGCTCGTACCCGACTCGGCTGAAAGGGTCCTCGCACCGTGATCTCCACCCTCCTGGTCCAGTACCCGTGGTTCTCCCCGGCGGTCCTCGCTCTGCTCGTGATCGCCGGCCCGGTCGCAGGCGGGTGGCTGTACGGGCGCCCACGCGTCGCGTGGGTCCTGTTCGGGATCTCGCTCGTGCCGATCGTGCTGCTCACGCTCGTCCCGTCCGGTCGGGAGATCGTCGAACGGTGCGCCGTCGCCTGGGCGCTGCCCACCTTCGGCCGCGTCGAGCTCATGGCCAACGTCATCCTCTTCGTGCCGCCCGTCCTGCTCGCGGCGATCGCGAGCCGCCGCCCGCTGGTCGCGTTCCTCGGTGGCGTCGCGGGCTCCGCCGCGGTCGAGCTGGTGCAGGCGCTGGCCCCCGCGCTCGGTCGCTCGTGCGACACGAACGACTGGCTCACCAACTCGATCGGTGCCGCGATCGGTACCGTCCTGGCGGGTGCCGCGATCTGGGCCGCCCGGCGTTCGCCCGCGCAGGAGCTCGTCGCGAACCACGGGGCCGAGTAGCGCTCAGCTGCCCGGAACGACGAACGGCGTGGGCCGGGTGACAAGCGCCCGGCCCACGCCGTTCGTCGTTCCTCCTGAGGCGCCGCCCTCTCGGGCAGGAGCCTCAGCGAACGGTCACGCCTGCGGCGGGCGCGTCATCGACAGGACGTCGAGCGCCGTGTCGAGCTGCTCCTCGGTGACCTCGCCGCGCTCGACGAAGCCCAGGTCGATCACGGCCTCGCGGACCGTGAGGCCCTGCTTGACCGAGTGCTTGGCGACCTTGGCCGCCGCCTCGTAGCCGATCACGCGGTTGAGCGGCGTGACGATCGACGGCGAGGACTCCGCGAGTGCACGCGCACGCTCGACGTTGGCCGTGATGCCCACGACCGTCTTGTCCGCGAGGACGACCGACGCGTTCGAGAGCAGGCGGATCGACTCGAGCACACCGAGGGCGATGACGGGGATCTGCACGTTGAGCTCGAAGCTCCCCGACGCGCCGGCCCAGGCCACGGTCGCGTCGTTGCCGATCACGCGCGCGGCGATCATGAGGACGGCCTCGGGCACGACCGGGTTGACCTTGCCCGGCATGATCGACGAACCGGGCTGCAGGTCGGGGATGAAGATCTCGCCCAGGCCCGTGTTGGGGCCAGAGCCCATCCAGCGCAGGTCGTTGCAGATCTTCGTGATCGAGACCGCGATGGTGCGCAGCGCGCCCGAGAGCTCGACGAGCCCGTCACGCGAGCTCTGCGCCTCGAAGTGGTCGCGCGCCTCGGTCAGCGGCAGGCCCGTGTCCTCGACCAGCAGCGCGATGACCCGCTGCGGGAAGCCGGCCGGGGTGTTGATGCCCGTGCCGACGGCCGTCCCGCCCAGGGGCACCTCGGCCGCGCGGGGGAGCGCCGACTGCAGACGTTCGATCCCGTAACGCACGGCCGCGGCGTACCCGCCGAACTCCTGGCCGAGCGTGACGGGGGTCGCGTCCATGAGGTGCGTGCGACCCGACTTCACGACCGTCGCGAACTCGGCCGCCTTGGCCTCGAGGGCCTCCGCGAGGTGCGTCAGGGCCGGGACCAGGTCGTGCACGACGCCCGCGGTCGCGGCCAGGTGCACCGATGTCGGGAAGACGTCGTTCGACGACTGCGAGGCGTTGACGTGGTCGTTCGGGTGGACCTCGCGGCCCAGCGAGCGCGTCGCGAGCGTCGCGAGGACCTCGTTGGTGTTCATGTTCGACGACGTGCCGGAGCCCGTCTGGAAGATGTCGATCGGGAAGTGGGCGTCGTGGGCGCCCGAGGCGACCTCGTCGGCGGCGGCCACGATGGCGGCCGCGACGTCCTCGTCGAGCACCCCCAGCTCGGCGTTCGCGCGCGCGGCAGCCTTCTTGACGCGAGCGAGGGCCTCGATGTGGCTGCGCTCGAGAGGAGTGCCCGACAGCGGGAAGTTCTCCACGGCGCGCTGCGTCTGCGCGCGGTAGAGGGCGGCCGCGGGGACGCGGACCTCACCCATGGTGTCGTGCTCGATGCGGTAGTCGGAAGCTTCGGCAGAAGTCATGGGCCTAATGGTGCCGCACCGGGACGGGTGTTCTCGAACCGGTCCGTCCACGACCCGCGAGCGGAGCGTCGGGCAGGTCCCGCCCGCAGGCGGGACCAGGGACTCACACGTCCGGGGTGTCGCCGACCTCGCCCACGACCTCGACCAGCCGGGCACGGCCGTCCGCGAGCGTGTACTCGACGCCGACGATCGCGAGCCGTCCCTCGGCGACCGCGTCGGCGAGCGCCGCGGAGTAGCCGTGCAGCATGTCCACGGTGTGGCGCACGTGCTCACGACGCAGCGTGTCGGGGTCGACGGCGGACACGCCACCCTTGCTGCTCGTGATGTTGACGATCGAGGGGATGACCCGGTCGACGACCGCGCGGACGAACCCGTCTGCCTGCTCGCCCGTCGCGAGCGTGTGGGCGGCCGCCGCGATCGCACCGCAGCTGTCGTGGCCGAGCACGACCACGAGCGGCGTGCCGAGGATGTTGACCCCGTACTCGATCGACCCGATCACCGTGGTGTCCAGGACGTGACCCGCGGTCCGCACGACGAACACGTCACCGAGCCCCTGGTCGAAGATGATCTCGGCCGCGACGCGCGAGTCGGCGCAGCCGAAGATCACCGTGTGGGGGTGCTGGGCCACGCTCACCTCGGCGCGACGCGCGGCGCCCTGCGACGGGTGCTCCATCTCGTCCCGCACGAAGCGTCCGTTGCCGTCGCGGAGCTGGGCCCAGGCCTCGGCAGGGGTCATGGAGGTGGTCTCGGGGGTGCTGCTCGTCGTCGTCACAACCTCCATGTTCGCTCACCTCGGGCCGTGCCGTGCGCAGCGTTCACGATCTGACCACCTCCCTGGACACCCGGACGTGCGCACCCGGGCGAGCGGCGCCGTCGGGCACGGTGGAAATGTCGCTCGCGTGGCGAGACGTCCCGGAACCGGGTACCCCTAGAAGGAGGAACCAACCGAGGACGGCGCAGCGATGCGCTCGTTGGAAGAAGGGGAGACCGTGCACCGACGCACCCGGGCACTCGCCGCGGCGCTGGCCGTCGCGACGATCGTGCCGCTCGCCGCGTGCAGCACCGGGGAGGGCTCCGGCCCACCCGTGCTCACCTGGTACATCAACCCGGACAACGGGGGGCAGGCCGAGATCGCGGCGTCCTGCAGCGACGCCTCGGGCGGCGCGTACAGCATCGAGACCTCGCTGCTGCCGCGCGACGCCGCGGCCCAGCGCGAACAGCTCGCGCGCCGCCTCGCGGCCAAGGACTCGTCGATCGACCTCATGAGCCTCGACCCGCCGTTCATCCCCGAGCTCGCCGAGGCGGGCTTCCTCGCCCCCGTGCCCGACGACGTCGCGACCGCGACGACCCAGGACGTCGTGCAGGGCGCGATCGACGGCTCGACGTGGAAGGACGAGCTCGTCGCGATCCCGTTCTGGGCCAACACGCAGCTCCTCTGGTACCGCAAGTCGGTCGCCGAGGCCGCGGGGCTCGACCTCACGCAGCCCGTGACGTGGGACCAGATCATGACCGCGGCGCAGGACCAGGACAAGTACCTCGCGGTGCAGGGCGCCAAGGCCGAGTCGCTGACCGTGTGGATCAACGCGCTCGTCGAGTCCGCCGGCGGGCAGATCCTCGAGAACCCCGAGGCCCCCGCCGACGAGCTCACGCTCGGCCTGGAGACCGACGCAGGCCGCGCCGCCGCGCGGATCATCGGCGAGATCGGGAGCTCGGGCCTCGGCGGCCCGGGCCTGCCGAGCGAGGACGAGTCCGCGTCGCTGACCCTCTTCCAGGGGGACAAGGGCTCGTTCATGGTCAACTGGCCGTTCGTGTGGTCCTCGACCCTGAGCGGCGTCGAGGCGGGCTCGCTCGAGCAGTCCCTGCTCGACGACATCGGCTGGACGACGTACCCGCAGGTGGTCGAAGGGCAGGACACGCGCCCGCCCTACGGCGGCATCAGCCTCGGCGTCGGGGCGTTCAGCGAGCACACCGACCTGTCCTACGAGGCCGCGCAGTGCATCGTGAGCGCCGAGAACCAGGCCGCCTACTTCGTGTCCGACGGGAACCCCGCGGCGAACACCGCGGCCTACGACGACCCCGCCGTGCAGGAGGCCTACCCCATGTACGACGTGATCCGGCAGTCGCTCGAACAGGCCGCGCCCCGGCCGCAGACGCCGTTCTACAACGAGGTCTCCACGGGCCTCCAGCAGACGTGGTACCCGCCCGCGAGCGTGACCGAGGACGGCACGCCCGTGAAGTCGACCGACTTCATCACCGCCGTCCTGCGAGGGGAGCGACTGCTGTGAGCACCGACACCCGGGGCGCACGTCGCCCCCAGCCCGAACCGGACCCCGCGCCCGACGGCCAGGACCTCGTCCCCGACAAGAAGGCCAAGGCCGCGCGCAGCGACCGGGCCCGGGCCGAGGCGCGGCTCGGCTGGTACCTCGCGGGACCCGCGTTCGTCGTCATGCTGGCCGTGACGCTCTACCCGATCCTCCAGGCCGTCTACGACTCGCTGTTCAACTACAAGCTCACGGCCCCCGACGACCGCTCGTTCGTGGGCCTCGGCAACTACGTCGTGATCCTCACCGACCCCGTCTGGTGGCGCGACTTCGCCGTGACGTTCTTCATCATGGTCGTGTCCGTGGTCGTCGAGCTCGTCCTGGGCTTCGCGCTCGCGCTCGTCATGCACCGCGCGATCAAGCGCCTGCGCGGGCTCCTGCGCACCGCGATCCTCGTGCCCTACGGCATCATCACCGTGGTCTCGGCGTTCGCGTGGTTCTACGCGTTCGACATCACCTCCGGGTACGTCAACAGCTGGTTCGACTGGGTGCCCGGGATCGGGCCGGACCTCAACTGGTTCGCCCACCAGGGCACGAGCCTGTTCGTCATCATCGCGTCCGAGGTGTGGAAGACCACGCCGTTCATCTCGCTCCTGCTGCTCGCGGGCCTCGCCCAGGTCCCGGGCGAGCTCGAGGAGGCCGCGAAGGTCGACGGCGCCACCGCCTGGCAGCGCTTCTCGCGCGTGATCGTGCCCAACATGAAGGCCGCGATCATGGTCGCCGTCCTGTTCCGCGCGCTCGACGCGTTCCGCATCTTCGACAACGTCTTCATCATGACCAACGGCGCGAACAACACGGAGGTGCTGTCCTTGCTGGCCTACCGGACCTCGATCGGACAGCTCCAGATCGGCATGGGGTCGGCGATCTCCGTGCTGCTGTTCCTGTGCGTGATCGGGATCTGCTTCGTCGCGATCAAGCTGTTCAAGGTGGATCTGGCCGGCGCGAGAGGGGAGCGATGATGGGGAGCGTCCTGAGCACCCGGGCCCGCGTGTGGTGGGCCGTCATCACGGTCGTCGTCCTCGTGGGGGCGCTGTTCCCGGTCCTGTCGATCCTCATGACGAGCTTCAAGGGACCGAGCGACCTCAACTCCGGCACGTTCCTGCCGCCGCAGTGGAGCACCGACAACTACGAGCAGATCCTGTCCTCGGGCGGCTCGGCGCAGGAGCTGTTCCTGTCGGCCCTGCGCAACTCGGTCGGCATCTCGCTCATCGCGACCGCGATCGCGGTCGTCCTCGCGACGCTCGCCGCGTACGCGATCGCGCGCCTGAACTTCCCGGGCAAGCGCCTGATCCTCACGACCGCGCTGGGCGTCTCGATCTTCCCCGTGGTCTCGATCGTCACGCCACTGTTCAACCTGTGGCGCAACATCGGCCTCTACGACACGTGGCTCGGCCTGATCATCCCGTACCTGTCGCTGACGCTCCCGATCTCCATCTGGACCCTCGCGGCGTTCTTCCGCCAGATCCCGTGGGAGCTCGAGCAGGCCGCGCAGGTCGACGGCGCCACGCCCTGGCAGGCGTTCCGCAAGGTCATCGTGCCGCTCGCCGCGCCGGGCGTGTTCACCACGGCGCTCATCGCGTTCTTCATCGCCTGGAACGACTTCGTGTACGGCATCTCGCTCACGTCCACGAGCGCGGCCCGGCCCGTCCCGGCGGCCCTGGCGTTCTTCACGGGCGCGTCGTACTTCGAGGAGCCCACCGGTGCCATCTCGGCCGCGGCCGTGGTCGTGACCATCCCCGTGGTGATCCTCGTGGTGCTGTTCCAGCGTCAGATCGTCTCCGGCCTGACGCAGGGGGCGGTCAAGGGATGAGCACCACGATCCGCCCGACGGCGCCGCCCACCCCGTGCGGGCAGGGCGCCCGCGCGTACGAGCCTGGGCCCGCACCCTGGCCGGGGCTCCGGCCCCGCCCCCGAAACCTTCGCCGCCCGTCCCCCGACCGAGGAGAGAGCTGATGGCCTCCATCACCCTCAAGAACATCGTCAAGAAGTACGGCGACGGGTTCCCCGCCGTCAAAGGCGTCAGCATCGACATCGCGGACGGCGAGTTCGTGATCCTCGTCGGCCCCTCGGGCTGCGGGAAGTCTACGCTGCTGCGCATGATCGTCGGCCTCGAGGACATCACCTCGGGCGACCTGCTGATCGACGGCGACCGCGTCAACGAGAAGGCCCCGCGCGACCGCGACCTCGCGATGGTCTTCCAGAACTACGCGCTCTACCCGCACCTGACGGTCGCCGAGAACATCGCGTTCCCGTTGCGCCTGACCAAGGGCAAGTTCACCGACGCCGAGATCCGCGAGAAGGTCGAGCACGCGGCCGACCTCCTCGACCTGAACGAGCACCTCGACCGCAAGCCCGCCAACCTGTCCGGCGGGCAGCGCCAGCGCGTCGCGATGGGTCGGGCGATCGTGCGCGACGCCAAGGCGTTCCTGTTCGACGAGCCCCTGTCCAACCTCGACGCCAAGCTGCGCGGGCAGATGCGCACCGAGATCGCGCGCCTCCAGCGTCGCCTCGCGACCACGACGGTCTACGTGACGCACGACCAGACCGAGGCCATGACGCTCGGCGACCGCGTCGCCGTCCTGCGCAAGGGCGAGCTCCAGCAGATCGCGAGCCCGCGCGCGCTGTACGAGCAGCCCGTCAACCTGTTCGTCGCGGGGTTCATCGGGTCCCCGCCCATGAACTTCCTGCCGGGCGAGGTCTCCGGGAGCAGCATGGAGCTGCCCTTCGGCACGTTCGAGCTGCCCGAGCGGATCGTCTCGGCGATCGGGGGGCGCGAGCTCGTGATCGTGGGGCTGCGCCCCGAGCACTTCGAGGACGCGCGCCTCGTCGACCCGACCAAGAAGGACCGGGGGCGGACGTTCGACGCGCAGATCGACGTCACCGAGTGGCTCGGCGCCGAGCTCTACGCCTACGTGCCGTTCGAGATGCACGCCTCGGTCGCGGCGAAGCTCGAGGAGCTCGACCGTGAGCTCGACGGCGAAGGACTGCGCACCCAGTTCGTCGTCGCGCTCAACTCGGCGTCCCGCGTGCGCGACGGCGACACGACCGAGCTCTGGTTCGACCCGGACAAGATGATGGTCTTCGACCCCGAGACGGGCGAGAACCTCACGCACGACCAGGACGAGGTGGACCGGCTCGACAAGGAGAACGAGGAGGACCGGCGCGCCTCGCTCGAACGGGCTCAGGCGCAGACCGAGGGTCAGGCGCGCAAGAGCGCGTGACCCCCGGGCGTCCCGGTCAGTCGTCCTCGGTGCCGGCGCCCTGCGCGTCGACCGAGGTGGCCGGGGCGCCGTCTGCCGCCCGGGCCGACGCAAGACGTTCACGTGCGCCGTCGAGCCACTGCTGGCACCGGGCCGCGAGGGCCTCGCCGCGCTCCCACAAGGCGAGCGAGGCCTCGAGCGGTTCGCCGCCGGCCTCGAGGCGGGACACGACCTGGACCAGCTCGTCGCGCGCCTGCTCGTACGTGAGCGCTGCGACGTCGGCGGGGGGCGGGGTGGTGCTGCTCATGGTGGAGGGCCTTCCTGGGCTGAGGGGCTGGGGCGTCGGAGAGCGGGACGGTGGGCTGGGCGGGCTGGGCCCGGACCGGCCGGAGGGATCGGGTCAGCGAACGGTCGCGTCGATCGCGCCGCTCGCGAGGCGCACGTGCAGGGCGTCGCCGGGGCTCACGTCCTCGGGGGAGCGGACGATCCCGCCGTCCGGTCCGTGCACGACGGCGTAGCCCCGCTCGAGCGTCGACGCGGGGGACAGCGCGCGCACCTGGGCCGCGAGGCGGTCGACCTCGCCGTGCGCGCGGAGCAGGATCGCGTCGAGCGAGCGGCGGGCCCGGTCCCGGGCCGCGAGCACCTGCTGCTCGCGTGTGGAGATCATGGTCTCGGGGGCCGCGAGGACCGGACGAGAGCGCGCGCTGTCGAGACGCGACTGCTCACGCTGGAGCTGGTGCGTGATCGCGGCCCGGATCCGTGACCGGGCCTGCAGCACGCGCGCACGCTCCTCGCCCACGTCGGGCACGATGCGCTTGGCCGCGTCCGTGGGCGTCGAGGCGCGGTAGTCCGCGACCAGGTCGAGGAGCGGGGTGTCGGTCTCGTGGCCGATCGCGCTGACCAGGGGAGTGCGGCACGCGGCCGCCGCCCGGACGAGCGCCTCGTTGCTGAACGGCAGGAGGTCCTCGACCGCGCCACCGCCGCGCGCGACCACGATCACGTCGACGTCGGGGCGCGCGTCGAGCTCGGCGATCGCGGCGCTCACCTGCGAGACAGCGCTCGCGCCCTGCACCGCGACCTCGCGGATCTCGAAGCGCACCTGGGGCCAGCGTGCGCGGGCGTTGACGACGACGTCGTGCTCGGCCTTGGACTCGCGGCCGCACACGAGGCCCACGACAGCGGGCAGGAACGGGAGCGGGACCTTGCGGTCCGCGTCGAACAGGCCCTCGGCCGCGAGGATGCGCTTGAGGTGCTCGATCCGGGCCAGGAGCTCGCCGATCCCGACCGTGCGGACCTCGCTCGCCTGGAGCTGGAACGAACCGCGCTTGGGCCAGAACACGGGCTTGGCGTGGACGACGACGTGCGCACCCTCGGCGAGCGGCGTGCTCGCTGCGTCGAAGACCCGGGCCATCGCGGCGACCGGGAGGGACATGTCGGCGTCCGTGTCACGGAGCGTGAGGAAGGCCATCGAGGCGCCGGGACGACGGTTGAGCTGCACGACCTGCCCCTCGACCCAGACCGGCGCCATCTTGTCGATGTACGCGGTGATCTTGCTCGACAGGAGCCGGACGGGCCAGGGGTGCTCGGCGCTCGTGTCGAGGGCCCGGACGGGGAGCGCGGTCGGCTGCGCGGGCGGCTGTACCGGGGAGGCCGGGGGGCCGGTGGGGTCGGCGGGTCGGTCGGTCACGGGTCAAGCCTGCCTCATGGGTGTGACAGGCGCCGATCCCGCACGCACCCGCCGGTCTTGGCCGGCGGACCCGTGGGGATCCTGTGGAGTTGCTGCCAGGACATGGCCCGGAGCCTGCCCGGACCCGGCCGCCAGGCCGAGCGCCGCAGACCCGTCACCTAGACTTGTGGCGTGACTTCCCCGACTGGTAAGCGTGTCCTCCTCGCCGCCCCCCGCGGCTACTGCGCGGGCGTCGACCGTGCGGTGATCGCGGTCGAGAAGGCGCTCGAGCACTACGGTGCCCCCGTGTACGTCCGCAAGGAGATCGTGCACAACAAGTACGTCGTCGAGTCGCTGAGCGACAAGGGCGCGGTTTTCGTCGACGAGACCGACGAGGTGCCCGAGGGCGCGCGCGTCGTGTTCTCGGCGCACGGCGTCTCGCCCGCGGTCCACGAGGCGGCCGCCCAGCGCAACCTCCAGACGATCGACGCGACGTGCCCCCTGGTCACCAAGGTGCACAAGGAGGCCGTGCGCTTCGCGGCGGACGACTACGACATCCTGCTGATCGGCCACGAGGGCCACGAGGAGGTCGAGGGCACCGCAGGCGAGGCCCCGGACCACGTCCAGATCGTCAACTCGCCCGACGACGCCGCGAACGTCACGGTCCGCGACCCGGAGAAGGTCGTGTGGATCTCGCAGACGACGCTGTCGGTCGACGAGACCATGGAGACGGTCGACCGCCTGCGCGAACGGTTCCCGACGCTGCAGAACCCGCCGTCGGACGACATCTGCTACGCGACGCAGAACCGTCAGGTCGCGGTGAAGAAGCTCGCGCCCGCGTGCGAGCTCGTGATCGTGGTCGGGTCGGCGAACTCGTCGAACTCGGTGCGTCTCGTCGAGGTCGCCCTGGGCGCCGGCGCGGACGCGTCGTACCGCATCGACCGCGCACAGGAGATGGACGAGTCGTGGCTCGAGGGCGTGACGACCGTCGGTGTGACCTCGGGGGCCTCGGTCCCGGAGATCCTCGTGAACGACGTCCTGGCGTACCTGGCCGAGCGCGGCTACGGCGACGTGCAGGAGGTGCGCACCGCGACCGAGGACCTCATGTTCTCGCTCCCCAAGGAGCTGCGCGCGGACCTCAAGGCCGCGGGCAACGCGCCTGCGCGCCCGCGTCGCGAGAACCGCACGGCGCTCTCGGTCGAGCCCGTCTGACGCTGGCTCGCTGACGTGCACGAGGCCCGTCCCGGACGCTCCGGGACGGGCCTCGTCCGTCGTCACGTCAGGACGCGTCCGCTCCCCGGTCGCGTTCGTGCCGCCCGGGGGCGTTGATGGTCCCGAGCATCCCGGCGTCGAGCGGTTCCTGCTCGTCGTCCGCCGGAGCGGCGCCTGCGCGCGACCCCGGGATCTCGTCGATCGCGACGAAGCTCTCGTGGACCGAGGCGAGGAGCTCGGGGGCGCTCACCGCGCTGAGCTGCGGGTTGGCCGCGGCGGGGGTCTCGAGGTCCTCGTCGACGACGTTGAGGTCGGCGAACCGGCGCGCGCTCACGAGCACGCGCGTCTCGAGGGACGCGACGGTCTTGTTGTACGACTCGGCGGCTCCCTGGATCGACCGGCCGAGCTTGGCGAGGTGGGTGCCCATGACGGCGAGGCGCCCGTGGAGCTCCTTGCCGAGCGTGAGGACCTGCTGGGCGTTCGCGGCGAGCGCGTCCTGCCGCCAGGCGTAGGCGACGGTCCGCAGCAGAGCGATCATGGTCATCGGGGCCGCGATGATGACGTTCTTCGCGACCGCGTACTCCAGGATCGAGGGGTCCTGCTCGATCGCGGCCGACAGGAACGACTCGGCGGGGACGAACATGACGACGAACTCCGGCGCGGGGCTGAACTGGTCCCAGTACCGCTTGCCCGCGAGGTCGTCGATGTGCTTGCGGAAGTGGCGTGCGTGCGCGGCGAGCCGTTCCTCCCGGACACGGGGGTCGGTGGTCTGCTGCGCGTCGAGGTAGCCGAGGAAGGCGACCTTGGCGTCGACCACGATGTTCTTGCCGCCTGCGAGCTTGATGACCATGTCGGGGCGCAGCGCACCGTCGTCGGTGCTGACCTGGTCCTGCTCCATGAAGTCGACGTGGGGGATCATGCCCGCGGCTTCGACGACGCGGCGCAGCTGGAGCTCGCCCCAGGCGCCGCGGACCTGCGAGGAGCGCAGCGCGGTCACGAGCTGGGCGGTCTCGGCGCGCAGGGCCTCGGAGTCGTGGCGCATGCCGCGGACCTGCTCGGCGAGCGTGCCGTGTGCCTCGCGGCGCGCCTGCTCTGCGGCGGAGACCTCGGCCTTGACCTGGTCGAGGGCCTTGCTGAGGGGCTCGACGAGCTGCTGCACGGCCTGCTCGCGCTTGGCGAGCTCGGCCTCCCCGACCTGCTGGCTGCGCTTGAAGCGCTCCTCGGCCTGCGTGAGGAACTGCTCGGAGCTGGTCGCGAGCGCCTTGCGCGCGAGGGCCTCGAACTGGGCCTCGAGCCGGGCCTGGTCGCCGCGGATCTCTGCGAGCCGCTTCTCGGAACCGGCGCGCAGCTCCTCGATCGCCCGCTCGTGGTTGGCGCGCTCGATGTCGAAGCGTTCGTCCGCGGCGCGCTCGGTGCCCGCGAGCTGGCGACCGAACGCCTCGCGCTCGGTCCGGAGCTGACGCTCGAACCCTTCACGCTCTGCGGCGAGGCGCTCGGCGAGGCCCGCGCCGCGCGCGGCCTCCTGCTGGGCCTGGGTCAGGAGCCCGGTGAGCCGGCCGATCTCGGCGCGCCCGGAGTCGGGGGAGGTGCGGCGCGCGAGCCAGCCCAGGAGGGCTCCCACGAGGAGTCCGACGACGAGCATGAGCCACGGCAGGGCGTTGTCCATGCCCGCACTCTGCCAGGTGGTACCCACACGGGACGGGGAGCTGCGTCGTCGGGCGCGTCGGAGGTCCTCGCGCGACGGCCCGCGCGGGTGAATCCGGCTCCCACCTGGAAAGACGTGACATATCTCCTGGGGAGAGGCCGTCCGGCTCCACTAGGTTTGTCCGTATGGCCCACGATCCTGAGCCCCGCGACCAGTTCCCACCCGTCGACGACACCGCCCCGGCAGCACCCGCGACGCCTGGCCTGCAGACCGCCGCGCCGGTGCTCGCCCCTGCGACGCCCACACCCCCGACCTATGCGGCGGGCACGGCCCCTGCGCTGTCGGTGCGCGGGCTGTGGAAGAAGTTCGGCGAGAAGGTCGCCGTGGCGGGCATCGACCTCGACGTCCCCGCCGGCTCGTTCTACGGGCTCGTCGGCCCCAACGGCGCGGGCAAGACGACCGCGCTGTCGATGGCCACGGGTCTGCTGCGCCCGGACTTCGGCTCGGTCCACGTGCACGGCCTGGACCTGTGGGCGAACCCGCTCGAGGGCAAGCGTCTGCTGGGCATCCTCCCGGACGGCGTGCGCCTGTTCGACCGGCTCACGGGCGCGCAGCTCATCACGTACGCGGGCCTGCTGCGCGGCATGGACCGCGAGACGGTCGCCGAGCGCACCGCGGACCTGCTCGAGGCCCTGGGGCTGGCGGCCGACGCGAACACGTTCGTGGTCGACTACTCGGCGGGCATGACCAAGAAGATCGCGCTGGCCTCGGCACTGATCCACGCCCCGAACCTGCTCGTGCTCGACGAGCCGTTCGAGGCCGTCGACCCGGTCTCCGCGGCCAACATCCGCGAGATCCTCAACGGCTACGTCGCGAGCGGCGGCACGGTCATCGTGTCCTCGCACGTCATGGACCTGGTCCAACGCATGTGCGACCACGTCGCGGTCATCGCGGGCGGGCACGTGCTCGCGGCCGGCACCGTGGACGAGGTCCGCGCGGGCCAGAGCCTGGAGGACCGTTTCGTGGACCTCGTGGGCGGGCGTCACACCACGGAGGGGCTGTCGTGGTTGCGCACCTCGTAAGGCTCAAGCTCACCCTCCTGCGCAACACGCTCAAGAAGAGCGTGTGGCAGACGGTGGGGCTGGTCCTCGGCATCCTCTACGGGCTGGGCGTCATCTCGATGGCCCTGATCGGCCTGACGGTCCTGGGCACCACGGCCCCCGAGGTGGCGGGCCAGATCATCACGATCGTCGGCTCGGTCGTCGTGCTCGCGTGGTGGATCGTGCCGCTGTTCGCGTTCGGCGTGGACGCGACGCTCGACCCGCAGCGCTTCGTGACGTTCGCGGTCCCGCAGCGTCAGCTCCTCGCGGGGCTCGCGGTCGCGGGTCTCGTGGGCATCCCGGGGATCGTGACGCTCGTCGCCTCGGCCGGGACGGCGCTCGCGTGGTGGCGTTCGCCGCTCGCGGCCCTGGCCGCGCTCGTGGGCGCGCTGCTCGCGGTCGCGCTGTGCGTCGTCGGGTCCCGTGCGACGACGACCGCGCTCGCCCCGCTGCTCGACTCGCGGCGCTACCGCGAGGTCCTGTCGATCGCGGCGTTCGTGCCGCTCATGCTCGCCGGGCCGATCATCGGCTGGGCGACGTCGGCGATCGCGCGCGGCCAGGAGGTGCTGCCGGTCATCGCGGACGTCCTGGGCTGGACGCCGTTCGGTGCGCCGTGGGCGGTCGCGTCCGCGGTGTCCGACGGCGCCTGGGGCCTCGCGCTCGCGCGGCTCGCCATCGCGGTGGTCGTCCTGGTCGCGGCGTGGGTCGTGTGGGACCGCGCGCTCGCCAAGGCCCTGGTCGCGCCGCACGGCGGAGCCTCGGCCGGCAAGTCCAAGGGGCTCGGCTGGTTCGACCGTTTCCCCGCGACGCCCGTGGGAGCCGTGGCGGCACGCTGCCTGACGTACTGGTTCCGGGACCCGCGCTACTCGGGTTCGATCGCCGTGGTCCCGCTGCTCCCGGTCCTGCTGTGGTTCGTCGGGTCGAGCATGCGGGCCGACGGCGGCGACGGGTTCGTCGAGCTCATGCTCGTGCTGGGCCCGGTCACGGCCTTCACCTTCGGGTTCGCGATCTCGGCGGACGTCGCGTACGACCACACGGCGTTCTGGACCCAGGTGTCGTCGGGTGTGAGCGGGTTCGCGGACCGCGCGGGCCGTGTGGTCGCGGCCGCGGTCATCGGGGTGCCGGTCGTGCTGGTCTTCGCGGTGGGCTCGGTCGCGTTCACGGGTCGCTGGGACCTCCTGGTCGCCACGATCGGGCTGAGCCTGGGTGTGCTGGGTGCGGGGCTGGGCGTGTCGAGCGTGGTCTCGGCGCGCCTGCTCTACCCGGTGCCGAAGCCGGGGGACAGCCCGTTCAAGTCTCCGCAGGGCGCCGCGATGGCGACGCTGGTCGCCCAGATGATCACGATGCTGGTCCTCACGGCGCTGTGCCTGCCGGCCGCGGGGCTGGCGCTCACGAACGTCCTGACGGGGGTGGCGGTCTGGGGCTGGCTCGCGCTGGTCGTGGGCGTCGGCCTCGGGGTGGTCTTCCTCGTGGTGGGCATGCGCTGGGGCGGCCGCCTGGTCGACCAGCGCGGACCGGAGCTCCTCCAGCAGGTCATGAGCTACAAGTAGGCGGTCCCCGCAGCGGCCCGACGGCGCCGCTCGCCCAGGTGCGCCCGTGCAGCAGTGCACGTGGTCGCCCGGCGCGAGCGGCGCCGTCAGGCCGTCCGGGCGCCCGGCCGCCGGCTCCGGCGCGAGCGGCGCGCACGGTCGCTCGGCGTAGACTCAGGCCCCGTGGCTCTAACTATCGGCATCGTCGGCCTGCCCAACGTCGGCAAGTCCACCCTCTTCAACGCCCTGACGCGCAACCAGGTCCTCGCGGCGAACTACCCGTTCGCGACGATCGAGCCGAACGTCGGCGTCGTGTCCCTCCCGGACCCGCGGCTGAACAAGCTCGCGGAGATCTTCGGCAGCGAGCGCATCCTGCCCGCGACCGTGTCCTTCGTGGACATCGCGGGCATCGTCAAGGGTGCGAGCGAGGGGGAGGGGCTCGGAAACAAGTTCCTCGCGAACATCCGTGAGGCGGACGCGATCTGCCAGGTGACCCGCGCGTTCGACGACCCCGACGTGATCCGCGTCGAGGGGTCGACGGACTCGGCGGACGACATCGAGACCATCAGCACCGAGCTGATCCTCGCGGACCTCCAGACCCTCGAGAAGGCGCTCCCGCGCCTCGAGAAGGAGGTCAAGATCAAGAAGGGCGACCCCGTCCTGCTCGCCGCGGCCCAGAAGGCGCAGACCCTGCTCGAGCAGGGCATCACCCTGTTCCAGGGCGCGAAGGCCGCCGGGCTGGACCTGGCGGAGATCGCGAGCCTTCAGCTCATGACGGCCAAGCCGTTCATCTACGTCTTCAACACCGACGACGCGGGCCTCGTGGACGAGGAGCGCAAGGCCGAGCTGCGCGCGCTCGTCGCGCCCGCGCAGGCGATCTTCCTCGACGCCAAGTTCGAGTCCGAGCTCGTCGAGCTCGAGCCCGAGGAGGCCGCCGAGATGCTCGCGGAGACGGGCCAGGAGGAGTCCGGTCTCGACCAGCTCGCGCGCGTCGGGTTCGACACGCTCGGCCTGCAGACCTATCTCACGGCCGGGCCCAAGGAGTCGCGCGCCTGGACCATCCGCAAGGGATGGACCGCGCCGCAGGCAGCCGGGGTCATCCACACCGACTTCGAGCGGGGCTTCATCAAGGCCGAGGTGATCTCGTTCGACGACCTCGTCGAGACGGGCTCCGTGGCGGCGGCCCGGGCGGCCGGCAAGGCCCGCATCGAGGGCAAGGACTACGTGATGGTCGACGGCGACGTGGTGGAGTTCCGCTTCAACGTCTGACCCCTGGCGGGCCGCTATGAGGTCTGCCACATTCGCCGGTTATGGGACGGGCGCCGCCGCATCGTGAGACGCAGGGGGCGCCCGTCCTGTGTTTCCGGTCCGTTACGTACCGGTTTCTCCGGGTATCGAATGGGAAACAGCACCGTACCGGCCAGTATCAACTCGGTAACGATCGGCCGCTCGAAAGGTGCAACCGGGTGAAGTCGCCCATCTTGGTCGGTACCGTTGCCCCAAACCAATGGTGGGTCTCCCGCGAGTGTCGCCGAGCTCCGCGCGCAGTGCTGCTGCGGGGCACGTCGACGGGGAACCCACCATCCCCTTGAGGAGGAACATTGAAGATCTCACGGAAGTCTGCGGCTGTCGCAGCCGTGGCGGCGAGCGCACTGGCGCTCTCCGCGTGCGCCGGTGGGTCCGGCGACGGCAACAGCGACGACGGCGCAGGCATCAACGACAGCGAGAGCGTCAACATCGCGTGGAACCAGCCGTTCTACTCGTACAACGGCAACTCCATGACCGGTAACGCCACGGCGAACAACGTCGTGCTCTACCTCATGCGCGCCGGCTTCAACTACTACGACGAGGACCTGAACCTGGTTCCGGACGAGTCGTACGGCACGTACGAGAAGGTCTCCGACGACCCGCTGACGATCAAGTACACCTACGCGGACACCGCCGGCTGGTCCGACGGCGTCGCGGCCGGCCCCGCCGACCTCCTCCTCGAGTGGGTCGCCCAGACCGGTAAGTACAACAACGTCGAGCCGGAGTACGACGAGGAGACCGGCGAGGTCACGAACCAGGAGGCCGTCGACGCCGGCGTCTACTTCGACGCCTCGTCCCCGGGCATCTCGCTCGTGACCGACGTCCCCGTCATCGAGGACGACTCGATCACGTTCACCTACTCCAAGCCCTTCGCGGACTGGGAGACGGCGATCGCCCCGAACCTCCCGGCACACGTCGTGGGCCAGCGCGCGCTCGGCATCGAGGACGCTGCCGAGGCGAGCGACGCCGTCGTGAAGGCCATCCAGGACGGTGACATCGCGAGCCTGCAGAAGATCGCGAACGTCTGGAACAAGGACTTCAACTACACCGAGCTCCCCGACGACGAGAACCTCTACCTCTCGAGCGGCGCGTACGTCATGACGGACTTCGTCAAGGACCAGTACGTCACGCTGAAGGCCAACGAGTCGTACAAGGGCGAGCACAAGGCCGGCATCGACCAGGTCACCATCCGCTACAACGGCGACCCGATGGGCCAGGTCCAGGCACTGCAGAACGGTGAGGTCGACCTCATCAACCCGCAGTCCACGGCTGACATCCTCTCCGCGGTCGGTGCTCTCGACGGCGTCCAGGTCGAGTCCGCGACCGAGGGCACGTACGAGCACGTCGACCTGCAGTTCTCCAACGGTGGACCCTTCGACCCGGTCACCTACGGTGGCGACGCCGAGAAGGCCAAGAAGGTCCGCCAGGCGTTCCTCAAGACGATCCCGCGCCAGCAGATCATCGACAACCTGATCAAGCCGCTGAACCCGGACGCCGAGATCCGCAACTCGTACACCACGGTCCCCGGCTCGCCCGCCTACGACGACATCGTCGCGGCGAACGGCCAGTCGCAGTACGACCAGGTCGACATCGAGGGCGCCAAGGCGCTCCTGGCCGAGGCCGGCGTCACCTCGCCCGTCTCCGTCCGCCTGCTGTTCGACCCCAACAACACGCGTCGTGTCAACCAGTCGCAGCTCATCACCGAGTCGGCCGCGCTGGCCGGCTTCACGGTCACGCCGTACCAGGTCCAGACCGACTGGGGCACGGACCTGAGCAGCGCGAAGTCGTTCTACGACGCGGCGCTCTTCGGCTGGCAGTCGACCTCGACCGCCGTGACCGAGTCGGACGCGAACTACCGCACCGGCGCGACGAACAACCACTACGGGTACTCCAACCCTGAGGTCGACGCGCTGTTCGACGAGCTGCAGACCGAGACCGACCCGGCCGAGCAGACCCGCATCCTCGGCGACGTCGAGAAGCACCTCGTCGACGACGCGTTCGGCGTGACCATCTTCCAGTTCCCGGGCGTCACCGCCTGGAACGAGTCCAAGATCTCGGGCGTCAAGCCGCTCACGATCGCCCCGGGCATCTTCTACGGGTTCTGGGACTGGACGACCGGCAACGCCGAGGCCAGCAAGTAGTACCGACTCCGTCAGGTGAGACGAGTCGCTCGCGGGGAGGGTGTGATCCCCTCCCCGCGAGCGCGTAAGATCTCCTCGGTCGGAGACGACGAGAGGGCGCCGGAAGCACCCATCCGGCGCCCTCGCGCGTGCCTGCACACGCCGGCCAGCAGTATCCGCCGTGCATCATCTGCCAGGCCGCGGAATAGAATGACTCGCTGATCGCGAGTCCTCAGTCGTCTGCGAGGTTTATCCCAACGTGTTGACGTTCATTACGCGCCGCCTTCTGGCCGGCATAGCCACTCTGTTCGTGGCCATCTTCTTGATGTACCTCCTGGTCGATCTGGCGATCGACCCCTTGGCCGACCTCCGGGAGTACCGCGGAGCGGACAAGGCGGCCCGCATCGCCGCACGCGAGGACATGCTCAACCTCGACACCAACGTCGTGGTGCGCTTCTTCCAGTGGCTCGGCCACGCCTTCCAGGGAGACTTCGGCATCGCCTGGCGCTCCGGGCAGGACGTCGGCACGATGGTCTCGCACGCGATCGGCTCGACCCTCCAGCTCGTGACGGCCGCCACGGTCCTGTCGCTGATCCTCGGTGTCTCGGTCGGTATCGTCAGCGCCCTGCGCCAGTACGCGACGTTCGACTACCTGATCATCTTCCTGTCCTTCCTGCTCTACTCGCTGCCCTCGTTCTGGGTCGCCGTCCTCCTCAAGCAGTGGGGGGCCATCGGGTTCAACGACTTCCTCGCGGACCCGGCCCTGTCGATACCGGTCCTGATCGTCGTCGCGGCGCTCATGGGCCTGCTGTGGGTGCTCGCGATCGGCGGTTCGGTCAAGCGCAGGCTGCAGACCTTCGGCCTGGCCTTCGCGGCCACGCTCGGCGTCATGCTCTACGTCCAGCTCACCGACTGGTGGTCCAGGCCGCAGCTGGGCCCCGTGCTGATCGCCATCACCGGTGTCGGCTTCGCGTTCGCGCTGACCGCGCTCTCCGCGGGCCTGCGCAACCGCCGCGCCCTCTACACGGCGCTCGCGACCGTGGCCATCGGCGTGGCCCTCTACTACCCGCTCCAGGGCTTCTTCAGCGCGGTCACCCCGTCGCACCTCATGATGTTCGGCCTCGCGCTCGTCGCGATCGGCGTGGGCGTCCTGGTCGGCTTCCTGTTCCGCGGACCCGACTGGGGTGTCTCCGCGCGGACCGGCGGGATCACGGCGTTCGTGGTCGCGGCCATGATCTACGTCGACCGTGTCATGCAGGTCTGGCCCGCGTACGTGAACTCGAACGCGATCAACGGCCGTCCCATCGCGACGTTCGGTGACCGGACCCCGAACCTCGGCGGCAACTACTGGGTCCAGGTCCTCGACCAGTACACGCACCTGCTGCTGCCGACCCTGACGCTGATCCTGGTCGCCTTCGCGGGGTACACGCGCTACTCGCGCTCGAGCATGCTCGAGGTCATGAGCCAGGACTACATCCGCACGGCCCGCGCCAAGGGGCTGAGCGAGCGCACCGTCATCATGCGCCACGGCTTCCGCAACTCGTTGATCCCGCTCGCGACGATCGTCCCGATCGACGTCATCACGCTCATCGGTGGTGCGGTCGTCACGGAGCGGATCTTCAACAGGCCCGGCATGGGCGCGCTCTTCCTCAACTCGCTCCAGGAGGCTGAGATCGAGCCGGTCATGGCCTACCTCCTGATCACCGCTGCGCTCGCGATCATCGCCAACATCGTGGCGGACCTGATCTACGCTGCCCTCGACCCACGAATTCGGGTGAACGCATGAGTACCCCTCAGAACCCCCAGAACGGCGACGACTCGGTCACCATCGAGAACGCGATCGAGCTCAAGGACGTCGAAGGCCTGTCCCAGGGGCAGATCGTCCGCAGCCGGTTCTTCCGGCACAAGGGCGCCATGGTCGGGCTCGCCGTCCTCATCCTCGTCGTGCTGCTCGCCTTCACCTCGGTGGGCTTCGGCCCGGTGCCGGGATGGTGGCCGCAGGGTGCAGGGTCGGGCAAGGTCATCAACTCGGGCGGAGCGCCCACGTTGAGCATGCCCACCTGGCTCGGCGGGTCCGGCTTCGCCATCGGCGAGCACCCGTTCGGTCAGGACGAGAACGGGCACGACATGTTCTACTACGTCATGAAGGGCACCCAGACCTCTCTCGGGGTCATGTTCATCATCGGCACGATCGCCTGCGTGCTCGGTGTCCTGATCGGCTCGCTCTCGGGCTTCTTCCGTGGTCGCACGGACGGCGTCCTCATGCGTTTCACCGACCTCGTCATCACGGTCCCGACCATCGTGATCGGTGCCGTCATCGGCAAGATGGCGGGCTCCCTCAGCGCGGCGATCTTCGGTGCCGCGCTCGGCCTGATCCTCTGGCCGAGCCTGGCCCGTCTGGTGCGCGGTGAGTTCCTCAGCCTGCGCGAGCGGGAGTTCGTCGACGCGGCACGCGTCGCGGGCGCGTCCAACTCGCGCATCATCTTCAAGCACATCCTGCCGAACGCGATCGGCGTCATCATCGTCGCGACGACGCTGCTCATGAGCTCGGCGATCCTCCTCGAGACCGCGCTGAGCTACCTGGGCTTCGGGATCGTTGCGCCGGACATCTCGCTCGGCCAGCTCATCAGCCAGTACCAGTCGTCGTTCGCGACGCGGCCCTGGCTGTTCTGGTGGCCCGGTCTGTTCATCGTCGTGATCGCGCTGTGCATCAACTTCATCGGCGACGGTCTGCGCGACGCGTTCGACCCGCGCCAGAAGCGCATCCCCTCGCAGCGCAAGATGGACCGCGCGGCCGGCAGGGCGCACGAGACCACGATCCCGTTGCAGGCCCAGGGCGGCCAGACGGGCATGGCCATGGGTGGCGGGAACTGACATGACCGGCCTCACGCCACCGGTGCCGACGGTCCCCCTCGGGGTGCCGCCGGTACCGGTGGCGTGCTCAGCCGAGCTGCGGCGCGAGCACCCCGAGGACCGTGAGCGCCACGAGGCCGGCGACGGTCGCGAGGTGCCACGTCGTACGGGGCGCGAGACCGTGGTCGTCGCCGTCCAGGTAGCCGGCCGATCGGAGCGCCTCGTAGCGTTCGCCGATCACCAGGGCCACCGCGTCGGCGTTGGCGCCGCTGACCAGCCGGTCGCCGACCATGCCCTTGGTGGGGTCGACCGTGCGGGGGTTGCGCAGCCTCGCCACGGAGCCGCTGCTCGCGGGTGCGGCCCACGCCGTGAAGGTGCCTCTCGTCGTCGTCACCTTGAGCGCGAGGTGCGAGTCCACGCTCCGGAAGGTGGGCCACGGGACGTGCACCGTGCGCAGCACGTTGCGCAGCACGATCTCGCCGTCGCTCACCTGGACCTCGGGGTACCAGAAGAGCGCCCAGACGACCAGCACCGCCAGCAGCGGCCACGCGCCGTAGCGCAGTACTTCTTCGACGCCCCCCGACGTCGCGAGGCTGACCAGGGTGACGAGCGCGACCAGCGCCGCGGCACCGGTCAGTATCCGGCCGTACGTCGACCTGAAAACGTGTGTGGGTCCCATGGGCCCATACTCCCAGAGATGCAGACATCGACCGGAGCGCTGACCAGCGCCGACGTCCGTCGCATACAGGAAGGATCCTGATACCTGTGGCAATCGAGACAGCACCCCAGGCGGCACCGGCGCCCACCGGCGAACCCGTGCTGACCGTCCGTGACCTCGGCGTCGACTTCTACGTCGACGGCGAGTGGTTCCCCGCTGCGTCCGGCGTCAGCTACGACGTCCACCCGGGCGAGGTGCTCGCGATCGTGGGCGAGTCCGGCTCGGGCAAGACGCAGTCGTCGATGTCCCTCATCGGTCTGCTCCCGCCGAACGGCCGGGCGACCGGTAGCGCGAAGCTCGGCGACCGTGAGCTCATCGGGATGTCCACGAGCAAGCTCCGCCACATCCGTGGCAAGGAGATCTCGGTGATCTTCCAGGAGCCCATGACGGCGCTCAACCCGGTGTACACCGTCGGGTTCCAGATCGTCGAGACGCTCCGCACGCACTTCGACATGGGTCCCAAGGACGCCAAGAAGCGCGCGATCGAGCTGCTCACGCTCGTGGAGATCCCCGAGCCCGAGCGCCGGTTCGACTCCTACCCGCACCAGCTCTCGGGCGGTCAGCGCCAGCGCGCCATGATCGCGCAGGCGCTGGCGTGCGACCCGCGCCTGCTCATCGCCGACGAGCCGACCACGGCCCTCGACGTGACGGTCCAGGCCGAGATCCTCAAGCTCATGCGCGACCTACGTCACCGCATCGACTCGGGCATCATCCTCATCACCCACGACATGGGTGTCGTCGCCGACATGGCGGACCGCATCCTCGTCATGAAGAACGGCCTGGTCGTGGAGGAGGGGACTGCGGCGCAGATCTTCTCCTCGCCCCAGCACCCCTACACGCAGCGGCTGCTGGACGCGGTCCCGCACCTCGGCACCGCGCGCGCCGAGGTCGTCGAGCCGGCGCAGGCCGTCGTCGACGAGCGTCCGGTCGTGCTCGAGGCCAAGGACATGGTCATCGAGTACCCGGGCCGTGGCCGTGCACCGGGCTTCCGCGCGGTGGACCAGGTCAACCTGACGATCCGCCAGGGCGAGGTCGTCGGGCTCGTGGGCGAGTCGGGCTCGGGCAAGACGACGATCGGTCGTGCCGCGGTGGGCCTCCTGCCCGTCACGGGCGGCGAGCTGACGATCGTCGGCCAGAACATGGTGGGGGCGCGCGCTCGCGACCTGCGTCCGCTGCGCAACCAGGTCGGGATCGTCTTCCAGGACCCGGGGTCGTCGCTCAACCCGCGCCTGCCGATCGGTGAGTCGATCGGCGAGCCCCTCATGCTCCACAAGGGCATCAAGGGCAAGGCGCTGAGCACCGAGGTCGAGCGCCTGCTCGACCAGGTCGAGCTGCCGCGGGCCATGCGCAACCGCTACCCGCACGAGCTCTCCGGTGGTCAGCGTCAGCGCGTGGGCATCGCCCGTGCACTCTCGCTCGAGCCCAAGCTGCTGGTCGCGGACGAGCCCACGTCGGCGCTCGACGTGTCGGTCCAGGCCAAGGTCCTCGACCTGTTCCAGGACCTGCAGCGCGAGCACGGCTTCGCGTGCCTGTTCATCTCGCACGACCTCGCGGTCGTCGAGATCCTGTCCGACCGGATCGCGGTGATGCACCACGGCAAGCTGGTCGAGGTCGGGGACACGGCGCAGGTCGTGAACTCCCCGCGGGACGACTACACGCGTCGTCTTCTCGCCGCGGTGCCCGTCCCGGACCCGGAGCAGCAGCGCGTGCGTCGCGAGGCCCGCGACCTCCTGCTCGTCAACGAGGCGAAGGACATCGCCAGGGACGAGGCGAACGAGGTCGACGCGCTCCTGCGCTCGCAGGCGGACCGCCGCGAGAACATCGAGGGCGACCGCATCCCGCAGCAGCCCTGACGTCCGCAGCACGGGTGAGATGCCCGACGACGGCACCCGCCGTCGTCGGGCATCTCGCGTCTGGGGAGCGTGACGAGCGGGTGTGACGGAGCACCCTCTCCACGCACTGGCTGCCACCCGGTAAGATAGCCGTGCCCGGACGACGGCGCGCGCGTGCTCTGCGCGGGCGGCGCCCGTCCGCCGGCCACCAACTCGGGCGGAATCCTCCGTCGCTCGCTCCTCTCCCGAAATGAGTTCTGTATGTCTGTGCGCTCTGACCTGCGCAACGTGGCGATCGTCGCCCACGTCGACCACGGCAAGACGACCCTCGTCGACGCGATGCTGCACCAGTCCGGCGCCTTCGGCGCTCACGCGCACGTCGACGAGCGGGCCATGGACTCCGGTGACCTGGAGCGCGAGAAGGGCATCACGATCCTCGCGAAGAACACCGCCGTGCACTACGCCGGTCCCGCAGCGATCGCTGCCGGTCAGCCCGACGGCATCACGATCAACGTGATCGACACCCCGGGCCACGCCGACTTCGGTGGCGAGGTCGAGCGCGGCCTGTCCATGGTCGACGGTGTCGTGCTCCTGGTCGACGCGTCGGAGGGCCCGCTGCCCCAGACGCGCTTCGTGCTGCGCAAGGCGCTCGTCGCCAAGCTGCCCGTGATCCTCGTGGTCAACAAGACGGACCGCCCCGACTCGCGCATCGAGGAGGTCGTCGCCGAGGCGACCGACCTGCTGCTGGGACTCGCGAGCGACCTCGCCGACGAGGTCCCCGACCTCGACCTCGACGCGATCCTCGACATGCCCGTCGTCTACGCCGCGGCCAAGGTCGGGCGCGCCTCGACGGAGCAGCCCGCAGACGGCTCGGTCCCCGACAGCGAGAACCTCGAGCCCCTGTTCAAGGTCATCCTCGACAAGATCCCGGCCCCCACGTACGAGGAGGGCGCGCCGCTCCAGGCTCACGTCACCAACCTCGACGCGTCGCCGTTCCTCGGCCGCCTCGCGCTGCTGCGCATCTTCAACGGCACCATCCACAAGGGCCAGACCGTGGCGTGGGCCCGTGCCGACGGCACGATGCAGAACGTCAAGATCACCGAGCTGCTCGAGACCAAGGCGCTCACCCGCGTGCCCACCGACTCGGCGGGCCCCGGCGAGATCGTCGCGGTCGCCGGCATCGAGGACATCACCATCGGTGAGACCCTCACGGACCCCGACGACCCGCGTCCGCTGCCGCTCATCACGGTCGACGACCCGGCCATCTCGATGACGATCGGTATCAACACCTCGCCGCTCGCGGGCAAGGGTGGCAAGGGCCACAAGGTCACGGCCCGCCAGGTCAAGGACCGCCTCGACAAGGAGCTCATCGGCAACGTGTCGCTGCGCGTCCTGCCGACCGAGCGTCCCGACGCGTGGGAGGTCCAGGGTCGTGGTGAGCTGGCGCTCGCCATCCTCGTCGAGCAGATGCGGCGTGAGGGCTTCGAGCTGACCGTGGGCAAGCCCCAGGTCGTCACCAAGCAGGTCGACGGCAAGCGCCACGAGCCCATGGAGCGCATGACGATCGACGTCCCCGAGGAGTACCTGGGGAACGTCACGCAGCTCCTCGCGCAGCGCAAGGGCCGCATGGAGACCATGTCGAACCACGGCACGGGCTGGGTCCGCATGGAGTTCGTCGTCCCGGCGCGTGGCCTGATCGGCTTCCGCACCCGCTTCCTCACGGACACGCGCGGTACCGGCATCGCTTCCTCGATCGCAGAGGGCTACGAGCCGTGGGCCGGCCCGATCGAGACCCGTGTGAACGGTTCGCTCGTCGCCGACCGTGCGGGCGTCGTGACGCCGTTCGCGATGATCAACCTGCAGGAGCGCGGCTCCTTCTTCGTCGACCCCACCCAGGAGGTCTACGAGGGCATGATCGTCGGCGAGAACTCGCGCAACGAGGACATGGACGTCAACATCACGAAGGAGAAGAAGCTCACCAACATGCGTGCGGCGTCTTCCGACACCTTCGAGAACCTGACGCCCCCGAAGCACCTGACGCTCGAGGAGTCGCTCGAGTTCGCCCGCGAGGACGAGTGCGTCGAGGTCACCCCCGAGGTCGTGCGCATCCGCAAGGTCATCCTCGACCAGACCGAGCGCGCCCGCGCGTTCTCCCGCGCGAAGAAGTCCTGACCTCGTCAGGACGGCGCAACCCCTGAGTACGCAGCCCGTGCCGCCGGTCCTCGTGACCGGCGGCACGGGCTCCGCACTACCTGCCCCCTCTGGAGGACGCATGAGGTCCGAACCGGTCCAGCCCCGTGGTGGGCTGCTCGCCGTGCACGCGCACCCCGACGACGAGACCCTCGCGACCGGGGCTCTGCTCGCGACGTGGGCCGCGGCGGGGGAGCCGGTCACGCTCGTGACCTGCACCCGTGGTGAGCAGGGCGAGGTCATCGGCGCCGACCTCGCGCACCTCGAAGGGGACGGCCCCGCTCTGGCGGCACATCGCGAGGGCGAGCTCGCCGCCGCGCTGGCCGCACTGGGGGTGCGGGACCACGTGTTCCTGGACCAGGTCCCGCCGAGCGGTTCCACCGGCACCCCGGGGCGCGGGTCGGCAGTGGCCTACCGCGACTCGGGCATGGCCTGGGCCGCTCCCGGGATCGCCCGCGCGGCGGCCGAGGCCGATCTCCCGGACGGCGCGCTCGTCGGCGTCCCGCTCGACGAGGCGGCTGACCGGTTGGCCCGCGTCCTGCGCGAGCGCCGGCCCCGCGTCGTCGTGACGTACGAGCCGTCGGGCGGCTACGGGCACCCGGACCACGTCCGGGCGCACGAGGTCACGGTCCGGGCGATCGAGCTCGCCGCGAGTGACGAGCACGCCCCCGGGGCCGACGACGGCGCACCGTCCCGTGCGCGGGTGCTCGCGGTCGACGGCGAGGAGCGAGGGCCGGAGCTGTGGCAGTCGGTCGTGCCCACCGGGGTGGCCCGCGCCGCCCGACGGGAGCTGGCCGACCTCGCGGGGGTGCGCGCCCTGCTCGCCGAGCACCCGGAGCTCACCCTGCCGGACCCGTACGAGGAGCTGCCCCCTGTGGCGAAGGACGACCTCGAGGACGTCGTGGTCGTCGAGGTGGCGCCCGTGCTCGATGCCGTGACCGGTGCCTTGCGCGCCCACGCGACGCAGGTCCAGCACGTCGGGACCGTGCCCGTCGACGAGGTGCGGGACGCGGGCGCGCACGAGCGGTCCGCAGGTGTGCTCGGGTGGTACGCGCTGAGCAACGACGTCCTTGCCGCCCTTCCTTCACGCGAGTTCTACACCGTGACCCCGGAGTCTGCGGGACCTCCCCGCAGGTTCACGGGAAATGACCAGACAGGACCAGTAGCGTGGACCCAGTGAAGACGACCGGAGCCCGCACGATCGGGCGCGCGCTGCTGTGCCTCGTGCTCGGCCTCGTCGTGGGCGCCGTGGGCACGGTGATGCACCGTGTCGTGGTGACGGACCACCTGCTGCCCGTCGGGATCGTGGTGGCGCTGCTCGCGGTCCTCTCCGGGGGAGTCCTCGCGAGGGCGTGGACCTCCTGGGGCGGAGTCGTCGGCTACGGGATCGGCTGGGTCGTCGCGGTGCAGGTCCTCGCGTCCAAGGGACCGGGTGGAGACCTGCTGGTGCCGAACCAGACCGTCGGGCTCGTATGGGTCTACGGCGGCATGGCCGTCATCGCGATCGCCGCCTTCCTGCCGTGGTCCTGGTTCAGCGACCGACCGCTGCGGCCGGCGGGCGCCGGCCCGTCCGCCGGGCAGATCGTCACCGGATCTTCACGCCGGAGACCGACCGGACAGATCGGTACGGACGCATAGAATTGCCCCCCGCGGGCAGTCCGCACCACCCTCCTTCGTCGCGGCCTTGGCCGCGCGCCAGAACCGTCACGGAGACAGTCGATGGGCCACCCGACCGAGCGTGAGAACGCGCAGGAACCGAGCACGACCGACGAGGTGTCGACCCCGGAGCAGCCGACCGCGGTGACTCCTCCTGAGACCACCGAGCCTGAGGAGGCGCAGGAGGCCGCAGCACAGCCGGTCGCCGAGACGACGCCCACCCTCGGCGCGTCCGCGTCGGGCTCGGGGACGACTTCGCAGGAGCCCGGCGGACAGGCCCCGGCCGCTCCTGCGCCCGCTGCTTCGGAGGCCCCCACGACGGAGCACGTAGCCGGGACCTCGACGGTTCCGGCGGCGGAGCCGCGTCTGCCTTCCTTCGACGACGACGACGACGTGCCGTACTCGCCTCGGGTGTTCGCGTTCGAGGAGCCGGTCGCGGTCCCGGTCGTGGCCGCGGCGCCCCGGTCGCCGCAGGCACCTGACGCGCCGGCCGCGCGACCCGCAGCGACCGAGCCTGCGCCTGCGCCTGCCGATCCTGCGCCTGCTGATCGTGCGTCTGCTGAGCCCGTGGCGGTTCAGCCGCCGAGCGTGCAGACGCCCGCGGCGACGCCCGAGGCTCCGGTCGCGCCGACCGCGACGCCGAGCGCCGATGCCCGGTCCACGCAGGTCATGCCGCCCGTCGCCGCGGACGTCGAGCCGCCCGTGCCCACCCGACCCGGGGCGCAGCCGGACACGAGCGCCCCGTTCGCGCCGGTGACGTCGGCGTGGACGAGCGCTGCGACGTCGGGCGCGGCGAGCACCGCGGCCCAGGAGACGCCTGCCCAGGAGACCCAGGAGGCGCCTGCCCAGGAGACCCCTGCGCCGCCCGCGCGCACGTCGATCGCGTCGGCGTTCTCCCCGGTGGGTGCACCCGAGGTGACGCCCGGCGGTCCGGCGGACGGTGGGCCGACGGACGGCGGTTCGCCGCTCGACGGCATCTCGGGCGACAAGGCGCCCAGCCGTCTGCCCAAGGTGGCGCTGTGGGCGGGGATCGGGGTCGTGGTCCTCGGCGGCCTCTACACGGGGGCCCAGTGGTTCTACTCCGACAAGGTCCCGACCGAGACCACCGTGGCCGGGGTGGCCGTGGGAGGCCTCGACACGAAGAGCGCTGCCGCGGCCCTCGAGAAGGGCATCGGTCCGCGTGCCGCAGAGCCGATCACGCTCCAGGCCGGGGCCTCCACGACGACGCTCGACCCGGCGGCTGCCGGGCTCGCGTTCGACGCACAGGCGACCGCCGACGAGCTCACGTCGTTCTCGATGAGCCCGGTGCGACTCTGGAAGCACGTGTTCGGCGGCGCGGACGAGGAACCCGTCACGACCGTCGACACCGCCAAGCTGGAGGCCCAGGTCACCGAGCTCAAGGCGCGCCTCGCGCTCGAGCCGGTCGACGGGAGCGTGGTCTTCACCGACGGCCAGGCCGTGGCGACGCCCGCGCAGGACGGTTCGGAGATCGTCGAGGACGAGGCGATCGAGATCATCGGCTCGTCGTGGCTGACGGGTCCTGACCCGCTCGACCTCCCGACGACGTCGGAGGCGCCGGCGGTCACGCAGGAGGAGACGGACGCGGCGCTCGCCCAGGCGCAGAGCGTGGTCTCCGCCCCTGTCACCGTCGCGGTGGGGGGGCAGGAGGCGGAGCTCACGCCTGAGGTGCTCGCGTCCGCGGCGGCCTTCAACGCGGTCGAAGGAGCCCTTCAGCTCACGTTCGACGGCCCCACGCTGCTCGAGGCGGTCGTCGCGGGGACCGACGACCTGCTCGACGAGGCGGCTGACGCGAAGTTCGTCTTCGTCAACGGTGCGCCCGTCATCGAGGGCGGGTCCCCGGGCACCACGATCGACCCGGCCGCCCTGAGCTCCGCGGTCGCGACGGCAGCCCTCGGCACCGAGCGGACGGCGACCGTCGAGCTCACGCAGTCGGACCCCGCCCAGTCGGTGGCCGCGCTCGAGGCGCTCGGTGTCAAGGAGAAGATCTCCGAGTTCTCGACCCCCCTGACGAACGACTCGCTGCGCACCGAGAACCTGCGCGTCGGGGCGAGCAAGGTCAACGGCACCCTGGTCAAGCCCGGGGAGACGTTCTCGCTGGTCGAGACGCTGTCCCCGATCACGACGGCGGGCGGCTACCACTCCTCGGGCATCGTGCAGGACGGCAAGCACGTGGAGGGGATCGGCGGCGGTCTCTCGCAGATGGCGACCACGACCTACAACGCGGGCTTCTTCGCCGGGCTCGACGACGTCGAGCACCGCCAGCACAGCTACTGGTTCACCCGGTACCCGGCGGGCCGTGAAGCCACGATCTTCGTCGGGTCGATCGACATGAAGTTCAAGAACGACACGCCCTACGGTGTCCTCATGCAGTCGTGGGTGGCCGGCGGCCAGCTGCACGTGGCGGTCTGGAGCACCAAGCACTACGAGGTGCAGACGTCGTCGAGCGGGCAGCAGAACATCGTCCAGCCGACCACGGTCACGCACACCGGCGCGGACTGCGTGCCCCAGCCCATGGGCAACCCGGGCTTCTCGGTCACGACCTACCGCAAGGTGCTGCTCAACGGGCAGGTCGTGAAGGACGAGAAGGACACCTGGCGCTACAAGCCGGACAACCAGGTGGTCTGCGCGCCCTGAGGTCGCGTCGTCGCGGGACGTGCGGCTCGTGGCTCCGCCTCCACGCGGGGCCCCGCGACCACCTCGAGACCACGAGCGGGTCGGGACCGAGAGGTCCCGGCCCGCTCCGTCGTCGGTACGGCGGGCGCCGGGTCAGGGCGGCGCCCCGACGCCTCGACGACCTGCGTCTCAGCGGGGCGCACGCCCCCCGTCCGGGCCGGGCCGCGCGGCTAGACTGCTCGTCGGACGCTGACAGGCGCCGCGCACGCGCGGCCACCGTGAGAGGGGCGAGGACACTCGATGCTCGGACGTAGTGAACGCGAGTCGGGGGCCCACGCACGGCTCGCCGCGCAGATCGCGAAGTGGCACGGAGCGGACGGTTGGCCCGCGGGCACGGGGGCCGACGACCTGCTGGACCTGGGGTCCACCTCGACGACGCTCGCGACGGTGGCGAGCATCGACGACCTGGCCGCGGTCGTGCACATCGGGCACCCGGCGCAGCCGTCCCACGACCTCGAGCGAGCGCTGCTCGCCGCGGCGCCGTCCTTGGTCATCACGTCCGCCGTCGCCGTGCCCGCGCAGTGGGTGTGGGCCGGCCGACCGGGCCAGTCCACCGGGAGCGTCGTCGTCGACGAGGCGGGCATGCGCGACTGCCGCCACGTCCTGCGCACGCTGGGGGCCAACCCTCGCCTCGTCCCGTCGCGCACGGCGCTCGAGGAGCGGATCGCCCTGGCGGGGCCCAGCGGGACTCTCGTCGTGGAGCGCTCGGAGATCCCCGCGGGGTGGGAGGAGATCCCCGGCAGCGAGCGGCTGAGCGAGGGTGCGCCGATCTGGTACGGCCTGGTCGAGGCCCGCCGTCCCGCACCGGAGTTCGCGGGAGAGGCGCAGGTGTGGTTCGCGTTCGGCCCGCGCGACGACCACCGTGGCTCGCTCCAGCAGACCCTGGCGGTCGTCGCGGAGAGCGGCATCGACATGCAGCACCTGCGCAGCCACCGTTCGTCGGCGGGCCCGCACATCTTCTTCTCCTCGTTCTCGTGCCCCGACGCCTCGGTGCTGACGGGCCTCATCGCGGAGCTCGCGTCGCGCGACGTCGCCCACCGGGTGCTCGCGGTCCTCCCGGGCCGCGAGTTCGTCCCCGGCCCCGACGCCCTGGCGCCGCAGTGGGCACCGGAGCGCGTGGGCTCGTGACCAGGGTCGGCTACCTCGGGCCGGAGGGGACGTTCACGCACCAGGCGGCGGTCCGGTGGGCGCGCGCGCAGGCGTCGGCGGGCCCGACGGCGTCGTCCGCCTCTGGCTCGGCGCGCACCGGCGAGCCCGTGGTCGCCGGCGACGCCGGTGGCGCTGCAGGGTTCGAGCTCGTCGCGGCCCTGACCGTGACGGACGTCTACGCGGGTGTCGCGGCGGGCGAGTTCGACCACGGGATCGTCGCGATCGAGAACTCGGTCGAGGGCTACGTGGTGCCCTCGCTCGACGCGATCGTGGGCAGCGAGGACGTCGCGGCGATCGACGAGGTGGTCCTGGAGATCACGTTCGACGCGTTCGTCCGGCCGGGGCACGGCGAGCTGACCGAGGTCACGGCTCACCCTCACGGCCTGGCCCAGTGCCAGGGCTTCGTGGTGCGCTCTGGCGCCGTGCCCGTCCCGTCGTCGTCCAACGCGGCGGCGTGCCGGGACGCGACCGAGCACCAGATCGCGATCGGCCCCGCCATCTGCGGCGAGCTGTACGGTCTCGACCTGCTCAAGGCAGGTGTCGAGGACTTCCGCGGCGCGCGCACCCGGTTCCTCGCGATCGTCCGGCGCGACCGGGCGCGGGCGACGCTCGCCGCCGCGCGGGCGGGCGAGGGGGCGGCGCAGTGGCGCACCATGCTCGCGCTAACGCCGCACCTCACGGGTCCGGGCGTGCTGGCGAGGATCACGCAGGCGTTCGGCGAGGGGGGAGTGAACCTGTCGAGCCTCATCACGCGTCCGCTCAAGGCGCTCGAGGGCAGGTACGTGTTCGTCCTGACGGTCGACGCGGCCCCCTGGGAGCCGGCCGTGCGCAAGGTACTCGACGGGCTGCTCCGGGCGGGGGACTCGGTCAAGACGCTCGGGGTCTTCCCGGCGCGCGGGGAGCTCGACGAGGCGTTGTCCTCCGACCACGTCCCGGTGGGCTCGGTCCGGGCCGGCGCCTTGGCCGACGAGCTCGACCGAGGTCTGCTGTGGGCGTGAGGCAGGACGGGGGAGCGCACCGCGCCGGCCCTCGGACGGTCGCGGTCCTGGGGCTGGGGCTCATCGGGGGTTCCCTGGCTCGGCGCCTGGCGCGCGAGGGCGTGACGGTCACGGGGTACGACGCCTCTCCGGAGACCCGCGCGCAGGCCGAGGAAGCGGGTATCGCGGTGGTGCAGGACGTCGGGTCGCTGTGCGGCTCGGCGCCGGAGGTCCTGGTCCTCGCGGTACCGCTGCGGGCCATGCGCCCCGTGGCCACCGAGGTCGCCCGGCACCTGGCCCCGACCACCGTCGTCACGGACGTCGGGTCGGTCAAGGGGCCCGTGCGTGACGTCCTGGAGGGATGCGGCCTGGGGGAGCGGTACGTCGGTGCGCACCCCATGGCAGGGACCGAGGAGTCGGGCTTCGCCGCCTCGTCGGCCGAGCTGCTGGACGGTGCCCGGTGGGCCGTGACGGTCACCGGCGCGACCCGACCCGACCGGCTCGCGAGCGTGCTCGCGCTCGTGACGGGCGACGCGGGCGGCTGCGCCTTCGTGCTGACCGACGACGTGCACGACGAGGCCGCGGCGCTCGTCAGCCACGTCCCGCACGCGTTCGCGATCGAGCTGCTCAACCTCGTGTCGGCCGCCCCCGTCCGGGAGGTGGCGCTCGCGCTGGCTGCGGGGAGCTTCCGGGACGGGACCCGCGTGGGCCGGACCGACCCGCGCCGGACCGAGGCCATGCTCACGGAGAACGCCGGCTGGGTCGCCCCGGCGCTCCGGCTCGCGGCGCGCGACCTCGAGGCGCTCGCGACCGCGCTCGAGGCCAACGCCGCCACGGCCGAGTTCTTCGACCGGGCCGACGACGTCCGGGCGACGTGGCGGCCGCAGGGCGCTGCCGCCGTCGGGCCTGCCGCCGTCGGGCCTGCCGCCGTCGGCCCTGCCGCCCTGCCCGTCGTGCCCGCCGTCGAGAAGCTGTCGGTCGACCTCGGGGACCCCGACTGGTTCTCCGAGCTCGTCGAGCTCTGCCTCGCAGGCTGGGTCGTCGTCGCGGTGCACGGCACCCTGCTGGAGCTGGGCCGCTAGTCCCGCGGTACGGCGTGCGCGCGGCGTGCGGGTGTGGGTGGGCAGTGGAACCGTGGAGGTCATGGAGATCACACGGATTCAGCCGGCCGGCCTCGTCGTGAGCCCGGCGTTCAGCCATGTCGCGATCGTCCCACCGGGCGCCACGACGATCTACGTCGGCGGCCAGAACGGCGTCGACGACACGGGGGCGGTCGTCTCGGACGACGTCGCCGAGCAGTCTGTCCGGACCATCGACAACGTGACCGTCGCCCTCGAGGCGGCGGGGGCCACGCTCGCCGACGTCGTGCAGTGGACCGTGCTGCTGGTCGAGGACGCGGACCTGGGCGCGGCCTACGGCGCGATCGCGCCACGGCTCGCCGGGCCGGGGGTGCCGCCGCTCGTCACGGCCGCGCGCGTCGCGGGCCTGGGCGTGCCGGGTGCGCTGGTCGAGGTGAGCGCGATCGCGGCGGTCGTCCCCGCCTGAGACGGTCAGTCGACCGGCTGGCGCGGCAGCCTGCGCGGGGGCCGGGGCGGGATCCGCTTGGCGGCGACGAGCTGCTCGGCGGGGATCCTCACCTCGACCGACCCGGAGGATCCGCCCGCGTCCGTGCGCAGGGTGATCGAGGCGCCGGGAGACACCGAGACGACGATCCCGATCACGTCGGTCACCGACTGCCCCTCACCGGTCGCGGGGTCCTGGGTGGCGCGCGCCTCGTCCGGCGTGAGTCGTCGCCGGACCACGACGCGGGCGCCCGGGGGCCATGCGGCCCACTGCGGGTCGAGCGCCGGGCGCGGGGTGGAGTTCATGGTCGTGGTCACGCTCTCTTCGTCCGCCGATGGCCGGGATGCCCCGTTCCTGAGCGATACTAGGGGGAAGTGCTCGGTGCAGCAGGTGAAAGGGAACCTCCGACGTGACGTACGTGATTGCTCAGCCTTGTGTGGACGTGAAGGACAAGGCGTGCATCGAGGAGTGTCCGGTGGACTGCATCTACGAGGGCAAGCGGTCGTTGTACATCCATCCGGACGAGTGCGTGGACTGTGGTGCGTGCGAGCCGGTGTGTCCGGTGGAGGCGATCTACTACGAGGACGACGTGCCCTCGGAGTGGAGCGACTACTACCGGGCGAACGTGGAGTTCTTCGACGACCTGGGGTCGCCGGGTGGTGCGGCGAAGATGGGCATGATCGAGAAGGACGACCCGATGATCGCGGCCCTGGCCCCGCAGGCCTGAGGACGGGGCAGCGGAGCATGGGATTCGCCGACCTGGGAGGCCTCGCCTACCCGTGGGACTCGCTCACGCCCTACGCGCAGCGCGCACGCGCGCACCCGCGGGGCATCGTCGACCTGTCGATCGGCACGCCGGTCGACCCGACTCCTGCCGTCGTCCGTGACGCTCTCGCCGCAGCCGGCGACGCGCACGGCTACCCGACCACGCACGGGACTCCCACGCTGCGCGAGGCCGTCGTCGGGTGGTTCGACCGCCGTCGCGGCGTGCCCGGCCTCGACCCGGACGCGGTCCTGCCCACGGTCGGTTCGAAGGAGCTCGTGGGCCTGCTGCCCTCGCTGCTCAGGCTGGGCCCGGGGGACGTCGTCGTGCATCCCGCCACGGCGTACCCCACCTACGACGTGGGCGCGCGCCTCGCCGGGGCCACGCCGCTCGCGACCGACCGCGTCGAGGACTGGGCCGGCCGCAGCGACGTGCGGCTCGTCTGGGTCAACTCGCCGGGGAACCCGACAGGGCAGGTCCTGGACGTCGAGGAGCTCGCGCGCGTCGTCGCCGCAGCCCGGGAGATCGGCGCGCTCGTCGTGAGCGACGAGTGCTACGCCGAGCTGGCCTGGGAGGAGCCGTTCGCGAGCCAGGGGGTGCCGAGCATCCTCGACCCGCGCGTGAGCGGGGGCTCGACGGACGGCCTGCTCGCGGCGTACTCGTTGTCCAAGCAGTCGAACCTCGCCGGGTACCGGGCCGCGTTCGTCGCGGGTGACCCCGCGGTCGTCGCGGACCTGCTCACGACGCGCAAGCACCTGGGCATGATCGTGCCCGCGCCGGTCCAGGCGGCCATGGTCGCGGCTCTCACGGACGACGCGCACGTCGCGGCGCAGCGCGAGGTCTACCGGCGCCGTCGGGACGTGCTGCTGCCCGCGCTCGGCGAGGTCGGCCTCCAGGTCGACGGCTCCCAGGCGGGGCTCTACCTGTGGTCGCGCCCCGCGGGCGCGGTCGATGCGCAGCAGGACTGCTGGTCGGTCGTCGGGGACCTCGCGGACCTCGGGATCCTGGTCGGCCCGGGGGCGTTCTACGGCCCGACGGCCGCAGGGCACGTGCGGGTCGCGCTCACCGCGAGCGACGAGAGGGTGCACGAGGCCGCGTCCAGGCTCTCCGCGCGGTGACCACGAGGTGACCACGCCGTGACCGTGCGGTGGCCCGCACGGTCACGGGGAGATTGTTGGTGCAATCCCTCCCCGTTCTCGCCTGTGACTCGCGTCACAGCCGCGTGACGGTTTCGTGACCGTTCCAGATTGGTCACGTGTGGGTGAAGCGAGTACCGTCGACCCAGGCCAATGCTGTCCGACGCTCTCGGCCATCGAATGACCCAGGCCGGACAGGTGACGATCTCGCAGCGACACCTCGGAAAGACACGCGCAGCCACCCGCAGGGGGTGCGGCAGCGCGCAAGGAAGGAAGACATGACCACCACCCAGCAGGCGACAGTTCGGCTCGTCGTCAACGAATCGAGCCAGGACCTGCCCGTGGTCGCAGCGACCGAGGGCAACGACGGCATCGTCGTCTCCTCGTTGCTGAAGTCGACCGGGCTCGTCACCGTGGACCCCGGGTTCATGAACACCGCCTCGTGCGAGTCGGAGATCACGTACATCGACGGTGACGCGGGCATCCTGCGCTACCGCGGGTACCCGATCGACCAGCTCGCCGAGAAGTCGACGTTCCTCGAGGTCGCGTACCTCCTGATCCACGGCGAGCTGCCGGACGCTCCGACGCTCGACGCGTTCGTCGAGCGCGTCAACCGCCACACCATGGTGCACGAGGACTTCCGGACGTTCATGGGGACCTTCCCCCGTAACGCGCACCCCATGGCCGTGCTCTCCTCGGCCATCAACGCGTTGTCGACGTTCTACCCCGACTCCCTCGATCCTTTCGACGACGACACGGTCGAGCTCGCGACGGTCCTGCTGCTCGCCAAGACGCGGACCATCACGTCGTACCTGCACCGGCGCCGGGTCGGCGAGCCGCTGCTCTACCCGGACTACTCGCGCGGGTACGTCGACGACTTCCTGCGCATGACCTTCGCGACGCCGTACGAGAAGTACGAGTCCGACCCCACGGTGGTCGACGCGCTCGACAAGCTCCTCATCCTTCACGCGGACCACGAGCAGAACTGCTCGACGTCGACGGTCCGTGTCGTGGGCTCGAGCCACGCGAACCTCTACGCCTCGGTCGCCGCGGGCGTCAACGCCCTCTCCGGCCCGCTCCACGGCGGCGCGAACGAGGCCGTCCTGTCGATGCTGGACAAGATCCAGAACAGCGACTTCGACGTCGACACCTTCATGAAGAAGGTCAAGGACAAGGAGGACGGCGTCCGGCTCATGGGCTTCGGGCACCGGGTCTACAAGAACTACGACCCGCGCGCCGCGATCGTCAAGGCCAAGGCCGACGCGGTCCTGTCGACCCTCGGCAAGAAGGACGAGCTCCTCGACATCGCGCTGCGCCTCGAGGAGATCGCGCTCAACGACGACTACTTCATCGAGCGCAAGCTCTACCCGAACGTCGACTTCTACACCGGCCTGATCTACAAGGCCATGGGCTTCTCGCCGGCCATGTTCACGCCGCTGTTCGCGCTGGGACGCATGCCCGGCTGGATCGCGCAGTGGCGCGAGATGATGAAGGACCCGCAGACCAAGATCGGGCGCCCGCGCCAGGTCTACACCGGCGCGACCGAGCGTCCGTACGTGCCGGTCGACGGTCGCTGACCTCACCCCGCCTGCGCCCGACGGCGCCTCGCACCTCCCGGTGCGGGGCGCCGTCGGCGCGTCTGGGCCCGGGCGAGGGGCGCTCAGGGCTCGTCGGTCGTCGCGACCGTGATCCGGACCTGTCCGGTACCGGGGTGCGGCGCCTCGTCGGTGGGCTCGCTGACGGCCCACTCCGGGGACTCGCGGGACCAGGTCCTGTCCCCGACGTCGACCTGCACGACGTCGGTCGCGTCCGCGCTCGCCACGGCCCACTGGGCGACGGCCCACCCGGCCCGCCCCGTCTCCGGCGGGTTCCCCGCGAGCGGCAGGGAGTCGACCGTCACGGCCGCTCCGTCGACGCTGGTCGGCAGGTCGCCCAGGTCGCGCTGCACGCGCGCCTCGAGCCCCGCGACGGACTCCGCGGTGCTCGTGAGCGTCGAGGGGTCGACGGGGGCAAGGTCGCAGGTCAGCGTGCCGTGGGAGTTGCCCGTGAGGGCGGAGGCCCAGGCACGCGACCGGGACTCGTGCTGGGCGTACGCGTCGGGGAACCCCGAGCGCTGCACGGCCTGGGCGGCCACGGTGACGGGCAGCTCGGTGTAGCCGTCGACCTTGTCCAGGCCGTCGTAGAACGCCGTCGTCGAGTAGACCGGGTCCATGATCTGCTCGATCGTCCCCCAGCCCTGCGAGGGGCGCTGCTGGAACAGGCCGATCGAGTCGCGGTCGCCGTAGTCGATGTTGAGCAGTCTCGACTCCTGCAGGGCGGTCGCGAGGCCGATCGTCGCCGCCCGGGCGGGCATCCCGCGCCGCACGGTCGTGACCGCGATGAGGGCCGCGTTGTCCGACTGCGCGGGGGACAGGTGCCAGGCCTGCCCGTCGGCCGTCGCGGCGCACCTCTCGGCGACCGGGCTGTGGTCGTCGAGCCGGTTGAGGGCCAGGACGACTCCCGTCGTGGCGACCGCGAGCACGGTGACGACCGTGACGGCGAGACGGAGGGGGCGTCGTCGCCGCCGGACACGGGGCGTGCGCGGCCCCGCCCCCGGGCCCTCCGGTCCGAAGAAGGGCGCGCCGCCCTGCGGACCGGAGGGACCCTTGGAGGTGGTCACGTCAGTTGGCGTGCAGCGCGGCGTTGAGCTCGATCCCGACGCCTGTGCGCGAGACCGCCTCGACACCGCCCGTGAGCGAGTTGCGACGGAAGAGCAGGTTGGCCTGTCCCGAGAGGTCGCGCGCCTTGACGACGACCGGGGCGCCGTCGGGTCCGCTGCGGCCGACGAGGGTCACCTTGGTCCCTGCCGTCACGTAGAGGCCGGACTCGACGACGCAGTCGTCCCCGAGCGGGATGCCGAGCCCGGCGTTGGCGCCGAGCAGCGAGCGCTGGCCGATCGAGATGACCTCGCGGCCGCCGCCGGACAGCGTGCCCATGATGGAGGCGCCACCGCCGATGTCCGAGCCGTCGCCCACGACCACGCCGGCCGAGATGCGGCCCTCGACCATGGAGGTGCCGAGGGTGCCCGCGTTGAAGTTGACGAAGCCCTCGTGCATGACGGTCGTGCCCGCAGCGAGGTGCGCGCCGAGGCGGACCCGGTCGGCGTCGGCGATGCGGACGCCCGAGGGGACGACGTAGTCGACCATGCGGGGGAACTTGTCGACCCCGAGGACCTGCACCGGCTGGCCCGTCGCGGCGCGCAGGCGCAGCCGGGTCTCCTCGAAGCCCTCGACCGCGCACGGGCCGTGGTTGGTCCAGACGACGTTCGCGAGCGCGCCGAAGACGCCGTCGAGGTTGAGGCCGTGCGGTGCGACCAGGCGGTGCGAGAGGAGGTGCAGGCGCAGGTACGCGTCCGCCGCGCCCGCGGGGGCCGCGTCGAGGTCGATCTCGGTGCGCACGACCACGACGTCGACGCGGCGCGCGTCGTCGCGCTCCGTGAGGACGTCGAGGGAGGCGGGTGCGGTCTCGTCCGCCGGGGCCTGCCCGAGGGCGGGTGACGGGTACCAGACGTCGAGGACGGTGCCCTCGTCGGTCACGGTGGCGAGGCCGAAGGCCCAGGCGGTGCGGGGGCCGGGTGCGGCGCCGGTGGGAGTCGCTGAAGTCATGCCTTCACCCTATCCGTCACTCCCGGCCGGACGGTGAACCGTCCGGGTAGGGTCTGCGTGTGACCAGCGACGAGACTCCCGACCAGACCTCCGACCAGACCGCGGGCCAGACTGCGCCGCCTGTGCCGTCGGTGCCGGCGATCCGGCTCGACGTCGACGGCGACCTCATCGCGCTCTTCCGCGCGGTGTGTGACGTGCCGTCCGTGAGCGGGGACGAGAGGGCCCTGGCCGACGCGATCGAGGCCGCGCTACGACCGCTCGCGCACCTCGACGTCGTGCGCGACGGCAACGCGATCGTCGCGCGTACGCACCTGGGGCGCTCGCGCCGCGTGGTCATCGCGGGGCACATCGACACCGTGCCGCTCACCGACCCGCCGAACCTGCCCACCCGGATGGTCGGCGAGGGCGCCCAGGCCGAGGTCTGGGGGCGTGGGACGGTCGACATGAAGGGCGGCCTCACGGTCCAGCTCGCGCTCGCGGCCTCGCTCACCGCCCCCACCCAGGACGTCACCTGGGTCTTCTACGACCTCGAGGAGGTCGCGTCCGACCTCAACGGCCTGGGGCGCCTCGCGCGCAACCACCCCGAGCTCCTGCAGGGCGACTTCGCGATCCTCGGTGAGCCCACGGCCGCGGGCATCGAGGGCGGCTGCAACGGCACGCTGCGGGTCGAGGTCCGCGTCCCCGGGGTCACGGCGCACTCGGCGCGCGCGTGGATGGGCTCCAACGCGATCCACTCGGCGTCGGTCGTGCTCGACCGTCTCGCGGCCTACGAGCCCGCGTCGATCGAGGTCGAGGGTCTCGTCTACCGCGAGGGCATGAACGCGGTCGGCATCCGCGGCGGCATCGCGGGCAACGTCATCCCGGACGAGTGCGTGGTCACGGTCAACTACCGCTTCGCGCCCTCGCGCTCGCTGCTCGACGCCGAGGCGCACGTCCGCGACCTCTTCTCCGGTTTCGAGGTGGTCGTCACCGATGCCGCTCCCGGTGCGCGGCCCGGGCTCGACGACCCGCTCGCGGCCGACTTCGCGGCCACCGTGCTCGAGGTCACGGGGGGCGCCCCTGCGCCCAAGTACGGCTGGACCGACGTCGCGCGCTTCGCCGAGATGGGGATCCCGGCGGTGAACTTCGGCCCCGGCGACCCCGTGCTCGCGCACAAGGACGACGAGCGCTGCCCGGTCGGGCACCTCGCGCTGTGCCACGACGCGCTGCGCGCGTGGCTCACCCGCTGATCGTCCCCGCCACGGGTCCCGGGAACGCTTAGGCTCGGGAGCATGAGCGACGACGGAGTTCCCCAGGCAGGCACCGGCTATCGCAAGGGACCGGTGCTGCTGCGGGGCGAGCAGATCCCCCAGCAGACGACCGACCAGCGGCTGCTCGACACCGCGGGCAGCGCGGACTGGGTGCACAGCGACCCGTGGCGGGTCATGAGGATCCAGAGCGAGTTCGTCGAGGGCTTCGGAGCCCTCGCCGAGGTCGGGCCGGCGGTGTCGGTCTTCGGGTCGGCGCGCACGAGTCCCGACCACCCGGACTACGCGCTGGCCGAGCAGGTCGGCCGCCTCCTGGCCGAGCGCGACCTCGCGGTCATCACGGGTGGTGGCCCCGGGATCATGGAGGCCGCGAACAAGGGCGCCAACGAGGCGGGCGGCCTGTCGATCGGCCTCGGGATCGAGCTCCCGTTCGAGCAGGGCATGAACAAGTACGTCAACCTCGGCGTGAACTTCCGATACTTCTTCGCCCGCAAGACCATGTTCGTCAAGTACGCGCAGGGGTTCGTCGTCCTGCCGGGCGGGTTCGGCACGTTCGACGAGCTCTTCGAGGCGCTGACCCTGGTCCAGACGCACAAGGTCACCGAGTTCCCCATCGCGCTCGTGGACACCGAGTACTGGCAGGGCCTGCTCGACTGGGCGCGCACGACGGTCGCCGGGCGCGGCATGATCAGCGCGCACGACCTCGACCTGCTGTACCTGTGCGACGACCCGGCCGAGGCCGTCGAGTACGTGTGCGAGCGCGGGGCCGAGCTGCGTGCTGAAGAGCTCGAGGCCGTGGCCGACACGGCGGCCGCCCAGCAGCGGGCGTCCGGCGACCGGTGACCGGTGCTTCGCCCCCGGCGCAGGGAGACCGGGCGTCAGGACGTCACATGTCGTCGCACGCCCCCTCGCCGGTCCCTGCGCAGTGCGCACCGCTCGTCCTGCGGGGACGGGAGGTCGGCGTCGACGAGTCGGCGCCCGGTCGCCCGGAACGCCCCGTCGTCATGGCGATCGTCAACCGCACGACCGACTCGTTCTACGCCCCTGCCCGCCAGCTCGACGACGGCGCGGCTCTCGAGGCGGTCGCGCGGGCGTGGTCCGAGGGGGCTGCGATCGTCGACGTCGGGGGAGTGCGTGCCGGGACCGGGCCCGAGGTCACCCCGGCCGAGGAGATCCGTCGCGTCGTCCCCTTCGTCGAGCGTGTGCGCGCGGAGTTCCCCGACCTGCTCGTGAGCGTCGACACCTGGCGGGCCGAGGTCGCCCGCGAGGCGGCCCTGGCCGGGGCCGACCTGATCAACGACACCTGGGCAGGGCACGACCCGGCCCTCGTCGAGGTCGCGGGCGAGCTCGGCGTGGGCGTCGTGTGCTCGCACACGGGGGGCGCCGTGCCGCGGACCGACCCGTTCCGCGTCGCGTACCCGACCGTGGAGCAGGACGGGGCGACCCGGCAGCACGACCCTCGCGACGCCGTCGTGCAGGACGTCGTGGCGACCCTGACGGCTGCCGCCGCGCGCGCGGTCGCGTGCGGCGTGCCCCCAGCGTCGGTCCTCGTCGACCCGACCCACGACTTCGGCAAGAACACCTGGCACTCGCTCCACCTGGTGCGCAGGACGCAGGCGCTCGCGGGCCTCGGCCACCCGCTGCTCATGGCGCTCTCGCGCAAGGACTTCGTGGGCGAGACGCTCGACCTGCCCGCCGACGAGCGGCTCGAGGGGACGCTCGCGGCGACCGCGGTCGCTGCGTGGCTCGGTGCCCGCGTGTTCCGCGCCCACGACGTCGCCGCGACCCGTCGGGTCCTGGAGACCGTCGCCGCGATCCGCGGTGACGCCCCACCGGCGCGCGCGCTGCGCGGTCTGGCATGAGTCGGCGCGACGTGGCCACGGGCGGCACGCGCGGCGCGGACGCACCCGCCCCGTCGCGGTCCCAGCCCTCCCGCTCCCTGGCCGCCGTGCTCACCCCCGCACGGTGGCCCTGGTGGGCCAGGGTGCTCGCCGTGTACGCCGTGGCGCGGCTCGTGACCGCCGTGATCCTCCTGGTCGTCTCGCGCTGGCAGGAGGCCAACCTCTGGACCGACGCCGCGCCGTCGTACAGCGCGTGGACGGGGCGGATGTGGGACGCCTCGTGGTACCAGCAGATCGCCGAGAACGGGTACCCGGCAGAGCTGCCCGTGGGGCCCGACGGTGCGGTGCAGCAGAACGTCTGGGCCTTCTACCCCCTGTTCCCGTTCCTGGTCCGCGCGGTCCAGCAGGTGACCGGGCTCGGCTGGGACGTCGTGGCACCCACGATCGCCCTGCTCTGCGGTGCGGGGGCCGTGCTCGTCATCCATCGCCTCGTCGAACGGGCCGGGCACCGGGCCGTCGAGCTGCGGCCCGGCCTGCCGCTCGCCACGGTCGCGCTCGTGAGCGTCTTCCCGTCCTCGGTCGTCCTCCAGGTCGCCTACACCGAGGCGCTCGCGCTGCTGCTGGTCGCCTCGGCCCTGTACCTGCTCTGGGCACGGCGCTACGAGTGGGCCGGGCTCGTGATCGTGCTCCTCGGCTTCACGCGCGCGGTCGCGCTGCCGCTCGCGCTGGTCGTGGCATGGCACGCGGTCGTGCGGTACCGGGAGTGGCGGCGGACCCGCTCGACGGGCACGACGCAGACGGGCGCGGCAGCCACGGGTGCGGTGGCCCTCGCCGGCCCCCGCGCCCGCGTGCCCTTCCCGTGGGGGGACGGCGCACGGATCGCCGTCCTCCTCGTCGTCACCGTGGTCAGCGGGCTCCTCTGGCAGCTCGTGTGCGGGATCGTCACGGGGCGCTCGGACGCGTACTTCCTGACGCAGGGCGCCTGGCGCGGGACCGGTCCCGTGGTGCCGTTCCAGCCCTGGCTGGACGTGTCGCACGCGCTCTTCGGCGGAGCCGGCCCGTGGGTGCTGGCGGCCGTTCTGGCAGGCGTGGCGGCCCTCGGGCTGAGCCCGGTCGCGCGCCGGCTGGGCCCGGAGCTCCAGGCCTGGCCGCTGGCCTACCTGGGATACCTGGTCGCGGTGATCGAACCGTGGACGAGCCTCGTCAGGTTCCTGCTGCTGGCGTTCCCCCTGGGCGCGGTCACGCTCGGGTGGACCCGCTCACGCTGGTGGCTCTGGGCATGCCTGGCCGCAGGAGTGGCCGGGCAGGTGTGGTGGGTGTGGTCCCTGTGGCGTCTCACACCGCCGAGCGGCTGGCCGCCGTAGGACCCGCGGTGCCTCCTGACGTCACGGAAGGGGGCCCCTAGCGCGACACAGGTCACGATCTGGGCATTTGCGGCCACGGCGTGTCGTATCGGTGAACTAGAATGGTACCTGGACGTCCTCTGGACGGTCGGCGCGGAGACGCGCCGCCGACCTGCCGGGACGTCGACCACAGCAGTACTGGACTACGGAATGGAGAGCCCACAATGGCTGCGATGAAGCCGCGTACGGGGGATGGCCCGCTCGAGGTCACCAAGGAAGGTCGCGGCATCGTCATGCGCGTCCCGCTCGAGGGTGGCGGTCGACTCGTGGTGGAGCTCAACGCGACCGAGGCCAGCGAGCTGGGCGAGGCCCTCCAAGCCGTCGTGGGCTGAGACGCCTTGACCGCGCGCGCAGCCCAGGCTCCACAGCCAGTCCCGGACCTCCCACCCGTCGGGGGCGCTCCCCGGCACCTGCCCGAGGTGGTCGGGGCGCCAGGCACGGTCCTGGACTGCCCGTTCCTCACCGATGACGCGGTCGCCGCGCTCGTGGTCGCCGTCGCTCCTCCGCTCGAGGAGGAGGACGGCCTCCAGCCGCGTGCGGGGACCGTGGACGCGACCGCACGCTATGGCATCGACCTGGCCGAGCTCGCGGACCGTTCCGGGGGCGCTTCCTTCCGCGGCGCGGCCGGTCAGGTCGCCACGGTCGACCTCCCGCGCACCCACACCGGTTCCACGCACCGCCTGCCCTGGGCGGGGCTGCCGTCGACGATCGTGCTGCTCGGGATCGGTGGCGGGACGGACCTGGAGCTGCGCCGCGCCGGCGCGGCACTGGCCGGTGCCACCCGGGGCCTCGAGCGCGTCGTCAGCGCGGCCACCGGGGACGCGACCGCGACCGGCGTGCAGGCCTTCGTCGAGGGCTACCTCCTCGCGGCCTACCGCATCCCGCGCTTCGGCCGCCCGGCCGCCGCCCGGACAGGAGAGGGCGCCGCGCAGGACGGTCCTGCCGAACAGCTCGTGCTCCTCGGCGAGAGCCGGGAGCCGCAGCTCGAGGCGGCCCGCGTCGCCGCGACCGCGACGTGGCTCGTGCGAGACCTGGCCAACACGCCCTCCAACGTCAAGGACCCTGCGTGGGTCGCCGAGCAGGCCACGACCCTGGCCGGCGCTGCCGGTCTGGCCGTCGAGGTGCTCGGGCCGAAGGAGCTCGCGGCGCAGGGCTTCGGCGCGCTCCTGGCGGTCGGAGCGGCCTCGGCCAGCCCGCCCCGCCTCGTGACCGTCACGTACGAGCCGGAGGCCGCCGAGCGGCACGTGGTGCTCGTCGGCAAGGGCATCACGTACGACACGGGCGGTCTCTCGATCAAGCCGCGCGAGGCCATGGTGCCCATGAAGACGGACATGGCCGGCGCCGCCGCCGCGCTGGCCGCGGTGCTCGGCGCCGCGGAGTCGGGCGTGCGCCACAAGGTCACGGCCGTCCTGCCGCTCGCCGAGAACCACTTCGGCGCGGACTCCTACCGGCCGGGCGACGTCCTGCGGACGTACTCCGGCACGACCGTCGAGATCGCGAACACCGACGCCGAGGGGCGCCTGGTGCTCGCCGACGCGCTCGGGTACGCGGTCGCCACGCTCGCACCGGACCTGCTGGTCGACGTCGCGACCCTCACGGGTGCGGCCAGCGTCGGCCTCGGGCGGGGGCACGCTGCGCTGTACGCCACGAGCCCCGAGCTCGTGAGCGGCTTCGAGGCGGCAGCCGCGGTGACGGGGGAGCGGGTCTGGCACATGCCGCTCGTCGAGGACTACACGAGCGCGCTGCGTTCGGACCTCGCAGACCTGCGTCACGTGCCGCTCGAGGCCCGTGGTGGTGGCTCGATCACCGCTGCCCTGTTCCTGCGCGAGTTCACGGGCGGTCTGCCGTGGGTCCACCTCGACATCGCGGGGCCGGCGCGTGCCACGGCGTCGCGGCACGAGGTCACGGAGGGGGCGACCGGCTACGGGGCGCGCCTCCTGCTGCAGTTCCTGCGCGACCTGGACTGACCCTCGACGTGCGAGAGGGCCCCTCACCGTCCTCGGTGAGGGGCCCTCTCGTGGTTCCGGCTACCGACGGACGCCCAGCAGGAGGCCGTCGCCGCTGGGGATCAGGGCGGGCAGGACACGCTCGTCGGCGCGCAGGGAGCGGCCGACCTCACGGACGATCGCCGTGACCTCGTCGCGGCGTGCCGGGTCCGCCACGCGGTCGCCCACCAGAGCGCCGTCGACCGCCACGATCCCGCCCGGACGCAGGAGGCGCAGCGCCTGCTCGACGTACTCGGGGTAGCTGTGCCGGTCGGCGCCGACGAGCACGAGGTCGTAGGCGTTGTCGGTCAGGCGAGGCAGCACGTCGCTCGCCCGGCCGGGGATGGTCCGGGTGCGGGTCGGGCGGATCCCTGCCTCGGAGAAGGCCTCCTTGGCGGCGCGCTGGTGCTCGACGTCGACGTCGATCGTCGTCAGGACGCCGTCCTCGGGCATCCCGCGGAGCAGCCACAGGGAGGCCACGCCGGTGCCCGTGCCGATCTCGACGACGGCTCGGGCGGCCAGGGCGGCGGCGAGGGCCTGGAGGACCGATCCCACGCCGGGCAGGACGGCGGGACAACCCAGCTCGGCAGCGCGCGCTCGAGCGCGCAGGAGGACGTCGTCCTCCGGCACGAACTCCTCGCAGTAGGTCCAGCTCGACGCCTTGGCGTTGGTCCGGCCGATGTCGGTGGTGATAGAACCCTCCTGGTCTTGGGCACCGCGTGTCGCCGGAGACCCGGACGGACTGCTGCGGTGCGGCGGCACCGCGCGGTGCAGGTGATGCGATCGTACCGGTCGAAGGCCCTCTGAGCGCTGGCTGGAGCGTGTTCGGGGGGAGGTTTCGTGCACGTCGTGTCGACGTCCCCGTGCGCGTGGGAACGGATGCGGGTCCCGCGGCGTTGAGAGGGGACAATGGACCGTGTGAGCAGTGACGTGAGTGCCCAGCCCTGGACGCCCCCCTCGTGGGACCAGATCGTGCGGGAGCACTCCGCGCGCGTGTACCGGCTGGCGTACCGCCTGACGGGGAACCAGCACGACGCCGAGGACCTGACCCAGGAGACCTTCATCCGGGTGTTCCGCTCGTTGTCGAGCTACACGCCCGGGACGTTCGAGGGCTGGCTGCACCGCATCACGACCAACCTCTTCCTGGACCAGGTGCGGCGCAAGCAGCGCATCCGCATGGAGGCCATGGGGGACGACTCGGCGCAGTACCCGGCCACGGGCGAGATGACCCACCCGGAGCGAGGGTACGAGCACACGAACCTCGACCACGACGTGCAGCGGGCGCTCGACGCCCTGTCCCCGGAGTACCGTGCGGCGGTCGTGCTGTGCGACATCGAGGGACTGAGCTACGAGGAGATCGCCGTCACGCTCGGGATCAAGCTGGGCACGGTGCGCTCGCGCATCCACCGCGCCCGCACCCAGCTCCGGGCGGCGCTGCCGCACCGTGATCCTTCGGAGCGCCCCGGGAACGACGTCGGCGACGTGACCTCGGCGGACACCGCCGTCGACGAGCTGGCCGAGCTCGCGACGCACACCGCACCGGGGGGACCATGACGCACCTCGGGACGCTCGTCAGCGCTCTCGCCGACGACCAGCTCTCACCGGCCACGCGTGAGCGTGCACTGACGCACGTCGCGGGCTGCGACCAGTGCGCCGCGGAGCTCGCGGTGGCGCGTGCGGTGCGCAAGCGGCTGTCGTGCGCACGGGACGTGCTGCCCACGACGGACCTGACCTCTCGTCTGCTCGCGCTGTCGTCGGAGATGCCCGCCGCGCAGGGGGACCCGCTGCGGCAGGGGCCACCGGTGCGAGACCCGTGGGCCGCGTCGCCCGAGACCGGAGCGTTGCGGGACGCCCTCACGGGGGACTTCGTGGCGCACGCCCGACGACGTCGCGCACGTCGCGTGGCCGTCGCGGCCTCGAGCGGGGTCGCCGTGCTCGCCGTCGCGCTGTTCACGCTCGGCGACCGGCCGGTGGTCGTGCCCGACCGGCACGTGGCAGCCCCGCTGACCCTTCTCGCGCAGGCCGGGAACGAGGTGCGCGACGCGGCCAGCGCCGACCTGGTGCCGGTGCTGCCCTCGACGGGCGGGTCGGGGACGAGCGCCGCGGGTGGGGACCCGGGCGCGGCATCCGGCGACTCGATGGACCTGGTCGACTCGGCCGCGCTCGCATGGATGGCCGACCACGGCTGGACGAGCCCGTCAGGGATGCTCGAAGGGTTCGACGTGACGGGCGTCCACCTCGTCGGCGAGGACAAGGACGTCCTGCAGGTCGACCTCGCGGGCCCCGAGGGGACGATCGTGGTGCGCGAGCAGCCGGGCCGGCTGGACACCACGTCGCTGACCCGGTCCGAAGGGTTCGACGGACGCGCGGTCTACGTCCTGTCCGACGAGCCGTGGCACGTCGTGTGGCAGGCTGGGGACACGGTGATCGACGTGGTGGCCGAGGCTCGCAAGGAGGTCCTCGCCGCGTTCGTGGCGACGTTCCCGGCGCACGACTTCGACGAGGGGGTCCCGGCCCGCATCTCCCGGGGATGGACGACCATGACAGGAGCCTTGGGCACCCCATGACCGCACACGACTCAGCACCCGGACCCGCGGAGCCGCAGCCGGCCCTACCGCCGCGCCCCACGCCGGAGCCCGCACCGACGACGCCCGAGCCCGCGCAGGCCGCGACGCAGGCCGCGGCGCCGCCGCCCGAGCCGCGCAACCCCTTCGCGCCGCCGTCGGCCTACCGGCCCACGCCCGGTGCACCGCTGACGCCCGCCGTCCAGACACCTCCTGCGGCTCCGGCCACCCCCGCGCCGACGGCACAGCACGACACGCGCCCGTACGGTGCACCGCTCGGCTCCTTGCCCGTCGCGCGCCCCGGCCTTCCGGGCTACGGCGCCGCCCAGGGAACGCAGCCCCCGGTCCCGCCACCGCCGTCCTACCAGGTGCGCCGCCCCGGGACGTACCCGCCGGGGCAGATGCCCCAGCAGCAGGAGCTGCTGACGCACCCGCAGCCGGGACCGTCGCCGACCCCCGTCGAGCCCTGGGCCGCGCAGACGGCGGTGGCCCCGCCGAAGCGACGCAGGCTCGGTGCGGGCGCGGTCGCCGGTATCGCGGCGCTCGCCCTGGTCGCCGGCGCCGTCGGCGGTGTCGCGGCCGACCGGATCGTCGACGGGACGGACCGCCGACCCGTGGACGTCTCGCTGCCCGCAGCGGGCGCGGCGCCGGGGGAGGAGCGTCCTGCGGGATCGGTCGCGGCCGTCGCGGCGAGCGTCCTGCCGAGCGTGGTCTCGCTCCAGGTGGAGGGTGCGGACGGCGTCTCCACGGGGTCGGGCTTCGTGATCCGGGAGGACGGGTTCATCCTCACGAACAACCACGTCGTCGCGGGAGGCGCGTCCGGTGGTGAGGTCACGGTGCTCTTCGCCGACGGCAGCGAGCGTCCGGCCGAGATCGTCGGCCGCACCCCCGACTACGACCTCGCGGTCGTCAAGGTCGACGAGACGGGTCTGACCCCTCTCGTGCTGGGCGACAGCGACGCGGTCGTCGTCGGCGACCCCGTCGTCGCGATCGGTGCGCCGCTCGGTCTCAACGGGACGGTCACCACGGGGATCGTGAGCGCGCTGCACCGACCGGTCGCAGCCGGCGACTCGGCGGAGACCGCCTTCATCGACGCGATCCAGACGGACGCCGCGATCAACCCCGGCAACTCGGGGGGACCGCTCGTCAACGGGGCGGGGGAGGTCGTCGGGGTGAACTCGGCGATCGCGCAGCCGCCGGGCACGGGGGCGGCCACGGGCAGCATCGGGCTGGGGTTCGCGATCCCGTCGAACCAGGCACGGCGCACCGCGGAGGAGCTCATGGCGAGCGGTACGGCCACCTACCCGGTGATCGGCGTGCTGCTCGATTCGCGCTACCAGGGCGAGGGCGTCCAGGTGACGACCGAGCCGCAGGGCGGTCAGGCTCCCGTGACGGCCGACGGCCCGGCCGCCGTGGCCGGGATCCAGGCGGGTGACGTCATCCTGTCGATCGACGGCAGGCCTGTGAGCCAGAGCGACGAGCTCATCGTCGCGATCAGGGCCAAGGCGCCCGGGGACACCGTGACGCTGCGCGTCCGCACGGGAGACCAGGAGCGCGACGTCCGCGTCGTGCTCGACGAAGCCACGAGCGAGTAGTCTGACCGCGTGTTCGGAATCAACGGCTGGGAATTCGGGATCATTCTGGTGGTCGCCGTGATCGTCATCGGTCCGGAGAGGCTGCCACGGTACGCCGAACAGCTCGGCGCGTTCGTCCGCACCGCCCGCGGCTTCCTGAAGGACGCCAAGGAGCGCGTGGACGACGAGCTGGGCGACCAGGTGGGCGACGTGGACTGGTCCAAGCTGGACCCGCGGCAGTACGACCCGCGCCGCATCGTCCGGGAGGCGCTGCTCGACGACGACGTGCTCAGCCCGCCCTCGCGCCCGCGTGCCCCGGGCCCCGTCCCGCCCCCGCCCTCCGGGGGCCCCGTCGCCGAGGTGCCCGTGCCAGGACGGCGCGCCCCCTTCGACGACGAGGCGACCTGAGGCCGGTCCCGTCCCGGACGCCTGGCACCGGATTCGGCCAGGGCACGGCGACCTGTCAGAATGGGGCAATGGTCAACGAGGTTCCCGGCGTACGGCGTCCACGCATCTTCTCGGGGATGCAGCCCACGGAGGATTCCCTCCAGCTGGGCAACTACATCGGGGCTCTGAGCCAGTGGGTCGCCCTGCAGGAGTCCTACGACGCGATCTACTGCGTCGTCGACATGCACGCCCTGACGGTCAACCCCGAGCCGGAGAAGCTCCGCGAGCGCACGCGCCGCACCGCGGCCCAGTACCTGGCGGGCGGGGTGGACCCCGACGGGTCGACGCTGTTCGTGCAGTCGCACGTCCCCGAGCACGCCGAGCTCGCCTGGGTGCTCTCGTGCCAGACCGGCTTCGGCGAGGCCGGACGCATGACCCAGTTCAAGGACAAGTCCGCGAAGCAGGGCACGGACGGCACGACGGTGGGGCTCTTCACCTATCCCGTGCTCATGGCTGCCGACATCCTGCTGTATGACGCCGCACTGGTCCCGGTCGGTGAGGACCAGCGACAGCACCTCGAGCTCGCACGCAACCTGGCCGAGCGCCTCAACTCCCGGTTCGGGGAGGACACCGCGGTCGTCCCCGAGCCGCACATCGTCAAGGCCGTCGCGAAGATCTACGACCTGCAGGAACCCACGGCCAAGATGAGCAAGTCCTCCTCGGGGGGCAAGGGGGTCGTCTGGCTGCTCGAGGACCCCAAGGTCGCGGCCAAGCGCATCAGGTCGGCGGCGACGGACTCGGAGAACGAGATCCGCTACGACCCGGTGGCCAAGCCCGGCATCTCGAACCTCCTGACGATCTTCTCGGCACTGACGTCGCGGCCCGTCACGGACATCGCCGCGGACTACGAGGGCAAGGGCTACGGGCACCTCAAGGTGGACCTGGCCGAGGTCGTGGTCGACTTCCTGACTCCGTTCCAGGCGCGGGCGAACGAGTACCTGTCGGACCCGGCGGAGCTCGACGCCGTCCTCGCGCGCGGCGCGGAGAGGGCTCGGGGCCTGGCTCAGGCGACCCTCGACCGGATCTACGACCGGGTCGGCCTGCTGCCTGCTCGTCGGACACGCTGATGAACCTCCCGGAGCGGGGTCCGCACCAGGTGCGGATCGGTATCGCGATCGAGATCCCCGAGCCCTACGGCACCGCCCTCCAGGAGGCACGGGCCGCGTTCGGCGACCCGTTCGCGGGAGACATCCCGCCGCACATCACGCTGCTCGGGCCGACCGTGGTGGACGAGTCCGACCTCGACGAGGTCTACGCCCATCTCGAGGGCGTCGTGGCTCAGGCGGCGCCGTTCCGGGTCATCCTGCGCGGGTCGGGGACGTTCCGCCCCGTCTCGCCCGTGGTCTTCGTGATCGTCGCGCAGGGGATCGCCGAGTGCGAGGGGCTCGAGGGGGCGGTCCGGTCGGGCATCCTCGACCAGGAGCTGCGCTTCAACTACCACCCGCACGTGACGGTCGCGCACGAGGTCGACGACGAGGCGCTGGACCTCGCGTTCGACGAGATGGCCGGGTTCGAGGCGGCGTTCGACGTCACGGGCATCCACCTCTACGAGCACGGGGACGACGGCGTGTGGCGGCCGGCCCGCAGGTTCGAGCTCACCGGGCTGTCGGACGGGTGAGACGGGCGGTCGTCTTCTAGGCTCGGGCGATGACCCAGGCAACCAACCCGGCACCCGATCGCAAGGCCGGGGCCGTACGTCCGGGCCGTGACGGCCCCTCCTCCGACGCCCAGAAGACGAGTACCCCGCACGCCCGCACGCCCCGCACCGCGCGCGGCACCACGCCCGACGACAGCGCCCCCGGCGCCCCCGGGGCCCCGGGGGCGGTCGCCCGCCTGACGGCCCGTGCGAAGGCCGTCCAGGCCTGGTGGAACACGACGCGCCCGGCCAGGGCGCTCGCGCAGTACGGGGTCCAGCGCGGAGCCCTCCTGTGCGGCGGCATGGCCTACTCGGCGCTGTTCTCGCTGTTCGCCGGGCTGACGATCTTCTACACGGCCTTCATGGCGTTCCTGGGCAACAGGGAGGAGCTGCGCGACGAGATCTTCGCGCAGATCGACAAGGCGATCCCGGGACTGATCAAGCAGACGCCCAACGGGCCGGGCGTCATCTCGCCCGACGACCTGATCCTGGACCGTGGTTTCGACCTGTCGAGCATCATCGCGGTGTTCGTGCTGCTCTTCAGCGCGATCTCCTTCATGGCGGCGCTGCGCACCTCGACCCGGGCGATGTTCTCGCTCACGGACGTGGGGCAGAACCCTGTGCTGTCCAAGCTGCGCGAGCTGGGCGGGTTCGCCGTGCTCGGGATCAGCGTCGTCATCTCTGCGGCAGCGACAGTCGTGGTCCAGACGCTCGGGGCGACGCTCTTCGGCGACGGCGTCCTGGCGTCGGTCCTGGTGCCCGTGGTCGGCATCTTCGTCGGGCTCGTCTTCGACGCGATCGTGGTCCTGCTGATCATCCGCTTCGTCGCGGGCGTACAGCCGCCGCGCAAGGACCTGTACATCGGTGCCCTGGCGGCGGCGGCCGCCTTCGGGGTGCTGCGGTACCTCGGGACGAGCATCATCGTCGGGAGCTCGTCGCGCAACGCGCTGCTGGGCTCGTTCGCGACGTTCGTGACGATCCTGCTGCTCGCCAACTTCGTCACACGGATCCTGCTGATGGTCGCTGCGTGGATCGCGGACCCGCCGGCACAACCGACCGCGGACGAGCTGCGGGAGCGGGCCGAGGCGGAGCAGGACGAACGCCTCGAGGCCCGGGTCCGTCGCGGGGCCGGGTACGGCTATCCCTGGAGCCCCGTCGTCCGTGGGATCCGCCGGGGCAGGGCGCCCAGGGTGTCCGTCAAGATCTGAGCCGACGAACGCCGACGGCGGCCCACCGGCAGGAGCCGGGGACCGCCGTCGGGCAGTGCGGGAGACGTGTCAGAACGCGCGGGTGATCATCGCCCGCTTGACCTCCTGGATGGCCTTGGTGACCTCGATGCCACGAGGGCACGCCTCGGTGCAGTTGAAGGTCGTGCGGCAGCGCCACACGCCCTCCTTGTCGTTGAGGATCTCCAGGCGCTGGGCCGCTCCCTCGTCGCGCGAGTCGAAGATGAAGCGGTGGGCGTTGACGATCGCCGCAGGGCCGAAGTACTGCCCGTCGGTCCAGAACACGGGGCAGGACGACGTGCACGCCGCGCACAGGATGCACTTGGTCGTGTCGTCGAACCGCTCGCGCTGCTCGGCCGACTGCAGGCGCTCCTTGCTGGGCTCGTTCCCCGAGGTGATGAGGAACGGCATGATCTCGCGGTAGGAGGCGAAGAACGGCTCCATGTCGACGACCAGGTCCTTGATGACCGGAAGGCCCTTGATGGGCTCGACGGTGATCGGCTTGTCCGGGTTGACGTCCTTGAGCAGCGTCTTGCAGGCCAGGCGGTTGCGACCGTTGATCCGCATCGCGTCCGACCCGCAGATCCCGTGCGCGCACGAGCGACGGAAGGTCAGCGAGCCGTCGTGCTCCCACTTGATCTTGTGCAGGGCGTCGAGGACGCGGTCCGTGCCGTGGGCCAGGACCGTGTACTCCTCCCAGTACGCGTCCTCGCCGTGCTCGGACTCGGGGTTGTACCGGCGGAGCTTGATCGTGACCTCGAAGGAGGGCACGGCACCGACCTCGGTCTTCTCAGAACCGGCAGGGGCTTCGAGTGTGGCAGTCATCAGTACTTACGCTCCATGGGCTCGTACCGGGTCTGGGTGACGGGCTTGGAACCCAGCACGATCTTGTAGGAATCGAACTCCTCGACGTGGTCGAAGTAGCCGTCGACGTGACCGTCGGCGGTGTCGCCGGCGGACGTGGGGCGACGGTAGGCCATCGTGTGGAGCATGTAGTTGGCGTCGTCGCGGTTCGGGTAGTCCTCGCGGTAGTGACCGCCGCGCGACTCCTTGCGGTTGATCGCGGCGATGACCGTAACCTCGGCGATGTCGAGCAGGAAGCCCAACTCGATGGCCTCGAGGAGGTCGGTGTTGAACAGGCGTCCCTTGTCCTGGACCGAGACGTTGCGGTAGCGGTCCTGGAGGGTGCGGATGTCCGAGAGCGCCTGGTCGAGCGACTCGCCCGTGCGGAACACCTGGGCGTTGGCGTCCATGGTCTCCTGGAGCGCCTTGCGGACGTCGGCAACACGCTCGCCGTCGGGCCGGTTGCGCATCTCGTCGAGCTGCGCGATCACGGCCGCTGCAGGGTTCTCGGGGAGCTCGCGGTACTCGGCCGTCGCGGCGTACCTCGCGGCCTCGCGACCGGCGCGCTTGCCGAACACGTTGATGTCGAGGAGCGAGTTGGTGCCGAGGCGGTTCGATCCGTGGACCGAGACGCACGCGACCTCGCCGGCCGCGTACAGGCCGCGCACGACGTTGTGGCCGTCGCGCAGCACCTCGCCGCCGACGTTGGTCGGGATGCCGCCCATGGCGTAGTGCGCCGTGGGGTAGACGGGCACGGGCTCCGTGTAGGGCTCGATGCCGAGGTACGTGCGCGCGAACTCCGTGATGTCCGGCAGCTTGGCGTCGATGTGCGCGGGCTCGAGGTGCGTGAGGTCGAGCAGGACGTAGTCCTTGTTCGGCCCGGCGCCGCGGCCCTCCCGGACCTCGTTCGCCATCGAACGGGCGACGATGTCGCGCGGGGCCAGGTCCTTGATGGTCGGGGCGTAGCGCTCCATGAAGCGCTCGCCCTCGCCGTTGCGCAGGATGCCGCCCTCACCACGGGCGGCCTCCGACAGGAGGATGCCGAGCCCCGCGAGGCCCGTCGGGTGGAACTGGAAGAACTCCATGTCCTCGAGCGGCAGGCCGCGCCGGTAGGCGAGCGCCATGCCGTCGCCCGTGAGGGTGTGCGCGTTGGACGTCGTCTTGAAGATCTTGCCCGCGCCGCCCGTGGCGAAGATGATCGCCTTGGCCTGGAACACGTGGATCTCGCCGGTCGCGAGGTCGTAGGCGACGACGCCCGTCGCGTTGACCTGCTCGCCGTCGGGCACGTCCTCGGCCGCGAGGTCGTGGTCCGTGATGAGGTCCAGGACGTAGAACTCGTTGAAGAACTCGACGTTCTGCTTGACGCAGTTCTGGTAGAGCGTCTGGAGGATCATGTGACCCGTGCGGTCCGCGGCGTAGCACGAGCGGCGTACCGCGGCCTCGCCGTGGTTGCGCGTGTGCCCGCCGAAGCGGCGCTGGTCGATCTTGCCCTCGGGCGTCCGGTTGAACGGCAGGCCCATGCGCTCGAGGTCGAGGACCGCGTCGATGGCCTCCTTGGCCATGATCTCCGCGGCGTCCTGGTCGACGAGGTAGTCGCCGCCCTTGACCGTGTCGAACGTGTGCCACTCCCAGTTGTCCTCCTCGACGTTCGCGAGGGCGGCGCACATGCCGCCCTGCGCCGCGCCGGTGTGGGACCGGGTGGGGTAGAGCTTCGAGATGACCGCCGTGCGGACCTTGCCGGACGACTCCAGTGCCGCGCGCATGCCGGCGCCGCCTGCTCCGACGATGACGACGTCGTACTGATGGGTTTGCATCGGTGTCGATGCCTCCTGTGACGAGTGGGAAGGGGGGACGGGACGTCAGGCGACGGCTGGGGGAACGTCGCCGGGCGGGTCCGTCAGGCGGTGCAGAACGACGGGAGCTGGTAGTCCAGGGCGTTCGGGGGGCACGGGTCGAACGTGAAGACCACGAGCGTGCCGAGCACGGTGACGACCACGAACGCGAGGTACAGCGCGAGCTTGAGCACGAGGCGCGTGCCGTCGCGCTGCGCGTAGTCGTTGATGATCGTACGGACGCCGTTGGTGCCGTGGATCATCGCGAGCCACAGCATCAGGAGGTCCCAGACCTGCCAGAACGGGGAGGCCCACTTGCCGGCGACGAAGCCGAAGTCGATCGCGTGGACGCCCTCGCCGACCATGAGGTTGACGAACAGGTGCCCGAAGATCAGGACGATCAGCACGACGCCCGAGGCGCGCATGAAGACCCAGCTGTACAGCTCGTAGTTCGAGCGCGTGGACTTCTGCCGCTTGTACGGGTCGCGGGGGGCCGCGAGGGGAGAGCTGGTGCTCGTGGTGCTCATCAGTGCCCACCTCCGAAGACGTTCATGAGGTGGCGGGGCAGGAAGCCCGCCATCGTCACGGCGAACAGGCCGACGACGACCCAGAGCATGGTGCGCTGGTACTTGGGCCCCTTGGCCCAGAAGTCGACGAGGATGATCCGGACACCGTTGAAGGCGTGGAACACGATGGCGGCCACGAGGCCGGCCTCTCCGAGTCCCATGATCACGGTCTTGTAGGTGCCGATCACGGCGTCGTACGCCTCGGGCGAGACTCGTACAAGTGCTGTGTCCAGCACGTGCACGAGGAGGAAGAAGAAGATGAGCACGCCGGTCACGCGATGCGCGACCCACGACCACATGCCTTCACGGCCGCGGTACAGCGTGCCAGCAGGTGCACTGGGCACTTAGGGGCCTCCTGTGGCGAGTTCAGGGGTGAGATATCGAGCTGGACGACGTCGTCCGCCGGGGGCCGTTCACGACCGCTCCGCGCCGAGGCTCTGGCGAGTCCGGTGGAGCGGCAGATCCAGGGCTCGCCGGAGTCCGCCGATATCCGTCTCTGGGGTTCCACCATAGTGACACCGGCATCGTGGTGCGGACCGCGGGGGGTTCCAGGCGGCCCGGTCACCCCTGTTTGTGACCCATTCCACACGGGGGTCGATGGCTCGCGGCTGCCCGTCCACGGGAGCTCCCCGCACGCCCGGTCACGCGTCGGTCACTATGCTCCGAGGATGTCGACGCACCCCTCTCCCGCTCCTGCTCCCGCACCCGCCGACTCGACCTCGCAGGTCCCGGCGATCCCCGGTTTCTACGCCGTGATCCCCGCGGGTGGAGCCGGCACCAGGCTCTGGCCCCTCTCGCGCCGTGGCAACCCCAAGTTCCTGCTGGACCTCACCGGGGTGGGGAGGTCGCTGCTGCAGGCCACGGTCGACCGCCTGGAGCCCCTCGCGGGCCAGGACGGCATCGTCCTCGTGACGGGTCGGCAGCACGTCGCCTCGGCACGCACCCAGCTCCCGACCCTGCGGGACGACGCGCTGCTGGCCGAGCCCTCTCCCCGGGACTCGATGGCCGCGATCGGCCTGGCCGCCGCGGTACTCGAGCAGCGGCACGGCGACGTCGTGATCGGTTCGTTCGCGGCGGACCAGGTCATCACCGGACGGGCGGCGTTCGAGCAGGCCGTCCGTGAGGGGGTGGAGGCGGCCCGGGCGGGATACGTCGTCACGGTCGGGATCGCGGCCTCCCGGCCGTCGACGGCCTTCGGCTACGTGAAGAGCGGGGCCTCGCTCGACCTCGAGGGCGCTCCCAGCGCGCTGCACGCCGAGGGGTTCACCGAGAAGCCCGACGCGGCGACCGCCCAGCGGTACGTGCGCTCGGGGGAGTACCGCTGGAACGCGGGCATGTTCATCACCCGCACGTCGGTCCTGCTGGGGCACCTCGCGGACCAGCGCCCCGAGCTGCACGACGGTCTGCGTACCGTGGCCGCGGCCTGGGACACCCCGGACCGCGACCGCGTCCTGGCGGAGGTCTGGCCCGGTCTCGAGAAGATCGCGATCGACCACGCGGTCGCGGAGCCGGTCGCGGCCGTGGGCGGGGTCGCGGTCGTCCCGGGGAACTTCGGCTGGGACGACATCGGTGACTTCAACTCTCTCGCCGCGCTGCTCCCCTCGGCCGACGAGTCGGGTTCCAAGGTCCTCGGCGACGTCGGGCGCGTCGTGCGGCACGAGAGCGCGGGCTCGGTCGTCGTCCCCGCGAGCAACCGGGTCGTGACCGTCCTGGGGCTCGACGACGTCGTGGTCGTCGACACGCCCGACGCGCTCCTGGTCACCACGCGGGCGCGGGCCCAGCAGGTCAAGTCGATGGTCGACCTCGTGCGTGAGCGCGGCCTGGACGAGCTGCTCTGACGCCTCGCGCCCGGGTGCGCGGGTGCACGGGCCAGCGGCGCCGCCGGGCACGGAGGGGTTCCTCCTGCCCGACGGCGACACCCGTCCCGTGCCGTCCGGTGCGTGACCCCGTCGCCCGCGCCGACGAGGCCGGGGATAGTCTCGGCTGGTGAGCAGTCCTGAGGAGAGCACCGAGAACAGCACCCCGTCGGACCGTGCCGGGACGGGGGCGAGGCCGCCCGCGTCGGTGCACGTGCTACCGCGGACGGTGCGCGGGGACAGGGTGGTCGAGCTCGCGGCGGCCTTCGAGGACGAGCTCGTCGCGATCCGCCGGGACATCCACAAGCATCCCGAGGTCTCGCGCACCGAGACCCGCACCACGGCGTTGATCGCCGACCGGCTGCGCGCCGCGGGCCTGGAGCCGCGGCTCCTGCCGGGCACGGGCCTCGTGTGCGACATCGGCGACGGGCCCGACGGCGGGGCGCCCGGGAGGGTCGCGCTGCGGGCCGACATCGACGCGCTCCCGGTCCAGGACCGCTGCGAGCTCCCGTGGGCCTCGACCACACCGGGGGTCGCGCACGCGTGCGGGCACGACGTGCACGCGACCGTCGTGCTGGGCGCAGGGCTCGTCCTGGCCGCGCTCGCCGAGCAGGGCGAGCTGCCCCGTCCGGTCCGGCTCGTGTTCCAGCCGGCGGAGGAGGTCCAGCCCGGCGGCTCGCTCGACGTGATCGCCGCGGGCGGCCTGGACGGGATCGAGGAGATCTACGCGGTCCACTGCGACCCCAAGGTCGACGCCGGGCAGATCGGGACGCGCATCGGCCCCATCACCTCGGCGTCCGACGAGGTCTCCGTGACCATCACCTCGCCCGGCGGGCACACGTCCCGCCCGCACCTGACCGGCGACGTGGTCTATGCGCTCGGGCAGGTGATCACGCAGGTCCCCGCGGTGCTCGGTCGGCGCCTCGACCCGCGCTCGGGCGTCAACCTCACGTGGGGCGCGGTGCACGCAGGGTCGGCGCACAACGCGATCCCCAGCACGGGTACCGTCCGCGGGACGCTGCGCTGCCTCGACGTCCGGGCGTGGGAGTTCGCGGGTCAGGTGCTGCACGACGCGGTCGAGCAGGTCGTCGCCCCCTACGAGGTCGAGGTCACGGTCAACCACACCCGTGGGGTCCCGCCGGTCGAGAACGCCGAGGACTGCACGGCCTCGCTCGAGGCTGCTGCGCGCGACGTGCTCGGACCCGCGTCGGTGCTGCTCACGGAGCAGTCGCTCGGCGGCGAGGACTTCGCGTGGTACCTGACGAAGGTGCCCGGCGCGATGGCCCGGCTGGGCACGCGGACGCCCGGTGGGCGGTCGTACGACATCCATCAGGGGGACCTGCGCGTGGACGAGAGCGCGATCGGCGCGGGCGTCCGCCTGCTCGCGCGCGTCGCGCTGGGCTGAGCGGCCCGGAAACCGGAACCCGGGTCCCGGGGGCGCTGTCGCGTACGGCCGGGGGCGCACGCAGGACGAACCGTTGCCTTGTGCAACCAAGTGTCCGACGGCTGGAACGCGAACGGTCACGGCTGAGACGTCAGATGACGCTTCCATAACGAAGCGTCCGCGTTACCCGCAAGTAACGTCCGACGTCCCTCGACGTGGCTAGTGTTCGATCAATACAGGCCGACGGACCCCGTGACCTACCCGTGCAACGTCGCGCGGGCAGGTCCCGGTTTTCTCCCGGGGGCCATCGACGAGATCGAACGGAGCTCATGGTGAAGAGAGCAACGCAGATGACAGCGCTCGCGGCCGTCGCCGCGCTGGCGCTGGCTGCATGTGGGAGCGCACCCGACGAGGGCAGCGCGTCGGGCACGGCCGGGGGCTCGGAGTCGAGCTTCAAGGCGTGCATGGTGTCCGACGCCGGAGGCTTCGACGACAAGTCCTTCAACGAGTCGGGCTACAACGGCCTCAAGGCTGCCGAGAAGAGCCTGGGCATCCAGACCGCCACCGCCGAGTCGAAGGAGGAGTCGAACTTCGCTCCGAACATCGACAACCTGATCTCCGAGAACTGCAACGTCATCGTGACGGTCGGCTTCCTCCTCGCGACGGCCACGGGCGACGCCGCCCAGGCCAACCCGGACGTCGACTTCGCGATCGTCGACTCGACGGCGCAAGACGCTGACGGCAACACGATCGAGCTCGACAACGTCAAGCCGATCAGCTTCGACACCGCCCAGGCCTCGTTCCTCGCGGGCTACCTCGCCGCGGGCATGAGCAAGACCGGCACCGTCGCGACCTACGGTGGCCTGGAGATCCCGTCCGTGACGATCTTCATGGACGGCTTCGTCGACGGCGTCGCGAACTACAACGAGACGCACGGCACCGACGTCAAGACGCTCGGCTGGAACAAGGACACCCAGGACGGCTCGTTCGCCGGTGGCTTCGAGGACCAGTCCCAGGGCCAGCAGCTGACCCAGACCTTCATCGACCAGGGTGCGGACATCATCATGCCCGTCGCCGGTCCGGTCGGCGTCGGCACGCTCGCCGCCGCCAAGGACGCGACCGACGTGTCGGTCATCTGGGTCGACGCCGACGGCTTCGAGACCAACCCCGACAGCGGCGACCTCATCCTGACCTCCGTGCTCAAGGAGATCGGCGCGGGCGTCGAGGACGTCATCACGGCGGCCTCCGAGGACGAGTTCTCGAACGAGCCCTACGTGGGCACGCTCGAGAACGGCGGCGTGGACATCGCTCCGTACCACGACTTCGAGTCGAAGGTTCCTCAGGAGCTCAAGGACGAGATCGACCAGCTCCGCAAGGACATCATCGACGGCACGATCGTCGTGGAGTCCCCGAGCTCGCCGTGACCTGACGCAGTACATCGTGGTCGAGCCGGCCCGGCACCTCGCCGGGCCGGCTCGACCAGTCTTGGGCTAACGTCGCAGGCAAGGCTGCCTGTGCATCGAAGGAGACCGTACGTGAAGCTGGAGCTCCGCGGAATCACCAAGTCGTTCGGACCGCTCGTCGCCAACGACCACATCGACCTCGTCATCGAACCGGGGCAGATCCACGCCCTGCTCGGGGAGAACGGCGCGGGCAAGAGCACGTTGATGAACGTGCTGTTCGGCCTCTACCAGGCCGACTCGGGCAAGATCCTGCTCGACGACGTCGAGCGCGCCTTCCGTGGACCGGGAGACGCCCTGGCAGCCGGGATCGGCATGGTGCACCAGCACTTCATGCTCGTGCCGGTCTTCACCGTCGCCGAGAACGTCATGCTGGGCCACGAGGACACCAAGGCCGGGGGACTCCTCGACCTGGACGCCGCCCGCAAGCGCGTGCGCGAGCTGTCCGCGCGGTTCGGGTTCGGGCTCGACCCGGACGCGGTCGTCGAGGACCTCCCCGTCGGCGTCCAGCAGCGCGTCGAGATCGTCAAGGCTCTCGCTCGTGAGGCGAAGGTGCTCATCCTCGACGAGCCCACCGCGGTGCTCACGCCGCAGGAGACCGACGAGCTGATCGAGATCATGCGCCAGCTCCGCGAGTCCGGCACCTCGATCGTGTTCATCACGCACAAGCTGCGCGAGGTCAAGGCCGTCGCCGACGTCATCACGGTCATCCGCCGGGGCGCCGTCGTCGGGACCGCCGAGCCGACCGCCTCCGAGAGCGAGCTCGCCTCCCTCATGGTGGGACGCGCGGTCTCCCTCGGCCTCGACAAGGCGCCCGCGCAGCCCGGCGAGGAGACGTTCGTCGTCACCGACCTCACGGTCCTCGCCCCGAACGGGCAGGCGGTCGTGGACCACGTGTCGTTCTCCGTCGCGCAGGGCGAGATCCTCGCCGTCGCAGGCGTGCAGGGCAACGGGCAGACCGAGCTCACCGAGGCCATCCTCGGGCTCCTGCCCTCGGCCGAGGGGTCGATCTCCCTGCACGGGCAGGAGCTGCGGGGACTGACGCCCGACGCGGCGCTCGACGCCGGGATCGGCTTCGTCCCCGAGGACCGCAAGGTCGACGGGCTCGTGCTCGACTTCTCGGTCGCCGAGAACCTCGTGCTCGACCTCTACGACAAGCGGCCCTACGCCAAGGGCATCGGCCTCGACCTGGGGGCGATCCGCCGCAACGCCGAGCAGCGCATCTCGGAGTTCGACATCCGTACCCAGGGCCCTGGCCAGGAGGTCGGGCGGCTCTCGGGCGGCAACCAGCAGAAGGTCGTGCTGGCGCGCGAGCTCTCGAGGCCGCTCAAGCTGTTCATCGCGAGCCAGCCGACGCGCGGCGTCGACGTGGGCTCGATCGAGTTCCTGCACCGTCGCATCGTGCAGGAGCGCGACAACGGCACGCCCGTGATCATCGTGTCGACCGAGCTCGACGAGGTCGTCGAGCTCGCCGACCGCATCGCCGTGATGTATCGGGGCGGGATCGTCGGCGTGGTGCCGCCGACGACGTCGCGCGAGGTGCTCGGCCTCATGATGGCCGGGGTCCCGCACGACGAGGCCATCGCACAGGTGCACGACCAGACCGACACGACGGGAGCAACCCAGTGACCGACCAGCAGCCCGCCCCGCCACCGACGGGAGAGCCGGCGCCCGAGCCGGCCGGCGCGGCAAAGCCTCAGCCCGAGGGCTCGGAGTCCGCTCGCTGGACCGCCACCTTCCGCGAGATCACGACCGGCCCGTTCGGCGTGACCGTCCTGGCGTTCGTCCTCGCACTGGTCATCGGCGGGCTCCTGATCATCGTCACCGACCCCGACGTGACCGCGGCCGCGAGCTACCTCTTCGCCAAGCCGGCCGACTTCTTCGGTGCGGCCTGGACAGCCGTGAGCGAGGCCTACGCGGCCATGTTCCGCGGAGCGGTGTACAACTACGACGCACCGACGTTCGCGCGCGGCATCCGTTCCCTCACGGAGACCATGACGGTCTCGACCCCGCTGATCATCGCCGCGCTCGGCGTGGCTGTCGGCTTCCGCGCGGGGATGTTCAACATCGGCGCCCAGGGCCAGGTCATCATGGGGGCCGCGATCGGCGGCTACGTCGGCTTCGCGTGGAACCTCCCGCCGGTGCTGCACCTGCTGCTCGCCCTGCTGGGTGGCATCCTCGCCGGTGGCTTCTGGGCCGGCATCGCGGGCTTCCTCAAGGCGCGCACCGGTGCGCACGAGGTGATCGTGACGATCATGCTGAACTACGTCGCGCTCTACCTCGTGGCGTGGTTCCTCACGACGAGCGCCTTCACCCGGCCCGGGTCGAACCAGCCCAAGAGCCCCGGGGTCAAGGACACCGCGCAGCTCCCGCTGCTCCTCGGCGACCAGTTCCGCCTGAACGCTGGCTTCCTGGTCGCGATCCTTGCCGCGGTCTTCGTGTGGTGGCTCATGACGCGCTCGACCTGGGGCTTCCGCTTCCGGGCCGTGGGCTCGAACCAGCAGGCCGCCCGGACCGCGGGCATGGGCGTCGCGTCGTCCTTCGTCCTCGTCATGGTCGTCTCCGGCGCCCTCGCCGGGCTCGCAGGTGCCGTGCAGATCCTCGGCACCGAGAAGGCGCTCACGGGCGGCATCGCGGGCTCGATCGGGTTCGACGCGATCACCGTCGCCCTCCTGGGGCGTTCCAAGCCGCTGGGCATCTTCTTCGCCGGACTCCTGTACGCCGGGCTCAACGTCGGCGGGCGCGCGATGGAGGCCTCGACCGGGACCTCGATCAACATCGTCCTGGTCATCCAGTCGCTCGTCGTCCTCTTCATCGCGGCGCCGCCGCTCGTGCGGGCGATCTTCCGCCTGCCCGCCCCGAACCCCGTCGTCATGAAGGGAGTCAGCGCATGACCGCCATGGCTGCACCTGCTACCCAGGTCGCTACCGTCACCGCGGCCCGCAGCTGGAAGCTCCCCATCACCCTGGGCGTCTTCGGGCTCCTCTCGTTCGTCCTGTTCGGTCTCCTCGGACCGGCGGGGTCGGTCACGACGTTCGGCATCTCGACCGGGGCTGACCTGCTCCAGTTCGACCCGGTCGCCGTCCCGACCAGGGCGACCGCGATCGTGCTCTCGGTCCTGTGCCTCCTGCTCGCGGGCTACGCGTACGTCCGGGTGCGCGCGGACCAGCCGGTCGGCCGATGGGTGCTCGCCGTCTTCGGTGTCCTGTGGGTCCTGACGTTCCTCGTGTGGGCCGTCGCGGACAAGAGCACGTCGATCGTGAGCCTTCTCCAGGGGTCGCTGCTCCTCGCGGTCCCGCTCGCGTTCGGCGCCCTCGGCGGCCTGCTCAACGAGCGGGCGGGCGTCGTCAACATCGCGATCGAGGGTCAGCTCCTGACGGGGGCCTTCGGCGCCGCGGTGCTCGCCTCGGTCGTGGGCAACGCCTACATCGGGCTGGTCGCCGCCCCGATCGCGGGTCTGCTCATCGGCGCGATGCTCGCGCTGTTCACGGTGAAGTACCACGTGAACCAGATCATCGTCGGTGTGGTGCTCAACGTGTTCGCCGTGGGCCTGACGAGCTTCCTGTTCAGCTCGGTGCTCAAGAACGACGCGGCCACGCTCAACACCCCGCCGCGCCTGCCGACGCTCCCGATCCCGCTGCTGTCGGAGATCCCGATCGTCGGACCGGTGCTGTTCCGCCAGTCGATCATCGTCTACCTGCTCTACGTCGCGGTCATCGTGATCAGCATCGCGCTGTTCCGCACCAAGTGGGGTCTGCGTGTCCGCTCGGTGGGCGAGTACCCGCAGGCGGCCGACACGGTCGGCATCGACGTCAACCGCACGCGGTGGCGCAACGTCCTGCTCGGGTCCATGGTCGCGGGGCTCGGTGGCGCGTTCTTCACGATCGGCTCCGTGGGGGCGTTCGGCCAGGAGATGACGGCCGGCAAGGGGTACATCGCGCTCGCCGCCATGATCCTGGGTCGGTGGACCCCGTGGGGTGCGCTCGGCGCAGCACTCCTCTTCGGCTTCGCCGACAAGCTCCAGCAGGTGCTCGGTGTCCTCGAGACGCCGATCCCCAACCAGTTCATGCTGATGCTGCCGTACATCGTCACGATCTTCGCCGTGGCGGGTCTCGTCGGCCGCGTCCGCGGTCCCGCCGCGGCGGGTCAGCCCTACGTGAAGGGGTGACGGCGTGAGCGAGAGCAACCGCGCGGCCGTCGACGCGGGGGACCGCTTCGACTGGCAGGCACTGCGCGACGCCGCACGGGTCGCCATGCAGAAGGCGTACGCGCCGTACTCGTCCTTCAAGGTCGGGGCGGCGGCGTTCGTCGACGACGGCCGTCTGGTCACGGGTGCGAACATCGAGAACGCGGCGTACGGCGTGACGCTGTGCGCCGAGTGCTCGCTCGTGAGCGACCTGATCGGGAGCGGGGGCGGTCGCCTCGTGGCGTTCGCGTGCGTCGACGGTCATGGCAACACGCTCATGCCGTGCGGGCGGTGCCGCCAGCTCCTGTGGGAGCACGGCGGTCCCACGCTGCTCGTCGAGACGACCCGTGGCATCAAGCCCATGAGCGAAGTGCTGCCCGACGCTTTCGGGCCCGAGGATCTGGTGGAGCGAGCATGAGCACGAAGAGCATCCCGGCGGGCGCCTCCGGCGCGCTGCCCGACAAGGCGACCGAGTCGTTCGACGCGGTCGACGTCATCCGCACCAAGCGGGACAAGGGCCGGCTGTCCGCCGAGCAGATCGACTGGGTCATCGACGCCTACACCCGTGGCGTCGTGGCCGAGGAGCAGATGGCTGCCCTCAACATGGCGATCCTGCTCAACGGCATGGACCGCACGGAGATCGGCCGGTGGACGGCCGCGATGATCGCCTCGGGCGAGCGCATGAACTTCTCGGAGCTCTCCCGGCCCACCGCGGACAAGCACTCGACCGGTGGCGTGGGCGACAAGATCACGCTGCCGCTCGCCCCGCTCGTCGCGGTCTTCGGCGTGGCCGTGCCGCAGCTCTCGGGGCGCGGCCTGGGGCACACGGGAGGCACGCTCGACAAGCTCGAGTCGATCCCGGGCTGGCGTGCTGCGCTGACCAACGAGCAGATGATGCACCAGCTCGAGCACGTGGGTGCGGTCATCTGCCAGGCGGGCTCCGGGCTGGCGCCCGCGGACCGCAAGCTCTACGCGCTGCGCGACGTCACGGCCACGGTCGAGGCGATCCCGCTCATCGCGTCGTCGATCATGAGCAAGAAGATCGCCGAGGGCACGGGCGCGCTGGTCCTGGACGTCAAGGTGGGTTCCGGGGCGTTCATGAAGGACCTCGACCAGGCGCGCGAGCTCGCGCGCACCATGGTGGACCTGGGCACCGACGCGGGTGTGCGCACGGTCGCGCTCCTGACCGACATGTCGACGCCGCTCGGCCTGACGGCGGGCAACGCGCTCGAGGTCCGCGAGACTCTCGAGGTGCTCTCGGGCGGTGGCCCGCGCGACGTCGTGGACCTCACGGTCGCGCTCGCGGTCGAGATGCTCTCCGCCGCCGGCAAGCCCGTCCCGGAGGAGGAGGTCCGGCACGCGCTGTCCAACGGCCGGGCCATGGACAAGTGGCGCGAGATGATCGCGGAGCAGGGCGGCGACGCCCGTGCGCCGCTGCCCGTGGCACGCGAGAAGGAGCACGTGGTCGCGGACCGCGACGGCGTGCTCTCGCACCTCGACGCGTTCGGCGTCGGGGTCGCGGCCTGGCGCCTGGGGGCGGGCCGCGCCCGCAAGGAGGACCCCGTGCAGGCGGGGGCCGGTGTCGAGATCCACGCCAAGCCGGGCGACGTCGTGACCAAGGGCCAGCACCTGCTGACCCTGCACACCGACACCCCCGAGCGTTTCGACCGCGCGGTCGAGGCCCTCGACGGGACGTGGGGGGTCGCAGACCCGGGCACGGTCGTCGAGACCCCGGCCCTGATCCTCGACCGCCTGAGCTGAGATGACGGCGCAGGCGGGGGAGCCCTCGGACGACGCGGCGACGCGTGGCCCGGGGGCGCCCCCGCCCGACGACCGTCGTCCGCGCTCGGTGTACGGCGTCGGCGAGGAGCCCGACATCCGCTTCAGCCTGGCCAACGAGCGCACCGCGCTGGCCTGGGTGCGGACGGGGCTCGGTCTCGTCGCGGGCGGTGTCGCGCTCACGTCGTTCGCGTCGTTCGCGTCCATGTCCGGCTTCGTCGACGTGATCGCGGCGGTCGCATGCCTCGCGGGGGCGGGCTTCGCGGCCTACGCGCTGCTGGCGTGGCGACGCAACGAACGGGCGATGCGCCGGGGCGAGCCGTTGCCCGCGCCGACAGGGCTGCCCGTGCTCGTCGCGGGCGTGCTCGTCCTCGCGCTGCTCGTGGCCGGGTACGCGGTCACCGAGGTCTGGCGGACGTGACCTCCGCGGCCCGCGACCCCGGCCTGCAGCCCGAGCGCACCGCCCTCGCGTGGCAGCGCACGGTCCTCGGCGTCGTGATCGGGTCGGTCCTGCTGGCCGCGGTGAACCTGCGGGTGGGGCAGCCCGTCCTGTCCGTGCTCGCGGGCGCCCTCGCGGTCGCGACCCTGGTGCCCGCCGTCCTGCGGCCTCCGTCGGGCGGCCTGCCCCAGGACGGCCGGTTGCGCTCCTGGGGATTCCTCGTGCGGGTCGCGACGCTCGTGGGCGTCCTCGGGTTCCTCGGTGCGGCGAGCGCGGTCGTGAGCCTGCTGTGAGAGCGGGTCGTCGGCGGAGCGGAGGGGATGGCAGGCTGTCGGCATGATCGTCGCCGACCTCCATCTGACCCGGGTCCTGCGTGCTCTGGGAGCGGGGCGTGGGCTGTTGCCGCCTGTGCCGCCGTCGGGACGCTACGGCGCCCCCAGGCCCGACGGCGCCGCACCCGCGGTCCGTCGGCTCGCCCGCCGCGCAGGTCACCCCGAGCAGGTCGCCGACCGCCTGGTCGACGCGCTCGGGACGCTGCGCCCGTGGGAGCGGGCGCACGTGCTCGACCCGCTGCGTCGGGCCGCGCCCGACCCGGCGCACGGGGAGGTGGCGGGGGGACCGGCCTCGCCCCCTGCTGGGCCCGACGCCCGCTTCGGCGAGCCGCTCGTGCTGGGCAGCGCCCGCGCGGTCCAGGTCGACCAGACGACGTGCGGCTCGGCGGTGCTCGCGGTCCTCGCAGCAGCGGGCGACCCCGTGGTGGCGCTGTGGCTCGTCGCGGGCACGGACGTCTCGCAGGGGGCGTCGACGCACGTGGTGGGCGAGGGCCAGGGCGGCGCGACCGCCAGAGAGCTCGAGACGTCGTCGGGCCGGTTCGCGGCGCTCCAGCGCGTCCTGAAGGCCCGCACGACGCACGCCGCGCTCGGCCCCCTGCCCTGGCCGGGGGCGCTCGGCACGCCGCCCTGGACCGCCGCGCGCGACGCCCGCTACGCCGACGTCCGCTTCGCCCACCGGATCGTCGGCGACGGCGAGCGCGACCCCGTGCTCGCGAGCGCGCTGCGCTCGGCCGCCGCCGGCGTGCCCGTGCCGCTGTACACGGGCGGGGACGTCGAGACGGGGTGGTCGACCGCCGTGCCACGTCACGTCGTGCTGCTCGCGGGCGTGAGCGGCCCGCAGGAGCCCCAGGAGGACGCCGCCTCGGCGTTCGGCGGACGCTGGTGCGCGGTCTACGAACCGTCCTCCGGGACGCTGCACCGGCTGCGTGTCGCGGACCTGCTCGCGGGGGTCGGTGAGGACGGCGAGCCCGGCAAGGGCGTGCGTCGCGCGCTCGGTGGGTGGTCGCACGTCACCTGGGCGGTCCTGCCCGCCGGACGGGCTGGCGGGTCGCGCCGCGTCGGGTGACGATGGGGAGAGACGAGAGGAGCTCACCATGAGCACGGTCCCCGGTACCGATTCCTGGCGGGACGCAGGCCTGGTCACGCCCGACGACGACGCCCCGAAGAACCTGGTCGAGGAGGAGCTGACGCCCCCGGACGCCACTGGCGACACGGACGACGTGGAGGACTACAGCCCCCGGACGCCGCGCCCCGACCTCGACGGCGCGGCGGACGAGGCCGACGTCGTCGAGCAGGCGTCCGTGGTGCCCCTCGGCGAGGACGCGGACGCCGACGGGGAGTGAAGCCAGGCAAGAGCCCGGCGTGACGCACCCGTGACGCACCCGTGACCTGGGACCGGGCCGTTGTCGCGTGCGCCCGCCCCGCGCCCGGTAGCGTGAGCCCATGACCTCCACACCCTCCTCCGTGAGCGAGACCGTCGCGGCGATCGCCGCGCTCCCCAAGGTCGTCCTCCACGACCACCTCGACGGTGGGCTTCGGCCCCAGACGATCATCGAGCTCGCCGCCGAGATCGGGCACGACCTGCCCGCGACCGACGCCGACGCGCTGGGCGCCTGGTTCGTCGAGTCGGCCGACTCGGGCTCGCTCGTGCGCTACCTCGAGACCTTCGACCACACGATCGCCGTGATGCAGACGCGCGACGCGCTCGTGCGGGTCGCGCGCGAGTCCGTCCTGGACCTCGCCGCCGACGGCGTCGTGTACGCCGAGCAGCGGTGGGCCCCCGAGCAGCACCTGCGCGCCGGCCTGAGCCTGCAGGACACGGTCGACGCGGTCCAGGCCGGGCTCGAGGAGGGCGTCGCCCTCGTGGCGGCGCAGGGTCGCACGATCCGTGTCGGCCAGCTCGTGACCGCGATGCGGCACGCCGACCGTTGGCAGGAGATCGCCGAGCTCGCCGTGGCCAACCGGGGCAACGGCGTCGTCGGGTTCGACATCGCGGGCGCCGAGGACGGCTTCCCGCCCTCGCGCTTCCCGGGCGTGTGGCAGTACCTCGCGGACCAGAACTTCCCCGTGACGATCCACGCGGGCGAGGCCTCGGGCGTCTCGTCGATCGCCGAGGCCGTCCACCTGGGCCAGGCCTCGCGCGTCGGGCACGGTGTGCGCCTCATCGAGGACATCTCGTTCGACGAGCAGCACGGCACCGCGGCCCTGGGGCAGCTAGCCCACTGGGTCCGCGACCACCAGATCCCGCTCGAGCTGTGCCCCGTCTCGAACCTGCAGACCGGTGCGGCGGCGACCTCGATCGCGGCGCACCCCATCACGCGGCTCAAGGAGCTCGACTTCGCGGTCACGCTCAACACGGACAACCGCCTCATGTCGGGCACGTCCATGACCCACGAGATGACGCTGCTCGTCGAGCAGGCCGGCTGGACGCTCGAGGACCTCTACGACGTCACGGCCACGGCCGCGTGGAGCGCCTTCATCCACCACGACGAGCGGCGCGCGCTCATCGACGACGTCATCCTTCCCGGTTACCAGGAGATCCAAGGAGCACAGCTGTGAGCACCCCCGGCACGTCCCCGCTGGACCGCGCGGCCCTCGCGCAGTTCGTCGACCACACCCTGCTCAAGCCCGAGGCCACCCGCGCGGACTTCGAGGCGCTCGTCGACGAGGGCGTCGCGCTCGGCGTCTACTCGGTGTGCGTCTCGCCCTCGGTCCTGCCGCTCGACGGCAAGGGCCTGAAGATCGCGACCGTGTGCGGGTTCCCGTCCGGGACGCACCACAGCGAGGTCAAGGCCGCCGAGGCGGCCCGCTCGATCGCCGACGGCGCGGACGAGGTCGACATGGTCATCGACCTGGGTGCTGCCAAGGCAGGCGACTGGGCGTACGTCCAGTCCGACATCGCGGCCGTCCGGGCCGCAGTCCCTGCCCCCAAGGTCCTCAAGGTCATCATCGAGTCCGCCGCGCTGACGGACCACGAGATCGTCGAGGCGTGCCGCGCCTCGGAGGCCGCCGGTGCCGACTTCGTCAAGACCTCCACGGGCTTCCACCCGGCCGGCGGCGCCTCGACGCACGCGGTGTCCATCATGGCCGAGACGGTCGGCGGACGCCTCGGGGTCAAGGCCTCGGGGGGCGTGCGGACGCTCGCCGACGCGCTCGCCATGATCGAGCACGGTGCGACGCGCCTGGGCCTGTCGCGCACCGCCGCGGTGCTCGCAGGCTTCGACGGGGTCGAGCCGGCCGAGGGCGGCGCAGGGGGCTACTGACCTGTTCTCACGGACCGAGGGGTGGCCGAGCCTGGACGGGCGGTCACCCCTCGGTGCATCCGGGGTTAGGCTAGCCTCACTTCGTCATCGCGGGCGGAGCGCACCCTGGAGGACCGTATGACCGACCCTGCCCCCCGCAAGCCCGAGCGCGTCGCGACCCACGCCGTGGTCGTGCGCACCGAGCGCCTCACGCCGCACATGATCCGTGTGGTCCTCGGGGGAGAGGGGCTCGACGGCTTCGACCCCGGCCCGCACACCGACCGCTACGTCAAGCTGCTCTTCCCGGCCGCGGCCGGCCCCGAGGGGCGCGTCCCGATGCGCACCTACACGATCCGCTCGTGGGACCCCGCGGCGCACGAGCTGGCCATCGACTTCGTCGCGCACGGCGACGAGGGCCTCGCGGGCCCCTGGGCGTCCGCCGCCCGGCCCGGTGACACGATGTCCTTCTTCGGCCCCGGTGGCGACTACGCGCCGTCGGGCGGCTACGACTGGCACCTGCTCGTGGGCGACGAGAGCGCCCTGCCCGCCATCGCGGCGGCCCTCGAGGCCGTGCCCGACGGGGCACCCGTCCGCGCGGTCGTCGAGGTCGCCTCGGCAGCGGAGGAGCAGTCCCTCACGTCGCCCGGGGACCTCGACCTGCGCTGGGTCCACCGGGACGCCCACCCGGACCGAGCGCCCGGCGAGGTCCTCGTCGAGGCCGTCGAGGCGCTCACGTTCCTGCCCGGGCAGCCCCAGGTGTTCCTGCACGGCGACGCCGGGTTCGTGCGCACGCTGCGCCGCCACCTGCGCCTCGACCGGGGCGTGCCCGTCACGGCGCTCTCCGCGTCCGGCTACTGGCGTCGCGGGCGCACCGAGGAGGGCTGGCGCGCCGAGAAGGCCGACTGGAAGGCCGCCGTCGCGCTCGACGAGGAGCCCGCGCTCCACGCCTGACGGTTCCTCAGCGCTGAGCCGACGGCCGCAGCGGACGCGCTGAGCGGTGTGCTCAGCGGGCGCGCTCGACCGCGATCGCGAGCGCGACCCGGTTGGGAAGGTCGAGCTTGGTCATGGCGCGGCTCAGGTGCGTCTTGACCGTCGCCTCGGCGCAGTAGAGCCGCGCGCCGATCTGCGCGTTGCTCAGCCCTTCCGCGACTCCCTGGGCGACCGCCCGCTCACGCTCGGTGAGCCGGCCGACGAGCGCGCGGGCACGCTGCTGCTCGCTGCTCACCTGCCCCTGCGCGACCCGCGTGACGACGTAGCGGACGACCCGCGGCGCGAGCACCGACTCGCCACCCGCGACCGCGAGGACTCCGCCGATGAGCTCGTCCGGCGAGGCGTCCTTGAGGAGGAAGCCGCCCGCCCCCGACTCCAGCGCCCCCAGGACGTCGGTGTCGCTCTCGAAGCTCGTCAGGACCAGCACGACCGGGGGATCGGGGAGGGCCCGCAGGGCGCGCGTCGCCTCGACCCCCTGGACCCGCGCCATGCGCAGGTCCATGAGCACGACGTCAGGACGGTGCGCGAGGAACGCCGGGACGGCCTCGTCGCCGTCGGTCGCCTCTGCGACGACCTCGATGCCGGGGTTGCTCGAGAGGATGAGGCGCAGGCCCGTACGGACGAGCGCGTCGTCGTCGACCAGGAGGACTCGGATCACGCGTCGATCGTAGGGGGTGGCGCCCACAGCCTCCTCCTCCGCGGCGTCCGAGCTGGCCGCCGGTCGTGTGCAGCCCGGGCGGGCCTGCGGCGTGCGCCGGGTCGGCTACGCTCTGGGCGCATGACGTCGCTGGCGGAGGCATACGTGCGGTGGGCCGACATCGAGACGCGCGGGTCGTCCCCGTCGTACGAGGGATGGGCGCGCGCGATCGCGGGCGACGACCAGGTGCTCGCCCTCATCGAGGCACTGCCCGCCCGCAAGCGGCAGCCCAACCTCGTCTTCGCCGCGGCCCGGACGGCGGGCGCCCCGCTCGACGTCTACCAGCGGTTCCGCCCGTGGCTCGTCCAGCACTGGTCCGACGTCGTGGACATCGTGCTCGCCCGTTCCACCCAGACCAACGAAGCGGCGCGCTGCGCAGTCCTCCTGCCCGAGCTGGCCCGCCTCGAGGGCCCGCTCGCGCTCGTCGAGGTCGGCGCGTCCGCAGGACTGTGCCTCTACCCGGACCGGTACTCCTACCGCTACCGCTCGCCGGACGGCGTCGTCACGCTCGACCCCGTCCCAGGTCCCTCGCCCGTGGTGATCGAGTGCAGGATCGACGACGAGAGCGCGGCGCCGACGCGGCTGCCCGACGTGGTGTGGCGAGCGGGCATCGACCTCAACCCGCTCGACGTCCGCGATCCCGACGACGTCGCGTGGTTGCGGGCCCTCGTGTGGCCCGAGCACCACGACCGTCGCGAGCGCCTCGAGGCGGCGTGCGCACTGGTGGCCACCGAGCCCCCGCACCTCGTCCGCGGAGATCTCCTCGACGACCTCGACGCGCTCCTGGGGTCCGCGCCCCCGGACGCGCACCTGGTGGTCTTCCACAGCTCGGTGCTCACGTACGTCGAGCCCGCGCCTCGACAGAGGTTCGTCGAGCGCATGCGCGGGCTCGACGGGACATGGATCTCCAACGAAGGGTCCCTGGTGCTGGAGTCCTCCGCCGGTCTGGTGCACGACGGCAGGACCGTGCTCACCGTGGACGACGTCCCGGTCGCGCGGGCGGACCCGCACGGGCGGGGACTCGTGCGCCTGTGAGGGAGGACCGCGCGCGTGCGGCGTGCGGTCAGGGCCGGCGACCCGCCGTGGCGGGTGGCGGTTCACCGAGGTCGACGACGTCGCTGACCCACGGCAACCACACCTCGACGACGAAGCTGCCGTCACGCGGCCCGACCGTCGACCGTCCCCCGAGCAGCTTGACCCGCTCGGCGATGCCCGTGACCCCCGCGCGGCTCCCGGGTGCTCGCGGGCCCGGCGCCTCCGGGAGCACGTTGGTGACGCGCAGGCTCACACCGCTCGCCGGGGTACCGCCGAGATCGATGAGGACCTCGCTCCCCGGCGCGTGCTTGTGCACGTTGGTCAGCGACTCCTGGAGTATCCGGTACGTCGCGCGGGCGACCTGCGGGCTGACCGACGAGGCGTCGTCGAAGACCACGGTCGCGACCAGGCGCGTGCCTGCGGCCCGCGTCGTGGCGAGCAGTGCCGACAGGTCCGCCAATGTCCCGCCCGCGCGTCGGGCCTGGCGCTGGGCCAGCCCGTCCGGATCGCGCAGGATCTCGATCAGGTCCCGGAGGTCCTCGAGCGACCGGTGAGCGTTCTCGCGGACCACCTTGGCCGCGTCGCGCAGCTGCCCGTCCTCCTCGGGGACCGACACCTCGAGCACCCCCGAGTGCAACGAGACGAGCGAGAGGCTGTGGGCGAGCGTGTCGTGCACCTCGCGGGCGATCAGGTGCCGTTCCTGCTGGCGGGCCACCTCCTCCTGCTGCCGGGTCACCTCGTCCCGCAGCCTCTCGGCCTCGGCGTCCTGCCGGGCGACCTCGTCGCGCAGGTGCTCGGCCACGAGCTCGTGGCGCTGCGCCTCGCCCCGGAAGCGACCGACCTGGTAGTGAGCCCGGCGGGCCCAGCCCACGCTGACCGAGAGCGCGAGACCCGCGACGAGCAGCACCACGTACACCCAGGCCGCCGCGCCCACGGGCGTCTGGGAACCCGTGGGGGTGAACGAGAAGATCTGCTGCTCGGGCGCACGGAGCAGGTCCCGTCCGAGGGCGACCGTCGTCGCGAGGGCGGTGAGCACGCCGAGGATCCAGCCCTGCCGGGCAGGGCGCGACGAGATCACCCAGGACAGCGCGACGAGCGCCCCGACCGCGTCGAGCGGGAAGACCAGCGCGCCCGCGCACGCGACCAGGCACACCGCGACGGGATAGCGGCGCCGGAAGACGAGGAGGGTCGCGACGCCGAGCGCGTACATCCAGCCGAGGGCGACCCAGAGCACCGTGCCTCCGCTGGGAGCGGCGCCGTCGACCATCCCTCCCGCCGACCCCGCGAAGGCGATGCACAGCGTCGAGGCGACGAAGGAGGCGACCACGATCCAGACCGTCGCGACCCTCGACCACCACCGACGCCCGGCGGTCGGGCGGTCGGGGACCGCGCCGGGCGGGCTCGGCGGCACGGGCCCGCCGCGCGGCGGCGTCGCACGGGGCCAGGAGGAGCCCGGGGGTGGGTACGGGGTGGTCACGGACCCAGCGTAGGGAACACCGCCGACGGCGTGGTCCACCGACCAGGTCGGTGGCCCCGTCCACGTGTACGACTTTCGGTGCGCAGGCCGTAGCCGTTCCGCCGACGCGCCCGCGCGGCGCGAGGCGATGAAGTGGTCCCGTACCGATCCGGAACCACGAGAGGCCCTCCCATGAGCAACGACCCTGCGCAGCAGCCGCCCGTCCAGCAGTACCCGCACCAGCTGCACGCCCCGCAGCAGCACCCGGGCCAGCCCTACCCCGGGCAGCCCTACCTGGGGCAGCCGGAGCCCGCCCCGCGGAAGTCGTTCTTCGCCCGGCACAAGGTCCTCACGGTCTTCCTGGCGATCGTCGCGCTGATCGTCGTCGTGTCGGTCGCCTCGAGCCTCGGCGGCGGTGACACGACCACGGGGACGGCCGGCACCGCGGACACGGCGGGCGGTGCGCAGGCTCCGGCCGCCGCAGACCCCGAGGAGACCGTCCCGGGCCTCGGCACGGCGGTGCGAGACGGGAAGCTCGAGTTCACGGTCACGGCCGTCGAGCCGGGGGGCACGAACGTGGGCGACGAGTTCCTGAGCGTGGACGCGCAGGGGCAGTTCGTCCTGGTGCACGTCACGGTGACGAACATCGGGGACGCTGCCCAGATGTTCGACGCGAGCTCGCAGAAGTTGTTCGACACCCAGGGACGCGAGCACTCGGCCGACTCGACGGCCGGGATCTACCTCGGGGACGCCAACAGCTTCCTCAACGACATCAACCCCGGGAACTCGATCCAGGGCGTCGTGGTGTTCGACGTGCCTGCCGACGCGGTGCCGGCGAGCGTCGAGCTGCACGACTCGTTCATGTCGGGCGGCACGACGGTCGCGCTCGGCTGAGGGCCGGGAGGGCCCGCCGCGCACGACGAAGGCCGTCGCCCGCTCCTCGTGGAGGGGGCGACGGCCCTCGTCGTCACGCGGTCGCGGCGCCGGGCGCCTGCGCCGTCAGATGCCGAGCGCGGCCGCGACGTCCTGGCGCACGTGGTCGAGGCGTGTCCGGGCGAAGGCGCGGGCGGCCGTGAGGTCGTCGTAGCTCGCGTCGGGCGCGACCGGGACGATCACCTCGAGGTAGCACTTGACCTTGGGCTCGGTGCCGCTGGGGCGGACGATGACCCGGGTGCCGTCCGCGGACAGCAGGCGGACGCCGTCGGTCGGCGGCAGCCCGTCCAGACCCTCGGACAGGTCGACGACGTCGCTGACCCCCGAGCCCGCGAGCGTGCGCGGAGGCGCCGCCCGCAGCCGGGACATGGCCGCCGGGATCTGGTCGAGGTCGGTGAACCGGGCCGAGAGCTGGTCGGTCACGTGCAGACCGTGAGCACGGGCCAGGTCGTCGAGCGCGTCGACGAGCGTGCGCCCCTCGGCCTTGAGGCGGTTCGCGAGCTGGGCCAGGAGCAGGGCGGCGCTGATGCCGTCCTTGTCCCGCACGACCTGCGGGTCGACGCAGTAGCCGAGCGCCTCCTCGTAGCCGTAGACCAGGCCGTCGACGCGCGAGATCCACTTGAACCCCGTGAGCGTCGCGGAGTAGCCCAGCCCGTGGCTGTCGGCGATCTTGCGCAGCAGCCGCGACGACACGATCGAGCTCGCGAAGAACGGAGTTCCGTCCGTGCCTCCCGGCGCGTCCGCTCGTCGGCCGATCTCCTCGCCGAGCAGCGATCCCACCTCGTCGCCGTGCAGCATGCGCCACCCGTTCGACCGGGCGGTCTCGGCCCCCTGGTACGTCCCGACGCGCGGGTCGTACACCGCCAGGGCGCACCGGTCCGCGTCGGGATCGTTCGCGATGACGAGGTCCGCCTTGGCGTCCTGCGCGTACGCGAGCGCGAGGTCGATCGCGCCGGGCTCCTCGGGGTTGGGGAAGGCGACGGTCGGGAACAGCGGGTTCGCCTCGAACTGCTCGGCGACGCTGATGACGTCGGTGAACCCCGCGTCCTCGAGGACCCGGTTGAGCACCTCGCCGCCCACGCCGTGCAGCGGGGTGGCGACGATGCGCAGTTCGCGAGCGGCGCCGTCGGACAACCTGCCCACGGACTCGACGTAGCCGAGCGCCAGGTCGCGCCCCAGGACCGTCCAGCCGTCGGTCGCGCGGGGAACCTGCGCGGCCACGGGGGAGCGGTCGATCGCGGCCGCGATCTCGGCGTCGTACGGGGGCACGATCTGCGCCCCCTGGCCCGAGTCCGTGACCACGCGGCCGCCGAGGTACACCTTGTAGCCGTTGTCGGCCGGAGGGTTGTGGCTCGCGGTCACCATGACGCCCGCGTCGGCGCCCAGGTGGCGCACCGCGTAGGCGAGCACGGGGGTCGGGAGCGCGGACGGCAGGATCGACGCCTCGACGCCCGCGGCCGTGAACACCGCGGCGCTGTCGAGCGCGAACGTGTGCGAGTGGTGACGGGCGTCGTACCCGATGACGACACGCGGCGTATGCCCCGGCAGGGCGTCGCGCAGGAACGACGCGAGGCCCGCAGCGGCCCGGATCACGACCGCACGGTTCATCCGGTTGGGGCCCGCCGCCATCTCCCCGCGCAGGCCCGCGGTGCCGAACTGGAGCGTGCCCACGAAGCGGTCACGCAGCTCGGCCCGTGCCCGGGCGCGCACCTCGTGGTCGCGCGGGTCGGGGGAGTCGGCCTCCGCGAGGAGCGTGCGCAGCTCGGCCTGGTCGCGCGGCTCGGGGTCCGCCTCGATCCAGGCCTCGACCTGCGCCAGGAAGGACGCGTGGCCCTGCCCGGCCTCGTAGCCGGGGTCGTCCACGTCGAGGGAGTCGTGGGGGTTCGTCATGTCACACCAGCTTCGCGATCTCGGCGAGCAGGGAGCTGATCCGGGGGCCGGCCGCCTGGCCGGCCTCGATGACCTCGCCGTGCGAGAGCGGCGTCGGGCTGATGCCCGCGGCGAGGTTCGTGACCAACGAGATGCCCAGCACCTCGAGCCCCGCGTGACGCGCGGCGATGGCCTCGAGCGTGGTCGACATGCCGACCAGGTCCGCCCCCAGGATGCCCGCCATGCGCACCTCGGCCGGGGTCTCGTAGTGCGGTCCGGGGAACTGGGCGTACACGCCCTCGCCGAGCGAGCCGTCGACCGACCGGGCCAGGTCCCGCAGGCGCGGGGAGTACAGGTCCGTCAGGTCGACGAACGTCGCGCCCTCCAGGGGCGACGTCGCGGTGAGGTTGAGGTGGTCGCGGATGAGGACCGGGGTGCCCGGGCCGTGGTCGAGGTTCAGGCCGCCGCACCCGTTGGTGAGGATGACGGTCTGCGCGCCGGTCGCCGCCGCGGTCCGCACGCCGTGCACGACGTGCCGCACGCCCTTGCCCTCGTACAGGTGGGTGCGCGAGCCGAGCACGAGCGCGTGGCGGACCGAGCCGTCGGCGCGCTCGATGCGGATCGAGCGCGTGGTCGCGACGTGGCCGGCGACGGCAGGCTTGGAGAACCCGGGGATCTCGTTCGTGGGGATCTCCGCGACGACGTCGCCCAGGAGCTCTGCCGCCCCGCCCCAGCCCGACCCGAGCACGAGGGCGACGTCGTGGCCCTCGATCCCGGTGGCTTCGGCGATGTGGTCCGCAGCGGCGCGGGCCACGAGGAACGGGTCGGTCGTGGGGTCGTCGAGAGACAAGGTCGTCGTCATAGGACGAGGCTATCCGTTCTGGGGCGCAGCGCCGCGCGGAACGCCCGTCCTCGCCTCATCGGGTCGCGGTGTCCGCATGCTGACACGAACGCACCTCGGATGCTGACAGAATGGCACCCGTGACGAACGAGAACCCCGACCTGCAGGCCACCCGCATCGTGATCCTGGGCGGTGGACCCGGAGGCTACGAGGCGGCGCTCGTCGCCCGTCGGCTCGGTGCCGACGTCACCGTCGTCGAGCGCCAGGGGCTGGGCGGCGCCGCCGTGCTCACCGACGTGGTGCCGTCCAAGACCCTCATCGCGACGGCCGACTGGATGACGATCGCCGACCGTGCCGCCGACCTCGGCATCCGCCTCCCCGTCGACACGGTCAAGGCCGCGCACCCCGCGATGCGTCGCCACATGGTCGACCTCGACGCCGTCAACACCCGAGTCATGGCGCTCGCGGCCGCGCAGTCCGCCGACATCCACGCCCGCCTCGAGCGCGAGGGCGTGCGCGTCCTGATCGGGCAGGGGCGCCTCGAGGGCCCGTCCCGCGTGCACGTCACGCTCCAGGAGGACGGGGCCGAGGTCTCGGTCGACGCCGACGTGATCCTGCTCGCGCTCGGCGCGACCCCCCGCGTCCTGCCGACCGCGATCCCCGACGGGGAGCGCATCCTCACGTGGACCCAGCTCTACAACCTCAAGGAGCTCCCCGAGCGCCTGATCGTCGTGGGCTCGGGCGTCACGGGCGCCGAGTTCGCGGGCGCCTACAACGCGCTGGGCTCCGACGTCGTGCTCGTCTCGAGCCGCGACCGCGTGCTGCCGGGCGAGGACGCCGACGCGGCCGAGCTCATCGAGGGCGTCTTCCGCTCGCGCGGCATGACGGTCATGTCGCGCACGCGCGCCGAGGCCGCCGTGCGCACCGACGAGGGCGTCGAGGTCACGCTCGCCGACGGTCGCGTGGTCAAGGGCTCGCACGTGCTGCTGGCCGTCGGGTCCATCCCCTCGACCGCGGGCATCGGCCTCGAGGAGGCCGGCGTGCGGCTGACCCCGAGCGGCCACGTGCAGGTCGACAAGGTCTCCCGCACCTCGGTGCGCGGCATCTACGCGGCCGGTGACTGCACGGGCATCCTGCCGCTCGCCTCGGTCGCGGCGATGCAGGGCCGCGTGGCCATGTCGCACGCCCTGGGCGACGCCGTGAGCCCCATCAAGCTGCGCACGGTCGCCGCGAACATCTTCACGGCCCCGGAGATCGCGACGGTCGGGTACAGCGAGGAGAAGCTCAAGGCGCAGGGGTCGAGGTACGTGACCACGACGCTCCCGCTGGCCCGCAACCCGCGCGCCAAGATGCTCGGCATGCGCGACGGGTTCGTCAAGCTGTTCGCGCACCCCGAGGCGAGCGTCGTCCTGGGCGGCGTCGTCGTGGCCCCGCGCGCGAGCGAGCTCATCTTCCCCATCACGCTCGCGGTCGCGCACCGCCTCACGGTCGACGACGTCGCGGAGGCCTTCACGGTCTACCCGTCGCTGTCCGGGTCGATCGCCGAGGTCGCGCGCATGCTGCACCACCGCGAGGACTGAGGCGCGGGCAGCGGCGGCCAGCGGGGCCGACGGCGCCCGGCCGGCACGGGCAGCGGCGTCGAGCGTTGCCGCCCGCTACCCGGCCGGGGCGGGCTCCGGCTCCTGCCCGGGTCGCACCACGGTCACGAGCGGGCGGTGGTCGGACGAGACGTCGTCCAGGACCCTGAAGCGCTCGAAGGTCAGGCCGGACCCGAACATCCAGTCGATGCGGTGGCGCGGTGCGTCGGCCGGCGACGTGAGGTCGTCGGGGTGGCCCGCCGTGTCCTGCCCGCTGACCAGGCCCTGCGACTCGACGAGGGTGATCTCCTCCCAGTCCGGCTCGGCGTTGAAGTCCCCCGCGAGCAGGTACGTCCCGTCGACCGGTTCGGCGGCGAACAGCGCGTCGAGCTGGTCGAGCCGGGTCGGCGTGCTCTGCTCGCGGTGCTGCAGGTGCACCGAGGTCACGCGCACACCGCCGGCCCATGCGGTCTCCGTCCCTGCGCGCGGGGCCACGGTCGCCGAGACGGCCGAGCGGTGCTGAGGGCCAGCACCGAACGGGAGCGCGAGACGGGAGACGTCGGCCACGGTGACCGCCGCCGGGTCCCAGAGGATCGCGTTCCCGAACTGGCGGTCGGCGGCCCCGACGAACGCGACCTCCATGTCTGTCGCGCGAGCGAGGTAGCTCGCCATGTCGACGCCGCCGCCCAGCACCCAGCCGCGCGAGACCTCCTGGAGCGTCACGACCTGGGCGCCCGAGTCGCGGATGGTCGCTGCCACGTCGTCGAGCTCGACCGACGGCGTCGCGCTGACCCCGTAGTGCAGGTTCCAGTCGAGGACGACGAGTCCCGGCTCGGCGCCAGCCGCCGGGCTGCCCGACGTGCCCGTCGGCAGGTCGACGAGCTGCACGGCAGCACCGCCCGCGGCCAGCACGGCGACCGCGGCGACGACGGGCAGGGCGACCCGCACGCTCGGGGGAGCGACGCGCGCTGCCGCTGCGGTGCCCGCGGCGGCCTGCGGCAGGGGGCGGGTGCGGCGCAGACCCGCGGCCCCGATCGCGAGCGCGACCAGGACCGGCACGACGGCGTTGGGTACCGGCAGCGGGACGTCGTAGTCGAGCTGGTAGACCAGGAGCGGGAGGATGAGCCCCAGCCCGACGGCGGTGCTCGCCCCGGCCAGTCGCAACCAGCCGATGTCCTGGGCGGGTCGGGTGAGGGCGTGCACCACGGCGTCGGTCGCGGCGACCGCGAGGCCGACGATGCACACCAGGAGCGCCCAGGAGAGCAGGCCGTCGAGCACCTCGGTCCGGCCGGGCAGCGCGAAGACCACGAGGGCGAAGGCGAGGAGGGCCACGAGGTCGGCGCACCGTCCCACGGTCGACAGGAGGGCGTTGCCCCCGGGGCGGCTCGACCGAGCCGTGCCTCGAACGGTGGTCAACCCGACCATGAGGGCCATCGTCGCGACGGCACCCGCGGCCACCGACAGCGGGAGGCCCGTCTGGGAGGCGATGAAGGCCGGGTTGCCGAACACCAGGACACCCAGTGCCAGGTACGGACCGAGCACCCAGAACCCGCGGGCCCCGGGGGCGGCGGTGTCGCGGCGCAGCAGCCACGCCGAGACGACCGCCAGGCCGCCGAGCGCGAGGGGAGCCACCCAGGAGAGCAGCCCCGTGCGCCAGTACGCGTCCCACGTCCCGTGGAGCAGGCTCACCCCCGCAGCGCCCAGCACCCCCAGCGAGACGCCCAGCGCGACCATCCGGCCGTTCGCGAGCGGTGTCCAGGCACCCGCGACCCGCTCGGGGGAGTCGTCGGCGGGGACCGGACGGACACCGCTCACGAACGCGGCCACGATGACGAGCGTGGCGACCGCGAGCGCGGTGCCACCGAGCCCCAGCCCGTAGCGCGCAGAACCGAGAACGCCGTCCGTGCCGGCGGCGACCCCGAGACCCTGCAGCCCCAGCCGCCAACCGACCAGGGCGAGCACCGCTCCGAGCGTGACCCGCCCCGAGATCGGCAGCCGCGCGGCGATGATCGTCACGGCGAGCGCGGGAGCCGCGTAGGTGATCAGGGCCGTCCCGGCCGCGACGGTCACGCCGGAGGCGAAGGCGCGGTCCAGCAGCGGGCCGCTCGCCCGGATCATCTCGACCGCGATCGCCGTGACCACGGTGAGCAGGAGGAGGCGGGCCGCGTTTCCGCGACCGAGGCGCGTCACGTGCCGGGCCGCGTGGGAGATCTGGCGACGGGTCGGGAACGGCGTCGAGGAGCTGACTACGGCGGGGGGGACGCTGCCCTCGGTGCTGGGCGGGGGCCCCGTGAGGGTGAGCGTCGGCTGGGTGTGCGACGAGGCTCCCTCAGAAGGGTCCTCGACCTCGCGAGAGGCCCCGACGGACCTCGTCGGGGACGGTGCGTCGGGTCCGGCCGGGGCTGCCTGGACTGCCGGCGCGTCGGTGCCCGGCGCCGGTGCCGGCGTTGGCGCCGGGGCCAGGGTCGGGGCGAAGCGTGCTGCGCGCTCGCGCCAGGCCGAGGGTGGCGGTGACGGCTCGGCCGACACCTCGACCCGTTCCCAGGCCGTGGCACCGGTCGTGGTGGGCAGCGCCGCTGTCGCCGGGCGTGCGGTGGGCAGCGCGCCGGTGGGGGACGGTGAGCGCCACGACGTGTCCGCCTGGCGCTCCAGGGCGGCCTGCTCGGCAGCGCGTCGCTCGGCGCGGGTCATCGGCCGTGCGGGAGCGGGGTCCGGTCCGGGAGGGAGAGGCCCTGTCGGGGCTCGGCCGTCGCCCGGGTCGTGGCTGCTCGTGCGGTGCTCGTCGGTCACGGCCCGACCGTACCCGGGCCCGGTGGCGCGACGACAGCGGCACGCACGGCGGCGCGGCGCTCCAGCACGCTTCACCCGGGCAGACCCCGAGCGGTGTGATCGACCTCACACGAATGGCGTCCTCGTGCCACACTGAGACTCAGTCGTCGACGACCCGGGCCGCCGCCCTGCGTGCCGTACCCGGGAGGGAGGCCAGCATGACGAGCAGCACCCCCGAGCAGACCCCAGGGGTGATCGGACACGTCGTCGGTGGCCGCCGCGTGGACGAGGCGCAACGGTACGGAGCCGTCCACGACCCGGCGACCGGACGCGTCACGGGGCGCGTGGCCCTCGCCTCGCCGGCCGACGTGGACGCGGCCGTCGCAGCGGCGCTCGCGGCCTTCCCGGGCTGGTCCCGGACGGGCCTGTCGCGGCGCGTCGAGATCCTGTTCGCGTTCCACGAGCTGCTGCGCGGGCACCGGGACGAGATCGCCCACCTGGTCTCGGCCGAGCACGGCAAGGTCGTGTCCGACGCCGAGGGGGAGGTGGCGCGGGCGCTCGAGAACGTCGAGTTCGCGGCCGGGATCCCGCACCTGCTCAAGGGGGGCTTCAGCCAGCAGGTCTCCACGGGCGTGGACGTGCACGAGGTCAAGCAGCCGCTGGGCGTCATGGTCGGCATCACGCCCTTCAACTTCCCGGCCATGGTGCCGCTGTGGATGATCCCGACGGCCATCGCGTGCGGCAACACGTTCGTCCTCAAGCCGAGCGAGCGCGACCCGTCGGTCTCGTTGCTCGTCGTGCGCCTCCTGGCCGAGGCGGGTCTGCCCGACGGCGTCGTCAACGTGGTGCAGGGCGACCGGGTCGCGGTCGACCGGCTCCTGGAGCACCCCGACGTCGCCGCGATCAGCTTCGTCGGCTCCACGCCCGTCGCCCGCCACGTCTACGAGACGGGCACGCGCCACGGCAAACGGGTCCAGGCGCTGGGCGGGGCGAAGAACCACCTGGTCGTCCTGCCCGACGCCGAGCTCGACGCCGCGGCGGACGCCGCGGTCTCGGCGGGGTACGGGTCCGCGGGCGAGCGGTGCATGGCGATCTCGGTCGTGGTCGCGGTGGGCGACGTCGCCGACGCCCTCGTCGAGGCGATCCGGACGCGCGTGGCGGGGCTCGTCGTCGGGCCGGGGAACGACCCCGCCTCCCAGATGGGGCCGCTCATCACGGCCGAGCACCGGGACCGGGTCGCGGCGCGCGTGGGCAGCGCGGTCGAGGAGGGGGCGGTCCTGGTCCTGGACGGGCGGGACGGACCACCCGTCGGGCCGGGGCCGGACGGGCAGGACACGAGCGGCGGGTTCTTCCTGCGACCCAGCCTCGTGGACCACGTGCGACCCGAGCACACGGTGTACCGCGAGGAGATCTTCGGGCCCGTGCTCTCGGTCGTGCGCGCCGAGACGTTCGACGACGCCCTGCGGCTCGTCAACGAGAACCCGTACGGCAACGGCGCGGCGATCTTCACGCGTGACGGGGGAGCGGCCCGACGCTTCGAGGTCGAGGCGCAGGCCGGGATGATCGGGGTCAACGTCCCCATCCCGGTACCCGTCGGCTACTACTCGTTCGGCGGCTGGAAGGGCTCGCTGTTCGGGGACTCGCACATGTACGGGCCCGAGGGCATCCACTTCGCGACCCGGACCAAGGTCGTGACGTCGCGGTGGCCGGACCCCGCGACCAGCAGCATCGACCTGGGCTTTCCGCGGACGCGGTGAGGGGTGGGGCGAGATGACCGACGCGACGAGACTGACCGGGCGGGCCGGGCGCGACGACGCCCACGTCTTCTACTCGTGGTCCGCGCAGGAGCTGATCAGCCCCGTGACGATCGCAGGCGGGGAGGGGGCCTGGTTCTGGGACGAGCAGGGCACGCGCTACCTCGACTTCGCCTCGCAGCTCATCAACCTCAACCTGGGCCACCAGCACCCCGCGCTCGTGGGCGCGATCCAGGCGCAGGCCGGACGCCTCGCGACCGTCGCGCCCTCGTTCGCGAACCCGGTGCGCAGCGAGCTCGCGCGCCTGATCGTCGAGCGTGCACCGGGCGGCGCCGACGGCGGGCTGAACCGGGTGTTCTTCACGAACGGGGGCGCCGACGCCGTCGAGAACGCCGTGCGCCTCGCCCGGCGTCACACCGGTCGGCAGAAGGTCCTCGCCGCCTACCGCTCCTACCACGGCAACACCGGCACGGCCGTGACCGCGACGGGCGACCCGCGGCGCTGGCCCAACGAGGTGGACCCCGGGGTGCGGCACTTCTTCGGGCCGTTCACGTACCGGTCGGCGTTCGGGGCCGCGACCGACGCCGACGAGTGCGTCGCGGCGCTGCGCCATCTGCGCGAGGTCGTCGAGCTCGAAGGGCCCGCGACGATCGCCGCGATCCTGCTCGAGACCGTGGTCGGGACCAACGGCGTGCTCGTGCCCCCCGACGGCTACCTCGCCGGCGTCCGCGAGCTGTGCGACGAGCACGGCATCCTGTACGTCGCGGACGAGGTCATGGTCGGCTTCGGACGCGTCGGCGAATGGTTCGCGGTGGACCACTGGGACGTCGTGCCGGACCTCGTGGTCTTCGCCAAGGGCGTCAACTCGGGATACGTCCCGCTCGGCGGGGTCATCGTGTCCGAGCGCGTCGCCGCGAGCTTCGACCGTACCCCGTTCCCCGGCGGGCTCACCTACTCGGGCCACCCGCTCGCGTGCGCGCCCGGCGTCGCGAGCATCCACGTGTTCGAGGAGCAGGGCATCCTCGACCGGGTCCGGTCGCTGGGCGAGCGGGTCCTGGGCGACCGGCTGCGCGACATGGCCACCCGGCACCCCAGCGTGGGCGAGGTCCGTGGCCTCGGGTTCCTCTGGGCGATCGAGCTCGTCCACGACCCCCTCACGCGCGAACGCCTCGTGCCGTTCCAGGGCACGCCCGAGCAGAACGCCCCCATGGCCGAGGTCGTCGCCGCGGTGACCTCGGGCGGCGTCTGGCCCTTCCCGCAGGTCAACCGCCTGCACCTCGCCCCGCCCCTCGTCACGTCGGTCGAGGACCTCGAGCACGGCCTCGACGTCGTCGACGCGGCGCTCGACGTCGCCGACCGGTACGTCGTCGAGCCGGTCCAGCACCGGCGACGCGCCGTGTCGTCGGCGCCGTCGGCGCCGTCGGCCGAGCACAACGGTCACCGCCCGCGTCCTGCCCAGCCCCCACCCGAGGAGACCCCATGATCGTGCGTGCCGCCCTCACCCAGGTCCGCTGGACCGGCGACCAGGAGTCCATGGTCGCGGCCCACGAGACGCAGCTGCGCCTCGCCGCGGACCAGGGGGCGAAGGTCATCTGCTTCCAGGAGGTGTTCAACGCGCCCTACTTCCCCCAGGTCGAGGACGCCGCGTTCTACTCCTACGCCGAGTCCGTCCCGGGCCCGACGACCGAACGCTTCGCGGCCCTCGCCCGGGAGCTGGGCATCGTGGTCGTGCTGCCCGTGTACGAGCTCGAGCAGCCCGGGATCCTCTACAACACCGCGGCCGTGATCGACGCCGACGGCCGCTACCTCGGCAAGTACCGCAAGACCCACATCCCGCACCTGCCCGGGTTCTGGGAGAAGTTCTACTTCCGTCCCGGGAACCTCGGCTACCCGGTCTTCGACACCGCGGTCGGGCGGATCGGGGTCTACATCTGCTACGACCGGCACTTCCCCGAGGGGTGGCGCGCGCTGGGGCTCGCGGGAGCGACCATCGTCCTCAACCCGAGCGCCACGAGCCGCGGCCTGTCCAACTACCTGTGGCGGCTCGAGCAGCCCGCGGCGGCCGTGGCCAACGAGTACTTCGTCGGAGCCATCAACCGGGTCGGCTTCGAGGAGCTGGGGTCGAACGACTTCTACGGCACGAGCTACTTCGTCAGCCCCGAGGGGGCCTTGGTGGGGGAGCCGGCCGACGCCTACGAGGAGGAGCTCGTGGTGCGCGACCTCGACCTCGACCTGCTGACCGAGGTCCGCAACCGGTGGCAGTTCTACCGCGACCGCCGCCCCGACGCGTACGGCCCGCTGACCGCGCCCTGACGCCGTCCCACGAGCGGCCCCGCCGGCCCCACAGCGCCGCACCCCGCACCGACCGACGAACGAGAGGACGCACGCCATGGCACTGACCCTCATCACGGGTGGCACCGTCGTCGGGCCCACGGGGCGCTCGCGGGCCGACGTCCTGCTCGACGGCGAGCAGGTCGCCGCGCTGCTGCGACCGGGCGACACGTCGCTCGGCGTGGACCTCGCCTCGGTCGCGCAGACCGTGATCGACGCGACCGGCAAGTACGTCATCCCGGGCGCGGTCGACCCGCACACCCACATGGAGCTGCCGTTCGGCGGCACCGCCGCCTCGGACACGTTCGAGACGGGGACGCGCGCCGCGGCCTGGGGAGGCACGACGACGATCGTCGACTTCGCGGTCCAGCGCACCGGGGAGCGGGTCCAGGACTCGCTCGCCGCCTGGTTCGCCAAGGCCGAGGGGAACTGCGCCGTCGACTACGGCTTCCACCAGATCCTCGGCGGGGTCGACGACGACTCGCTCAAGGCCATGGACGAGCTCGTGGCCGAGGGCATCACGAGCTTCAAGCTCTTCATGGCCTACCCCGGGGTGTTCTACAGCGACGACGGGCAGATCCTGCGAGCCATGCAGAAGGCCGCGACCAACGGGTCGCTCGTCATGATGCACGCCGAGAACGGCATCGCGATCGACGTCCTCGTGCGTCAGGCCCTCGACCGCGGCGACACGGCCCCGTACTTCCACGGCACCACGCGCCCGTGGGAGACCGAGGAGGAGGCCACGCACCGCGCGATCATGCTCGCGCGCCTCGCGGGCGCCCCGCTCTACGTGGTGCACATGTCGGCCAAGCAGGCCGTGGCCACGCTCGCGCGGGCCCGCGACGACGGGTGGAACGTGTTCGGCGAGACGTGCCCCCAGTACCTGTACCTCTCGCTCGAGGAACAGCTCGGGGCGCCCGGGTTCGAGGGGGCCAAGTGGGTGTGCTCGACCCCGCTGCGCTCGCGGGCCGAGGAGCACCAGGAAGAGCTGTGGCGCTACCTGCGCACGGGCGACCTGTCGGTCGTGAGCACCGACCACTGCCCGTTCTGCTTCAAGGAGCAGAAGGAGCTCGGGCTCGGCGACTTCTCGAAGATCCCCAACGGGATCGGCGGCGTCGAGCACCGCCTCGACCTCGTCTACCAGGGCGTCGTCGACGGGCGAATCTCGCTCGAACGCTGGGTCGAGCTGTGCTGCACGACGCCGGCACGCATGTTCGGCCTCGGCGACCGCAAGGGCGTGCTCGCCCCGGGAGCCGACGCCGACGTGGTGGTCTACGACCCCGCCGGGCACACCTCGATCGGCTACCCCTCGGACGGCAACGGCAAGACCCACCACATGAACATGGACCACTCCGCGTGGGAGGGCTTCGAGATCGACGGGCACGTCGACGTCGTGATCTCGCGCGGTGAGGTCCTGATCACCGGCGGCGAGTTCCACGGGCACGCCGGGCACGGTCGGTACCTGCGCCGCAGCACCTCGGCCTACCTGCGATGACGGGCGGGAACCAGCCATGACCGCAGCAGGCGCCGCCGCGCGCCTCGACCTGGGCGTCGTCCTGCAGACCAACCCGCCCGCCTGGCGCGTGGTCGACCTCGCGCGTCGCGCAGAGCTCCACGGGTTCAGCCACGTGTGGACGTTCGACTCCCACCTGCTGTGGCAGGAGCCGTTCGTCATCTACTCCCAGGTCCTGTCCGCGACCCACCGCGTGACCGTCGGGCCCATGGTCACCAACCCCGCGACGCGGGACGTGACCGTGACCGCCTCGCTCTTCGCGACCCTCAACGACATGTTCGGCAACCGCACCGTCTGCGGGATCGGTCGCGGTGACTCCGCGGTCCGGGTGACCAACGGCAAGCCCGTGACCTTGGCCGAGCTGCGGGCAGCGGTCACGACCATCCGGGGGCTCGCCGGCGGGCAGTCGGTCGAGTACCACGGCACGACCCTGCACCTGCCGTGGGCCCCTGACAGCCGCACCCCCGTGTGGGTCGCGGCCTACGGCCCGCGTGCGCTGGCGCTCGCGGGCGAGGTCGGGGACGGCTTCATCCTCCAGCTCGCCGACCCCGACATCGTGGCCTGGTCGATCGACGCGGTGCGCCAGGCGGCCGAGCGGGCCGGCCGCGACCCGGCCGAGGTGACCATCTGCGTGGCCGCACCCGCGTACGTGACGGACGAGGCGCCGTCGGGCACGGGTGGGAGCGCGGGCGGGCGGTCGCTCGCCCACGCCTACGACCAGTGCCGCTGGTTCGGCGGCATGGTCGGCAACCACGTCGCGGAGATCGTCGCGCGCTACGGGGCGGGGGACGGCACGGGCACAGGGCTGGGTGGCGGCGGGCCGAGCATCCCCCGCGCCCTGACCGACTTCGTGGCCGGGCGCGTCGACTACGACTACAACGAGCACGGTCGTGCGGGGAACACGCACACCGCGTTCGTGAGCGACGAGATCCTGGACCGGTTCTGCCTGATCGGGCCGCCCGCGCGGCACGTCGAGCGGCTGCTCGAGCTCAAGGCCCTCGGCGTCGACCAGTTCGCGCTCTACCTCCAGCACGACGCGAACGACGAGACGCTCCAGGCGTACGGCGAGCTGGTCCGCCCGGCCGTGCAGGGGGCGGGCCGGGTCAGGGAGTGAGCGGGCCGCGCCCGTGGTGCCCGGGCGCGGCGGACGGCTCAGGAGAACAGGTCCTGACCGACGAACGCGCCCTGGGCCCCGCCCAGCGTGGCGCCCTCGGCGACCCCGCGCGGCACGGCCCAGATCCCCGACCCCGTGTGCCGCAGGTACTCGCTCATGAGGTCGTGCTTGGCGAGCGCGTTCTGCAGGGGCACGTACTGCGTGGCCGGGTCGCGCACGTACGCGAGGAAGAACAGCCCCGCGTCGAGCCTGCCCAGCCCGTCCGAGCCGTCGGTGTAGTTGTAGCCGCGGCGCAGCATGCGCGCCCCGCCGTTGCTCGTGGGGTGCGCGAGGCGCACGTGCGAGGCCGGGTCGATGAGCGGGGCGCCGCCGCGGCCCGCCGCCTCGAAGTCGGGCTCGGTCCGCTCCTCGCCGCCGGACAGCGGAGCCCCCGAGCCCTTGGTGCGGCCCACGATGGTCTCCTGCTCGCGCAGGGGAGCCCGGTCCCACGTCTCGATCGTCATGCGGATACGGCGCGCGACCAGGTACGAGCCGCCCGCCAGCCAGTCGGCTCCGTCGGCCCCGTCGCCCGGGGCGACCCACACGTGCTCCTCGATCGCCGCCGACTCCTCGGACGTGATGTTGGCCGTGCCGTCCTTGAAGCCGAACAGGTTCCGGGGCGTGGGCTGGGTCGTCGTGGTCGACGACGTGCGCCCGTAGCCGAGCTGGCTCCACCGCACCGACGCCGTCCCGAACGCGATGCGCGCGAGGTTGCGGATCGCGTGGACCGCGACCTGCGGGTCGTTCGCGCACGCCTGGACCGCGAGGTCACCGCCGCAGCGCGCGTCCTCCAGCATGTCGCCCGGGAAGTGCGGCAGGTCCGCGAGGAGGTCGGGCCTGCGCCCGTCGAGGCCGAAGCGGGCCGACCCGTCGGCGGCCGTGAAGAACGACGGGCCGCACCCGAACGTGATCGTCAGCCCGGAGGCAGGCAGCCCCTCGGCCTCGCCCGTGTCGTCCGGCGGCGCGTCGTACGGACCCGACATGGGCCCGAACTCCCCGGCGGGCAGGCCCTGCGTCATGCGCGAGGCCGCGAGCGTCCAGGCGCGCAGCAGCGCGACCACCTCGTCGCGGTCCTGGGTCGTGACGTCCCAGGTCGCGAAGTGCAGGCTGTCCTGGACCGGGGTCGTGATCCCGGCCTGGTGCTCGCCCGCGAAGGCGAACGCGCCGTCCCCCTCGGCGGGGCCCGCGCTGGGCGCCGCGGTGCGGGCCGCGGCGTTCCCGGCCGCGAAGCCGCCGGCGAGCCCCGCCCCGGCCAGCCCGACGCCGGCCATCCCCAGGAGCGCGCGCCGCGAGATGCGGCGCGCCTCGTGCGCGGGTTCGGCAGGTCCCGCCGGGGCGCCGGGCGAGGAGGGACGGGAGTCGGGCTGGTCGGGCTGGTCGGGCACTGTCGTCATGTCGCGGCGGTCCTCAGAGCACCACGGCGGCGGTGAGCTGCGAGAGCGGCTCGCTCAGCGAGTCCACGGCCTGCGAGAGGGCCTTGACCTGTTCGGGCGTGAGGTCGGTGTAGAGCACGAACCCGTCGCCCTGCCGCTGCTCGTCGAGCAAGCCCTGAAGGGCCTGGAATCGCTCGTCGAGCGTCGTGGCGAGCTTCTCGTCCTTGGCCGAGACCACGTCGCGCAGACCGTCGTAGGCGACCTTGGCGCCGTCGACGTTGGCCTGGAAGTCCCACAGGTCGGTGTGCGACCAGATCTCCTCCTCGCCCGTGACCTTGCCCGTCGCGACCTCGTCGAGCAGGCCCTTGGCGCCGTTGCCGATCGCGGGCGCGTCGATGCCGTCCGCGAACGACGCCTCGTGCGTGCGGTCGAAGAGCTCCTGGGTGTCGGCGAGGAGCTGGTCGGCGTACTGCGCGCGCTGCTCGGGCGTCAGCGCCACGTAGGTCTCGCCGCCGTTGGCCTCGGGCGCGGGCTGCCACAGGTCCTTCTCGAGCAGGTGCCAGCCGGTCCACTCCTGGCCCTCTTCGAGGTCGGCCTCGCGCAGGTCCATCTTGGGGTCGAGGTCGCCGAACGACTCGGCCACGGGCTCGATGCGCTCCCAGTGGACGCGCACCGGGGCGTAGAGAGCCTTGGCGGCCTCGTCGTCGCCCGCCTCGTACGCGGTCACGAACTCCTGGGTGCCCTCGAGGAGCTGCTCGGTCTGGTCCTTGACGTACGCGACGTAGTTGGTCGAGGCCAGGGCGATCTGGTCGGCGACCGCGCCCGTGGGTTCGACGTCCGCGCCCGAGTCGGTCACGGTGAAGTCGGAGCGGATGCCGTCGCCGATCATGCCGGGCTTGCACGCGGTGACGTACTGCCCGGGCTTGGCCGTGAGCACCAGGTCGCGGCTGATGCCGGGGCCGATGTTCTCGACCTCGGACACGATGCGCAGGCCGTCCTCGGCGAGCAGGTAGAACTCGGTCACGTCGTCGCCCGTGTTGGTCACGGTGAAGACGATGTTGCCCGAGGGGGCCTCTGCGGCCGAGAGCGTGCACGCGTCCGCCGACGAGTCGACCGTGAGCTTCGCGGAGCCGGCCGCGGAGCCGCTCGCGCCGTCGGGGGCCGGGTCGTTGGGCGTGCAGGCGGCCAGGACGGGGACGAGCAGTGCGGCAGCGAGCAGCGGCGCTGCGACGCGGGTGGCCCGTGAGCGGGTCATCGGTTTCCTCCGGGAGTCGTGATGGCAGGTGCCGGGGTGCTGGCCTGCGCGGGGGCACTGGTGCGAGGCGCGCTGAACCAGACGGTCCGGACGAAGAAGAACAGCGTGGGGACGAGGTAGAGCCACCAGGCGGCGAGCTCGAGCCAGGTGGTCGCGGGGGAGAAGTTGAAGACGCCCTTGAGGACCGTGCCGTACCAGCTCGAGGGCGGGATCTGCGCGCTGACGTCGAACGCCAGGTTGTGCAGCCCGGGCAGGATGCCGGCCTCCTGGAGGTCGTGCACGCCGTAGGCGAGCACCCCGGCGGCGACGACGATCAGGAACACGCCGGTCCAGGCGAAGAAGACGCGCAGGTTGAGCCTCACGGCACCCCTGTAGACGGCCCAGCCGAGCACGACGGCGACGGCGAGCCCCAGCACCGCGCCGAGCAGCGGCTTGGTCGTGGTGCCCGTGGCCTGGGCGCCGGCCCAGAGGAACAGGGCGGTCTCGAGGCCTTCGCGCCCGACGGCGAGGAGCGCCATGACGACGACGGCCCACCTCCCGGCGGCGACGGCGTCGTCGAGCTTGTGCTGGAGGTCGGCCTTGAGGTGCCGGGCGGTCCGGCCCATCCAGAAGATCATCCAGGTGATGAGGCCGACCGCGAGGATCGAGAGCGTCCCGCCGATGGCCTCCTGGGCCTCGAACGTCAGCCCTTGCGGCCCGTAGGTCAGGGCTGCGCCGAAGCCGATCGAGACGACCACGGCGATGCCGACGCCGAGCCAGAGGAAGGGGAGCAGGTCGCGCCGCCCGGTCTTGACCAGGTAGGCGACGAGGATGCTGACGACGAGCGCGGCCTCGAGACCTTCACGCAGGCCGATGAGGAAGTTGGCGAACACGGGAGTCCTTCGACGGGTCGCGGGGCGGGGAAGCCCGGGAGCCGGAGGCCGTGGCGGCCGGTGGTCGCAGCGGTGGGGCCCGGCCGACTTGGGACTCGCGTCCTAGTTTGGTAAGGCTTGCCTTCCTCCGCGAGAACAGTACTCCTGTCGTCGGGGTGCGCGAACCCGCGGGCGCGTGACCCGCCCCACACGCGGCGCTGGTGCGCCGCGCCCCAGGGGCGCGAGGGGCTAGGTCGGCGGGCGGTCGGCCACGACCACGAAGAGGGTCACCGACGCGAAGAACGGCTGCGTCGCGAGGTGCTCGGTCCAGCGTGCCCCCGCACGCTCGCGCAGGTATCCCGCCTCGACGGCTCGGCGGGCGACCCGTGCCAGGCCCAGGACCCGGTCCGCCTCGCGGACGTCGCGGAAGACGGCGGTCACGGGGACGACGCGCTCGACCGTGAAGCCCGTCCGTTCGGCGAGGCCGGTGAGCCGGCGCCCGATCCTGCCGTTGCGGACGACCTGCTCGACGACGAAGCGTCCGTAGGCGTCGCTCGTCGCGGCGTCGGGGCCGTCGACGACGAGCGTGCCCCAGTCCGGCTCCGCGAGCACCGCGCGACCACCGGGGCGAAGGACCCGGAACGTCTCCGCGAGGACGAGCCCGGGATGCGCCACGTGCTGGAGCACCCGGTCGGTGTGCGCGCGGTCGACGCTGTCGCTGGCGATGTCGAGGCGATGGACGTCCGCCTCCTCGACGCGGACCGTGGTCAGGCCGCCGACCCGCGCGCGGGCCCGGGCCACGGCGTCGGCGTCGTGGTCGAGCCCGAGGACGCTCCCGGTCGGCCCGACCGCCTTCGCGTACGCGAGCAGGTCGGCACCCGGGCCGCAGCCCAGGTCGAGCACGTCGAGGCCGTCGTGCAGGTCGAGCTGGGCCGTGGCGAGAGCCTTGTAGCCCCGGCCCAGGTCGGAGGCGGCGAGGCGCATCAGGTAGTCGTCGGGAGGGGAGAGCTCGAAGGCGGTCGACATCCGACGATCCTGGCGGGGGCGTCGCGGTCGAAGGTGAGGCCGGTCGGGAGCGACGGGGTGGATCGTGTGAAGCCGGGGGTGCCCCACGGCCGATCCCTGGCCAAGGCGACACGATGTCGGTACGCTGGTACCAAGTCCCTCCTGACGAGGGACGCGCGGACGAGGGAGCAGTACCCGCACGGACAAGACTGACTCAGAGGGGTTACTTGTCATGGCTTGGGTTGTCCTCGTCCTCTCCGGGATGCTGGAGGCCGTCTGGGCGACGGCGCTGTCCGCATCCGAGAACTTCACGCGCAGACGGCCGACGGTCGTCTTCCTCGTCTCCCTGACGCTGAGCATGGTCGGTCTCGCCTGGGCGATGACCTCCTTGCCCACCGGCACCGCGTACGCGGTCTGGGTCGGCATCGGGGCGACGCTCACGGTCGTCTGGGGCTTCATCACCGGTTCCGAGACCTTCACCTGGCTGCGCGGGCTCCTCCTGGTCCTGCTCGTCGGGTCCGTGGTCGGCCTCAAGGTGGTGAGCTGACATGCCGTGGATCGTCCTTCTCGTCAGCGCCGTGTTCGAGGCTGTCTGGGCCACGGCCCTCGGCAAGTCCGACGGGTTCTCGCAGCTCGTCCCGTCGATCGTCTTCTTCGTCGCGCTCGCCGTCAGCATGGGCGGGCTCGGCTGGGCCGTCAAGCACATCCCGATCGGCACCGCGTACGCGGTGTGGGTCGGGATCGGCGCGGCCCTGACCGTGTCCTACGCGATCCTCACCGGTGACGAGTCCGCCTCGGTCGGCAAGGTCATCTTCATCGCGGGCATCATCGCCGCGGTCGTGGGGCTCAAGCTCGTCCCGCACGCCCCCGCGAAGGAACCTGCGAAGTCCGGACGCGGGGCGGAGGCGTCCGGGACCGGCACCCCGTAGAGACCGCGCCACCGCACGGCCCGTGACACCCGCACAGCGGGCGGTCACGGGCCGTGCGTGCATCCGGAGGACTTCCGGCGACGGGCTCCGCTCCGGCGGCGCCCTGGTCAGGCGACCTCGGCGAAGCGCCCCACGAGCTCGGGCCACGCGTCCCGGAACGCCTCCAGCAACGGGAGCGAGAGGACGTCACCGACCGCGACCCACGCGATCTCCAGGCTCTCCGCGTCGGTCGCGCGAGCTTCGAGGTGCGCGCCGTGCACGACCTCCGCGAGGACGGTCGTGTACCGCCAGGGCCCGTGGTCCAGGACCCGGTCGCCCACGATCGTCACGAGCGCGGGATCGACGCCCGCCTCCTCGTGCGCCTCGCGCAGCGCGCCCTGCTCGGGCGTCTCGTCGGGATGGATCGCGCCGCCGGGCACGCCCCACGTGCCGCCCTGGTCGCTCCAGGGAGCCCGGTGCTGGAGGAGCACGTGGCTCACGCGGCCGTCCTCGTCCCGGCGGGCGACGAGCAGCCCCGCGGCGCCCGCGAGCCCCCAGTGCCGCCTGCCGCACGTGCACTCGACCCACCCGTCCCCGGGCTGGAGGTGGCGCGGTGCGTGCGGGGTGTCGGCTGCGTCGCGGGGAGGCGTGGGTTCGGTCGGGATCGTCACGGTCCCACCCTGCCATCCGGGCGAGTCCCGGGACAGTGCGTCGCCCGGGTGCCCACCACGTGGACCCCGCGCTCGTGACGCGCACCCGCGGTGCCCCCGGCGCGATCGATCACCGGTGGAAATTCCTGGACGTGCAACCCCCCGCCCCGCACCATGGACGGGTGAGCCATCCCGAGCCGAACACCGTGTCCGACCCGACCGCAGAGGATGCCTCGACAGGCGCCGACGCCACGCCCTACCACCCCCGTGAGTCCGCCGACCCCGCAGCCGCCGACCATGGCCCCGTCGACCCCGTCGACCCCGTCGACCCCGCAGCCCGGGCCGGAGCGACCCCGGCGGACGACGAGGCGGACAAGCCGCGCTGGCGACGCGACGCGACGATCTTCCTGGGCGGCCAGACCGTCTCGCTGTTCGGGTCGATGCTCGTGCAGTACGCGATCATGTGGCACCTGACCCTCGAGACGAAGTCCGGGTCCGTGCTGGCGCTCGCGACGGTCTTCGGGTTCCTGCCGCAGGCGGTCGTGTCGATCTTCGGCGGGGTCTGGGCCGACCGGCTCAACCGCAAGGTCCTGATCATCGCGGCCGACGCCTCGATCGCCGTGACCACCCTCGCGCTCGCGCTGCTCATGCTCTCGGGCACCGACGACCTGTGGCTCGTCTACGCGGCGCTCGCGATCCGTTCGGTCGGCGCGGGGATCCAGATGCCCGCGGTGTCCTCGCTCCTGCCGCAGCTCGTCCCGGTGAGCAAGCTCATGCGGGTCAACGGGATCAACGGGTCGATCCAGTCGGCCATGACGCTGCTGGCCCCCGCGGTCGCGGCGGGCGTCTACGCGAGCGCCTCGATCGTCGCGATCTTCTTCGTCGACGTCGTCACGGCCGTGATCGGGATCGGCCTCCTGGCCCTGATCCCCGTGACCAAGGTGCTGCGCGCCGACGTCGCGGCCGGTGAGAAGGTCGGGTACTTCGACGACCTCGTGGGCGGCCTGCGCTACCTGCGCGGCCACACCTTCGTGCGCTGGGTCCTGGGCCTGTACGCGGTCGTGTTCCTGCTGATCGTGGCCCCGTCCTACCTCACGCCGCTCATGGTGGTGCGCACGTTTGGCGAGGAGGTCTGGAAGCTCACGGCCAACGAGCTCGCGTTCTCGTTCGGGGCGATCGTCGGCGGCGTGCTGCTCGCGACGTGGGGTGGGCTCAAGAACCGCGTCGCGATGATCGTGGGCGCGACGTTCGTGTTCGGCGTGCTCTCCGTCGGGCTGGGGCTCTCGACGAACATGTGGGTCTTCTTCACGTTCATGTTCCTCCTCGGCGTCGCCGTGCCCGCGTTCGCCACGACCTCGATGACGGTCCTGCAGGAGACGGTCGAACCCGACCGGCAGGGGCGTGTCTTCGGGTTCGTCGGCATCGTGATGGCGCTCGCGATGCCCCTCGGGATGCTGATCTTCGGGCCGCTCGCGGACCGGTACTCGGTCGAGTCGCTCCTGATCGTCTCAGGCGCGCTCATGTTCCTGGTGATCGCGATCGCGGTGCTCGTCCCCTCGGGGCGCCGCGCGATGCGCGCGGCCGACGCGCACAGCAGCGCCGGCGCGTAGCGGCACCGGGGGAGGACGAGCAGAGGCCGGTCGGGCGGCTCGTAGGAGCGGCCCGACCGGCCTCGTGGTCGACGCGTCGGGTCGCCCGACGCGTCGTCAGTCGACGATCTCGCAGATCGCGGTGCCCGAGCTCACGCTCGCGCCGACTCCGGCCGACAGGCCCGTGACCCGGCCCGCTCGGTGCGCGACGAGCGGCTGCTCCATCTTCATGGCCTCGAGGACGACGATGAGGTCACCCTCGGCGACCACGGCGCCGTCGGCGACCGCGACCTTGACGATCGTGCCCTGCATGGGCGAGGCGAGGGTCGTGCCGTTGCCCGCGGTGGCCTTGGCGGCGGCGCGACGCGCGGGTCGACGGGCGGCGTTGGCCGTACGTGCGCGCCCCGCGGCCATCCCGAGCCCGGCGGGCAGGACGACCTCGAGGCGCTTGCCACCGACCTCGACCACGACGCGCTCGGTCGCGGGCGCCTCGTCGTCGTCGGGGGCCGGGGCGGGGGTCGCAGGCGTGAGCTGCTTGAGCTCGTCGGCGAAGGCCGTCTCGATCCAGCGGGTGTGCACACGGAAGGCCGAGTCGTCGGCCGGGACGAAGTCCTCGGCGTCGAGCACGGCCCGGTGGAACGGCAGGACCGTGGGGATGCCCTCGACGACCGTCTCGCGCAGCGCGCGGCGGGCACGCTCGACGGCCTCGCGGCGCGTGGCACCTGTGACGATGATCTTGGCGATCATGGAGTCGAACGCCCCCGAGATGACGTCGCCCTGCGTGACGCCGCTGTCGACGCGGACACCCGGCCCGCTGGGGAAGTGCAGGCGCGAGATACGGCCGGGGGCGGGGAGGAAGTTCGCGGCCGGGTCCTCGCCGTTGATGCGGAACTCGAGCGAGTGGCCGCGAGTGGCCACCGAGGAGTAGCCGAGCGGCTCGCCCGCCGCGATGCGCAGCTGCTCGCGCACGAGGTCGATGCCCGAGACCTCTTCCGTGACGGGGTGCTCGACCTGCAGGCGGGTGTTGACCTCGAGGAAGGAGATGGTGCCGTCGGCGCCGACGAGGAACTCGCAGGTCCCGGCACCCACGTAGCCGGCCTCGCGCAGGATGGCCTCGGAGGCCTTGTAGAGCTCGGCGCGCTGCTCGTCCGTCAGGAAGGGCGCAGGTGCCTCCTCGACGAGCTTCTGGTGGCGGCGCTGGAGCGAGCAGTCGCGCGTCGAGACGACGACGACCGTGCCGTGCTCGTCGGCGAGGCACTGGGTCTCGACGTGGCGCGGGGTGTCGAGGTAGCGCTCGACGAAGCACTCGCCGCGGCCGAACGCGGCCGTGGCCTCGCGGACCGCCGAGTCGAACATCTCGTCGATCTCGTCGACCGTGCGCGCGACCTTGAGGCCGCGCCCGCCGCCGCCGAACGCCGCCTTGATCGCGATGGGCAGCCCGTGCTCCGCGGCGAACGCGTGGACCTCGGTCGCGTCGGCCACGGGGTCCGGGGTGCCGGGGACCAGGGGCGCGCCCGCACGGTGCGCGATGTGCCGGGCGCTGACCTTGTCGCCCAGGGCGTCGATGGCCGCGGGCGGCGGGCCGATCCACACGAGGCCCGCGTCGATCACGGCCTGCGCGAACCCGGCGTTCTCCGCGAGGAACCCGTAGCCGGGGTGCACGGCGTCGGCGCCCGAGCGGCGGGCGACGTCGAGCAGCTTGGCGATGTCGAGGTAGGTGTCCGCGGCGCGCGCACCGTCGAGCGCGAAGGCCTCGTCGGCGAGGCGGACGTGCAGGGCTTCGCGGTCGGAGTCCGCGTAGACGGCGACCGACGCGATCGAGGCGTCGGCGCAGGCGCGCGCGATGCGCACCGCGATCTCGCCGCGGTTGGCGATGAGAACCTTCGACAGGCGTCGGGTCGGGCTGGTCGCGGGGTTCGTGGAGTTCTCGGGCACGGCTCACGGTAGCGCGTCCGGCGCCCTGGGTTCACGCTCCGACCGGCGGTACTGGACAAGATTGGAGATCAGGCCAAGGCTCACCGGGGTCGTTTGTAGGAACCCTCCATGGTCGGCGGGGCGAACCGGGCCGTGGCTCGTCATGGTTGTGCGGCACCGACAAGCAGGCGGCCCGCCGCGTCCTCGCGCCCGGCACCGGAGCGCACGAGCAGGAGGAGCGGTCGGGCCGCCGCCTGACGAGCAGTGGCCCAGCAGTCGCGGGGCCGGAGGGACCTCAGGACCAGAGGTCGGTCCAGGCCACGCCGATCTCGCCGAGCAGCTCGCGCACGAGCGGGAGGCTGATCCCGACGACGCCGTGGTGGTCGCCCTCGATGCTCTCGACGAACGCACCGCCCAGGCCGTCGACCGTGAACGCGCCCGCGACCGCGAGGGGTTCGCCCGTCGCGACGTAGGCCGCGATCTCGGCGTCGGAGAGGTCGGCGAAGTGGACCGTCGTGGAGCTCGTGGCCCCGAGGGTGGCACCGCTGCCGCCGTCCTGCGGGTCGCGCAGGTCGACGATCCAGTGCCCCGTGTGGAGCACGCCGGTCTTGCCGCGCATCGCGCGCCAGCGCTCGGTCGCCTCGGCGGCGTCCCGGGGCTTGCCGTGGACGGCGCCGGCGAACTCGAGCATGGAGTCGCAGCCGACCACGAGGGGGGCGACCTCGTCCGGCCCGACGACGTCGCTCGCCTCGTCGCGCTCGCGCGCCTCGCGCGTGACGACCTGGGCGACCTCCTCGGCCTTGGCCTGGGCGAGGACGAGCACCGCGTCGGCCGGGTCGAGCGCGCCGAACCGGGCCGCGGCCGACGCCAGGACGGCGTCCTCGTCGAGCCCCGAGACGCGGACCTCGGGTGCGACCCCCGCGGAGCGCAGGGTCGCGAGTCGCGCGGGGGACTGCGAGGCGAGCAGGAGACGGATGCTCGGAGCAGGCGCCGAGGTCGTCGGAGCCGTCACTGGAGAGCCCCGCGCAGGACGTCGAGGCCGACCGACCCGAGGTTCAGGGCGCGCTCGTGGAACGCCTTGACGTCGAACTCCTCGCCGCGCGCCTCGGCGGCCGCGCGGGCTGCGTCGCGGGTCTGCTCCCACAGTCGCTGCCCGACCTTGTACGACGGCGCCTGGCCCGGCCACCCGAGGTAGCGGTTGAGCTCGAAGCGCACGAACGACTCGTCCATGTTGACGTTGGCCTTGAGGAACTCCCAGGCCTTGTCGGCGTCCCAGCGGGGGTCCTCGGAGTCGCCGCGCCACTCCTCGGGGGCGTCGAGGCCGAGGTGCACGCCGATGTCGAGCACGACGCGGGCCGCGCGCATGCGCTGGCCGTCGAGCATCCCGAGGCGGTCGCCCGGGTCGTCGAGGTAGCCGAGGTCGGCCATGAGGCGCTCGGCGTACAGGGCCCAGCCCTCGCCGTGGCCCGAGACCCAGCAGGCGAGCCGGCGCCACGAGTTGAGCGTGTCGCGAGCGGCGACGGCCTGGCCGCACTGGAGGTGGTGGCCGGGGACGCCCTCGTGGTAGACCGTCGTCTTCTCGCGCCAGGTGTTGAACTCGGTCACGCCCGGCGGGACGGACCACCACATGCGCCCGGGGCGCGAGAAGTCGTCGCTCGGGGGCGTGTAGTAGATCCCGCCGGTCTGGGTCGGGGCGATCATGCACTCGAGGTCCAGGACGGGGGTCGGGATGTCGAAGTGCACGCCGTCGAGCGCCGCGATCGCGGCGTCCGAGGTCTCCTGCATCCAGGCGCGCAGCGCGTCGGTGCCGTCGAGCTTGCGGCTCGGGTCGGCGTCGAGGACTGCGACGGCCTCCTCGACCGTGGCACCGGGCCCGGCGATCTGTGCCGCGACGGCCTCCTGCTCGGCGACCACGCGCGCGAGCTCTTCGAGGCCCCAGCGGTAGGTCTCCTCGAGGTCGACCTCGGCGCCGAGGAAGGCGCGCGAGGCCAGGGCGTAGCGCTCGCGCCCGACACCGTCGGCCACGGGGGCCTGCGGCGCGAGGTCGTCCTCGAGGAAGTCGGCGAGCCTGGCATAGGCGGCCAGGGCGCCCGCGGCACCGAGCTCGAGCTCCTTGCGCACCAGGGAGCAGGCGGACGACTCGTCGAGCACGGCGGCGGCGGCCTCGCCCCGGACGAACTCCACGAAGAACGAGGACTCGGGGTCGGCGAGCTCGCGGGCCTGCTTGACACCCTCGCGGACCTGGCGGACCGCCGCGACGTTGCCGCGCTCGGCGGCGGCGGTCAGCGAGGCGATGTAGCCGTCCATGGCGCCGGGAAGCGCCGCGAGCCGGGCTGCGATGTTCTCCCACGCCTCGAGGGTGCCCGTGGGCATCATGTCGAAGATGTCGCGCAGCTCCTGGAGCGGGGACGCGATGTTGTTGAGCATCGCGAGGTCCTCGCCGGCCTCGTGCAGCTCGAGCGAGAGCCCGATGCGCTCGCGCATCGCCGCGAGCGTGACCTGGTCGACGTCGTCGACGGGGTCGGCGTCCGCGAGCTGGGCCAGCACTGCGCGGTCAGCGGCTGCGAGGGCCTCGTACCCGGCGGGCGACAGGTCGGTCATGAGGTGGTCGTACCCGGCGAGGCCCATGGCGGTGGCGGCGAGCGGGTTCAGGTCGGCGACCGTGCGCACGTAGGCGTCGGCGATCGCGTCGATCGCCGTGGGCGTGCGGGGGGTCCGGGCGGTGGGGGTGCCGGGCTCGGCCGGCGCGGTGGGTGAGGTCACCCGGTAGAGGTTACTGCGCGGTACCCGGTCGGGCGTCGTCCGGGAGGATGATCAGTCGGCTCGCAGGAGCCGTTCGGCCAGGTCGAGGACCTCGGCCGGGTCGAGGGTGTCGAGCGGGACGGGGCGGCCCCCGTCGGGTCCGATGCACACGAGCTCCTCGGCGTCCTCGAAGACGAGGACCGACCGCACGCTGCCCGGGAGGGAGAGGTCGACGCGCAGGGTCCGCCACACGTCCGTCGGGGCGACCACCTCGACGGCCAGGCGGGGGTGCTCGGCCCCGGCCCGACCGACGGCCGCCAGGACGTCCTGGTTCGAGGCCGCGACGGGCTCGTCGGTTCCGTGGTCGGCCGACGTCGGACCCTCGGTGGTCGGAGCCCGGTCGTCGGCCCGGCCCGGGTGCATGGCCGCGAGCAGGTCGTCGGCCCAGGCGCGCTGGTAGCGCACGAGCACGACGCGCGGTCGCCCGTCGGTACCGCGGGGGTACCAGACGGCGACGGGGTCGCCCGAGCGCGGGCCGGCCGTCCCCGCGGGGACGGTGACCGTGAACGGTGCCCGGACGGGGAGGTGGTCGACCGAGAACGTGAGCCGGCCGCCGAGGTGCGTGGCGCCGTCGGGCAGGACGCCCGGGGCGGGCGCCGAGTCCTGGCCCGCCCCGTCGGATCCCGCCGCACCGTCGACGAGCAGCGAACCCGTGGTGCGCTCGGCTCCCGCGAGCAGGGCGTCCCGCGCGCGCGACTCGCGCAGTGCGTCGCGGTCGTCGAGGTAGCGCGCGAGCGCGAGGACCGCGACGAGCAGCAGCAGGACGGCCAGGACGCCCAGCACGGCCGCGGGCAGCGGCCAGCCCTGGGAGGGCGCGAGCTGGCGGTAGACGACGAGCGCGACCGCGGGGACGGTCGGCACGACCCACGCCCACCGGCGCCAGCCGGTACGTACCGGGAGCGGGGGAACGCTCGACCCGGGGCCGTCCGCCAACGGACGTTCGACGGCCCCGGGGTCGTCCGCGAGCTCGACCAGGACGGTCGTGGTCTGGCTCATGACTGCAGGCTCCACCGCCAGGAGTCGGCGTTGTGCCGACCCGAGCGTCCGCCGAAGCTCTTCGCCGTCGCGCCCGACCCCGTCCCGCGCAGGCCGCGCGACCGGTTGGTCCACTCGGGCAGCGGCGCCTCGTCGTCGGGCACGTGCGCGGCGGCCGCCGCGGCGGCGAGCCCCGCGACGAGCGCCGCGACCTCGACGTCGTCCGGGGCGCCGCGCACCACGCGCAGCTCCCGGCCGGACGACGCCGCGCCGGTCTCGCTCACAGGGCGCCTCCCGGCGCCTCGTCGTCCGCGTCGCCGTAGCCGTCGAAGTCCGCCGCCTCCCCGCGCGACGCGGCCCACTCGGGGACGTCGAAGCCCGACTCGACGAGCGCGGCCACGACCTGCTCGCCCGCGTTGTCGAGGAAGTCGATCACGGAGTCGAGCGACGTGTCGGGGGTCTGGCCCGGGCCCACGACGAAGCCCAGGTAGAACGGCTCGGCGACCTCGGGGGCGGGCGGCGCGTCGGCGTCGGTCCCGGCGCCGAGGTCGTCCTCGGTGCCCCACACGAGCGAGCTCAGGTCCGGGTGCATGCCGAGCGAGTCGTGGAGCGCGTCGTAGAGCCGGGCGTTGAGCGCGCCGATCGCGGCCTCGAGCGCCAGGACGCGCGGGTCCTCGTCGGCCTCGGAGGCGCCGAACTCGGCACGTACCCCGACTGCCGTGCCGACGTACTCGTGCAGGGCCGCGGCCAAGGCGTCCACGGCCGAGTGCATCGGGGCCTCGTCGACCGGGCCGAGGGGGGTGGGGCCGTGCGACTCGCCGTCGTGGCCGCCCTCGGCGTGCTCGTGGCCGTGTCCTGCGTGGTCGTCGCCGTGCTGCTGGTCGGGCATGTCGTCCTCGCCGTTGGTCTCGTCGTTCGGTGGTGGTGTCGGGGGCAGGGCCGGTGGCGGCCCTGGTGTCAACGCGTCCCCAGGATCACAGCGGGATGTTCCCGTGCTTCTTGGGGGGCAGGCTCGCACGCTTGGTGCGCAGGGCGCGCAGCGCGCGCACGACCTGCACGCGGGTCTCCGACGGGCGGATCACCGCGTCGACGTAGCCGCGCTCGGCCGCGTCCCACGGGTTCACGATGGCCTCCTCGTACTCGGCGACCAGGCGGGCGCGCTCGGCGTCCACGTCCAGCCCCTGGTCGGCTGCGGCCTTCAGGGCCCCGCGCTGGAGGATGTTGACCGCGCCGCCGGCCCCCATGACCGCGATCTGGGCCGTGGGCCAGGCGAGGTTCACGTCCGCGCCGAGCTGCTTGGAGCCCATGACGATGTACGCGCCACCGTACGCCTTGCGCGTGATGAGCGTGACGAGCGGGACCGTGGCCTCGGCGTAGGCGTAGATGAGCTTGGCGCCGCGCCGGATGATGCCCTGGTGCTCCTGGTCGACGCCCGGCAGGAAGCCCGGGACGTCGACGAGGGTCAGGACGGGGATGTTGAACGCGTCGCACGTGCGCACGAACCGGGCGGCCTTCTCGGCCGCGTCGATGTCGAGCGTGCCGGCCATCGCGAGGGGCTGGTTCGCGACGACGCCGACCGACTGCCCCTCGACGTGCCCGAATCCGACGATCACGTTCTTCGCGAACAGCGGCTGGACCTCGAGGAAGTCGCCGTCGTCCAGGACGTGCTCGATCACGGTGCGCATGTCGTACGGCTGCGAGTCGGAGTCGGGGATCAGCGCGTCGAGCTCGAGGTCCTCGTCGCTCACCTCGAGCTCGGTGTCCTCGGGGGCGAAGCTCGGCGCGTCGGAGAGGTTGTTCTGCGGCAGGTAGCCGAGGAGATGGCGCACGTAGTCGATCGCGTCGTCCTCGTCGGTGCCCATGTAGTGCGCGACGCCCGAGCGCTCGTTGTGCGTGCGTGCCCCGCCGAGCTCCTCGAAGCCCACGTCCTCGCCCGTGACCGCGCGGATCACGTCCGGGCCCGTGATGAACATGTTCGAGGTCTGGTCGGCCATGACGATGAAGTCCGTGAGGGCGGGGGAGTACACCGCGCCGCCCGCGCTCGGGCCCAGGATGAGCGAGATCTGCGGGATCACGCCCGAGGCCGCGACGTTGCGGCGGAAGATCTCCGCGAACTGGGTCAGGGCCGCGACGCCCTCCTGGATGCGCGCACCGCCGCCGTCCGAGATCCCGATGAGGGGGACTCCCGTGCGCAGCGCGAGGTCCTGGACCTTGGTGATCTTCTGGCCGTGCACCTCGCCGAGGCTGCCGCCGAAGACCGTGAAGTCCTGGGAGTAGATGCACACCTGGCGGCCGTCGACCGTGCCGTGGCCCACGACCACGCCATCGCCCGCGAGGCGCTTCTTCTCGAGCCCGAAGTTCACCGAACGGTGCTTGGCGAACGCGTCGAGCTCGACGAAGCTGCCCTCGTCGAGCAGGGCCTCGATGCGCTCGCGGGCCGTCTTCTTGTTCCGGGCGTGCTGCTTGGCACGCGCGGCCTCCTCGGGCGCGAGCGACGCCTCGGCGCGCCGACGGTCGAGGTCGGCGAGCTTCGCTGCGGTGCCGATGAGCTGACCGGTGGGGGCCGGGGTGGTGCCGGCGACAGGTTCGTTCACGCAGCCGAGCCTAGTTGGTGGGTGGGACCAAGAGGGTGCGAGGGATCGCACCGGCGTGGCCGCAGACGTTGGAGGGTTTCCACAAGGTGTTCCCTCTGCCGTGCACGGCCCGTGCGCGTGCATGATGAGCACATGACGACTGCCGACCACCCTGCGCTGCGCCCCGGCTTCCTGGCGGACCTCCTCGTGGCCCCGCACGGCCCGCTCGCCCGGCTCGAGGTCGTGGCGAAGTCGGCCTCGACGAACACCGAGCTGGCTGCGGCCGTGGCCGCCGACCCGCAGGCCTGGCCCGCGCCCGCGCTGCTCGTGGCCGAGCACCAGGTGGCCGGGCGGGGGCGCTCGGGCCGCGCGTGGCAGACGCCCGCCCGGACCGCGCTGACGGGCTCGCTCCTGGTGCGTCCCGACGTGCCCCGCGAGCGTCTGAGCTGGTTGCCGCTGCTCGCGGGCCTCGCGACGGTCCGGTGCCTGCGCGCGACCGCGGGGGTCGAGGCCGTGGTCAAGTGGCCCAACGACGTCCTGGTCCCTGCGCCGGGCGCGGGACCCGTCGTCGAGATGGCCGGGTGGGGCACGTACCGCAAGGTGGCGGGCATCCTGTGCGAGCTCCTGCCCGACGGCGGGGCGATCGTGGGCGTCGGGCTCAACGTCCGGCAGAGCGAGAGCGAGCTCCCCGTCGCGTCGGCGACCTCGCTCGCCCTGGTCGGGGCCGCGACGACCGACCGTGAGGTGCTGCTGACCGCGCTCGAGGAGTCGTTCGCCCAGACCCTCGGCCGGTGGCAGGACGCAGTGGGCGACGCCGTCGAGGCCGGGCTCGCCGAGGAGTGCGCCGAGGTCAGCGCGACGCTCGGGGCGCAGGTGCGGGTCGACCTCACGGGCGGCGGCCAGGTGAGCGGTGAGGCCTACGGGTTCGGGCCGGACGGCTCGCTGCTGGTGCGGGAGCAGGACGGGACGTCCCGCGTGCTGCACAGCGGCGACGTGCACCACCTCCGGCTGCGGGACGGGGCGCCCGCGGGTGCAGGCGCTGCGGCCCCCGCTGCGGTGCCGACCCCCTCTGCTGTGCCTACCCCCTCTGCAGGGGCGGGCGGCGACGTCCCCGCGGGGTGAGTGCGACGGGGTGTCAGGTCGCCTGAACTAGGATCGGTCTGTGACGCACGACATCCCTGAGGCAGCCGACGAGACCATCGAGACCATCGAGACGACCGAGGCTGCTGGGGAGAGTCGGCCGGAGGGTCGAGCCGACGTGGCGGCGCTCTCCGCGCTCTCCGGGGCAGGCGGCCCGCCCTCTGCGCCCTCCGCCCCTTCCCCGGTCGAGGCGGACCTGGACGAGGCGCTCCTGGGCGGGCCCCGCGCGCTGACGGTCGAGGGGCTCGCCGAGCGGGCCGGGCTCACGGAGCGGCAGGTGCGCTCCTACTGGCAGGCGCTCGGCCTGCCCATCACCGAGCAGCAGGAGCAGATGTTCACCGAGGACGACGCGGTCGCCCTCGAGGAGATCTACTCGGTCGCGGAGCGCGAGAAGTTCGACGACCGGTCGCTCACGACGCTGATCCGGTCGATGGGGCACACGACCGAGCGGCTGGTGCTGTGGCAGGTCGAGGCCCTCGTCGAGCACATGACCAAGCGGTTCGACCTCGACGACACGAGCGCCCGCCTGCTCGTCCTGGACCGCCTGCCCGACCTCGCCCCCGTCCTGGAGACCCAGCTGCGCCACGCGTGGCGCCGCCAGCTCGCGGCGGTCGCGGCGCGGTTCACGGTCGAGTTCTCCGAGGCGCGGGCGGGGGACGTCGCGGACTCCCAGGCGCTCCCGCTGCCACGGGCCGTGGGCTTCGCGGACATCGTGTCGTTCACCAAGCGCACCGCGGGCCTCGGGTCGAGCGAGCTCGCGGAGTTCGTCCAGCTCTTCGAGACCCGTGCGCGCGACATCATCACCGCGGCGGGCGGCCGGGTCGTCAAGACGATCGGCGACGCGGTCCTCTACGTCGCCGACGACGTCGCGACCGGCGCCAAGGTCGCGCTGGGGCTCGCCGAGGAGGGTGAGCGGGCCGGCGAGGGCGTGGAGGTCCCGCCCGTGCGGGTCAGCCTGGTCTGGGGCCGGGTGCTCTCACGCTTCGGCGACGTGTTCGGACCGTCGGTGAACCTGGCCTCGCGACTCACCGAGATCGCCGAGCCCGCGACCGTGCTGATGGACCGGGAGACCGCGGCCCTGCTGGCCAGGGACTCGCGGTTCGCGCTGACCGCGCAGCCCGAGCGCGAGGTGCACGGGCTCGGGGTCATCGAGCCCGTGCGCCTGCAGTGGGCGTACAAGGGCTGAGGTCGGGCCTCAGACCGCCTGGACGAGCTCCGGGCCGTCGTTGGCGACGCTGTTGACGAGCGGCGCGACCTCCTGGGCCTCCATGCGGACCTCGGGTGCGACCAGCAGTCCCGCAGCCTCGTCCTTGCCGACCGCAGGGTCGAGCCACGCGTCCCACCGGTCCGGGGCGAGCGCGAGCGGCATGCGGTCGTGGATCGAGGCGAGCGCCGGGGCGGCGTCGGTCGTGATGATCGTGGTCGAGACGAGCCAGCGGGTGGGGTCGTCGTCGGCCTTGGCGGGGTCCCGCCAGAACTCGTAGAGGCCCGCGAAGGCGGCGACCGCGGGCCCGTCCGGATGGATGTAGAACGGCTGCTTGGTCACCTTGGGCCTGCGCGCGGTGGATCCGGGAGCCGGAGGCGTCTCGACCTTCCGCCACTCGTAGTACCCGTCGGCCGGCACGAGGCAGCGGCGGGCCGCGAACGGCTTGGCGAACGCGGGCTTGTCGAGCAACGACTCGGCCCGCGCGTTGATCATGCGCGCCCCGACGCCGGGGTCTTTGGCCCAGCTCGGCACCAGGCCCCAGCGGGCGACGCGCAAGGAACGGCGGACCTCGCCCGTGTCCTTGGCCGCTCGTTCGACGACGATTCGCACGGGGTCGGTGGGGGCGACGTTCCACGACGGTGGCAGGAGCCGCGCGTCGTCGGCGAGGTCGGCGATCGCGAAATCGTCGGCGAGGTCCTGGGCGTCCCGGAAGGAGGCATAGCGTCCGCACATGTCTCCCAGGATGCCTCGTGCCACCCACGCCGCGCGCTGCGCTCGGCGATCGCGTCGGCGAGCGGCGCCGTCGGGCCTCGGTCGTGGCTAGGTTGACAGGCTGACTAGTTAGCGACACGATCTAGCCATGACCGAGAGCACCTGGCCCAGCGAGTGGCTCCGCGGCGTCCTCGACGTCTGCGTGCTGCGCACCCTCGCCGAGGGCCCCACCTACGGGTACGCGATCGCCGCGCGCCTCGCCGACGGCGGCCTCGGGGTCATCAAGGGCGGGACCCTCTACCCGCTGCTCGGGCGCCTCGAGACGGGCGGTCTCGTCACGGTCGAGTGGCGGGCCGGAGATGGCGGGCCCGGGCGCAAGTACTACGACCTCACCGACGCGGGCCGCCACGAGCTCGCGCAGCGTGTCGCGCTGTGGGAGGCGTTCACCCGGACGACCCGTGAGCTCGTCGCCGGCACCGGGGCCGAGGCCGAGCAGCCCGGCGCCGACGACCCCGCCCGTCGATCCACCCCCACCGAGGAGAACCGATGACCCGCACGAGCGAGAAGCGGACCGCCGCGCGCTACGAGATCGAGAGGCGCCTCGCGCCGCACGTCGAGGAGGAGTGGGCCGAGGCCTTCCTGATCGAGCTGAGGCTGCTCGACGTGCCGGGCGCCGCCCTCGGTGGGGCGCTCACCGAGGTCGAGTCCCACTGCGCGGAGAGCGGAGAGTCCGCCGCAGAGGCGTTCGGGAACCCCGTGGCCTACGCGAGGAGCCTCGACCTGCCCGTCGAGCCCGACAAGCGGTGGGAGGTCGTGAAGGTGCTCGGGCCGGTGACCGCCCAGTTCCTGGGGCTGCTGCTCCTCGGCTGGGGCGGCTCGGCGGTGGCCCTGGCCGGGCGAGCCGGCGATGCGGCGCCGAGCGTCGACGTGACGGCCGGGATGCTCGCGATGATCGCGGCGTTCGGGGCGGCGATCCTGCTCTTCTACCGGTTCAGCTCCCCGGTGCTGCGAACCATCCTGGAGCGACCGCTGGTGTCGTTCTTCGCCCTGGCGGGCTGCATGGCGGTGCTCGTCGTGGTCCCCGTCCTGCTGGACGGCGTCCTCGTCTCGCTCCCGGCCTGGCCCGTCGCGGTCGCCGGTGCGCTCGTGCTCGCCGTGGGCACGGCGTGGAGCGCGGTCCAGGCCAGGAGAGGCACGCTCGACGACCCGATCGTCTCGCCGCTGCCCGGTGAACCGCAGGACGGCCCGGTGCGGCGGACGCGACGCCTGTCGGCGACGGTCACGTGGGTCGTTCCGGCGTTCGCGCTCGTCTCCCTCGGCGTCACGTGGCTCCTGCTGGGCCGCTGAGCGTGCGGTGAGGTCGGGTGGCACAGGCGGCTGCGCCGTCGAGCACGTCACGAAACCTGGTCCCGGATCCGGGCGTGGCCGGGCGGTCGAATCGTTATGATCGAACCCATGGAGACACCCCCGGCAGGAACTGCACCCACCCCGCCGGCCCCCCGCTCCACCTCGGAGCCCGCCGCCACGGCCCGGCGCCCCGGCCGCTCCACCGTCAAGTGGGTCCTCCTGCTCGGCGCACTCGCCACGCTCCCGGCGTTCACGGTCGACATGTACCTGCCGTCCCTGCCCGACGTCGCGGCGGACCTCGACGCCAGCCCCGCCCTCGCGCAGCTCACCCTGGCCGGGATGCTCGTCGGCGGCGCGTTCGGACAGCTCGTGATCGGCCCGCTGTCCGACCGGTACGGACGCCGGGCGCCCGTCATCATCGGCCTCGCGCTGCACGTCGTGACCTCGGTCCTGTGCGCGGTCGTGCCGACCATCGGCTGGCTCATCGTCCTGCGCGTCCTCCAGGGCTTCTTCAACGCCTCGGCCCAGGTCGTCTCGATCGCCGTGATCCGCGACCGGTTCACCGGGTCGGACGCCGCCAGGATCCTGTCGCGGCTCATGCTCGTCATCGGGCTCGCGCCGCTCCTGGCGCCGACCATCGGCTCGTTCGTCGCCGGGCACGGCGACTGGCGCTGGGTGTTCTGGGTCCTCGCGGTCCTGGGCCTCGTCCTGGGGCTCGTCGTCCTGCGTTTCATGCCCGAGACCCTCGAGACCGAACGCCGCCAGGTGGGCGGGGTCGGCAGCGTCTTCCGCGGCTACGGAGCGCTCCTCAAGGACCGCCACTTCGTCGCCCTGGCCGTCCTCCCCGGGCTCGGCATGGCCGTCCTGATGAGCTACGTCGTCGGCTCGCCGTTCGTCCTGCAGGAAGGGTACGGGCTCACCCACCAGCAGTTCGCCGCCCTGTTCGCGGTCAACGGGATCGGCCTCGTGATCTCGGCCCAGGTCAACGCCTCGCTCGTGCGGCGCGTCGCCCCCGTGCGGATCCTGCGCGCCGCCCTGGTCCTCCAGGGGGTGTTCGCGGTGGGGCTGTTCGTCGTGGCGCTCACCGGGGCGGGCGGCCTGATCGGGCTCCTGGCCGCGCTGTGGCTCACGCTCGCGCTCCAGGGACTCATCCCGGCCAACGCCTCCGCGCTGGCCCTGACCCGGCACGGCGAGAGGGCCGGGACGGCCGCCGCGGTCATCGGGGCCTTCCAGGCCGGGGTCGCCGGGCTCGTGAGCCCCCTCGTCGGGGTCCTCGGAGGCGACGCGGTGGCCATGAGCACGGTCATGCTGGGGGCCGTCGTGGCTTCCCTCCTCGTCCTCGGGCTCGCGACGCCCGCGTTCCGCAAGGGTGGCTGGCACCTGCCCGCATGATTTCACCCAGGGTCGATGCACCCCCCGTCGGACGGGCGATCCAGCAGGACACTTCACATTTCCTTTGCACGACACGAAGGCCTTACCCGTGAGCTGCATCTAGGCTCATCCCATGCCCAGCCCGAAGACCGCCTCGAAGAGCGGCCCTCATCACGCGCGCTCGCAGCGCACGCACAAGGTCCTTCGAGCGGTCGGCATGCTGACGACCGCTGCCTTCGTCTTCGTCGGCTCCGCGGCCGTCGCGACGTACGTCGACATGCAGAACGCCGTGGACGTGAGCGACGTCTCGGACCTCGTCGTGGGGGCGTCGCCCGAGCCGCCCCGCGATCCCGACGACCCGTTCGCCGGGCAGGCGCTCAACATCCTCGTGATGGGCACGGACTACCGTGACGCCGAGAACGCTGCGATCGCGGGCGAGGAAGAGGGCATGCGCTCTGACACGACGTTCGTCGTGCACGTCTCGGGCGACCGGACCCGCATGGAGCTCGTCTCGATCCCGCGCGACTCGCTCGTCGCGATCCCGGCGTGCAACCTGACCGACGGGTCGACCACCAAGGCGCGCAAGAGCGCGATGTTCAACGAGGCCTTCCAGATCGGGGCGGGCAAGGACGACGACATGGTCGGCGCTGCGGCCTGCACCATCTCGACCGTGCAGTCGCTCACCGGGCTCACGATCACCGACCACGTCGTGGTGAAGATGAACGGGGTCGTGGGCGTCGTCGACGCGATCGGCGGGGTGACGATGTGCCTGCCCGAGCCCATGAAGGAGAACCCCAGGTACGGGACGCTCGACCTGCCGGCGGGTCAGACCACGCTCGACGGGAACCAGGCGATCAGCTTCCTCCGGGCCCGTCACGGCACGGGCATGGGCCTCGAGATGGGCAGTGACCTGTCCCGCATCCCGCGGCAGCAGGCCTTCATCGACTCGATGCTGCGCGAGGTCCTGTCCAAGAACCTCATCACCAACGCACCCCAGCTCTACGCCATGATCAAGGCCGTGCTGTCGTCCGTGAGCGCGAGCCCGAACCTCGCCGGCCTCGACTCGCTCGCCGGCCTCGCGTTCTCGCTCAAGGACATCGACACCAACGAGATCGTCTTCACCGAGCTGCCCGTCGTCGAGGCACCGACCGACAAGAACCGCGTCGTGTGGACCAAGGACGCCCAGGCGATCTGGGACCGTATGGCCACCGACACCCCGCCACCCGGGCACGAGACCTCCGCTCCGACCGACCCTCGCGACGACGCGACCGTGCCGGACGCGGGGACCGGCACCGGCGCGGGTGCCGACACCGGGACCGACTCGACGTCCGGTGGCGACACCGGGGCCGGGACAACCGGCGGCGAGACCCCCGTCGCGCCGCCCGTGCCCGAGGACGACCCGCGCCTGCCGGGGGTCTGCTGACTCCTCCGAGGTCGCTAGCGCGGGCGCAGCGTGGCGAGCTGGTTCACCGCCTGGCGGAGCACGTCCTCACGCTTGACGAACGTGAACCGGACCCGAGAGGCCAGGGCCTGCGCCGTCGTCGGGCCCGAGGGGTCCCCGTCGCCCGGTGACGCGGCGCAGAACGCGCTCACCGGCACGCCCACGACGCCCGCGAGCCCGGGCAGCCGACGGCACAGCTCGGTGCCGTCCTCGAAGCCGAGCGGCGCGCCGTCGGCGACCACGAAGTACGTGCCCCGCGGCACGACGACCTCGAAGCCCGCGGCCACCAGGCCCTCGCACAGCAGGTCCCGCCGGGCCGCGAGGGACGCGGCCAGGGCGCGCGGCGCCTCGTCGTCGGCCAGGGCCTGCGCGATCGCGGGCTGGAACGGCGCCCCCGACGTGTACGTCAGGAACTGCTTGACCGTGCGCACGGCCTCCACGAGGTGCGCCGGGCCGTGCAGCCAGCCGATCTTCCAGCCCGTGAAGGAGAACGTCTTGCCGGCCGAGGAGATCGTGATCGTGCGCTCGGCCATGCCCGGCAGCGTCGCGACGGGCACGTGCACCGCGTCGTCGTACACGAGGTGCTCGTAGACCTCGTCCGTCACGACGACCGCGTCCACGGACCGCGCCGCCTCCGCGACCACCTCGAGCTCGGCGCGCGTCAGGACGGTCCCGGTCGGGTTGTGCGGCGTGTTGACCAGGATCAACCGCGTCCGCGGCCCGACGGCGGCGCGCACCTGCGCGGGATCGAGGCGGAACCCGTCCGGGGTCGGGTGGAGCGGGACGCGCACGTGCGTCGCGCCCGCGAGCGCGATGCACGCCGCGTGCGAGTCGTAGAAGGGCTCGAGGGTCACGACCTCGTCGCCCGGTCCCGCCAGAGCCAGGATCGTCGCGGCCAGCGCCTCGGTGGCCCCCGTGGTGACCAGCACCTCGGTGTCCGGGTCCAGGTCGAGACCGTAGTGGCGGCGCTGGTGGTCCGCGACCGCCTCGCGCAGCACCGGGATGCCCGTGCCCGGCGGGTACTGGTTGTGACCGTTCTCGATCGCGCGGATCGCGGCCTCCTTGATCGCGTGCGGGCCGTCCACGTCGGGGAAGCCCTGGCCCAGGTTGATCGCCCCCGTGCGCAGCGCGAGGTTCGTCATCTCGGCGAAGATCGTCGACGCCACCGACCCGTCGGGGCGCAGCAGGCCCGTCGCGGCGGCCGCGGCGCGCCAACGGCCGGGGACCTGGGGAAGGGCGGGACGGGGGACGGCGGGGGTGCTCGCAGACATGCGCCGACCCTATGCCGGGTGTGCGCTCGCCGTGGCGGCCCGCGCTGCTGCCCTGCCCGGAGCTCGTGGGGCCCTGACCACAGTTCGGACATCCACCGAGGTGTGATCCGCGAGATCCCGCGGATCCTGAGCGGTTGTCCACAGGGGGCGGTGCGGACCCGGCCGGTCGTGCCCTAGTCTCGGCGCGCAACCACCCCGCCGGGTGGTCGACTGCGCGGGGGGCGCGCAGGGACGCAGGGGAGCGTGGCACGACGATGAGCACCGCAGGCGTGGCGATCCTCGAGCGCGAGGTTCGCGAGCTGATCCGCCGCCGAGGCGTCGACCCGCTGCGCGACAAGGCGGGGATCGACCAGCTCGTCGCCGACGCCCTGGCGGACTACGACACCCGCACGGCGCTGGGCGTCGTGCCCCCGCTCGCCGACGTCCCCGGCGCCGTGCGGGCGGTCCTCGACGCCGTCGCGGGGCTCGGCCCCCTCCAGAAGTACCTCGACGACCCGGAGATCGAAGAGGTCTGGATCAACTCGCCCGCGCAGGTCTTCGTCGCGCGCGGCGGGACGGCCGAGCTCACCTCGACCATCCTCACGAGCACCCAGGTCCGCGACCTCGTCGAGCAGATGCTCAAGTCTTCCGGTCGGCGCCTCGACCTCTCGAGCCCCTTCGTCGACGCCGCGCTGCCCGGGGGCGAGCGGTTGCACGTCGTGATCCCGGACGTCACGCGCGAGCACTTCGCCGTGAACATCCGCAAGCACGTCGTGCGGGCCTCTCACCTCGAGCACCTGGTGCGCCTGGGGTCCCTCACCCCGCACGCCGCGGCGTTCCTGCACGCCTGCGTCCGGGCGGGGCTGAACGTCCTCGTGGCGGGCGCCACGCAGGCGGGCAAGACGACCATGCTCAACGCGCTCGCCGGGTCGATCCCCTCGCACGAGAGGGTCATCACGTGCGAGGAGGTGTTCGAGCTGCGCTTCGCGGTGCGCGACATCGTCTCGATGCAGTGTCGTCAGCCCAGCCTCGAGGGCACGGGGGAGATCCCGCTGCGACGTCTGGTCAAGGAGGCGTTGCGCATGCGTCCGGACCGGATCGTCATCGGCGAGGTGCGCGAGGCGGAGAGCTTCGACCTGCTGATCGCCCTGAACGCTGGCGTCCCGGGGATGTGCACGATCCACGCGAACTCGGCGCGGGAGGCGATCTCCAAGATGTGCACGCTGCCGCTGCTGGCCGGGGAGAACGTCTCGGACCGCTTCGTCGTCCCGACCGTGGCCGGTGCGGTCGACGTCGTGGTCCACCTGGGCGTGACCGCGGACGGTCGACGTCAGGTCCGCGAGATCGTCGGGGTCCCCGGGCGCGTGGAGCAGGGGGTTGTCGAGACCTCGGACCTCTTCCACCGCGTCGGGGGCGGTCTCGTGCGCGGCGACGGGTTCCCGCCGGCAGAGGAGCGCTTCGCCCGGGCCGGGATCGACCTCGCGGCGCTCATGGTCGGTCCACGACCGGGGGAGGCCCGCTGACATGGGCGTCATGGTGGGCCTGCTGCTCGGGGTCGGGGTGTTCTGCGTCTGGTGGGCCTGGTGGGAGCCGGCGCCTCGCCCTCCCCGTCGGGCCGACGCCTGGGCGACGAGGACGCAGGACCTCCTGGTGCTCGCCGGGGCCCCGACGGTCACCCCGCGCGCCCTGGTGGGCGTGAGCGTGGCACTCGGAGCGTTCGTCCTGCTGGTCGTGCTCGCACTCACCCGGGCGCTGCCCGTCGCGGTGTGCTTCGCGGCGATGGCGGGCGCTGCGCCCGTCGCTCTCGTGCGCTCGCGTGCCCGACGGCGCCGCTCGAGCCTGCGTGACGTGTGGCCCGAGGTCGTGGATCACCTTGCCTCGGGCGTGCGTGCGGGCCTCTCGCTGCCCGAGGCGGTGGGCCAGCTCGGGGAGCGGGGGCCGGTCGAGCTGCGGGAACCCTTCGCTCGCTTTGCCCAGGACTTTCGTGCGACCGGGCGCTTCGGCGACTGCCTGGACGCGCTCAAGGCGCGACTGGCAGATCCCGTCGCCGACCGCATCGTCGAGGCCCTGCGCATGACGAGGGAGGTGGGGGGCACGGATCTCGGCAAGCTGCTGCGCACGCTCGCGATGTTCCTGCGCGAGGACGCCAGGACGCGAGGAGAGCTCGAGGCGCGCCAGTCGTGGACCGTGAACGGCGCCCGACTCGCGGTGGCAGGTCCGTGGGTCGTCCTGGCCCTGCTGGCCACCCGACCCGAGACCGCGCAGGCCTACAGCTCGTTCCAGGGGGCCGTCGTGCTCGGAGCCGGCGCGCTCACCTCGGTGGTCGCCTACCAGATCATGCGTCGGATCGGGCGGTTGCCCGAGGAAGTGCGGGTCCTGCGGTGAACGGGTCCGAAGGGATCGAGGTGTCGTGGATCGGTGTCGTGGCCGGGGCGATGCTGGGATGCGGGCTCCTCGTCGTCGTGTCGCGTCTGCGTGCCAGCCGGGTCCGCCTCGACGAGCGGGTCGGACCCTATCTGCGCGTGATCGGCACCACGTCGGGACTGCTGCAGGAGTCGTCGACGCGATCGCCCTTCCCGTCCCTCGACCGTCTCGTAGGCCCGTGGCTCGCCGAGGTCGGGCGGGGGCTCGAGAAGTTCGGGTCGACCCGTGCGGTGCTTCGCCGGCGCCTCGACCAGGCCGGCCGACTCGAGAGCGTCGACCAGTTCTGGGCCCAGCAGGTGGTGTGGGCAGCGCTCGCACTGGTCGGCGGCCTTCTCCTCGCCCTGCTCCTGGCCGCGACCAGGGGATCGTCCCCCGTGGTCCTGGCTGCTCTCGTCGCCTTCTGCGGACTTGGTGGGCTGCTCGGCTGCGACTACCGGCTCTCTCGGCAGGTCGCCCGGCGCGAGGAGCGCATGCTCATGGAGTTTCCCACGATCGCGGAGCTGCTCGCGCTGTCCGTCGGGGCGGGGGAGGGGCCGGTCGCGGCGATGGAGCGTGTCGCGACCATGGCCCGGGGCGAGCTGTCGACCGAGCTCGCGCTGACGCTCTCGATGGTCCGCTCGGGGGTGCCGCTGGCCCGTGCTCTCGAAGGGCTCGCCGACCGGACTGCGCTGACGAGCCTCACACGCTTCGCGGAGGGGGTCGCCGTGGCCGTCGAGCGAGGCACGCCGCTCGCCGACGTCCTGCGCGCGCAGGCGCAGGACGTCCGGGAGGCGGGCCGCCGGGCCCTCATGGAGTCGGGTGGGCGCAAGGAGGTTCTCATGATGGTGCCCGTCGTCTTCCTGATCCTCCCCGTGACCGTGGTTTTCGCGATATTCCCGTCGATCGCGACCCTGCGAATCGGCTTGTGACGACCTTTCCGGACGGCGGGCGACCCGCCGTCCGTTCTCGATCTTGACGAAAAGACCTGGACGACCGACCAGGACGACCGACCTGGACCACGACCGCACGCGACCGCAGCGCGCGACCGACCGAAGGAACGAGATGACGAGACGACTGATGAGCATGACCGTGCGTGCGAGGTTCCAGCAGGTCGCGCAGGAGCGTGATCGCGGAGACGTCCCGGGCTGGGTCCTGGTGACCCTGATGACCGCGGGACTGGTCATCGCGCTGTGGGCCGTCGCGGGCCCGGCGCTCACGGAGACCTTCACGAACGCGATCAACAGCGTCGGCGGTCCGTGAGCCTGGCGCGTCGGCGACTGGTCCCGCCCCCTGGCCGGGGCGTTCGCGCGCAGGAGCAGGGTTCGGCTGTCGTCGACTTCGTCCTCGTCTCCGTCCTTCTCCTCGTCCTGTTCCTGGGCGTTCTCCAGGTGGTGCTCGCGGTGTACGTGCGAGCGATCGTGATCGACAGCGCGGCGGAAGGAGCGCGGCTGGCTGGCACGGCGGACCGGACCACCGAGGACGGAGTGGCGCGGACGCGAGCCTTGATCGACGCGGCCTTGTCGGAGCGGTTCGCGCAGGACGTCTCGGCGCGAGAGGTCGACCACGACGGGCTGCGGGTCGTCGAGGTGACGGTGACCTTTCCGTTGCCCGCCGTCGGGCTGCTCGGCCCGTCGGGAGCGGTCACGGTGGACGGGCATGCGTTGAAGGAGGAGCAGTGAGCGGGCGCGAGGGGGCCGGAGTGCGACAGCGTGAGCGGGCGGCCCGGGACGGAGGGGCCGCCCGAGTGGCAGTCCGGAGGCTGCGGAGGGGACCCGGGCCCCGCGCGGTCCCCAGGCGTCGCTCGAGACGTCTCGGGGGGCGGGAGCAGGGGAACGCGATCGTGGAGTTCCTGGGAGCCGCACTCCTGCTCCTCCTGCCCGTGATGTACCTCGCGCTGACTCTCGGGAGGATCCAGGCGGCGACCTTCGCGGTCGAGGGCGCCGCGAAGGAGTCGGCCCGTGCCTTCGTCACGGCCGACTCGGTCGCGCAGGGTGAGGCGCGGGCCGGCGTCGCGGTCTCCCTGGCGCTGGCCGACCAGGGGTTCGAGGAGGTGCGACCTGCCGACGTCCTGTCGATCTCGTGCTCGAGCCCGCACTGCCTCGCCCCGGGGAGCGAGGTCGCCACGGTCGTGCGCTATGACGTCCCGCTCCCGTTCGTCCCGCCGGGGGTCCGGTCGTGGGTACCTTTGTCCGTCCCGGTCGAGGCCGCCCACGTCTCGCCCGTGGACCGGTACGCGGGGGCCCGGCCGTGAGGCGCGGACGCCGGACCGCGTCAGCGCCCCGGACCGACGCAGGACGCGGCCGGCTCGTGCGGGGGCGCGACGATGACGGCCAGATCATGCTCCTCACGAGCGCCTTCGTCGCGTTCGCGCTCCTCCTGGTGACCGTGGTGGTCTCGGCGACGGGGGTCCACCTCGACCGCAAGCGACTTCTCGACGTCGCGGACGCGGCGGCGCTCGACGCCGCCGACTCGATGAGCGAGGACATCTTCTACGAGGGGCGGGTGCCCGTCCCTGGGGAGCAGGCGGTGCTCCGGCTCAGCGACGCGGAGGTGCGGGCCTCGGTCGAGGAGTTCGTGGCCGCGCACCCCGAGATGCTGGACGACCTGCATGCTGTCACCATCGTCGAGGCGTCGACGCCCGACGGACGGACCGCGGAGGTCCGGCTGGTCGGGTTGTCCCGCCCGGTCCTCGTCACCTGGGTGACCCAGCTGTGGTCGGACGGCATCCTCGTGCGTGCCGAGTCCAGAGCGCGCGCTTGGTGAGTCCCGAGGGTCGGTGGTACGCATGACCATCCGGTGAACACGGGCGGTACAAGGTGACCAAGTACGTTCACTTTCTTAACGAACCATGCAACTTTTGTCTGATGACTGACAAAACAAGGGTTCGCCGCTATGGTGATCCGGTCCGACACCCTCCAACGACGGAGACTTACATGAACGCACGTGCAAGGAAGCAGTGGATTGCCGGCGGAGCACTCGGTGCGATGCTTCTCGGAACCGTCGCGATGGCCTCCGGGGCCGTCGCCGACGAGGTGACCCACGGTGAGGAGGACGTCCAGATCCAGGTCGCCGTCACGCCGGTCGGAGCACTCGCGCTCAACGTCGCCAACCCGTCCGTCACGCTGGGCGAGACGACGGACGAGGACATCTGGGCCGCTGGGAACCGTGAGTTCACGGGTCTCCTCGACGGTATCAGCGTGACCGACGACCGCAACGACGTGGGTGCGGACGCGAGCTGGACCGTCACCGGCCAGGTCAGCAGCTTCACGGCGGCAGGCCTGCCGGAGATCGACTCCTCCAACCTCGGCTGGGTCCCCGAGCTGGCGAACCCGATCCCCGGCGACTTCAACGTCACGCCGGGCCAGCCGATCGCGGGCGAGCTCCAGGAGGTCCCCGCAGGCGAGGGCCCCGGTGGGGACTGGCTCACGGGTGGCGTCCAGGTCGGCGACCTGCTGGTGTCGAGCGGCTCCTCGCTCGAGGCCAAGGGGCAGTCGTTCGGCGTCAAGGCCGGCCTGAACCTCACGGTCCCCAAGGGCACGCCCTCCGGTGCGTACGCGTCGACGCTGACGCTCACGCTCATGGAGAGCTGACGGCTCCTCGCGAGACCAGTCACGGACGGTGACGACGCAGGGCCGACGGATGTCCGTCGGCCCTGTACCGTCTCCGGAGCAGCAATCCCGTTCGACGAAGACCGGAAGTCGTGGTGAGCACGGACATGAAGAAGGCGCGTGAGACAGGACCTCGGCCTGCGAGGAGGCCTGGTGGCGGGTTCGTGCGCGGGCTCGCGTCGCTGGGGGTCCTGGCCCTCGCCCTGACAGGCGTCGTCGGATCTGCCCAGGCGACCGCCCCCGACCCGGGGGGCATCCGGTTCTCGGTCACCACGGCCTCGCCCGACGGCCCCGACGACCGGAGGATCTTCGACTTCGTCGCGGAACCGGGCGCCCAGATCCAGGACCAGGTCGCCGTCTCCAACCACGGCCCTGCCCCCGTCACGTTCGCCATGGTCACGAACGACGGGATCTTCACGCCCACGGGGAGCTTCGACATCCGCACCTCCGACCAGGAGCCCCAGGACTCCGGCGGGTGGTTCGAGGTGCAGCAGAGCGTCGAGGTCCCCGCAGGGGAGACCGTCGTCGTGCCGTTCACCATCACGGTGCCGGACAACGTGACACCGGGCGACCACCCCGCCGGGATCGTCGCGACGGTCACGACGGCATCCTCTGCCGCCGGCCCCGGGGTCGGGGTCGAGAGCCGGGTGGGTGTCCGCGTCAACCTGCGGGTGCCGGGGGAGGTCGTGCCGTCGATCGCGCTCGACCAGGTCACCGCGACCTACACGCCGTCGTGGAACCCGTTCGCGCCCGGCGACGTCCGGGTGTCCTACGAGGTCACCAACGACGGCAACCTGCGGGTCGGCGGGGACCAGACCATCAAGGCCTCCGGGGCGTTCGGCATCGGAGCGACGACCGTCGACCGGGGCGTCGAGGGGGTCAAGGAGCTGATCCCCGGCACGTCGCGCTCGACGGCCGTGACGATCGGAGGGATCTGGCCCGTCGGCCCCGTGACGACCGAGGTCGTCGTGGTCCCGTCGCTCGTGGCGACCGAGGGGGAGACGGGCGGCGCGATCGACGTCCCCGCCGCGGACCTGCGTCCCGTCACCGTCACGGTGACGACCTGGGCCGTCCCCTGGGTCCACCTGCTCCTCGTCGCCGTGGTGGTGCTCGTCGTGCTCGGCGTGCGCGACAACCGCCGACGCCGCAAGCAGCGTCTGGAGGCGCTCCTCGCGACGGCCCGCGCCGAAGGTCGCGCCTCGGCGGCAGGTGAGCCCGCCGCCGACGACGGCACCGCTCCCGCACAGCCCGGCACGGGCACGCTCGCCGCACCCGACGCCGAGGTCGAGCCCGTGCACGGGGCGCGAGCGCCGTCGTCGGGCGGCTGACGAGAGACGCTGCGGGCGCACGCCCACGGGACCGGGCCGTGCGGGGCGCCGTCGTCGCGTAACCTTGAGGACCGTGGCCACCATCGACTTCCCGCACGAGATCCGCGCCCTCCGATCGACGCTCGACACCATCAGCGCCGTGAGCGACCCGGACGCCCTGCGCGTCCAGATCGCCGAGCTGTCGGACAAGGCGTCGGCGCCGGACCTGTGGGACGACACGGACGCCGCCCAGAAGGTCACGACCGCGCTCTCGCAGACGCAGTCCGAGCTCGACCGCATCACGAGCATGAGCGACCGGATCGACGACCTGGAGACGCTCGTCGAGATGGCCAGTGATGCTGACGTCGGCGACGCTGACAGTGCGGCGACCCTCGCTGAGGCGGCATCCGAGCTCGAGCTGATCCGCAAGGACCTGGGCGTCCTCGAGGTCAAGACCCTGCTCTCGGGCGAGTACGACGCCCGTGAGGCGGTCGTGACGATCCGCGCCGGTGCCGGCGGCGTCGACGCGGCCGACTTCGCGGAGATGCTCATGCGCATGTACCTGCGCTGGGCCGAGCGCCACGGCTACCCGACCCAGGTCCTCGACACGTCCTACGCCGAGGAGGCAGGCCTCAAGTCCGCGACGTTCGAGGTCAAGGCTCCCTATGCCTTCGGGCACCTGTCGGTCGAGGCCGGCACGCACCGCCTGGTCCGCATCTCGCCGTTCGACAACCAGGGCCGCCGCCAGACCTCGTTCGCCGCTGTCGAGGTCATCCCGCTCATCGAGCAGACGGACTCGGTCGAGATCCCCGAGTCGGAGATCAAGGTCGACGTGTTCCGCTCGTCGGGCCCCGGCGGGCAGTCCGTCAACACGACGGACTCGGCCGTGCGCATGACCCACATCCCCACGGGGATCGTCGTCTCGATGCAGAACGAGAAGTCGCAGATCCAGAACCGTGCCGCGGCCCTGCGCGTGCTCCAGTCCCGCCTGCTCCTGCAGCGTCAGGCCGAGGAGAGCGCGGCCAAGAAGGCCATGGCAGGAGACATCAAGGCGAGCTGGGGCGACCAGATGCGCTCGTACGTCCTGCACCCCTACCAGATGGTCAAGGACCTGCGGACCGAGTACGAGGTAGGCAACACCTCGGGGGTCTTCGACGGCGACATCGACGGTTTCATCGAGGCCGGGATCCGGTGGCGCCGTAGCGCTGACCAGGCCTGACGGAGGGGCCGGGACCTCGTGTCCCGGCCTCTCCCGTCACCCGGGGTGAAACGTCCCTCCGGCGGTCCGGATCCCGACGCACCCGGCGTGTCAGCGGTGTCAGGGCATGAGGGCGTGCCTACTCTCGTGGGCGACCAGCGAACTGTTTTCGCTTCCCCCAACGAGAGACTGGTCAACCCCTGTGATCCGTTTTGAGAACGTCTCGAAGGTCTACGCCCGCGGCGCCAGACCTGCCCTGAACGGCATGTCCGCCGAGATCGAGCGCGGCGAGTTCGTCTTCCTGGTCGGCGCGTCCGGCTCCGGGAAGTCGACCTGCCTGCGGCTCGCGCTGCGCGAGGAGCGGCCCACGCAGGGCAAGGTCTTCGTCGCCGGCCGCGACCTGTCGACCCTGTCGAGCTGGAAGGTCCCGTCGCTGCGCCGGCAGATCGGCGTCGTGTTCCAGGACTTCCGCCTGCTGCAGAACAAGACGGTCTTCGAGAACGTCGCGTTCGCACTCCAGGTGACGGGCCGGCCGCGTCACATGATCGCCGTGACCGTCCCCGAGGTCCTCGAGACGGTCGGGCTGCAGGGCAAGGAGAAGCGGCGCCCGCACGAGCTCTCGGGCGGTGAGCAGCAACGTGTCGCCATCGCTCGCGCGTTCGTCAACCGACCCTCGATCCTGCTCGCGGACGAGCCCACGGGAAACCTCGACCCGAACACGTCGCTCGGCATCATGAACCTGCTGTCCCGCATCAACGCCACGGGGACCACGGTCGTCATGGCCACGCACGACTCGGGCTTCGTCAACCAGATGCGCCAGCGCGTCATCGAGCTCTCGAACGGTGTCGTGCTGCGCGACCAGAAGGACGGCGTCTACGGCGCGGGGGTGCCCATGCCCGACGGCGACGCTCTGCGTGAGCCGACCGGTCACCTCGCGGAGCGACCGTGGTCGCCGCCCGTCGAGGTGCGCCCGGTGCCCACGATCGAGCCGCCTGCTCGCGTCCAGCCGTCGCAGCAGGGTGCGACGCGCGGCTCCGCCGTGAGCTCGACGCAGGTGCAGCGGTCCAGCCGGGGGGAGTGGTAGCAGGTGCGCGCCCAGTTCATCCTCGCCGAGATCGGTGCCGGCCTGCGCCGCAACCTCGCGATGACCATCTCGGTCGTCCTCGTGACCTTCGTGTCGCTCACGTTCGTCGGGGCGTCCGCGCTCCTCCAGATGCAGATCGACAAGCTCAAGGACGACTGGTACGACCGGGTCGAGGTCTCCGTCTTCCTGTGCCCCATCGACTCGCCCAACCCGACGTGCGCCGCGGGCGAGGCCTCGCCCGAGCAGGTCGAGTCGCTCGAGTCGCTCTTCGAGACCGAGCTCGGAGCCGAGGTCCAGACGGTCTACTTCGAGTCGAAGGAGGACGCGTTCGCGGCCTTCCAGGAGCGGTTCCCCGACGGGTACAACGGCACGCAGCTCACGGTCGACGACATGCAGGCCTCGTTCCGCCTCAAGCTGACCAACCCGGAGAACTACGAGGTCGTCAACGACGTCGTGACCGGCCGCCCGGGCGTCGAGGGGGTCGAGGACCAGCGCCGGATCTTCGACTCGCTCTTCCTGGCGCTCAACCGCGCCTCGCTCATGGCCGGTGGCCTCGCCGTCGTGATGATGCTCGCCGCGGTGCTCCTGATCACGACGACGATCCGCCTGTCCGCCATGAGTCGTCAGCGCGAGACCGAGATCATGAAGCTCGTGGGCGCGTCCAAGCTGTTCATCCAGCTGCCGTTCATCCTCGAGGGGGCGATCGCCGCGGTGGTCGGTGCGTTCCTCGCGGTCGGGGGCCTGTGGCTCGGGGTCAAGTACCTCGTGACGGACTGGCTCCAGAGCTCGGTGAGCTGGATCGCGTACATCTCCGAGTCAGACGTGCTGCGCATCGCGCCGCTGCTGCTCCTCATCGCATTCGTCCTGGCGGCCATCTCCTCGGTCGTCACGCTCAGCCGATACACGAGGGTGTGACATGTCCCAGCTGACCCGACGCCTCGCAGCGGGCGGAACCGCGCTGCTCCTCCTCCTGGGAACCGCGGTCGCCGCGACCGCCGACGACCTGGACGACAAGCGTGCCGCGGCCGAGCGTCGCCAGAGCCAGGCCCTCAAGGACAGGGAGGGGCTGGAGTCGCAGCTCGAGGGCACCGACGCGGAGCTGGCCCAGGCGATCCTGGACCTGCAGACCATCGAGGGTCGCCTGCCCGTGGCGCAGGCCGAGCTCGACACGGCGACGGCGGAGCTCGAGCGCACCCAGCGCGAGGCCGCGCAGCTCGAGGTGCGCCTCCAGGACGCGCAGGCCGAGGAGCAGGCCATCAACCTGGACATCCAGGAGTCCGCGGGCAAGGCGAGCTCGGCGAAGCAGAGCATCGCGGAGATGGCTCGCCAGGCCTACCGGGGCCAGGGCGAGGTCAGCGGTCTCGGCATCGTGACCGGCGCGCAGAGCACCGAGGACTTCATCGAGCAGTACGCGATGTCGTCGACGGCGGCGCGCACGCAGGCTCGCGCCCTCACGGACCTCCAGGAGGCCGAGTCGATCGCACGCAACCGTGAGGCGCGCCTGACGGCGATCCGCGAGACGATCGCGGACCTCAAGGTCCAGGCGGACCAGAACGTCGTCGCGGCCGACGCCGCGCGGACCGCGGCGGCGGACCGCAAGGCCGAGATCGAGGGGCTGATCGCGGAGCAGCAGGCGAAGCAGGCGACGATCGAGTCGCGCAAGGAAGCCGCGCTCGCCCAGATGGCCGCCAACGAGCAGGCGCAGGCAGCGCTGACCTCCGAGCTCCAGGGCATCATCGCGGCACAGACCGAGCGCGACCGGAAGGCCGCCGAGGAGGCGGTCAAGCAGCCGCCGCCCGCCACGGGTGGCGGGTCCGGCGGGGGTGGTGGCAGCACCGGCGGCGGCGGCGGGGGTGGTGGCGGCGGCGGTGCCGTGACGTCCGGGTTCCTGGCCTACCCGACGGCGGTCCCGCACATCACCTCGAGCTACGGGATGCGCAAGCACCCGTTCCTGCCCGTGACGAGGTTGCACGCGGGCATGGACCTGCGCGCGTACTGCGGCACCCCGATCTACGCGGCGGCCGGTGGCACCGTCCAGTTCGCGCGGACGTACGGCGGTCTCGGCAACCAGGTCGTGGTCAACCACGGCACGGTCGGAGGCAAGAACCTCATGACGAGCTACAACCACCTCACCCGGTACGTCGTCTCGGCCGGGCAGAGCGTCTCGCAGGGGACCCTCGTCGGCTACTCGGGGACGACCGGCACGAGCCAGGTCTGTCACCTGCACTTCGAGGTCTACGAGAACGGGTCGACGGTCGACCCGGCCAAGTGGCTGCGCTAATCACCTACTGGTCGCGCGTCGAACTCGCGTAACCTGGGACGTCGCGCCGCACGGTGCGGGTGGGTCCGTCCTGGGCGCACCACGAGCTCGAGCAGATCGGATGATGCCCTCATGGCGAAGGAGACTGGCCGCAAGATCATCGCCAGCAACCGCAAGGCCCGCCATGACTATCTGATCGTCGACGTGTTCGAGGCCGGGCTCGTCCTGAGCGGCACCGAGGTCAAGGCGTTGCGTCAGGGGCGAGCGTCGCTGCTCGACGGCTACGTGGCCGTCGACGGCGGTGAGGCCTGGCTCGAGAACGTGCACATCCAGGAGTACTCGCAGGGGACCTGGAACAACCACGCTCCCCGGCGCAAGCGCAAGCTGCTGCTGCACAAGGACGAGATCCTGCGGCTCGAGGCGAAGTCGCGCGAGAAGGGGTACACGATCGTGCCGCTCTCGCTCTACTTCCTCGACGGCCGCGCGAAGGTCGAGATCGCTCTCGCGCAGGGCAAGCGCGAGTACGACAAGCGTCAGGCTCTGCGCGAGCAGCAGGACAACCGTGAGGCGCAGCGCGCCATGCGCCACCGGCAGAACCGGTGACGAGTGCGCGAGGTGGGCGACGTCGTCGTCCTCCTCGCGCCGTCGGACGGCGCGCCCGCCCGGTGGACGTGCATCCGGCTGCCCGACGACGTAGCGTCGCAGGGTAGTCGTCGTCACCTTGCCGAGGAGGCCCCGTGGTCAAGCTCCGTCAGTACATCCCTCGCGTCGCAGCAGGCGCTTTCATCCTCAACTCCGGACTCACGAAGCGCGGCGCGGACGAGGCCACCGCGCAGGGGATCCATGGCATGGCCGCGGGGACGTTCCCGTTCCTCGAGGACCAGGACCCCGTGCAGTTCACCAAGGCGTTGTCCACGACCGAGATCGCGCTGGGCACGGCACTTCTCGTCCCGTTCGTGCCGACCGGCGTGGTCGCGCTCGGGCTCGGGGCCTTCTCCGCGGGGCTCGTCTCGATGTACCTCAAGACGCCCGGGATGACCGAGCAGGACGGTATCCGGCCCACCCCTCAGGGGATCGGTCTCGCCAAGGACGTCTTCCTCCTGGGCATCGCCGGCGGGCTCCTCGTCGACGCCCTGAGCCGTAAGAAGTAGCGCCTGGAAATACGTTCGCCCGCGGGGGTGTTGATCCCGTAGGCTGGTACCACTGACACGGTGTCGAACCGGACGGTCGCCACGGCGGCCGGACGGGGCGGGGCTCGGTCGGTGATTGACAACTGCACAGGGGGTGATCGGTTTCGACGGTGGTCGTGCTTCGAGGAGAAGCGGGCCGAGGATGCAGACTTATCTCGTAAACGACGTCTGCAAACCAATAGGTGCCGATTCCAAGCGCACCGACTTCGCACTCGCCGCCTGAGCGAGCCTTCGAAGTCCGTCAGCCCGGGGTTGCTCTCGCCCCGGTCCCTGGCGTCAGCTAGAGAGCCACTGCTTACGACGTTCGTCACCGGCGGCGTAGGGACTCTTAGATGACTGAGCCCGTCAGCACCTTGTCTGCGTGAGTGCTGGGGCCGAGAAAATCAACAGCAGACTGCGCCCGGAGAAGTCCTGGATTTGCGCCACCGGACCGGGGTTCGATTCCCCGCACCTCCACCATGCCGCCCTCGGGCGGCGTATCACCCCAGTTGTCACGACGAAGGGCCGCCCCACGGGGCGGCCCTTCGTCGTGTCCGTCTCTGCCGTTCACGGGGGCGGGCAACCGCTACCAGCCGTTCGCCCGCCAGGCCGCGGCTCCGTCGTCGCCGTCGAGCCAGTCGATGCGCAGGACCAGGTCGCCGAGCTCGAGGCGCCCCGCCTCCCAGGCGTCGATCTCGCGGCCCAGGAGGTCGGTGACGTACCGGTCGCGGTCGTCGCTGAAGGCGTCCACGCGGTCGGCGTCGTCGAAGTGGACGCGCCACTGCAGGCGTTCCTCGGGGTTGACGTAGGTCGGGAAGGACTGCGGGCCCACGGTCTCCCAGTGCGTGCAGACCCTGGTCACGAGGTGACCGATCGGAGCGGCTCCGTCGTACACCCTCCCGACGCGACGCCGATACGTCTCTAGCCGCTGCTCGCGCCCCTCGACCGCTGCAAGCTCATCCACGGCGACCACCGGATCCGACGAGACGGGCGTCCTGGTGGGGAGCGTCTCCGCCGCCGTCGTCGTCGCCGGGGGACTCGGGGCCGTCGTGCCCGCCGCGAGGGGCGGTGCCCGGGCGCCGGTTCCTCAAGGCCGTCACGATCGCGCGGACGACCAGCAGCACGAGCGCGGCGACCACGAGCCAGGGAAGCAGCGCGCCGACGGCGACGACGAGCGCGTTGAGCGCGACGAGCAGCGCACCCCAACCGGCCGAGAGGCCCCCGAGGAAGCCCGCGGGGCGGATCGTCACCTCGGGAGCCTGCGAGAGGACCTGGACGGTGAGGGTCGACATGTCGACCCGGTCGGTGATCGACGCGCGTTGGGACTGGAGGCTCTCGAGCTCCGCCTGCCGTGCCGTGAGCTCCTTCTCCGCCGCCAGGAGGTCCGCGGTCGTGGCGGCCTCGGCCATGAGCGCCTGGAGGCGGGCGACCGAGGTGCTGAGCGCCTGGATGCGCGCGTCCAGGTCGATCGCGGTGGCGGTGACGTCCTGGGCGTCGAGGGAGACGTCCTGGACCTCGCCGATCCCGTCCAGGGCCTCGACGGTGGCCGTGACCTTCTCCGCGGGGACGCGGACCGTGAGGCTGCCGAAGGCCTCGCCGTCGTCCCCGACGTGCTCGGCGCGACTCTCCACCCGGCCGCCGGCGGTCTCGACGAGCTCGCTGATGGCCTGGACCGCCGCTCGCGGGTCTCCCGCGACGACCGTGAGGTCGCCCGTGGTGATGACCTCGCGGTCCTCGTCGGGGGCCGACGCCCCTACCTGGAGGCCGGACCCACCGTCGCCTCCGTCGTCTGCGACGCTCTGCTGGCTGACGGCCCCCGCGGCCCCCGCGGCGTCCGACGCGTCGGTGCCGCGGTCCGTGGCGGAGCACCCCGCGAGCAGAAGACTGCCGAGGAGGGCGATCGTGACGACCGACGGCGTGCGGGGCGAGGTGCGCATGCGACGACCCTAGGTGGGGGGTCGCCCGGAGGTCGGTGTTTCGGGCGGATCGTGACCGTCTTGTGAACTCTCCGACATCGCACCGATACACGTGGCCGTGCCGCGACGGGGCGTCGGTCGAGGGGCCCTTCCCAGCCCCTCGACCTGCGAGAACGCTTCCACCCGGGGTCCGTGAGGGGGCGCCGGAGCCTAGCCGAGCGCCTCTCGGACGCGGGGCGCCACCTCGGTGCCCAGCAGCTCGATCGCGCGCAGCGACTCCTTCTGGGGGACGCCCGACAGGTCCATCTGGAAGATCTGGCGGTCGTGGCCGAGCGCGCCGTGCAGCTCGACGATGCGCTCCGCGACCTCCTCGGGCGCGCCGATGAAGTAGGCGCCTCCGCGTGCGGCCGTCGCCTCGTACGAGACACGGCTCGGCATGGGGAACCCGCGCTCCGCCGAGATCTTCTTCATGTTCTGCAGGTAGTAGGGATAGAAGAAGTCCCGAGCCTGCTTGCCGTCGTCCGCGAGGAACCCCATGGTCGACACCGACACCTCGAGCGCGGCGGCGTCGTGCCCGGACTGGGTCGCGGCACGGCGGTACAGGTCGACCAGCGGGGCGAACTGCGCGGGCTTGCCGCCGATGATGGCGTAGTTGACGGGCAGGCCCAGGACGCCTGCGCGCACCGAGGACTGCGGGTTGCCGCCGGTGGCGATGGCGATGTCGAGGTGTTCGCCGCGCCCGGGCTTGTCGAACGGTCGGGGCAGGATGAGCGCATCCTCGAGCGGCGGTCGGAACTTGCCCGACCATGTCACGGGCTTGCCCTCGTCGAGCAGGCGCAGGAGCACGATCTTCTCGTCGTAGAGCGCGTCGTAGTCGTCGAGGTCGGCCCCGAAGAGCGGGTACGACTCGATGAACGAACCGCGCCCGGCGAGCAGCTCCACGCGGCCTCCCGAGTACTGGTCCATCGTCGCGAACTGCTGGTAGACGCGCACCGGATCCTCGGTCGAGAGGATGGTGACGGCGCTCCCGACCGTGATCCGCTCCGTCTGGGCGAGCGCCGCGGCGATCATCGTCGAGGGGGAGGAGATCGCGTAGTCGGGACGGTGGTGCTCGCCGATGCCGGCGTAGTCGAGCCCGACCTCGTCCGCGAGGCGGATCCGCTCCAGCACGTCGCGCAGACGCTGGGAGACCGGCATCTGCTCGCCGGTGGTCGGGTCGGGGGCGTTGTCGCCGAAGGTGTAGAAGCCAAGTCGCATGTCAATGCAAACGTATGGAGCAGGCGGATATTCCCCGTCGCGTGCGCGAGGATGAGGTGTGCTGATCTGCTGCGGGCTCACGACGTTCGACATCACCCAGGTGGTCCACGAGATGCCAGGGCCGGACCAGAAGGTCGTCGCGACGTCGCAGCGCGCGACCTTCGGAGGGCCGGCCGCGAACGCGGCCGCGACGGCTGCAGCCCTCGGGGTGCCCGTGCGGCTCGTCACGGCGATCGGCGCAGGGGCTCTCGCCGAGGTCGTGCGCGCCGAGGTGCTCGCCACCGGGGTCGACCTGGTCGACGTGACCGTGGGTGCGGCCGGTGCAGCGGATGCGGTGGTGAGGGGGCCCGCGGTGTCCACCGTCCTGGTGACCGGTGGGACGGGCGAACGTGCGGTCGTGAGCACGAACGCGACGGACCGACCCGCGGCCTCCGGCGACGCGGGCGCGGTGGGTCGTGCGTTCGACGGGGTGCGCTCCGTCGCCGCCGTCGGGTCGGTGTCGGTCAGCGCTATCGGCGAGGGGACGAGCGGCGCGACCGGCTCGACCCGCGGTGCGTCGGACGGCGGGCGCGACGTGCTGCTCCTCGACGGCCATCATCCTCGGCTCGCCCGAGCGCTCGCAGAGCGGGCTCGCGAGCTGGGCGTCCTCGTCGTGCTCGACGGCGGCTCGTGGAAGGACGGCACCGCCGAGCTCGTCCGGCTGTGCGACGCGGTGGTGCTCTCGCAGGACTTCAGGGTGGCCGGAGGTCAGGTCGAGCACGTGCTCGAGGACGTGGCGGCTCTCGGTCCGGCGTTCGTCGCCCGCTCACGCGGCGGCGAGCCGCTCGAGGTGCTCGACGACGGCCGCCGCTCCGAGCTCCCCGTACCGGCGGCGGGGATCGTCGTGGACACCCTGGGAGCCGGCGACGTCCTGCACGGTGCGTTCGCCGCAGAGGTGTCCCGCGGGCGGTCGTGGGAAGGAGCGTTGCGGGAGGCGTCGGTCGTCGCGAGCCGCTCCGTCACCTTCGAAGGAGCGCGTGGCTGGATCGCGCACTGAGTCGCTCGAGGCCGGCCGCGCGCGGCCGGAACGGCACGATCTCGCGGCTACCGAGTGGTCTGACCTCGGGCGCTCCCGGCCGGGATGCGCAGCGGCCCGAACGAAGTACAACGGTTTGGTCTCGGCCGCCCGAGCGGGTTGACAGGCGCTTAGTAAAGGAGGTCTACTAACAAACATGACAACGGCAGTCACGCGAAGTGCAGTCACCCGGAGAGGTCTGAGCACAGGTCTCAGGCCCACCTCCAAGGTGCTTCCCGAGCACGCTCGCGCGCACAACCGTTCGCTCGTCCTCCAGCACCTCTTCCACGAGGGCCCGACGTCGCGTGCAGACCTTGCGCGAGCGACCTCGCTGACGAGGGTCACCATCTCGGACCTCGTCTCGGTGCTCATCGCCGAGGGGCTCGTCGAGGAGCTCGGGATCCGTCCGGGGCAGCGGGTGGGCAAGCCGGCCATCCTCATCGGGATGCGCACGAGCGCCTACCAGATCGTCTCCGTCGACCTCACCGACGACGCCCTCATGCGTGGGGCCGTCATGTCCCTGACGGGCGACTTCGTGGTCCGGCAGAGCCTGCCGATCGAAGGTCGTGCCGGCACAGAGCTCGTGGACCTCCTGACGCGCTTCTGCCGGGGGCTCATCGCCGTCGCGACGCGTCCGGTGCTTGGGGTCGGGATCGGCTCGCCGGGTGTCGTCGACAGCGAGGGGCGCGTCGTCGAGGCGCCGAACCGCCGGTGGTACGACGTCCCGCTCGCGGAGCAGCTCAGCGAGAGCCTGGCCCTGCCCGTGCACGTCGCCAACGACGCCAACATCGCGGCCCTCGGTGAGTTCACGTTCGGCGGCGCGGACGGCACGGGCCTCATGGTCCTCACCGTCGGCGAGGGTGTCGGCGCGGGCATCATGCTCGACGGTTCCCGGGTGCGCGGCGCTGCCGACGCGGCGGGCGAGCTGGGCCACGTCACCGTCGTCGACGACGGTCTGCCCTGCGCCTGCGGGCGGTCGGGGTGCCTCGAGACGATCCTCTCTGTGCCGGCTCTGCGCCGCGCGGTGGACGGGCTCGACAAGGAATCTTCCGATGCCGTCCTGGCCTCGGTCGGCAGGCTCCTGGGCATCGCCCTGGCGCCTGTTGTGTCAGCGCTCAACCTCGGCGAGATCCTCATCAGCGGTCCGGCGGACCTGCTCGACGGTCCTCTGCGCGATGCAGCGATCGACACCATCAACGCTCGAACGATGCCGGCCATCAACTCCGGCCTCGAGCTCCGGATGGCTTCTCTCGACGAGGACGTCGTCCTCGCCGGAGCCGCCGTCCTCATCCTGTCCGGCCAGCTGGGCGTCTCGTGAGCACTGCTCGTGAGCTCCCGTCAGGCTGAACCGGTCCTGCAGTAATCCCAGTAGCAGTACCGCAGTACCTCCCGTTTCACCTCAGGTGGTGTCATCGACGCCGCCACTTCGAATTACCGAGAGGAAGTACCCCAGTGAAGAGGAACCGCCTCGTCGCCACCACGGTGGCTTCGACGATCACCCTTGCGCTTGCGCTGACCGCTTGCGGCTCCGGCGACTCCGGCTCCGGCGAGACCGCGTCCGGCGACGCGAAGACCGGCGACATCCGCGTCTGGCTCGTCGGCGCCACGGACACGCCGAAGGAAGCGCGCGAGTACCTGAAGACGACGTTCGAGGCCGAGAACAAGGGTTCGACCCTCACCATCGAGGAGCAGTCCTGGACCGGCCTGGTCGACAAGCTCACGACCTCGCTCGCGAGCTCGGACAGCCCTGACGTCGTCGAGGTCGGCAACACGCAGGCCGCTGCCTTCACCTCGTCCGGCTTCTTCACGGACCTGACGGACCACTACGAGGAGCTCGGCGGCGACGACCTGCTCCAGGGCTTCGTCAAGGCCGGTTCGTACGACGGCAAGTTCTACGCCCCGCCGTACTACTCGGGCGCGCGCGTGGTCTTCTACTCGCAGCAGGTCGTCGACCAGACCGGCACGCAGGTCCCGACGACGCTCGACGAGTACGTCGCGAACGGCCAGGCCATGACGACCGACACGCGCTCGGGCATCTACTGGCCCGGCCAGGACTGGTACAACGCTCTGCCCTACGTCTGGGAGAACGGCGGCTTCATCGCCGAGCAGAAGGACGGCAAGTGGGAGGCCGGGTTCTCGTCCGAGGGCGGCATCAAGGGCCTTCAGCAGGTGCAGGAGGTCATGACGACGGCCTCGAAGGCTCCCAAGGACGGCCAGGAGACGGACCAGCAGGTTCCGTTCTGCGAGGGCAACATCGGCTACCTGTCCGCTCCGACCTGGCTGCAGGGCGCCATCAAGACGCCTGAGGACGACGCCAAGGCGCCCGGCTGCCCCACGACCTACGGTTCGGACCTGCACGCCTTCGCCCTCCCGGGTGCGACGGCCGGCGAGGCCGCCAAGGTCTTCGCGGGTGGTTCGAACCTGGCCATCGCGGCCAAGTCGAAGAACCAGGAGCTCGCGCTGAGCGCGCTCGAGATCATGCTGAGCGACGGCTACCAGAAGTTCCTCGCGGAGAAGGGCAACATCCCCGCGAAGGCATCGCAGGCGCAGTTCCTCCCGCAGGACGAGATCACGCTGGCCGGCGCTGCTGCCGCCAAGAACTCGGAGCTGACCCCGGCCTCCCCGAAGTGGGCTGACGTCGAGGCCAAGCGCTACCTCCAGGACGCGTTCGTCCAGATCGCCGAGGGTGGCGACGTCAAGGCGATCGCCGAGAAGCTCGACCAGCAGATCGAGGAAACCCTCAACAGCTGATCCCCGGGGTACGCCTTCGTGAGGAGGGGTGCCCTACCAGGTGCCGCAGGGGTGGGGGTTCCACGGAGCCCCCGCCCCTCGGCATGACTGGACCATCGCACGACTTGTACCCCGCACGGTCCTGCTCGAACCGTGCACCCCCTCGACGGAGTGAGAAAATGAGCTCATCCACCCTCGAGTCGTCCCCAGCGGTCGAGCTGAAGGACACTCTCAAGCCCCCGAAGAAGCGCTCGCCCAAGCTGCCGTGGCTGTTGCTCGCCCCCAGCCTGCTGGTGCTCGGCATCATGGTCGGCTACCCGCTGATCAACCTCTTCATCATGTCGTTCCAGAAGTACGAGCGCGCCCAGCTGATGGGCGTGCCTGCTGAGTGGGTCGGCCTCGAGAACTACACGGACACGCTGACCGACCCGATGTTCTGGACGGTCCTCGCGCGCAGCTTCGCCTTCATGGTCGTGTGCGTGTTCCTCACCATGGCGATCGGGATCCTCCTCGCCCTGCTGATGATGCGTCTCAACAAGTTCTTCCGGCTGCTCGTGTCGGTCGGCCTGCTGCTCGCCTGGGCGATGCCCGCCCTCGCGGCCGTCATCGTGTGGGGGTGGATCTTCGACACCCAGTACGGCGTCGTGAACAACATCCTCACGAAGATCACCGGGGACAACTGGATGGGTCACTCGTGGCTCATCAACCCGTGGATGTTCTTCCTCGTCGCCACGCTCGTCATCGTCTGGCAGAGCGTCCCGTTCGTCGCGTTCACGATGTACGCCGGCCTCACCCAGGTCCCCGGCGAGGTGCTCGAGGCCGCGTCGCTCGACGGCGCCACGCCGGCTCAGCGCTTCCGCCTCATCATGGTGCCCTACGTGCGCAGCATCATCGTGGTGCTCATCATCCTGTCGATCATCTGGGACCTGCGGGTCTTCACCCAGATCTTCGCGCTGCAGGGCATCGGCGGTATCGCGGAGAAGACCAACACCATCGGCGTGTACATCTACCAGATGGGCATGGCGCAGGGGCACTACGGCGCCGCAAGCGCCATCGCGGTGATCCTGGTGTTCATCATGATGGGGATCTCGTACTACTACGTGCGCCAGACCGTCAAGGAGGAAGAGCTGTGAGCACCCTCAACCCCACCGTCGCCGGGACGGCGAAGGTGGCACCCCTGTCGGCGGGGCGCGGACCGCGCAAGACCCGCGAGGGACAGCGCAAGAAGGTCTCGAACGCGATCTACAGCGTGATCGCCGTGGTCGTCTTCCTCTGCTCCATCTTCCCTGTCTACTGGATGGTCAACTCGTCGTTCCTCCCGACGAACCTCATCCGCAACAAGGACCTGACGTTCTTCCCGGGGTCCAACTTCACGCTCAACAACTATCAGGACGCGATCTTCAACCAGGAGCGCGCGCCCTTCCTGCCCGCGCTGGGCAACTCGATCCTGGTCACGTTCTTCGTCCTGATCGTGTCGATGATCCTCGCGTTCATGGCGTCGCTCGCCGTGACCCGGTTCAACTTCAAGGGTCGCAAGGCGTTCATCATCGCGATCCTTGCGGTGCAGATGATCCCGGGCGAGGCCATGATGATCTCGATCTTCCGGATCATCGACGGCTGGCAGCTCCTCAACACGATCATCGGCCTCGGCATCGTCTACCTGTCGGGTGTGCTGCCCTTCACGATCTGGACCCTTCGTGGGTTCGTGGCAGGCGTCCCGGCAGAGCTCGAGGAGGCCGCCATGATCGACGGCTGCTCGCGGTCCAAGGCGTTCTGGCGGATCACCTTCCCGCTGCTTGCCCCTGGTCTCGTGGCGACCGGTGTCTTCGCGTTCATCCAGGCCTGGAACGAGTTCGTGATGGCGCTGATCATCATGACGCGTCCCGAGTCGATGACGCTGCCGCTCTGGCTGCGGACGTTCCAGCAGGCGACCCAGGCGACGAACTGGGGCGGGCTGATGGCCGGTTCGGTGCTCATCGCGATCCCCGTGGTCGTCTTCTTCCTGATCGTCCAGGGACGCATGACCGGTGGCCTCGTCTCGGGTGCGGTGAAGGGCTGACGTGAGCGAGGTGAGAACGGCTGCCTCGTCGCTCGGCGAGGCAGCCGCCCTGCCCGGCGGCCACTCGGTCGGCCTGGACGTCGGAGGAACGAAGGTCCTCGGCGTCCTGCTCGGACCGGACGGCTCGATCGAGGGGTCGGTCAAGCTGCCGACCGTTCGAGGCCCGCAGGGTGTGGTCTCCAGTGCTGCTCGGGCCGTCCGGTCCCTGACGGACGCGGCAGGCCTCGAGCCTGCCGCGCTCGCGGGACTCGGCCTCGGTGTCCCCGGGCTCGTCGACCCGCAGAGCGGCTCCGTGATGCACGCGGTGAACCTGGGGATCGAGGGTGAGCCGTTCGCGCTCGCCCACGAGCTGTCGGCGATCTTCGGGGGGATCCCCGTGGACGTCGACAACGACCTGAACGTCGCGGCGCTCGGCGCCTCGCACGCGATGGGCGCCGACGGTCAGGACCTGGCCTTCCTCGCCCTCGGTACGGGGCTCGCGGCCGGCATCGTGCTCGGAGGTCGGCTCCGTCGTGGTGTGAGCGGGGCGGCCGGTGAGATCGGCCACATCCCGATCAACCCCGAGGGGCCGTTGTGCGCGTGCGGGCAGCGTGGTTGCGTCGAGACCTACGCCTCGGGCACGGCGCTCAGCGCTCGATGGCCCTCGCAGTTCGGCCGTCCGGCGCCGCTCGAGCTCTTCGAGGCGGCCGCGGCCGGGAATCCCGAAGCGCTCAGGATCAAGGGCGAGTTCGCCGCCGCTGTGGCGAGTGCTGTCCGTATCCTCGAGCTGACGGTCGACGTCCGGCACGTCGTCCTCGGAGGTGGAGTGACCGGTCTCGGTCAGCCTCTCCTCGACGCCGTGCGGGGGGCCCTGGTCGCCCAGGCGAGCACGTCGCCGTTCTTGTCCTCGCTGGAGCTGGAGAAGCGTGTCTCCTTGGCACCCAGCGATGTGCCCGTTGCCGCGGTGGGAGCAGCCATCGCCGGCCGTAGGAAGGTGTCCTAATGGAAGTTGTGATTGCGCCCGCCGATCAGCTCGCGGTGCTCGCCGCCGAGGCGATCGACAAGCTGGTCCGTGCCAAGCCGGACTCGGTGATCGGTCTCGCGACCGGTTCGAGCCCGCTCAAGGTGTACGACGAGCTCGTCCGTCGTCACACGCAGGAGGGGCTCTCGTTCGCCCAGGCGAAGGCCTTCATGCTCGACGAGTACGTCGGGATCGCGGAGGACCACCCGGAGCGCTACCGCAACGTCATCGAGAAGGAGATCGCCTCGCGCGTCGACTTCGCCCCGGACGCCGTGCAGGGACCCGACGGGAACGCCGAGGACCTCGTCGCGGCGTGCGCCGACTACGAGCGCAAGATCGTCGATGCCGGCGGCGTCGACCTGCAGATCCTCGGGATCGGCACGGACGGGCACATCGCGTTCAACGAGCCGGGTTCGTCGCTCGCCTCGCGGACGCGTATCAAGACGCTCACCGCGCAGACCCGTGAGGACAACGCGCGCTTCTTCGGCGACGACCTCGCGCAGGTGCCGCAGCACTGCCTCACCCAGGGCCTGGCGACCATCATGTCGGCCAAACACCTCGTGCTCCTCGCGTCGGGCAAGGGCAAGGCGGAAGCCGTCCACCAGCTCGTCGAGGGCCCGGTCTCCGCGATGTGGCCCGCCACGGTCATGCAGATGCACCCCCACGCGACCGTCCTGGTGGACGATGCCGCAGCCTCGCGTCTGCAGCTCGGCGACTACTACCGCCAGACGTTCCTCTCGAAGCCGGAGTGGCAGGGTCTCTGACCGACCCACCCCGGCGGGCCCTGCGGGCCCGACCCACAGCCGCCCGTCGGTTCCGATCACGCCCCTGGTCGGAGCCGACGGGTTTCTCCTTCCCCGACGTAGACTCGAGATCATGATCGAACCCTTGACCCTCCCCACCAACGGACCTGCGGTAGGCAGCCCGTCCGGACCGGAACCGATCGTCCCGGACAGCGACCCGAGCAGCGGTACGTCGACGAGCGTCCTTGAGCGCACGGAGACCACGGCGGAGGTCGAGCCCGGGGACCACGAGCGTTTCGCGCACTACGTGCGCAAGGAGAAGATCATGCAGTCGGCGTTGTCCGGCAAGCCCGTGATCGCGCTGTGCGGGAAGGTCTGGGTGCCGGGCCGTGACCCCAACAAGTTCCCCGTGTGCCCCACGTGCAAGGAGATCTACGACGGCCTTCGCGCCCCGCAGGACGGCGAGGGTGATTCCGGCAAGTGAGCGGGCAACCACTCTCGAACTCGTCCGCTCGCCCGTCCTCGAACCTTCCCCCAACGGCCCCGCTCGGGGCGTCCTCGGCCGCCGCGTCGCACCTGTCGCCGGCCTTTCCTCGTCGTGCCCCGTGGGGCACGGCGTCCAAGCTGCGCGCCTGGCAGGCCGAGGCGCTCGAGCTCTACCGGACCCGTGCGCCGCGTGACTTCCTCGCGGTCGCTACCCCGGGTGCGGGCAAGACGACGTTCGCGCTCCGTGTCGCGACCGAGCTCCTGGAGCAGGGGGTCGTTCGCCGGGTGACCGTCGTCGCGCCCACCGAGCACCTCAAGCACCAGTGGGCGGACGCAGCGGCCCGCGTGGGTGTGCGCATCGACCCGAACTTCCGCAACAGCCAGGGACGCCACGGTTCCAGCTACGACGGTGTCGCGCTCACGTACGCCCAGGTTGCCGCCAAGCCCGCGCTGCACACTGCGCGGACCGAGGCCGAGCGGACCCTGGTCATCCTCGACGAGGTCCATCACGGTGGCGACGCCCTGTCGTGGGGCGAGGCCGTCCGGGACGCGTTCGAGCCCGCGACCCGGCGCCTCGCCCTGACGGGTACCCCGTTCCGGTCGGACACCGCGGCGATCCCGTTCGTGACGTACGAGCGGGGCGCCGACGGCATCCGTCGGTCGGCCGCGGACTACACCTACGGTTACGGCGACGCGCTGCGCGACCACGTCGTGCGCCCGGTGATCTTCCTGTCGTACTCGGGACAGATGCGCTGGCGTACCAAGTCGGGCGACGAGGTCAGCGCACGTCTCGGCGAGGCGCTCACCAAGGACATGACGGGCCAGGCCTGGCGCACGGCGCTCGACCCGGACGGCGAGTGGATCCCGTCGGTGCTCGCAGCGGCCGACAAGCGTCTGACCGAGGTCCGTCGGGCGATCCCCGACGCGGGCGGCCTGGTCATCGCTACCGACCAGACCGACGCGCGGGCCTATGCGGGTCATCTGGCGCGCATCACGGGCAGGTCGCCGACGGTGGTCCTGTCGGACGACGACGGCGCGAGCGGTCGCATCGACGAGTTCTCGGACGGTGACGGTCGGTGGATGGTCGCGGTCAGGATGGTCTCCGAGGGGGTCGACGTGCCGCGGCTCGCCGTGGGCGTCTACGCGACGTCGACCGCGACCCCGTTGTTCTTCGCGCAGGCCGTGGGACGGTTCGTCCGTGCTCGCAGGCGCGGCGAGACGGCATCGGTCTTCCTGCCCAGCGTGCCGCACCTGCTCGCGCTCGCGAACGGCCTGGAGCTCGAGCGCGACCATGCGCTCGACCGGCCGCTCACGGCCGAGGAGCAGGGGGACATGTACAACCCGGAGGACGCGCTCATGGCGGCCGCCAACCGGGAGGACAAGGCGTCCGACGATCTCGCGGACGGCATGCAGGGCTCCTTCCAGGCGCTCGAGGCGCAGGCGTCGTTCGACCGCGTGCTCTTCGACGGGGGCGAGTTCGGCACCGAGGCGGACGTCGGTTCTGACGAGGAGCAGGACTTCCTCGGTCTGCCGGGGCTGCTCGACGCGGACCAGGTCACGAGCCTGCTGCGCCAGCGTCAGGCCGACCAGATGTCCGCCAGGTCCAAGAAGTCTCGGGCGGCCGAGGTCGAGCGCAGCGAGCTCGACCACCGTCGTGCCGCGGAGCTGCGCAAGGAGCTGTCGCAGCTCGTCGGTGCCTGGGCGCGCCGCAGCGGGCAGCCGCACGGCACGGTGCACACCGAGCTGCGCCGCCGCTGCGGTGGGCCCGAGGTGCCGTTGGCGACGGTCGCCCAGCTCGACGCGCGGGTCGCGGTGCTCCGAGGATGGTTCGTCGGCAAGAAGTAGCGACCTGTGCCACGACGGCGCGAGGCCCGCACGCTCACCGAGCGTGCGGGCCTCGCGCCGTCGACGGGAGACGCGTGTCAGTCGAGCGTGCGTGTCACGGTCGGCAGCGCGGGGTCGCCCGCGGACAGGCGGCGTGCGCCGCGGGGCAGCTCGGCCCGTGCCTCGGCGTGCCGTCGCGCCGCGTTGTGGACCCCGTAGGCGCCGATCCAGCGCGAGTCGACGGCGCCGTCGACCACGAGGGGGACGTGCAGGGGGCGCAGGTCCTCGTCGTCGCCCGGCTCCCAGGCTGCCACGACGTCGTCGGGCCCGGTGACGAGGACCTCGGCGAGGGCCCTGCCGTCCTCGCCGTACTGGCGTGCCGCAGCCTTGCGCCCTCCGGTGCTGGTCTTGAGCGTCGAGGCCTTGGCGACCGGCTGCAGGACGCCGTCGGCGTCGGAGCGGGCGACGAGCTTGTAGACCATGCCGCAGGTCGGGGCGCCCGAGCCGGTCACGAGCGAGGTGCCCACGCCGTAGGCGTCGACCGGGGCTGCTGCCAGGGCGGCGATCGCGTACTCGTCGAGGTCAGACGTGACCGTGATGCGGGTGCCGGTCGCGCCGAGGCCGTCGAGCTGCTTGCGCACCTCGACGGCCTGGATGCCGAGGTCGCCCGAGTCGAGACGGACCGCGCCGAGCCCCGTGCCCGCGGCGGCGATCGCGTTCTCGACGCCCCGGCGGACGTCGTAGGTGTCGACGAGCAGGGTCGTGCCGACCCCGAGCGAGGCGACCTGGGCGGCGAACGCCGACTGCTCGTCGTCGTGCAGGAGCGTGAACGCGTGCGCGGCCGTGCCGATCGTCTCGATCCCGTACCGCCGCCCCGCCTCGAGGTTCGACGTCCCGGCGAATCCCGCGACCGCGGCCGCGCGGGCGGCGGCGACCGCGGCCAGCTCGCTCGCGCGGCGTGAGCCCATCTCGAGGCAGGGGCGGTCGACGGCGGCGCTCGTCATGCGTGAGGCAGCCGACGCGACCGCGGAGTCGTAGTTGAGGATCGACAGGACGAGGGTCTCGAGCAGCACGGCCTCGGCGAACGTGCCCTCGACGACCATCACGGGGGACTGCGGGAAGAACACGTCGCCCTCGGCGTACCCGGTGACGGAGCCGGTGAACCGGTATCCCGCGAGGTAGTCGAGCGTGCGGTCGTCGACGACGCGCGCCTCCTGGAGCCAGGCGAGCTCGAGGTCCGTGAAGCGGAACGTCGCGAGCGACTCCAGGACGCGGCCGGTGCCGGCGAGCACGCCGTAGCGCCGACCTGCGGGCAGGCGGCGCGTGAAGACCTCGAACAGGCAGTGCCGGTCGGCGGTGCCGTCGGCGAGCGCGGCCTGGAGCATGGTGAGCTCGTAGCGGTCCGTCAGGAGCGAGGTCTGCGGGGAGGGGGCGTACGGTGCGAACGGGGCGGTCCGGGCGGCCGGGGCGTCCGTGCCCGGGTGGTCTGCGGGGCTCATGTGCCCAACCTAGGGCAGAGGACGGCGCGGCGGCGGGCGCGGGACGCCCGTGGACACGTTCCGGGCCTCCCACCAGGCCGTGGACAGGCCCTCGGGGCGTGGACACGGCACTGCTGGACTTCACCCACCCCATAGAGTGGGGGAGTGACTGGAACGGCGACCGCGGGGCCTCGCCTCGACGAGCAGATCGACACGCGGGAGGGGCTGTCCCTCGCCGACACCTGGGTGACCCTCGTGTGGAACGACCCGGTGAATCTCATGAGCTACGTGACGTACGTCTTCGAGAGCTACTTCGGGTACACGCAGCAGAAGGCGAGGACGCTCATGCTCCAGGTGCACCAGGAGGGGCGCGCGGTCGTGTCGTCGGGCGGCAGGGAGAAGGTCGAGGTGGACGTGCAGGCGATGCACGAGTTCGGGCTGTGGGCCACGATGCAGCGGAGCGGGGAGTAGTGCGGCCGTTCCGGCGCGCGCGTCGCGGGTACGTCGCGGAGCTGAGCGCGTCCGAGCGCCTCGTGCTCGCGCACGTGGTGGGCGACGTCGTCGAGCTCCTGCAGGAGCAGACGGGCACGGCTCCCGCGGAGGGCCTCGAGGCCGCACGGATCGAGGGCGTCGCGCCGTTGTCGGCGCCACCCGAGGAGGTGCGCGCGCCCACGGACCCTGCGGTCCGCCGTCTGCTCCCTGACGCCGCTCCCGAGGACGCGGGGGTCTCGGCCGAGTTCCGCCGGTTCACCCAGGGCGACCTGGCGGCCGAGAAGTCGCAGCGGTTGCTGCTCCTCGCGGACCTGCTCCTCGCGGGGGACCCGCAGGACGCGGAGGCGCTCACGCCGCTGATCGTCCGGCCCGACGACGCCCGTCGCGTCGCGGGGGCCCTCACCGACATCCGGGTCGTCCTCGCGGAGCGTCTGGACCTGCGCACCGACGACCAGGTCGAGGACCTCCACGACGAGCTGCTGGCGCGTGAGGAGTCGGGGGCCGAGCCCCCCGAGGAGGCTCCGGACGCCGCGCGGCGCTTCCTGGCGAGCGTGTTCCTGCTCTCGGGGTGGCTGCAGGAGTCGTTGGTCGAGCTCATGCTCGCCGAGGTGCGGCGCACGCCCCGCTGACCTCGCCGGGGCCCGTCGGGCCACCCGTGCCCGCCTATCATGCTTATAAGCCACTCGCGAGATGTGTGTCAAGATGCGTGAGGGGTGGAGTAGTGCCACGATTGTCCTGGTTGAACCGGGACGTCCGCGTCCTGGCCGAGAGAAAGAGGGACAACATGCCTACGTGGCTCATCATCCTGCTCGTCGGAGTCGTGCTGCTCGTGTTCGGTGTGGCAGTCGAAGCGGCAAAGTTCCTGATCTGGCTCGGCATCATCGTGCTCGTCGTCAGCCTCGTGGTGGGGCTGATCGGACGGGGCAAGGCGAAGGTCTAGGGGACCCGGGTCGCCGCCTGAGGGCAGCGACCCGGGAGCCGGGACCGAGGGCGTCGCACGCGAGTGCGGCGCCCTTCGTCGTGCCCGGACCCGGCCGGGTTCACCGGCACGTCGCCTCCTCCGTCGTCCTGACTCTTCCCCGGACCGCTTCCGCGCGCCGCCGCAGGACGCCCCTGTGGTCGGTCCCACAGGCCGGTGCAGGCAGCGCGACCTCCCTTTCCGCCGCCCCGGCACTAGGCTCGTCACCGTGAACGACGCACCCATCGGCATCTTCGACTCGGGAGTCGGGGGCCTCACGGTCGCCCGCTCGATCCTCGACCAGCTGCCGAACGAGTCGCTGCTGTACATCGGTGACACGGCGAACAGCCCGTACGGACCCAAGCCGCTGGCCGCTGTGCGTGCCATGGCGCTCTCGATCATGGACCAGCTCGTCGACGAGGGCGTCAAGATGCTCGTCATCGCGTGCAACACGGCGTCGTCGGCGGTGCTGCGCGACGCCCGCGAGCGGTACACGGCCCGCTACGGGATGCCGGTGATCGAGGTGATCCTGCCTGCTGCGCGGCGTGCGGTGGCCGCGACCCGGACGGGCAACATCGGTGTCATCGGGACGCGGGGGACCATCGAGTCGCGCGCGTACGACGACGCGTTCGCGGTCGCCCCCGGCCTGCGGCTCACGTCGCAGGCCTGCCCTGAGTTCGTGCGTCTCGTCGAGGCCGGGGTGACGTCCGGGCCGGAGGTGCTCGAGATCGCGCACGAGTACCTCGCCCCCGTCCGGGCAGCCGGCGTGGACACGCTCGTGCTCGGCTGCACGCACTACCCTCTCCTCGCGGGGGCGATCTCCTACGTCATGGGCGACGAGGTCACGCTCGTCTCGAGCGCCGAGGAGACCGCGAAGGACGTGTACCGCACGCTCGTCGCGCACGGACTGGAACGCTCGCGCGAGGCGGGCGCGCCGGCGCACCGGTTCCGGGCGACGGGCAGCGCCGAGCCGTTCGACCAGCTCGCGCGCCGCTTCCTCGGGCCCGAGGTCTCGCTCGTGGAGGCCGTCTGATGCGCCTGGTCGTCATCGGCTCCTCGGGCTCGTTCGCGGGCCCCGACTCCCCGGCCTCGTCGTACCTCGTCCAGGTGCCCGACGACGTCTCACCGGACGGGCGCGAGTGGAACCTCCTGCTCGACATGGGCAACGGCGCGCTCGGCGCGCTGCAGCGGTTCGTCGACCCGCGTCGGCTCGACGCGATCGGGCTGTCCCACCTGCACCCCGACCACTTCGTCGACGTGTGCGGGCTGTACGTCTACCTGAAGTACCACCCGGACCGGGCGGCCGGGGCGTCTGCGACGCCTCTTGCGCGGTCCGGGGCCACACCCGCCGCGGGGGCGCTGCCCGTCTGGGGGCCGTCGAACACGGCCGAGCGCATCGGGGCGGCCTACGGCCTCGAGGCGGGGGAGTCCATGGAGTCCCAGTTCGCCTTCGGGGCCTGGGAGCCGGGGCAGGTCGTCACGGTGGGTCCTCTGGAGATCGAGCCCTTCCGGGTCTACCACCCGGTCGAGGCCTACGGCGTGCGCGTCACGGGGCCCTCCAGCCTGGTCCCGGGCGAGCGGGTCACGCTCGCCTACACGGGGGACACCGACGCGTGCGACGCCGTCGTCGAGCTCGCGCGCGACGCGGACCTCCTGCTCGCCGAGGCCGCGTTCCAGGAGGGGCGGGACGACGCGGTCGACCGCGGCATCCACCTGACGGGCAGGCGCGCGGGCGAGGTCGCCACGGCGGCCGGCGCCCAGCGGCTGGTCCTCACGCACCTGCCGGCCTGGAACGACAAGCAGGCGGCGCGCGAGGAGGCCACGGCGGTCTACGCCGGGCCGGTCGACCTCGCGGCGACGGGTCGGGTCTTCACGCTCTGAGGCCCGGATAGGCTGGCTCCATGACTTCAGCCTCCACCTCCCAGACCGTCCGCGCGGACGGTCGCACGCCCGACGAGCTCCGCCCCGTCACGATCACCCGGAACTGGCTCGACGCCGCCGAGGGCAGCGTGCTCGTCGAGTTCGGCCGCACGCGCGTGCTGTGCGCGGCCTCGTTCACCGAGGGCGTGCCGCGCTGGCGCAAGGGCTCGGGCCAGGGCTGGGTCACGGCCGAGTACTCGATGCTCCCGCGCGCGACCAGCACCCGCAGCGACCGTGAGTCGGTCAAGGGCCGCATCGGCGGGCGCACGCACGAGATCTCGCGCCTCATCGGCCGTTCGCTGCGCGCCGTGATCGACGTCTCGGCGCTCGGCGAGAACACGATCGTGCTCGACTGCGACGTCCTGCAGGCCGACGGCGGCACGCGCACCGCGGCGATCACGGGCGCGTACGTCGCGCTCGCCGACGCCGTGACCTGGGGCAAGAAGCACGGCGCGATCAAGGGCGGCAAGAAGGTCCTCACGGACTCGGTGTCGGCCGTGAGCGTCGGCATCATCGACGGCACGCCCATGCTCGACCTGCCCTACGTCGAGGACGTGCGCGCGGACACCGACATGAACGTCGTGGTCACGGGCTCGGGAGACTTCGTCGAGGTGCAGGGCACGGCTGAGCACGCGCCGTTCAACCGCACCGAGCTCGACGTGCTGCTGGACCTCGCCCTGCGCGGTACGTCCGAGCTCGCGATCATCCAGCAGCTCGCGCTCGACGAGGCGTCGCGGTGAGCGCTGGGTCCGGCGTGAACGTTCCGGCGGGGGCCCGGCTCGTCCTGGCGACCCACAACGTGGGCAAGCTCGCCGAGCTCCGCGCGATCCTGGCCGCGCAGCCCGGCCTGGACCTGCCGCCGGAGGCCGTGGTCTCGGCGCGCGAGGTCGGTGCCCCGGAGCCCGTCGAGGACGGCGTGACGTTCGCGGAGAACGCGCTCATCAAGGCCCGCGCGCTCGCCGCGGCGACCGGTCTGCCGGCCGTGGCCGACGACTCGGGCCTCGCGGTCGACGTCCTGGGCGGGGCGCCGGGGATCTTCTCCGCGCGCTGGTCGGGTCGGCACGGCGACGACCGGGCGAACCTCGACTTGCTGCTCGCGCAGCTCGGCGACGTCCCGGCGGAGCACCGCGCGGCGGGCTTCGTGTGCGCGGCCGCGCTCGTGACCCCGGACGGGGGAGAGTGGGTCCGCACGGGCGAGATGCGCGGGACGCTCCTGTCGGCACCGCGCGGCGAGGGCGGCTTCGGATACGACCCGATCCTCCTGCCCGACGGCGAGACCCGGTCCGCCGCCGAGCTGTCGGCCGCGGAGAAGAACGCGATCAGCCACCGGGGCAAGGCGTTCCGTGCGATCGCCCCGCAGGTCGTGGCGGTGCTCACCCGGACGACGGTCGACGAACCCCAGGCTCAGCCGCTCGCCTGAACGGTCCCCGCCGGGTCCCGCCTGATCGCAGGTGGTGGCCCGTGCCAGCCCACTGGACGGATCGGCCAAGGACGTCCGAGCGGGCGTGACCTCCGGGTCGCGCTCGCCCGGACGTCGGGCTGCACGTCGAGAACGACGTTCCGTGCGCCCGACCACGAGGTTGCGGTCGCCAAGGCGGGCAGAACGACCTCAACTTCGTTCTCGGCACCAGGGGGGCTCAGGACGTCGAGACACGCCCGCGCACCTTGAGGACCAGGAGGGCGACGAGCCGCCAGCCCACGAGCGTCGCGAGCAGGAACGCCGCGGACACCACGAGGAACGCCGTCGCGAGGCCCTCACCCGTGGCCCCGCGCAGCGCCATGCCCACGACCCACGTCGACACCCACAGGATCAGCCCGGTCGGCCAGGCCGTGAGCGGCGAGCGCCAGGCACGAAGCAGGACCCAGCCCACGGCGAGGCCCACGAGGAAGGGCCACGCGATCGTCAGGAGGGCGGTCAGCGAGCTGTCTGCGGAGTGGGTCGCGCGCCCGCCGGCGGCGAACGCGAGGACCGCGACGACGTCGAGCACGACGGCCAGGGCGACGATGCCGGGCCGGACGGTCGGACGGGACGTGGTGGGGGCGGCAGAGGACGGCGAGGTCATGGTCCCGACGCTACCGGAGGGCAGCGCGGGCGTTGCCCGCCGCCAGGTAGCGCACGTGCCGCGTCCACGAGCCGGGACGGCGACCGGTCGTGTCCCCGACGGGCCGGTCGCCAGCGCGCGTGAGCCACCTCCTCGGCGACTGCCCCTAGGGTTGACCTGTGCACCTGGCTGTCGACGACCTCTCCTTCTCCTACCCGGGACGCCCCGTCCTCTCGGGCGTCTCGCTGCGCGTCGGCGCCGGCACGCGGCTCGGCGTGGTGGGGGAGAACGGCACGGGCAAGTCGACCCTCCTGGGTGTCCTGGCCGGGACGCTCGCCCCGAGCGGGGGCGAGGTGCGCCGCCAGGGCTCGCTCGCCGTCGTCGAGCAGGAGCTCGTGCCGCAGCCCGGGCAGACGGTCGGCGACCTGGTCCGCGACAGCCTCGCGACCGTGCGTGCCGTGGGCGCCGAGCTCGACGCCGTGACGCGCGACTTCGACCACGAGCACGGCAACCTCGCCGAGCTCTCGGACGTCCTGGCCCGCGCCGAGCACCTGGCCGTGTGGGACGCGGACCGGCGCGTCGAGGTCGCGCTGTCCCGGCTGGGGGCGTGCCGCGACCCGCTGCGCGAGCTCTCGACGCTCTCCGTGGGCGAGCGCTACCGAGTCCGTCTCGCATGCCGCCTGGCCGAGCGGAGCGACCTGCTGCTGCTCGACGAGCCGACCAACCACCTCGACACGAGCGGTATCGACTTCCTCACGGGCGAGATCGTGGCGTGGGGCGGTGGGGTCGTCATGGTCACGCACGACCGCCAGCTGCTCGACGACGTCGCGACCGAGATCCTCGACCTCGACCCCGCGATGGACGGCAAGCCCGTGCTGTACGGCCAGCCCGGCTACCTGGCCTACCGCTTCGCGAAGAACCAGGCCCTGCACCGGTGGCGTCAGCGCTACCGGGCCGAGCGCAAGCGCGCCGAGAAGCTCGCCGAACGGCTCGACGCGTCGTACGAGGGGCTCTCGGACGAGTGGCGCCCCGCCAAGGGCAGCCAGAAGCACCGGCGTGCGACGCACGCGCGCATCCACGTCAAGGCTGCGGACCGGCTCGTGCAGAAGCTCGAGGCCGAGGCCGTCGAGGTCCCGGTCCCGCCGCTCGAGCTGCGCTTCCCGGACCTGCTGGCAATGTCGCCCGGCTGGTCGCCCGACACCCCGCTGCTCGAGGTGCGCAGCCCGCGCGTGGACGCCACGCCTCGGGAGCGGGGCGGCGCGCCGGGCGACCTGCCCGACGGCGGCCCCGCCCTGCCCGGCGTCGTCACCCCCGCCGCGCCCTCTGCCGTGCCCACCGGTGCCCGGCTCGACCTGCCCGGGACGCGCATCGCGATCCCGCCGTCGGGCCGGCTGCTGATCACGGGGCCGAACGGCTCGGGCAAGTCGACCCTGCTCGCGGCGCTCGCGGGCACGGTGGGGCTCGACCGGGGCACCAGGACGGTCGCCGACGGCGTGCGGGTCGGGATCGTCGCGCAGGAGGGGCCCGCGCTACCGCCGGGCGCCGAGGAGCGCACGGGCTTCGAGGAGTACGCGCAGGAGGCGCTCGACCTGCTCTCGGCGGGCACGCTCGACCCGGACTTCCTGGTGCCGGTCGCGTTCCTCGGGCTGCTGACCGAGGAGGACCTGGACCGCCCCCTGCGCGAGCTGTCCGCGGGGCAGCGCCGCCGCTTCGACCTGGCCCGCGCGCTGCTCGCGGTGCCGCACGTCCTGCTGCTCGACGAGCCGACCAACCACCTCTCGATCGACCTCGTCGACGAGCTCACCCAGGCGCTGCGCGTCACGCCTGCGGCCGTGGTCGTCGCGACGCACGACCGCAGGATGCGCGAGGACTTCGCGGACTGGCCGACCCTCGAGCTCTAGCGCACCCGACGAGGCGTCAGAACCCGTTCTCGGGGTCGCCCAGGAGCTGGGCCACGTGGTCGGGGACGTAGTTCGCGAGCTCGCGCGGGGGACGCACGTAGTCGCCCGACGCGGGCGGGCGCTCGGGCAGCACGACCTTGTCGTGCGGCACGTCGACGTAGCCGATCGTCGAGAGCAGGTGCGAGATCATGTTGAGCCGCGCGTTCTTCTTGGAGTCCGACTCGACGACGAACCACGGGCTGCCGGGCACGTCGGTGTGCACCATCATCTCGTCCTTGGCGCGCGAGTAGTCCTCCCAGCGGTGGATCGACTCGAGGTCCATGGGGCTCAGCTTCCACTGGCGCACGGGGTCCGAGAGTCGCGACCGGAAGCGCTTGAGCTGCTCGCCGTCCGAGACCGAGAACCAGTACTTGCGCAGGATGATCCCGTCGTCGATGAGCATCTGCTCGAAGACGGGCGTCTGCCGCATGAAGCGGTCGTACTCCTCGGGGGTGCAGAAGCCCATGACCCTCTCGACGCCGGCCCGGTTGTACCAGGAGCGGTCGAACAGCACGATCTCGCCCGCCGCGGGCAGGTGGGCGATGTACCGCTGGTAGTACCACTCGGACCGCTCGCGCTCGGTCGGTGTCGGCAGGGCCGCGATACGCACGACGCGCGGGCTCAGGTACTGCGTGATGCGCTTGATCACGCCGCCCTTGCCGGCTGCGTCGCGCCCCTCGAAGATCACGACGACACGCGCCCCGGTGGCCTGGGTCCACTGCTGGAGCCTGACGAGCTCGGCCTGCAGCCGGAACAGCTCGGCCTCGTAGACCTCGCGAGGCAGCCCCTTGTCCTTCTTCGACTTCTTCTTCGACGTCTTCGACATGGCGTCACGCTACCGCTGGGGCGGGACGACGCGGGCGGGACGCGCTCGACGCCCGCGGGCGCCCCGCGGGCTGTGGCCGTCCGCCCGTCAGCGCCCTGCGGCCGCGGGCGAGGGCGCGGGCTTCATCCGCCGGTCGACCCAGCCGAGCCCTGCCGCGAGCAGCAGGAACACCACGGCCACGACGCCCGTGTTGAGCAGCGCCTGCGGGTACCCGATCTCGGTCACGTCCATGAACGGGTACGGGTACCAGTGCGAGAACGCGCCCTGCACGAAGATGTAGACGATCCACACGAGCGGTGCGAGGACCGACCACCAGATCGTCGTGGTGTCGATGCGCGGCCGCGGCCCCACGACGAGCCACCCGAGGACCGCGAGCAGCGGCCCCGCCTGGTGCAGCAGGAGGTTCGTGAAGATCCCGGCGACGCTCAGCTCCTGGAGCCCCGCGAGGACGGTGTTGTACACGAGGCCCGTCACGGCGATGCACAGGAGCGCGTCGAGCCGCGCGACGCGGAACACGCGTCCGTCCCGCAGCGGGTCCACGAGCAGCAGCGCGCACGTGGCCCCGACCAGGACGTTCGACAGGATCGTGAAGTAGCTGAAGAAGTGCACGACGACGTCCGTGGTCGTGTCGCCCGGGAGCGGTCCGCGCCCGAGCGTGCCGAAGAGCTCCCAGACGACGCCGACGAGCGCCATGGCCGCGACGACGCCGTGCCACCAGCGCGCCGCGACCGGTCCGCGCAGGCGGTCGCCCGCACCGCCGCCCGACGACGCGGTCACGGGAGCGGAGGTCACGAGAGGCGGCCGACGTACGCCATGGCCTGCCGCAGGAGCGTGCCCTGCCCACCGTGCATCTCGAGCTGCACCTGGTCGCTGCACGCCTGCTCCGGCGTGAGCCATGCGAGCTCGAGCGCCTGCTGCTGCGGCTGGCAGTCGCCCGAGACCGGGACGACGTACGCGAGCGAGACCGCGTGCTGGCGGGGGTCGTGGTACCCCGTGATCCCGGGGGTGGGCAGGTACTCGGCGACCGTGAACGGCTGCGGGGATGCCGGGACGTGGGGCAGGGCCACAGGCCCCAGGTCCTTCTCGATGTGCCGCAGCAGCGCGTCGCGGATCCGCTCGTGGTACATCACGCGCCCCGACACGAGCGCCCGGGTCATCTGCCCCTCGGGCGTCACGCGCAGCAGCAGCCCGACGGCGACCACATCGCCCGAGTCGTCGACCCGGACCGGGACCGCGTCGACGTAGACGAGGGGCAGGTGGGAGCGTGCGGCCGCGAGGTCCTCCGCGCTCAGCCACCCGGCGGGCTGGGGGATCTCGCGGGAGAAGTCGTCGGGCGGGAAGTCGGCGGTGTCCGTCACCTGACTGTTCTACCACCCGGGACGCGGACTCGCGCTGAACCCGGTGGGCGGGGTCGGCTCCCGGGCAGCGGTGGCTGCACGGCCCCGGACCCTGCCCACCGGTCGAGTCTCAGGAGCCCCCGGGCTCCGCCGCCAGGGCGTCGACCGGCGGCGCCACGGGCTCCGCGAGACGCGCGATGAGCTCGACGAGCAGGCGCTCGCCGACCGCGGACGGCAGCGCCTCGACGAGGGCCAGCAGCGGAGCCATGGGACCCGTGCCGGGCTCGGGGGCGTCGCCGCCGCGCGGGTCCGCGCCGCCCAGCACGGTGGCCTGCACGAGCCCCCACGCCGTGGCCGCGTCGAGCGACCCGAGCCCGGCGACCGCCTCGGCAGGCTCGATCCCCGGGGCCAGGCTCGCGAGCAGGGCGCCCAGGACCTCCTGCGGGTCCGGGCGCGGCACACCGCGCACGGCCTGCGCGGCGGTGACCAGCGCGGCACCGAGCTCGTCGACCACGCTCGCCGTCACAGGGGTCACCGTGAGGTGCGTCGTGTGCGGCAGGCGTGAGCCGTCGGGCTGGGTGTACCCGGGCTGCGGCTGGAGCACGAACCCGCTCGCGCGGACGGCGTCCGACCACACGTGCGGGTCGACCCGCCGGTCCGCGGGCAGCGACTCGTCGGTCGCGACCGCCACGAGCGGCCCCACCGGGTCGCCGACCACGCGCAGGCCCTCGACCGTGTCGAGCACCTGGCGCAGCGCGAGCGTCGCGACCGCGCACCGGGCCGTCACGGCCCGGTAGCCGGGCACACCGAGCGCCTGCGTCACGGCCCAGGCCGCGGCGAGCGGCCCCGCCGACTTGGAGCCCATGATCGTCGAGTTCACGACCGGGTAGCCCGGCCAGCGCGTCGTCGCGAACAGCTGGTGGCGCTGCCGGTCCCGGTCCCGCGTGAGCAGGACCGAGGCGCCCTTGGGGGCGTAGCCGTACTTGTGGACGTCGGCCGAGATCGAGGTGACCCCCGGCACGCGGAAGTCGAAGAGCGGGACGTGCGCGGCGTCGTCGGGCCAGAAGGGCAGCACCCAACCGCCCACGCACGCGTCCACGTGGACCGGGACCCCCAGGGCGCTCGCGGCCGCCGCGACCTCCTCGACCGGGTCCACGACCCCGTGCGGGTACGACGGCGCGGAGACCACGACGAGGGCGACGTCGCTCCCGTCGCCCACCGCCGCGGCCAGGTCGGCCGGGACCGCGCGGCACGTCGCCGGGTCCACGGGGACGAGCACGAGGTCGAGCCCCAGGTAGGTCGCGGCCTTGTGGAACGCCGCGTGGACGGTGCTCGGCGCCACGACCTTGGGCGCCCGGCCGAGCGTCGCGAGCGTGTGCGGCGTGCCGTCCGCCCGCGGCGGCTGCGCCGCGAGGAACGCGTCACGGGCCGTCTTGACGGCGAGCAGGCAGCTCTCGGTCCCGCCGGACGTCACCGTCCCGACGACGCCGCTCGCGTCCTGCGCGCCCGTCCCGTGCAGCATGTCGCGCGCGAAGGCCACGAGCTCGCGCTCCATGACCGCGACCGAGGAGAACGTCGTGGGGTCCAGGGCGTTGAGCGGCTGGACCGCCCGGATCGCGTCCCCCGCGAGGGCGTCGAGCTCGGCCAGGTCCGGGTCGTAGACGTACGACAGGACGCGTCCTCCGTGCGTCGGGGCGTCGGCCGCCCGCAGCGCTGCGAGGCGGTCGAGGATGCCCTCGGTCCGCAGGACGGGCGGGGCGGGCAGGGGGGTGTCGTCAAGGGCGCTCATGCGCTGCGGGCTCCTCGGTGGGCACGTCGATGTCGCCCCTGCGCAGTCGATAGCGTACGAGGGCCAGGAGGCTCAGCGCGACAAGAACCGCCGGGACCAGCGAGAACGAGAGCGCGATGCCGTCCACTGCGGCCGTCGTCTGCTCGGGCGTGAAGCCCGCGCTCGACGACTGGTAGCCCGTGACCCACTGCACGAGGCTCAGCAGCCCGGCGCCGAACGCCATACCCGTCGTCTCGCCCGCGGTCCACACGCCGCTGAACGCCCCGCCACGGTCAGACGGCCCCTGGCCCGCGACGGGGACCGTACGGGCGTCGTGCGCGATCACGTCGGGCAGCATCGCGAGCGGGAGCGCCTGCATGCCCGCGTACCCGACGCCCGCGAGCGCGGTCGGCAGGTACACCCAGTCACCCGGAGCCCACGCGAGCGGCACCATGCACAGCGTCGCGACCGCGAACAGCGAGCTCGCGAGGACGAAGCTGCGCTCCTTGCCGACCCGGCGCGCGAGCCGGTTCCAGAGCGGCATGACCAGCAGCGCGGGCGCGATGAGTGCCGCGAACAGCAGGCTCACCGCGAGGTTCGACTCGAGGACGTAGGTCGCGACGTAGTTCGCGGCCGCGAGCATGAGGCCCGTCGCGAGGGCCTGCAGGAAGAACGCCGTGAGCAGGACCCGGAAGGGCTGGCTGCGGCGCAGGGTCGCGACGGCCTCCGAGACCGCGAGGCGGAAGGCGCCCGCGGCCGAGGTGGCCGCCTGCGGGGCCGCGGCCTGTGCGCCCGCGGGGAGCGACGCCGTCGGGCCGGCTGCTCGTGCGCCGCGCGGGGCCACCCGGGACGCGACGAACATGCCCGCGCCGATCACCAGCCCCGCGACCACGCCCAGCGTCAGGTACCCCGACAGCGAGCTCGTCTCGCCGCGCAGCACCGGGCCCCCCGCCCCGAACAGCAGGATCGCGAACGCGAGCGTCGCCACCCGCCAGCTGATGAGGCGCGTGCGCTCGTCGTACGTCGGTGCGATCTCTGCGGGCAGCGCGATGTACGGCACCTGGAACAGCGAGAACGCCGTCGCGGCGAGCAGGAAGGCCACGAGCACCCAGATCGAGGCCGCGGCCGTCGACGCCCCGCCCGGCACCGCGAACGTCAGCGCGAAGAACACCGGGATCGTGCACGCGCCGATCGTCATGAAGCGCCGCCGCGAGCCCGTGCGCGCCAGGTCGCGGTCGCTGCCGTACCCGATGAACGGGTCGATCACGACGTCCCAGACCTTGGCGCCCGTGACGACCAGGCCTGCGACCGCGGCCGGCACGGCGAGCGCGTCGGTCAGGTAGTACAGGAGCATGAGGCCCGGCAGGGTGCCGAAGCCACCCGTGCCGACCGAACCGATGGCGTATCCCGCGATCGTGCGCGGCCTGAGGCGTTCCACGCGCCACAGCCTAGACGTGATCTCGGTCACTGCCCGGGAGGTCCGGGGAGGTCGGCGCTCCGAGGGTCCGGCAGGCGGCCGCGAGGAACCCGGCGTATGTTCGCCCGCGGGCCGGGAATACCTCCCGGGAACCCGTTGCTGCACCTGGTGAACCCCTCAGGAAGGACCTTCATGGCAACCCAGGAACTCACCGGCGCCACGTTCGAGCAGACCATCAAGGACAACGACATCGTCCTGGTGGACTTCTGGGCGTCGTGGTGCGGCCCGTGCCGCCAGTTCGCCCCGGTGTTCGAGGCGTCCTCGGAGACCCACCCCGACGTCGTGCACGGCAAGATCGACACCGAGGCAGAGCAGGCGCTCGCTGCCGCCGCGAACATCACCTCGATCCCGACGCTCATGGCGTTCCGCGAAGGCGTCCTCGTCTTCTCGCAGCCCGGCGCGCTCCCCGCACCCGCTCTCGAGCAGGTCGTCGAAGCGGTCAAGGGGCTCGACATGGACGACGTCCGTGCGCAGATCGCCCAGGCCTCGGCCGCGGAGTCGAACGGCCAGGCGAACGCCTGACGCGTCGACCGCCCAGCATCACCGAAGGACCCCGGCCTCGGCCGGGGTCCTTCGTCGTGCAGGGCGGGTCGTGGGTCGTGGTCGTCAGGCGGCCGGCCGTGCGGCCGGCTCGTGCTCGGCGGCCCCTCGTGCGGCCACCGGCCGTGCGGCGTTCCGGCGGGCCGCGCGCTCGCGCGCCCGGTCCGAGGGCTCGGGGAGGCTCGCGAACCGCCGCTCGAGCGCGGTCAACCACCGTGCGCGCCGGGCGGGGGAGACCTCGGCGACGCGCGGGTGGTTGACCCACCGGACCCGTGGCACGCCGAGCTGGCCGAAGACCCCGCGGGCCACGACGCGGTGCACCGGGGCGCCGAACCACAGGCGGTAGAGCGGTCCGGGGGTGGTCATGGTCGTCACGAGCGTGACGCCCGAGAGCCCGAGCAGTCCTCGAAGGGTTCCGACCCGGCTCTCGGTGTACGCGAAGCCGGGGACCAGGACCTTGTCGAAGAACCCCTTGAGGCGCGCGGGCATGACCTCCCACCAGACGGGGTGGACCAGGACGAGGTGGTCGGCGGCGGCCAGGCGGTCCTGGTACTGCGCGACCCGGGGGTCGACGGTCCGTCCCTCGCGCCACGCGCCCAGGTCTGCGCGCCGGACCACGGGGTCGAAGTCGTCGAGGTCGAGGTCGATCACGTCGACGTCGTGCCCGGCGCTGGTCGCGCCGCGGATCGCGGCGGCGGCGAGCGCCCGGCTGTAGCTGCCCTCGTAGGGGTGGTCGATCACGAGCAGGACGCGCACGAGAACTCTCCTTAACGTTGTTCAATCTAACAACGTTAGAGTTGCTGAACATCGTTAAGGTGTCAAGGTGAGGGCGTGCGGCCGACCCGTGGCCGCCGACGATCCGAGGAGGACTGGCGATGGTCGAGCGGCTGGACCGGGAACGCGTGGTGCGCGCGGCGCTCGCGCTGCTCGACGAGGTCGGGCTCGACGGGCTGACCCTGCGCCGGCTCGCCCAGGACCTCGGCGTCAAGGCGCCCGCGCTCTACTGGCACGTCGCGAGCAAGGCCGACCTGCTCCACGAGATGGCCGTCACCATGCTGCGAGACCTCGTCGACGGCGAGGCCTGGGACGAGGCGACGCTCGCCGGGTCTCCCTGGCAGGACTGCGTGCGCGACTCCGCGACGAACCTGCGCCGCATGCTGCTCGCGCACCGCGACGGTGCGCGCGTCTTCAGCGGCACCCTCGTCACGGACGAGGCGCTGCGCGACGCGGTCGAGGTCCCGCTGGGCGTCCTCACGGCCGCAGGCTTCACGCCCGACGACGCCGCGCGCGCCTGGGGGACCGTGCTCAGCTTCGTCCTGGGTTTCGTCGTCGAGGAGCAGGCGGGCGGTGGTGCCGGAGGTGCTGGCGGTACCGAAGGGGCGGGCGGCTTCGACGAGCGGTTCAGCTTCGGTGCCGACGTGATCGTCGCGGGGCTGGGGGAACGGCTCCGCTGACACCCGGCTCCGCTGACACCCGGCTCCGCGGCCGCCCGCGCTGGCGGGCCGACGCCCTGCGGAGGATCGTGGAGGGGGAGCGTGGACGCGACGAGGCGTCCGCCCCGGACGGCGGAGGACGTCATGAGCGGCTCGGTAGCGCGCATCACCCAGATCAGTGCACGGTCCGACGTGAGCTTCGACGACGCGGTGAAGACCGGGATCGAGAGGGCGAGCGAGACGCTGCGCAACCTCACGGGGGCGTGGGTCAAGGAGCAGAAGGTCGAGGTCAGGGACGGGAAGATCGTCGCCTGGCAGGTGGCGCTCGAGGTCACGTTCGTCCTCGACTGACGGTGGGCTCGGCGGGCGCGCCGGCTTGACCCGTGCCAGCACGGGCGGCTATTTGACCCTGCCTCCGGGATTCCCGTACCCTTGAACGTCGGTGCGCTCGGTGCGCACTGGTCCCGTGTGCCCATGGTCCGGTCGCACTCGCACGCCACGGTGTGTTGAGTCCTGCCAAGACGACCAGACATGGCGAGCACGCCAAGACTAGAAGAGATGAGCAACAACGTGGTGTACGCGATCGTCAAGGCCGGTGGCCGCCAGGAGAAGGTGTCCGTCGGCGATATCGTCGTCGTCGACCGTCTGTCGGCTGGTGCCGGACAGTCCGTCGAGCTTCCTGCGATCCTGCTGGTGGACGGGGAGAAGGTGACCCACGACGCTGCGGCGCTCGCGAAGGTCAAGGTCACTGCTGAGGTCGTCCGGGACGAAAAGGGCCCGAAGATCACGATCCTCAAGTACAAGAACAAGACCGGCTACCGCAAGCGCCAGGGTCACCGTCAGCAGCTGACCCGCCTCAAGGTCACCGGCATCAAGTGACTTCCCTCGGCGGCTCGTGAGGGCCGCCGCAGGTGATCCCACCCCCTCTTCTTCCAGCACGAAAGCAGGTTCGACATGGCACACAAGAAGGGCGCGAGCTCCTCGCGCAACGGTCGTGACTCCAACGCCCAGCGCCTCGGCGTGAAGCGCTTCGGTGGCCAGGTCGTCAGCGCCGGCGAGATCATCGTCCGCCAGCGCGGCACCCACTTCCACCCGGGCAACAACGTCGGTCGCGGTGGCGACGACACGCTGTTCGCCCTGACCGCCGGTGCGGTCCAGTTCGGTACGCGCCGCGGGCGCAAGGTCGTCGACATCGTCTCTGCCGAGGCCTGATCCACGACGCAGCACGCTTGACAGGAGGGGCGCACCGACGCGGTGCGCCCCTCCTGGTGTTCTTCCCCCCTGCTTGAGAGGACCATTTCCATGGCCACGTTCGTCGACCGCGTCGTCCTGCACGCCTCCGGCGGTGACGGCGGCAACGGTTGCGCCTCCATCCGCCGGGAGAAGTTCAAGCCGCTCGCCGGCCCTGACGGTGGCAACGGGGGTGACGGTGGGACCGTGCGGATCGTCGTCGACTCCCAGACCACGACGCTCCTCGAGTTCCACCACTCGCCGCACCGCCACGCGACCTCCGGTACCCAGGGCATGGGTGACCACCGCGCCGGCGCCAACGGCGGGGACCTGATCCTGCGCGTGCCCGACGGCACCGTGATCAAGGACACCGACGGCAACGTCCTGGCCGACCTCGTCGGCGAGGGCGCCGAGTACGTCGCCGCCGCAGGTGGCCGGGGCGGCCTCGGCAACGCCGCGCTCGCCTCCCAGCGCCGCAAGGCCCCGGGCTTCGCGCTGCTCGGCGAGCCCGGTGAGGAGGCCGACTTCGTCCTCGAGGTCAAGTCGATCGCCGACGTCGCGCTCGTCGGGTTCCCGAGCGCGGGCAAGTCCTCGCTCGTCGCCGCGATCTCCGCAGCCCGGCCCAAGATCGCCGACTACCCGTTCACGACCCTCGTCCCCAACCTGGGCGTGGTCCAGGCGGGCGACTCGCGCTACACCGTCGCCGACGTCCCCGGCCTCATCCCCGGCGCGAGCCAGGGCAAGGGACTCGGCCTCGAGTTCCTGCGCCACATCGAGCGCACCGCCGTGATCGTGCACGTGCTCGACTGCGCGACCCTCGAGCCCGATCGTGACCCGATCTCCGACCTCGAGGCCCTCGAGGCCGAGCTCGACGCCTACGCGGGCGACCTCGACATCGAGGGGGCCCGGCTCCCGCTCAACGAGCGCCCGCGCCTCGTGGTGCTCAACAAGATCGACGTCCCCGAGGCCCGCGAGCTCGCCGAGCTCGTGCGCCCCGACCTCGAGGCCCGCGGCCTGCGCGTCTTCGAGATCTCGACCGCGAGCCACGAGGGCCTGCGCCCCCTGACGTTCGCGCTCGCCGAGCTCGTCGACCAGGCCCGCCGCGAGGCCCCGGCCCCCGCCCCGGCGCGCACGATCCTGCGCCCCAAGGCCGTCGACGACGCGGGCTTCACCGTGACCCGCAAGGGTGGTGCCGAGACCGGCTTCTACTACGAGGTCCGTGGCTCCAAGCCCGAGCGCTGGGTCCGCCAGACCGACTTCTCGAACGACGAGGCCGTGGGCTACCTCGCGGACCGCCTCGCGCGTCTCGGCGTCGAGGAGAAGCTCTTCAAGGCCGGCGCCGTCGCGGGCGACGAGGTGCGCATCGGCTCGGACAAGAACGCCGTCGTGTTCGACTGGGAGCCCACGCTCATCACGGGCTCCGAGCTCCTCGGCGGCCCGCGCGGCTCCGACCTGCGGCTCGAGGACACCTCGCGCCCCACCCGGTCGGACAAGCGCCGCGAGTACACCGAGCGCATGGACGCCAAGGCCGAGGCCCGCGCCGAGCTCTGGACCGAGCGCGAGTCCGGCCACTGGACGGACCCCGACCAGGACTGACCTCCCGCGCGGGTCGACGAGCGTCGTCGACCGTGCACGTCCGCCCGCAGGGCGGGTACGGCCCCTCGGGTCGTGCCCGCCCTGCGGCGTCCCCGGGGGTGTCGACCCCGCGCCCGGGCGGCACGGGCGCCCAGGGGGAGCGTCGTCGTCGGGCCGGGGCCGGCGGCATGCCGCCCACGCCGTCCCACCGTGAGGTGTCACACGGTGAAACGGCGCCCCGTCCGAGCGCCCGGCGCGGGATGATGAGCCCGTGAATGCGCTCTCCGCACGCTCCCAGGTCGCCACGGCCCACCGGGTCGTCGTCAAGATCGGCTCCTCGTCCCTCACCGGACCGGACGGGCACCTCAGCGTCCCGGCCCTGCACGCGCTCGTCGACGTGATCGCGGCCCGCCACGCGGCGGGCGGGCAGGTCGTGCTGGTGACGTCGGGGGCGATCGCCGCGGGGATCGGTCCGCTGGGCCTGAGCGCGCGACCGCGCGACCTCGCGACGGCCCAGGCCGCGGCCTCGGTGGGGCAGGGGCTCCTGGTCGCCCGCTACGCCCAGGCGTTCGCCGAGTACGGCATCCGCGTGGGCCAGGTGCTCCTCACGGCCGAGGACACCATCCGCCGCGGGCACTACCGCAACGCGCAGCGCTCGCTCGAGCGGCTCCTGGACCTGGGCATCGTGCCGGTCGTCAACGAGAACGACGCGGTCGCGACCGACGAGATCCGCTTCGGGGACAACGACCGTCTCGCGGCCCTGGTCTCGCACCTGGTGCGCGCCGACGCGATGGTCCTGCTGACCGACGTCGACGGCCTGTACGACGGGCCGCCCTCGCGCCCGGGCACGCAGCGCATCCGCGAGGTCCGGTCCGCCCTCGACCTCGAAGGCATCGAGGTCACGGGCCGGGGCAGCTCGATCGGGACCGGCGGCATGCTCACCAAGCTCGAGTCGGTGCGCATCGCGACGGGCTCGGGCATCCCGGTCGTCCTGACCAAGGCCGCGCACGCCGAGGGCGCGCTCGCGGGGCACGAGGTGGGGACCTGGTTCGCCGTGACGGGCAAGCGCACCACGCGCCGGCGCCTGTGGCTCGCGCACGCGGCCCGCACGCGCGGACGACTCGAGCTCGACGAGGGGGCGGTCGCCGCGGTGCTGGGCGGACGCGCGTCGCTGCTGCCCGCGGGCGTGGTCGGCGTCACGGGAGACTTCGACGCGGGCGACCCCGTCGAGCTCGTCGCCCCCGACGGGCGCGTGATCGCGCGCGGCCTCGTCGCGTTCGACTCGAGCGACATCCCGGACCTGCTCGGCCGTTCGACGCACGAGCTACGCGACAAGCTCGGCGAGGGGTACGACCGCGAGATCGTGCACCGCGACGACCTCGTGCTCGTGGGGCGCAAGCGCAAGGCGTCCTGAGTCGTCTCACGGGGTGGGACGGTCTGCTCACCCCTTGACTCGGTGGCCTCGGGCGGCTTTCCTGTGCGGCAGGTGAAGAGCGCCAGCGCCAAGACCCGGCTCGCTGGCCAGCAACCCTTCGACGTGACGGGGTGCTCCGGGTGGTACCTGACCGCGACCCGTCGGGCGCGGTAAGCACACGGAGGAACGGGCGATGCGCGCACTCGGAACGCAACAGGGGCTCGACGGCAGGGGTGTCCGCTGCCTCGACGCGGGGACCCTCGTGCTCTGTTGTCGCTGACACGCGGCTGACCCCTCGCCGCTCCTGACGTGCTGCCGACATCCCGTCCCACCCTCGCCGTCCCCTGACGGCCCCCACCGCCGCTCACCGTGAGCCCGGCGTCGATCCGACGCACCCACGGTCCGTCGGCGACCCCTCAGCGCCCCGGCCGTGCCGGACCGACGGCGCGCACGACCGAAGGAGCACTGCTCGCATGTCCCTCTCGACCTGGCCCTCGGGCCCCGGCGGCCGCACGGCCCCGTCCCGCCGCGCGCTCGTCGCGGCCTCGCTCGCCGCGACGGCGCTCCTGCTCGGGGCGTGCGGCTCCGGTGGCGGCAGCACCGCGGACGGCACGTCCCCCGGCCCGACGGCGGAGCCCGTCCCGGGCGGCAACCTCACCTTCGCGGTCACGGTCGACTCGCACTGCATCGACCCCCAGCAGGTCGGGAACAACGACGCGATCGCCTCGGCCCGCCAGACCGTGGCCTCGCTCACCGCGCAGGACCCGGACACGGGCGAGATCCTGCCGTGGCTCGCGGAGAGCTGGGAGGTCGACGCGGACGCCACGAGCTTCACGTTCACGCTCCGGGAGGGGCCGACGTTCGCCGACGGCACGCCGATCGACGCGGCCGCGGTCAAGACGAACTTCGACAAGATCGTCGAGCTCGGCGCGGCGGCCTCGCTCGGCTCTGGCTACCTCGTCGGGTACGAGGGAACCACGGTCGTGGACCCCCGCACCGTGCGGGTCGACTTCTCGGCACCCAGCGCGCAGTTCCTCCAGGCGTCCTCGACGTTCTCGCTCGGACTGCTCTCGCCCGCTTCCGCCGCGCTCAGCGTCGAGGACCGGTGCGCCGGGAAGTTCGTGGGCTCCGGGCCGTTCGCGGTGAGGTCCTACACGTTCGACCAGGAGGTCGTGCTCGAGAAGGTCGCCGGCTACGACTGGGCCTCCGGGGCCGACGACCACACCGGGGAGGCGTACCTCGACACCGTGACCGTGAAGTTCGTGCCCGAGGCCAGCGTGCGTACCGGCAGCCTGCTCTCGGGCCAGATCGACGCGACCGCGGCCATCAGCACGGTCGACCTGCCGCAGTTCGACGGCAACGGCTTCTGGCTCGCGTACCGGGCGAACCCGGGCGTCGTCTTCAACCTCTTCCCCAACGAGTCGCGACCGCTCGCCGCCGACCCGGCGGTGCGGCAGGCGATCAGCAAGGGCATCGACCGCGAGGAGATCGCCGCGACCCTGCTGACCCCGCAGGACGAGCCTGCTACGAGCGTGCTGTCGCACTCGACCCCGCTGTGGGCCGACGTCTCGGACGACCTCGCGTACGACCCGGACGGTGCGGAGGCGCTCCTCGACGACGCCGGCTGGGTCGAGGGCGCCGACGGTGTGCGGGTCAAGGACGGTCAGCGGCTGTCCACCACGGTCACGTTCTGGCAGGTGGCCGAGCCGCTCGAGCTCGTCCAGCAGCAGCTCGCGAAGATCGGCGTGGACCTCCAGCTCAAGCAGGTCACGGTCGCCGAGTCCACCGAGCTCAAGAAGTCCGGGGACTTCGACTTCGACTACTACAACCTGACGCGCTCGGACCCCGACGTGCTGCGCACGATCTTCTCGGCCAACGCGCGCAACATCAACAAGCGGGCACCCGAGGAGGTCGACGACCTGCTCGACCGCTCGGCCGCGTCGACGGACCCGGCCGAGCGGCAGGAGCTCGTGACCCAGGCTGCGCGTCTCCTGGTCCAGCAGGGGCACGCGATCCCGGTCTACGAGCTCTCGACGACGATCGCTGCGGCCGACACGGTCCAGGGCCTGGGCTTCGAGGCGTCGACCCGCCTCGACTTCTACGGCGCCTGGGTCCAGCAGGACTGAGCAGCGGCTCGGCGGGACGCGTCGCGAGCGTCCCGCCGGGCCGGCGCTCCCGCCACCGAGCCGACCACCTGCGTGTCACGACCCGCGTCACCACCTGCGCGCCACCACCCGAGAGGAGCCGACCATGGGCCGGTACATCGCCCGCCGCCTGGGGCAGGGAGGCTTCGTCCTGTGGGCGGCCTTCACGATCTCCTTCTTCCTGCTCTACGTCCTGCCGAGCGACGCGGCCTCGATCAAGGCGGCCGGAGCCGACGGTGACCTCTCGGACCCCGAGCTCGTCGCGCGCCTGCGTGCCGAGCAAGGGCTCGACCGCCCCGTCCTGGTCCAGTACGCGCACGGTCTGTGGGGAGCGGTGCACCTGGACTTCGGGCGCTCGTTCTCCTCGGGGGCGCCCGCCACCAAGCTCCTGGCCGAGGCGCTGCCGCCGACGCTGCAGCTCACGGCCCTGGCCCTCGGGCTCGCGCTCGTCGGCGGAGCCGCGTTCGCGCTCGCGAGCACCTTCCCGCGTGCCCGCTGGCTCCGGCACGCGCTCGCGTCGCTGCCGGCCCTGGGCATCTCGTTGCCGACGTTCTGGGTGGGGCTGCTCCTGCTCCAGTGGTTCTCGTTCGAGCTGCGGCTGTTCCCCGCCATGGGCAACGAGGGGTTCGAGAGCCTCGTCCTGCCGGCGTGCACGCTCGCGATCCCGGCGAGCGCCGCGTTCGCGCAGGTCCTCTCGCGCAGCCTGCGCCAGACCTTGGCCGAGCCCTACGTCGAGACCGCTCGGGCCAAGGGCGCGGGGCGTGCGCGCGTGCACTTCGGTCACGCCCTGCGCAACGCGTCCATCCCGGCGTTCACGGTGCTCGGCGTGACGGTCGGGGGACTCCTGGCCGGTGCGGTCGTGACCGAGACGGTCTTCTCCCGGGCCGGGGTCGGTCGCCTGACGGTGACCGCGGTCAACCAGCAGGACGTGCCCGTGGTCCAGGCGATCGTGGTCTTCTCGGCCCTGGTCTTCGTCGTCGTGACCCTGCTGGTGGACCTGCTCTACCCCGTGCTCGACCCCCGGATCACCACCCGCCAGCCCTCCGCCGCGGCGTGAGGGCACGGAGGAGGACATCATGACCGCACGACTCGACACCTACACCGTCCCGGAGACCTTGTCCCCGGACGCTCCCGCGCCGGACGGGCCGGCCCCGCTCGACGGGCCCGACGCGCGGCCGTCCCTCACCGACCCGGCCCCGCTCGACGCCACGGACCGCCGCGTCAGGGGAGCGCGGTCGTCGCTGCGCGCGCTCGGCCGGGCAGGGATCGCGGTGCTGCGCCGCCCCGGCCTGCTGCTCGCGGTGCTGTTCCTGCTGCTCGTGGTCGCGTGGGCGCTCGCACCGGGCGTCTTCGCGTCCCAGGACCCGATCACGGGGGTCCCGGCGGACCGCCTGCAGGCGCCGAGCGGCGAGCACCTGTTCGGCACCGACCACCTGGGGCGCGACGTGTACGCCCGGGTGGTGCACGGCTCGTGGCTCTCGCTGAGCGCGACCGTGATCGCGGTCACGCTGGGGCTGTCGGTCGGCTCGTTGCTGGGCCTGCTCGCGGGCTTCCTGCGGGGGTGGGTCGACGACGTCGTGGGGAGGGTGGTCGACGTGCTGCTCGCGGTGCCGAGCCTGCTGCTCTCGCTCGCGATCATCACGGTGCTGGGGTTCGGCACGGTCAAGGTGGCGATCGCGGTCGGCATCACGACGATCGCGGCGTTCGCGCGCGTCATGCGTGCGGAGGCTCTGCGGACGTCGTCGACCACGTACGTCGAGGCCGCCCGTGCGTCGGGCGTGCGCTGGTACACGGTGCTGCGACGTCACGTCCTGCCCAACTCGGCGGGCCCCGTGGTCGCGCTGACCGCGCTCGAGCTGGGGTCGTCCGTCCTCGCGATCTCGGCCCTGAGCTTCCTGGGCTACGGGGCCGCGCCCCCGACCCCGGAGTGGGGTGCGCTGGTGTCCGGCGGGCGCGACTACCTCGCCGCCGCGTGGTGGCTCACGACGCTGCCGGGGCTCGTGATCGTCGCGGTCGTGCTGTCGGCCAACCGCGTCTCTCGCTCGCTCGAGAAGGACGGAGAGGACCGATGAGCGTCCCCGTGCCCGACGACGTCCTGCTGGACGTCCGGGATCTCCACGTCGGCTACCGCACGACGACGGGAGGTGACGCGCCCGCTGTCGACGGGGCCTCGCTCCAGGTCCGCGCGGGCGAGGTCGTGGCGCTGGTGGGCGAGTCGGGGTCCGGCAAGAGCACCACGGCCCACGCGGTCATCAACCTGCTGCCGCGCGGGGGCCGCCGTACGTCGGGCACGATCGGGTTCGGCGGGCGGGACCTGACCGGGCTGAGCGAGGGGGAGTGGCGCGAGGTCCGCGGCCGCAGGATCGGCCTGGTCCCGCAGGACCCGACGGTCTCGCTCAACCCGGTCCAGCGCGTGGGGGACCAGGTCGCGGAGGTCCTCGTGATCCACGGGCTCGCACGTCGTCGCGAGGCGCGCAGCCGCGCGGTCGAGCTCCTGGAGAAGGCGGGCCTCGACGACCCGGCCGCTCGCGCCCGGCAGTACCCGTCGCAGCTCTCGGGCGGCATGCGCCAGCGCGTCCTCATCGCGATCGCGATCGCCGCCGGGCCCGACCTCGTGATCGCCGACGAGCCGACGAGCGCGCTCGACGTCACGGTCCAGCGCCGCATCCTGGACCACATCGAGCTGCTGCGCTCGACGCTCGGCACGGCGGTGCTCCTCATCACGCACGACCTGGGGGTGGCCGCAGACCGTGCCGATCGCATCGTGGTCCTGCGGCACGGCCGGGTCGTGGAGGAGGGGCCCGCACGCAGCGTCCTGGCGGACCCGCAGCATCCGTACACGCGCGAGCTCATCGCAGCCGCGCCGAGCCTCGCGAGCACCCGCCTAGGCTCGGGGGCCGCGGTGCGGGCCACGGCACGGCCGGCCGCCAGGCCCGACGACGACGCCCGGGCCGCGCCGTCCGCCCCGCTCCTCGAGGCGAGGGGGCTGCGCAAGGAGTTCCCGCTACCGCGCGGGGCCGCGTCGCGCTCCCTGGTCGCGGTCGACGACGTGAGCTTCGACCTGCACGCCGGGCAGACGTTCGCGCTCGTGGGCGAGTCGGGCTCGGGCAAGAGCACGACCGCGCGCCTGGTGCTGCGCCTCGAGCAGCCGACGGCCGGTTCGCTGGTGCTCGACGGGACGGATCTCACGGCGGCCCGCGGCGAGGAGCTGCGCAGGCTCCGCCGACGGTTCCAGGTCGTGTACCAGAGTCCGTACGCGTCCCTCGACCCGCGCTTCACGGTCGAGCAGATCGTCGAGGAGCCGCTGCGCGCGTACAAGGTGGGGGACCCCCGCGAGCGCCGGGCCCGGGTGCGCGAGCTCGTCGACCAGGTCGCGCTCCCGGCGACCTCGCTGGGGCGGGGGCCTCGGGAGCTGTCGGGCGGGCAGCGTCAGCGGGTCGCGATCGCGCGCGCCCTGGCCCTGCGCCCCGACCTGGTGGTCCTCGACGAGCCGGTCTCGGCGCTCGACGTCTCGGTCCAGGCCCAGATCCTGGACCTGCTGAGCGCGCTCCAGACCGAGCACGGGCTGGCGTACCTCTTCATCTCGCACGACCTCGCGGTGGTCCGGCAGGTCGCCGACCACGTGGGCGTGATGCACCGAGGGCACCTCGTCGAGACGGGGACCGCCGACCGGATCCTCCTCGACCCGCACGAGGAGTACACGCGCGAGCTGGTCGCGGCCATACCGGGGCGCCGGGCGCTCGCGGACGTCGAGTGAGGGCCCAGGAACCACGGGGCGGCCCTGACCAGGCCACCGCACGGCCGGTCTTCTACGACGGGGGCGCGCGACGGCGTCGGGCCGCTTCACGTCTCGGACGCCGCAGACAGGCACGGCGCGTGCGTCGTAGGCTCGTCGCATGACCGCGCTCAGCCCCGCCTCCGACCTCGACCAGCCCGCGACCGCCGTCACGGGCGGCCCGCAGGCGAACGACCCCACGGCCTCCGCGCCGTCCGTCGCCCGCGACGTCGAGGACACGGCCCGCCGCGCCAAGGTGGCCTCGCGCACGCTCGCGACCGCGACGCGAGCCACCAAGGACGCCGCGCTGCACGCGCTGGCCGACGCCCTGGTCGCGGCCACCGCGGAGATCGTCGCGGCCAACGCGCAGGACCTCGAGCGAGGGCGGGCGAACGGCACGTCCGCCGGGCTCCTCGACCGTCTCGCGCTGACCCCTGAGCGGATCGTCGCGATCGCCGACGCGCTGCGCGAGCTCGCGACGCTGCCGGACCCGGTCGGAGAGGTCGTCCGCGGCTCGACGCTGCCCAACGGCCTTCGGCTGCGCCAGGTGCGCGTGCCCATGGGGGTCGTCGGCATGATCTACGAGGCGCGACCCAACGTGACCGTGGACGCCGCGGGGCTCGCGCTCAAGAGCGGCAACGCCGTGATCCTGCGCGGAGGCTCGGCCGCCGCGCGCTCGAACGAGGTCGTCGTCGAGGTCCTCGGCCGGGCCCTGGTGGCCCAGGGGCTGCCCGCGGACCTCGTCCAGTCGATCGACCGTCATGGTCGTCCCGGCGCGGTCGCGCTCATGCACGCGCGCGGCCTCGTCGACGTGCTCGTCCCGCGCGGGGGAGCGGACCTCATCCAGACCGTCGTCCGCGAGTCCACCGTGCCCGTGATCGAGACCGGCGTGGGCAACTGCCACGTGTACGTCGACGCGTCGGCCGACCAGTCCAGCGCCCTGGAGATCCTGCTGAACTCCAAGACGCAGCGCGTCGGGGTCTGCAACGCGGCGGAGACGCTGCTCGTCCACGCCGACGCCGCGCCGCAGTTCCTGCCCGCGGCGCTCGCGGCGCTCGACGGCGCCGGCGTCGTGCTGCACGGTGACCCCCGGACGGCCGAGCTCGCCCCGGACGGCGTGGAGGTCCTCGCCGCGACCGACGACGACTGGGCGCGCGAGTACCTCGCCCCGGAGATCGCGGTGCGGGTCGTGCCGGACCTCGACGCGGCGATCGAGCACATCCGCACCTGGACCTCGGGGCACACCGAGGCGATCGTGACCCGGGACCTGGCCTCCTCGGAGCGGTTCGTGGCCGAGCTGGACTCCGCGGCCATCATGGTCAACGCCTCCACCCGCTTCACCGACGGGGCGCAGTTCGGGCTCGGTGCGGAGATCGGCATCTCGACCCAGAAGCTCCACGCCCGCGGCCCCATGGGGCTCGCCGAGCTCACGACGACCAAGTGGGTCGTGCACGGCGACGGCCACGTGCGTCCCTGATCACATGCTGCTCGACGTCCAGCACGACCGTGAGAGACTGGACGGCGATCGGCGCCCGCGCAGATCACCCGCTGACCCGCACCACGCTCAGAACCACTAGGAGGACATCGTGCTCGCTGCTGCCGCACAGGTTGCCCAGGAGAACACCGAAGCCGTCACCCACCTCCCGATCCCGCCCGTCGGGTTCGGCATCGTCGCCTTCGGGGTGCTCGTCGGCCTGCTCCTCGTGACCTACGCCTTCCGTAGCGTCGGTACCCGCCACTGACCCGGGCGCTGGTGGATCCTTCGGAGATGACGGCGAGCAGGAGGCCCCGGCTGGGGGTGATGGGTGGCACGTTCGACCCCATCCACCACGGCCACCTCGTCGCGGCGAGCGAGGCCGCGGCCCGCTTCGACCTCGACGAGGTCATCTTCGTCCCCACCGGGAAGCCCAGCTTCAAGCAGCACCAGAAGGTCAGCGCGCCGGAGCACCGCTATCTCATGACGGTGATCGCGACCGCCTCCAACCCGCGATTCACCGTGAGCCGGGTCGACGTCGACCGTCCGGGGCTCACCTACACCGTCGACACGTTGCGCGACCTGCGTGAGCTGCGCCCCGAGGCGGACCTCTACTTCATCTCCGGCGCCGACGCGATCGAGCAGATGCTGACCTGGAAGGATGCCGACGACCTCTGGAAGATGGCACACTTCGTGGCGGTCTCCCGTCCGGGACACCGGCTCAGTGTCGACAGCCTGCCGCCCGGGGTCGTCTCCACGTTGGAGATCCCGGCGCTCGCCATCTCGTCGACCGAATGCCGTCAACGAGCGGAGGCCGGCCAACCGGTCTGGTACCTGGTGCCGGACGGAGTCGTCCAGTACATCGCGAAGCACGGCCTGTACAGAGGATCAGCATCATGAGTGATCAGCACGGGAGCATGCAGCCCGTCCGCCCGTTGACGCGCCGAGAGATCCGCGAGCGTGAAGCCGCGGCGGCCGAGCAGGCGGCAGGAGGCGCGCCGTCCGCGTCGGGAGGCTACGCCCCGCCGCCGGCCCAGGCCCCGGCCGCCCCGCCGCCGTCGCGGCGTTCGATGCGTGACGTGTCGGCCCCTACCCCCTCGGACGGTTACTCGACCCCGGCGCCCGTCGTGCGCCCGCCGTCAATGACGGGCGGCATGCGCGGCGTCGACGAGACCGGTCGGCTCACCCCGATCCAGGAGACGGCCGAGCGGGTCGCGATCCGTCCTGCCCAGTCCCCACCCCCCGGGATGACGCCCCCGGTCCGCCAGAGCATGCGGGCCCCGTCGACCGCCCCGTCGCCGTTCGCGACGCCGACGCGTCCGACGGTCCCCGAGCCGGCGCCCCAGAGCGCGACCTCCCCCTTCCCGCCCGCGCGGGAGTCGGTGTCGTCACGGACGCCCGCGCCGGACACCCCGCGTGCCGCTGCGACCCCCGCGCCTGCCCCTGCGGCGCTGCCGTGGGAGCAGAGCGCTCCCAGCGGGCTCGCGCAGCAGGCGCCGGAACCGGCCCGTGCTGCCCTCCCGTGGGAGACGCAGGCCCCGGCCCAGCCGCCTGCGCCTGCGTCCCTGTTCCCCGGGGCGCCGAGCGCCGCGGCCCAAGGACCCGACGAGGACTCACCGTTTCCCGTCGCCGGGGGAGCGCGGCAGAGCCTCGCGGCCCGCGGTGCGGAGGACGACGAGGACGACGAGGTGGACGAGCGGCCTCCGGGGCACGCGTACACCTGGCTGCACTACCTGATCCTCATCGCCGTGGCCTTCGTCCTGGGCCTGCTGATCTGGAAGCTCCTCCTGGGCGAAGGGCCGAGCACCGCGGAGCCCGCCGCGCAGGTCGGCGTCGAAGCCACTGCTTCGAGCCCCACGCACCACCACGGCCCGTCCTTCTGACGGGCCTCGAGACAACACACGGAGAGTCGTGACTGCAACGGAACGCGCTGTCGAGCTTGCGGTGATCGCGGCCCGCGCCGCATCGGACCGCAAGGCCGAAGAGATCATCGCCCTGGACGTCAGTGAGCAGCTCGTGCTCACCGACGTCTTCCTGATCGCCTCGGGGACGAGCGAACGGCAGGTGTCCGCGATCGTGGACGCCGTCGAGGAAGAGCTGCACAAGGTGGGCGTCAAGCCCATCCGCCGCGAGGGCAAGTCGGAGTCGCGCTGGGTCCTGCTGGACTTCGGCGACATCGTCGTGCACGTCCAGCACTCGGAGGACCGGGTCTACTACGCGCTCGAGCGCCTCTGGAAGGACTGCCCGGCCATCGAGCTGCCCGAGGACGCACGCGGTGGGGACGGCTCCTCGGACGCGGGCGACGTGTCCGACGGCTCGATCCACCTCGCGGAGGACTCGCAGGCGTGAGCGCTCGCACCGTCGTCTTCCTGCGCCACGGGCGCACCGAGTACAACGCGGCCATGCGCCTCCAGGGGCAGGTCGACATCCCGCTGGACGCCGTCGGTCACTGGCAGGCCGAGCAGGGCGCACGGTCGCTCGCGGCCGCGCACGCCGCGACGGTCGTCGTCGCGTCGGACCTGACGCGTGCGGCCGAGACCGCCAGGTACTACGGGAAGGCGACGGGGCTGCCCGTCTCGCTCGACGAGCGCCTGCGTGAGCGTGGGTTCGGCGAGTGGGAGGGCATGACGGGCGAGGAGCTCTCCGAGCGCTGGCCCGACGAGTACGCGGCGTGGCGCCGTGGCGAGGAGCCCGCGCGTGCGGGCGCCGAGTCGCGGGCCGACGTCGCGGCCCGCATGGTCGAGTCCGTGACCGAGCACGCGGACGCGCTCGACGAGACGGACACCCTCGTCGTCGTGTCGCACGGTGCGGCGATCACGCTCGTGATCACCGCGATGCTCGGGCTGGACCCGTCGACCTGGCGGGGGATCTCCGGGCTGAACAACGTCCACTGGTCCCAGCTGCAGCGCTCGGGGGCCAACGCCCACCCTGCGTGGAGGCTCGTCGCGCACAACGTCGGAGCGGACTTCTCGCTCGACGAGTGGGCGTCTGGACCCGATTGGATTTTCCAGCCGACTTCGGCATAAACTAGCGATGCTTCCGAGGGGGAAAACCTCACGGGAGCACGGGGCCAGCACTGGTTCTGGGGCTGTGGCGCAGCTGGTAGCGCACCTGCATGGCATGCAGGGGGTCAGGGGTTCGAGTCCCCTCAGCTCCACCCGACACGAAGGCCGTCTCCCGCGAGGGAGGCGGCCTTCGTCGTTGTCCGGGGTTGTTTTCACCCGCTACGGACCGAATGTGTCGTACGTCACGGGTAGGCCGTTCGTCCCCACAAGGATCGCGGGCTCACGGGTGCGCCGCATCAGCCCGGGACGGGGCAGGCTGCCTCGGCCGGCGTCACCGTCGCTCGTTCCCCCGGCGGTAGTTCCCGGTCGCCCGCGCCAGGAGGTGCTGCGTCCGGTCCTCGTCAGCCGTCTCCAGAGCAACGATCAGTCGCGCCGCCCGGGCGCCGGAGATCGTCGCCACCAGACGCCCGCCCCGGTAGGCCAGGACGGTCCCGGACGCCGTGACGCGGTGGTCGAACGGGTCCTCGACGAGTCGCCCACGGGCGTCGGGCGGGCCGGATGCGCTCATGACGCGACCCTAGCCAGCGGCGAGTGGCAGATGCCAGGTGATTGGCGCCGTCGGGCAGGGGCGGACCTGCGGCGCAGGCGAGACGGGTGCGCCCGTCCGAGACGGGTCTCCGCGCCGCCGGCGTACGCACCCGCCTCGGACCGGACCGCCTGTCTCGCCCCCCGGACCGTGATCCGCGTGGACGACATTCGTCCACGATGCGTGCCTTGCGGCGCTTTCTTTGCCGTACCGATACCGTGCAGCCATCCGAGCAAGGAGGTCAGCATGCGCATCGGCGTGCCCAGAGAGACCCGTCCCGGCGAGCGGCTCGTCGCCGCGACCCCCCGTACGGTGGCCCAGCTCGTGGGCCTCGGGTACGACGTCGTGGTCGAGCACGGTGCCGGTGAGCGCGCGAGCTACCCCGACGAGGCGTACGCGGAGGCGGGCGCGACCTTGGGGGACGCGGCGCAGGCGTGGGGAGCGGACGTCGTCACGGCCGTCAACAGCCCGTCGGCCGAGCAGGTCGCGTCGCTGAGCGAGGGGGTGACCCTGGTCGCCATGCTGGCCCCCGGTGCGAACGAGGCCCTCGTGCAGCAGCTCGCGGACCACGGCGTCACGGCGCTGGCCCTCGACGCCGTGCCGCGCATCTCGCGCGCCCAGTCGCTCGATGTGCTCAGCGCGATGTCGAACGTCGCGGGGTACCGCGCGGTGATCGAGTCTGCGGAGGAGTACGGCGGCATGTTCGCCGGCCAGGTCACCGCGGCGGGCAAGACGGCGCCCGCGACCGTGTTCGTGATCGGCGCCGGCGTCGCAGGTCTTGCCGCGATCGGCACGGCCGCGAGCCTCGGCGCGCAGGTGCGCGCGTTCGACGTGCGGCCCGAGGTCGGCGAGCAGATCGAGTCGATGGGCGCGGAGTTCGTCCAGGCCGAGGGCGCACGCCAGGAGGTCAGCACCGACGGCTACGCGAGCGCGCTGACCGCCGAGCAGGAGCGCCTCACGGCCCAGATGTACGCGGCCGAGACGGCGCGCGCCGACATCGTCGTCACGACGGCCCTGGTGCGGGGTCGTGCGCCGCGCACCATCAGCGCCGACATGGTCGCCGCGATGCGCCCCGGCAGCGTGATCGTGGACCTCGCGGCCTCGGGCGGCGGCAACTGCGAGCTCACGGTGCCCGGGGAGCGCGTCGTCACGGAGAACGGCGTCGTGATCCTCGGGTACACGGACCTCACGAGCCGCATGCCCAAGCACACCTCGCAGCTCGTCGGGACGAACATCGTCAACCTGCTCAAGCTCCTGACCCCGGGCGGCGACGGGCAGGTCGTGCTCGACCTCGACGACGAGGTGCTGCGTGGTATGACGGTCGCGAAGGCCGGCGAGGTCTTGTGGCCGCCGCCCCCGGTCGCGGTCTCGGCCGCGGCCCCCGCGGCCCCGGCACCGCCCGTGGTGGACGAGGCCCAGGCCGCGCTGGACGCAGCGACCGCGCTGGACGCCGCCCGACGGCGTGGCACCCGCCGGGCGGTCGGGTACGCCCTGGCCGCGGTCCTGGCAGCGCTCGCCATCACGTTCTCGCCGCCCGCGTTCGTGGGGCACTTCACGGTGTTCGCGCTCGCGGTGGTCGTGGGCTACTACGTCATCTCGAACGTGAGCCACTCGCTGCACACCCCGCTCATGGCCCAGACGAACGCGATCTCCGGGATCATCCTGGTCGGCGCGCTCCTGCAGATCGGCGACTCGAGCTGGGTGGTCACCACGATCGCCTTCGTCGCGGCCGCCCTGGCCTCCGTCAACATCTTCGGTGGGTTCCTCGTGGCCTACCGCATGATCGGCATGTTCCGGAAGGAGGCCTGACCCGTGCTGACCTCCCTGGTCCAGGCTGCTTACGTCATCGCAGCAGTCCTGTTCATCCTCAGCCTCGCGGGCCTGTCCAAGCAGGAGACGGCCCGTCGCGGCAGCCTGCTCGGCATGACCGGCATGGGTCTGGCCCTCGTGGCCACGGTCGCGCTCGCGATGAAGGACAGCGAGCGTCCCGTCATGGTGACGCTGCTGCTCATCGCCATGGTGTTCCTGATCGGCGCGGTCGTCGGGACGTGGCGGGCGCGCAGCGTCGAGATGACGCAGATGCCGGAGATGATCGCGCTCCTGCACAGCTTCGTGGGGCTCGCGGCGGTGCTCGTCGGCTTCAACTCGTACCTGACCGAGCAGGGTGACGTCGTGCACCTGGTCGAGGTCTTCCTCGGCGTGCTCATCGGCGCGGTGACGTTCACGGGCTCGATCGTGGCCTACCTCAAGCTGTCGGCGCGCATCCGGTCGAACCCGCTCATGCTGCCGGGGCGCAACTGGTGGAACCTCGGGGCGCTCGTCGCCTCGGGAGGCCTCATGGCATGGTTCATCGCGGGTCACGGGCTGCTGCCGCTGATCCTCATGACGGTCGTCGCGCTCGCGCTGGGCTGGCACCTGGTGGCCTCGATCGGCGGCGGCGACATGCCGGTCGTCGTCTCGATGCTCAACTCGTACTCCGGGTGGGCCGCGGCCGCGGCGGGTTTCATGCTCAGCAACGACCTGCTCATCATCACCGGCGCCCTCGTCGGGTCCTCGGGTGCGATCCTGTCCTACATCATGTGCAAGGCCATGAACCGCTCGTTCGTGAGCGTCATCCTGGGCGGGTTCGGGGCCGAGGGCGGCACGGTCGTGGCCTCGGACCAGGACTACGGCGAGCACCACGAGATCCAGGCGGCCGAGGTCGCCGACCTGCTCAAGCACGCGCGCTCGGTCGTGGTGACGCCCGGCTACGGCATGGCGGTCGCCAAGGCGCAGTACCCCGTCGCGGACCTCGTGCGCCGGCTGCGCGAGCGCGGCATCGAGGTCCGGTTCGGGGTGCACCCGGTCGCGGGCCGCCTGCCCGGGCACATGAACGTCCTGCTCGCCGAGGCCAAGGTGCCCTACGACATCGTCCTCGAGATGGACGAGATCAACGGTGACCTGCCGGACACCGACGTGGTGCTCGTCATCGGGGCCAACGACACGGTCAACCCGGCCGCGCTCGACGACCCGGGCTCGCCCATCGCCGGCATGCCTGTGCTGGAGGTCTGGAACGCGAAGCAGGTGATCGTCTTCAAGCGGTCGATGGCCACGGGGTACGCGGGGGTCCAGAACCCGCTGTTCTTCAAGGACAACACCGCGATGCTCTTCGGAGACGCCAAGGATCAGGTGGAGAACATCATCCAGGCGCTCTGAGGCCCGGCGCGGGAGTGCGAACCCGCGCGGGGCGAGGGAGGCTGAGGAGGTGGGCGACGTCGTCAGGCAGAGCGACGTGGCTCACCTCCTCGTCGTCCCGGCCCGACGGCGCCGCGCACCGGGCGCGCTCAGGTCGCGCTCGACCCGTCGCTCGTCTCGGAGGAACCATGGACAAGGTCGACCTGCGCAAGGAGCACCGCGAGCTCTACGCTCCGCCCCGTGAGTTCACACGGGTCGTCGTGCCACCGCTCGCGTACCTGCAGATCGACGGCGAGGGGGACCCGAACACGGCTCCGGCGTACACCGAGGCGGTCGAGGCGTTGTTCTCGCTCTCCTACGCCGTGAAGTTCGCGAGCAAGAAGGACCTGGGCAGGGACTACGTCGTCGGGCCGCTCGAAGGGCTGTGGACCGCGGAGGACCCCGCCGCGTTCGTGCGCCGCGACAAGGACGCGTGGAGCTGGACCCTCATGGTGCTGCAGCCCGACTGGCTCACCGACGCGTTCGTGGACGACGTGGCCGAGGTGACGCGCCGCAAGAAAGGGCTGCCCGCGCTCGACCGGGTGCGCTTCGCGACGTACGACGAGGGGGACGCGGTGCAGGTCCTGCACGTCGGGTCTTACGACGACGAGGCGCCGACGCTCGCCCGGCTGCACGACGAGTACCTGCCCGAGCACGGGCTGACGTTCAACGGCCCGCACCACGAGATCTACCTCAGCGACGTGCGTCGCACGGCGCCCGAGAAGCTGCGGACGGTGCTGCGTCAGCCGGTGCGCGCGCTCGGCGGGGCGGGACCCGCGGAGCCCGATGTGTCAGGACGAGCGTGACCTCTGCGTCACGCCGGCTCTGACAGGACCAGAGGGGCGCAGGCTCAGACCTTGCGGAGCTGGTTGAACATGGGGCAGTCGAACGGGTCGCGTGCCGAGAGGCCGACGCGGTTGAGGTAGCGGACGACGATCGCGTACGACGCCAGCAGGTTGGTCTCGGTGTACGGCATGCCCAGGCGCGCGCAGTGCTCGCGGACCATGAGGCGGGCCTTGGCGAGGTGGGGGCGGGGCATGCTCGGGAACAGGTGGTGCTCGATCTGGTAGTTGAGCCCGCCCATGAGGACGTTCATGACGCGCCCGCCCGTGATGTTGCGCGAGGTCAGGACCTGCTTGGACAGGAAGTCGAGCTTGCTGGTCGCGGGGATGATCGCCATGCCCTTGTGGTTGGGGGCGAACGACGCGCCCATGTACACACCGAAGACCGCCAGTTGTACACCGAGGAACGCGAAGGCCATGCCCAGGGGGAGGAACCAGAGCACGACGCCCACGTAGAGCGTGAGGCGAACGGCGATCGTCACGAGCTCCATGGTCCGCGCCCGGCTCTTCGCCGACGACAGCAGCGAGCGGATCGAGATCATGTGCAGGTTGATGCCCTCGAGCGTCAGCAGCGGGAAGAACAGCCAGCCCTGGTGGCGGGTGATGAGGGCGAGGAAGCCCTTCTGCTCGGCCGCGCTCTCCTCGAGGAACGAGATGGTGTCGGTCTCGATGTCCGGGTCCTTGCCGACGCGGTTCGGGTTCGCGTGGTGGCGCGTGTGCTTGTTCATCCACCACGAGTAGCTGATCCCGACGACGCCGTTGGCGAGGAACCGACCCACCCGGTCGTTGGCTGGACCGGACGTGAGGATCGTGCGGTGCGCGGCCTCGTGCGAGAGGAACGCGAACTGCGTGAGGATGAGCCCCAGCGCGCCCGCGATGAGCAGCTGGAACCACGAGTCGCCCAGGAGCACGAAGCCGGCGACGGCGCCGCCGAGAGCGACCGTGAGGATCGCGGCGACCCAGCCGTAGTAGCCGTGCGTCCGCTCGAGCAGCCCGGCCTCGCGGATGCGCTTGGAGAGCTCGGTGTAGGTGCTGGTGACGCTCGTGCCGTCGCTGGTGCGCGGCTTCGTCGGGCGGAATCCGGGGCGGACTGCAGTGTCGGTCATACATCCCTCACAGGGCTGGGGGTCGACTTCCCAGCCGCGGGGTGAGCGAGATGCCCGTTGTACAGATGGTGAGAGTCTACGTGTGACATCGCGATCGGCGTGGAGGAAGCAGGGAGGTTGGGTGCGGGTTGCCTCGCTCTCAGTCCGTCGCCCCCGTGCGCGGTGCGCCGAACGCCGTGTAGACAGCGGCGATGTCGTCGCCCCCGTGCCCGCGCGCCGACGCGCTGTCGTACAGGGCAGACAGCGCGTCCAGCAGTGCCGGGTCCAGCCCGGCCCCTGCGGCGGCCTCCGAGATGAGCCCGATGTCCTTGCGCAGCCCGTCGAGCGCGAACTGCGGCGCGAACCCGCCCCTGATCATCTCGGCGCCCTTGAGGTGGGCGTAGGGGGAGTCGGACGCTCCGCCCCCGATGGCGTCGAGGAACAGGTGCGGGTCGAGGCCCTCTGCGCGCGCGAGCGCGATCGACTGGGCCGTCGCGGCCGTGATCGCGGCGAGCCACGCGTTGCACGCGAGCTTGAGCGCCGTTCCCTGCCCTACCTCGGTCCCGGCGACCACGACCTTCGCGGAGATCGCGTCGAGCACGGGGGAGATGCCGGCCAGGACGTCGGGGTCCCCGGCGGCGAGCACCGTGAGCTGCCCGTCCTCGGCCGGCTGCCTGGTGCCGAGCAGGTTGGCCTCGACGAGGGTCACGCCGAGCTGTCGGGCGCGCTCGACGATCCGGGCGGTTCCCTCGCGCCCGACCGTCGAGGCCTGGACCCACACGGCTCCGGTGCCCACCGAGGGGCCCGCCGCGTCCAGGACGTCGAGGACGGCGGCGGCGTCGAACAGGATGCTCAGGACGACGTCCGCCCCGTGGGCCGCCTGTGCCGCGGTCGGGGCGACGCGCGCCCCGGCGTCGGCGAGCGGGGCGGCGCGCGACGCGGTCCGGTTCCACACCGTGACCTCGAAGCCCTCGCGCAGGAGCGAGTGCGCCACGCCGGTGCCCATGGTGCCCGTGCCGAGGACGGTGACGGTCGGCAGGTCGCTCATCAGAACTCCTCGTGCTCGTCGGAGTCGCGCGCGGCGTCCTCGCCGCGGTCGAGGCTCGCGATCTGGGTCATGTCGTCGTCGGTGAGCTCGAAGTCGAAGATCTCGGCGTTCGCCCGCTGGCGTTCGGGTCTCGCCGACTTGGGGATGGTGACGATCCCCTGCTGCACGTGCCAGCGCAGCACGACCTGACCGACGGTCCGCCCGTGGGCCGCGGCGATCGCCTGGATCACCGGCTCGTCGAGCACGCCTTCCTCCTGCCCGAGCGGGCTCCAGCCCTCGACCGTGATCCCGCGCTCGGTGAGGAAGCGTCGTAGGCCCGCGCGTGCCAGCGCCGGTGAGAGCTGGATCTGGTTCACGGCGGGGACGTGGCTCGTCTCGGCGATGAGCCGGTCGAGGTGGTGCTCACGGAAGTTCGAGACGCCGACGCTGCGGATCAGGCCCTCGGCGGCGAGGTCGATCATCGCCCGGTAGGACTCGACGTACCGGTCGAGGCGGGGCAGCGGCCAGTGGATCAGGTAGAGGTCCACGTAGTCGAGGCCCAGGCGGTCGAGGCTCCCGCGCAGGGCGTCGCGCGTCGCGTCGTACCCCTGGTCGGCGCCGCGGAGCTTGGTCGTGACGAACAGGTCGGCGCGGTCCACACCCGATGCCGCGATGCCCTGCCCGACGCCGATCTCGTTCTCGTAGCGCGAGGCCGTGTCGATCAGCCGGTACCCCAGCCCGATCGCGCCCGCCACGGCCCTCGCCGACGCGTGGTCGTCGAGGGGCCACGTCCCGAGGCCGAGGAGCGGCATCTCGTGGCCGGACGAGAGCAGGGTGGTGGGGATGGTCATGTGGGCACCTCACGTCGGACGGGACCTGACCCTCTCGACACTAGGTGCGTGGCGCCGTCGTGCAACGTGGGACACGGCCCGACGGCGGAGCGCCCGCCCTGCGCGCGCCTCACCGGGTTGCGGTCAGGACGCGTGCCGGAACGTCTGCCGGTAGTCCGTGGGCGGCACGCCGACCGCGCGACGGAAGTGGTGCCGCAGCAGCGCGGCCGACCCGAACCCGCACAGCCGCGCGATCTCCTCGAGGTCGAGCCCCGACTCCTCGAGCAGGGTCCGCGCATGGTGCACGCGCTGGGTCGCGAGCCACTGCATGGGCGTCGTGCCCGTCTCGGCGACGAACGTCCGCGCGAACGTGCGCGTCGACAGGTGTGCGCGCCGCGCGAGGTCCTCGACCGTCTGCGGCTCGTCGAGGTGCTCGCTCATCCACGCGAGCACGTCGCGGATGCTCTGCTCCTCGCACACCGGCACGGGGCGGTCGATGTACTGGCGCTGCCCACCGTCGCGCTGGGGCGGGACGACCATGCGCCGCGCGATCGCGTTGGCGGCCGCGCTGCCGAACTCCTTGCGCACGATGTGCAGGCACGCGTCGATCCCGGCGGCCGTCCCCGCGCTCGTGACGATGTCGCCGTCGTCGACGAACAGCACGTCCGGGTCCACCTCGACCTGCGGGAACCGCGCCTTGAGGTCCTCCGCGTGGCGCCAGTGCGTCGTGATGCGGCGCCCGTCGACGAGCCCCGCCGCGGCGAGCAGGAACGCGCCCGAGCAGACGCTCAGCAGGACCGCGCCGCGAGCGTGGGCCGCGCGCAGGGCGTCGACGATCTCGGGCGGGTACTCGTCGCGGATCGTGAGTGCGGGGATCGCGACCAGGTCGGCGTCCTCGAGCGCGTCGAGCCCGTGGTCGGGGACCAGGGAGGCGCCCATGCTGGTGCGGACCGGCTCGCCCGCGACCGGACCGCACACGCGGAAGTCGACCGGGGGGACGCCGTCGTCCGTGCGGTCGAGGCCGAAGACCTCGCACACGACGCCGAACTCGAACGGGGCCAGTCCGTCGGCGACGACGGCCGCCACTGTGCGCAACATCCTTCGACGCTACGCCCGTGGCAGGATCTTGTCGACACCTGTCTCTCCTGCCACTCGTGCGGGTCGTGATGCCGGACCAGGCTGGACGCATGGACATCGTGGAGCTCGTGATGAGAGTGGTCGTGGTCGCGGCGCTCGTGGCGCCGCTCGTGGTGATGGCGCTCCGGCGCCCACCGGTCGGGGGTCGGTTCCCCGCCGGGACGAACGACGGCTGGAGCCTGCCGCCGGCCGGGCGGGGGGACCCGCACCGACAGGTCGACCTGGTCGGTGCGCGAGGCCTTCGAGGATGAGACCAAGGCTGCGCCGACCGTCCGGCGTGGCAGGTTGTGCCGAATTGGTGAGGTACGGGAACATTTGCCCATGGCCTCCCGACGACGTGACCATGCCCCTGCCGTTGCCCTCCTGCTGACCGCTTCGCTGCTGGCTCTCGCGGCGTGCTCTGCGTCGCCCGAGCAGGAACCGGCGATCGAGGTCGCCCCGCAGGACGGGGCGTTCGACCCGCTCGCGATCACGCTGACCGGGCTCGGCGCGGGTCGCGAGGTGCGACTGGTCGCGACGACGGAGCTCGAGGGAAGCGCGATGTCGTCGCGTGCGACGTTCGTGGCGGACGAGGACGGGCGGGTGGACCTCGCGACGACGGCGCCGACCGAAGGGTCGTGGACGACGGCCGACGCGATGGGACCGTTCTGGTCGATGACCGGTACCAGCGCGTCCAGCCCGGGCGCCTTGTCGGCGGATCACGACGTCCGCCTCGTCGTGAGCGTCGACGACGACGTCCTCACCGAGGCCGTCGTCGAGCGGCGCGGCTACGGGGCCGATGTCGACGTCCAGGACGTGACCGACGACGGCATGGTCGCCGCCTACGCCGTGCCCACCGACTTCGCCGCCGACAACCCCACGCCTGCCGTGCTCGTCTTCAGCGGGTCCGAGGGGGGACTGGGCAACGCCCGAGCCACCGCCATCTCGTTGGCCGCGCTCGGGTACCCGGCGCTGGCGATCAGCTACTTCAAGAGCCCCGGGCAGCCGCCGCAGCTGGAGAACGTGCCCGTCGAGACCTTCCTCACCGGGCTCGCGTGGCTGCGGGAGCAGCCCGGCGTCGACACCGAACGGGTGTTCACGTTCGGCCAGTCCCGCGGCGGGGAGATGGCGCTCTGGCTCGCCGCGAACCACCCCGACGAGGTGTACGGCGCGTTCGCGCCGACTGGGGCGGGCCGCCTGTACTGCGGGTACCCGAACCACGGGGTGCCCGCCTGGACTCTTGCTGGAGAGGGCCTGCCGTGCGCCGAGTATCGGTGGGGCGTCCCGCCACCTCCGGAGGCGGTCGTGGACGTCGACGCGATCGTCGGCCCCACGGTGCTCGCGTGCGGGAGGGCGGACCCCGTGTGGGAAGCGTGCCTGCTGCTCACGGAGGCGACGTCTCGGTTCAGTGACCCGACGCAGGTGCGCGCGATCGTGCAGGAGGACGCGGGACACTTCATCGTCCCGGCCCCTTACCAGCCCATCGCCCTGGACGAGCCGGGCGCGGAACCGGCAGCGACGCACCAGGCCCGTGTCGACCTCTGGAACGCCGTCGCCGACGTGCTCGCACAGGCGCGGCAGTAGGCGCCGCCCATCCGCTGGGCCGGAGGCTACGGTGCCCCCCCGCGACACGAGGGCCTCGCACAGCACGACGCCCCGGTCTCTACGAAGGAGACCGGGGCGCGGTGCGTTGCGGGGGCGGGGTCAGCGGGCGCCGACCGCCTCCTCCGAGGGCCCCGCGGAGGCGGAGAGCGAGTCGAGCTCGGTCGCCTCCCACGTGGCCTGGCCGAGGCTCGGGATCATGGCCCCGAGCGCGGGGCGCCACGTGGCGAAGTGCTGCGGGAAGCAGCGCTCGAGCACGTCGATCATCGCAGGCACCGCGGTCGAGGCGCCCGGCGAGGCGCCGAGCAGGCCGGCGATCGAGCCGTCCGCGGCCGCGATGACCTCGGTGCCGAACTCGAGCACACCGCCCTTGGCGGGGTCCTTCTTGATGACCTGCACGCGCTGGCCCGCGGTGATCTTCTCCCAGTCCTTGGGGTGAGCCGTGGGCATGAAGGCCTGGAGCGCCGTGAACTTGGCCTCGGGGCTCGCGACGAGCTGACCGACCAGGTACTGCGTGAGGTCGATGTTCTTGAGGCCTGCGCCGAGCATGGACCCGATGTTGTGGGTCCGCAGCGAGGTGAAGAGGTCGAGCAGCGACCCCTTCTTGAGGTACTTGGGGCTGAACCCGGCGTAGGGGCCGAACATCAGGTACGTCTTGCCGTCGACCACGCGCGTGTCGAGGTGCGGGACGGACATGGGCGGCGAGCCGACGTCGGCCTTGCCGTACACCTTGGCCTGGTGCTGGGCGACGATCTCCGGGTTGTCGGTGCGCAGGAACTCGCCGCTGATGGGGAAGCCGCCGTAGCCCTTGGCCTCCTTGATCCCGGCCTTCTGCAGCAGCGGCAGGGCGCCGCCGCCCGCACCGACGAACACGAAGCGGGCGTTGACGGTGCGCGGCCCCTGCTTGGCGTTCCAGGACACGTCCTTGACGGTGACGTCCCAGGTGCCGTCCTTGCGCTTCTTGAGGCGGTTGACCTCGTGCTGGAGGTTGAGCTCGACGTCGTGGGCCGTGAGGAAGTCGAAGAGCTGCGAGGTGAGCGCGCCGAAGTCGACGTCCGTGCCGCTCGTCGCACGGGTCGCGGCGACGGCCTCGTCGCCGTCCCGGTCGAGGACCAGCAGGGGTGCCCACTGCGCGATGACCGCGGGGTCGTCGGTGAACTCGAGCTCGCTGAACAGCGGGTGGGCGCTCAGCGCGGTGAAGCGGCGCTTGAGGTAGTCCACGTTGGCCGCGCCGCGCACGAACGTCATGTGCGGGGTGTGGCTGATGAAGCTCGCGGGCTCGGGCAGGTGGCCCCCGGTGAGCAGGTGGTGCCAGAACTCGCGCGACACCTCGAACTGCTCGTTGATCGTGACCGCCTTGGAGATCTCGACGGTCCCGTCGGCCTTCTCGGGGGTGTAGTTCAGCTCGCAGAGCGCAGCGTGGCCGGTGCCAGCGTTGTTCCACGGGTTGGAGGACTCCTGGGCTACCGCGTCGAGGCGCTCGAAGACCTTGATGGTCCACGTGGGCTCGAGGAGCTTCAGGAGGGCGCCGAGGGTCGCACTCATGATGCCGCCGCCGATGAGGGCTACGTCGATGGTGTTCTGACCCGTTGTCTTCTTAGTCGCCACCGCTCGATTTTACGCTTGTGAAGGAGTGCACATGCTGTGCCGTCCGTCACGGTCGTGCGTCACACTTTTTCGGGACCAAGGTCCCTGGACGTCGCGTCCTAGGTCCTCGCGACGCGCTGATCTGGTGTTTTGACCAGAAACCTCGTATCTATGCGCCAGGATGGTCACGACGGTCGCACCCGCCCCCCGCGACCCGACTCGCCCCGTCCGCGCCCGACCCTTCTCGTGAGGCCCCCCACATGAGCACTCCCACCCCCGGCCGCGTCGTGGTGGTCGGCGCCGGCATGGTCGCCCACCGGTTCGTGAGCCAGATGATCGCACGCTCTCCCGAGGGGGCGTGGCACGTGTCCGTCGTCGGGGACGAGGACCGCGCCCCGTACGACCGCGTGCACCTGTCCGAGTACTTCACGGGCCGCTCGGCGGACGACCTGACGATGGAGCCCTCGGTCTGGGAAGACCAGCGCACAGAGCTCGTCACGGGCGACGCGGTCGCGGCAGTGGACCGCGAGACGCAGACCGTCACGACGAGGTCCGGGCGCGTGCTCGCCTACGACCACCTGGTCCTGGCCACGGGCTCCTGGGCCTGGACCCCGCGCACCGAGGGCACCGACCTGCCGGGCGTCTTCAGCTATCGCACCCTGGCCGACCTGGAGGGGCTGCGCGAGTACGTCGGGCTGCGCACCGCACGCCTGGGGCGTCCGCTGCACGGCGTCGTCGTCGGGGGAGGCGTGCTGGGGCTCGAGGCCGCGGCCGCGCTCCAGACCCTCGGCGCCGCCGCGACCGTCGTCGAGTTCGCCGACCGCCTCATGAGCGTCCAGCTCGACGACGCGGGCGGCGAGGCGCTGCGCGTGCTCGTGACCGACCGCGGGATCGACGTCCGCACGTCGACCGGCGCCACGGGCCTCACGGCCGCGGGCGACGGCGCGGTGGGCGGTATGGACCTGTCGGACGGGTCGCAGATCCCCGCCGACGTCGTGATCTTCTCGACCGGCATCCGGCCCCGGGACCGCGTCGCGCGCGAGGCGGGCCTCGCGATCGGCGAGCGCGGCGGCGTCGTCGTGGGTGCGGCGTGCCACACCTCGGACCCCGCCGTGTGGGCCATCGGGGAGTGCGCGTCGTTCGAGGACCAGTGCGTGGGCCTGGTCGCGCCGGGCAACGCCATGGCCGACGTCGTCGTCGACCGGCTGCTCGGCGGCAGCGCGACCTACTCCCCGGCGCCCGAGGGGACCAAGCTCAAGGGCGTCGACATCGAGGCGGCGAGCTTCGGCGACGTGTTCGGGCTGACGCCCGGCGCGCTCGAGGTCACGTTCGCCGACCCGGTCGCGCGGACCTACCGCAAGCTCGTCGTCTCGGACGACGCACGGACCCTGCTCGGCGGTGTGTTCGTGGGCGACGCGGCCCTCTACTCGTCGCTGCGCCCCCTGCTGGGGCGTTCGCTGGGCGCCGACCCGTCGGCGTTCCTCGCCCCGGAGGGCGGCGCCCCGGCGCTCGGCGGCGACCTGCCCGACGACGTCGTGGTCTGCTCGTGCGCGAACGTCACCGCCGGGACGGTCCGCGGGGCGGTGACCGAGCACGGCTGCACGAGCCTGGGCGAGGTCAAGGCGTGCACCAAGGCCGGGACCGTGTGCGGGTCGTGCGTGCCCGTGCTCACCAAGATCGTCAACACGACGCTCGAGGCGGCCGGCGTCACGGTGTCGAACGCGATGTGCGAGCACTTCACGATGTCCCGCGCCGAGCTCTTCGCGCTCGTGCGGCAGGACGGGCTGCGCACCTTCACCCAGATCGTCGCGGCGCACGGCACGGGCCGCGGCTGCGTGGTCTGCAAGCCGGTCGTCGCCTCGATCCTCGCGTCGCTGTGGGGCGGGTACATCCTCGACGGAGAGCAGGCTGCGCTCCAGGACACCAACGACCGCGCGCTGGCCAACCTGCAGAAGGACGGCACGTACTCGGTGGTGCCGCGCGTCCCCGCCGGGGAGATCACGCCCGAGAAGCTCATCGTGATCGGGCAGGTCGCGCAGGACTTCGGCCTGTACACGCGCGTGACGGGCGCCCAGCGGATCGGGCTCTTCGGGGCCCGGATCGACCAGCTCCCGGAGATCTGGCGCCGCCTGGTCGACGCGGGCATGGAGTCGGGGCAGGCGTACGGCAAGTCGCTGCGCGCGGTGAAGTCGTGCGTAGGTTCCTCGTGGTGCCGGTTCGGGGTGCAGGACTCGGTGGGCATGGCCGTGCGTCTCGAGCTCCGCTACCGGGGGCTGCGGTCGCCGCACAAGTTCAAGATCGGCGTCTCGGGCTGTGCGCGCGAGTGTGCCGAGGCGCGCGGCAAGGACGTGGGCGTGATCGCGACCGAGAAGGGCTGGAACGTGTACGTGGGCGGCAACGGCGGCTTCTCGCCCCGGCACGCCGAGCTGCTCGCGGAGGACCTCGACGACGAGACGCTCGTCGCGGTGGTCGACCGCTTCCTCGCGTACTACGTGCGGACCGCGGACCGCCTGCAGCGCACGGCCCCCTGGGTCGCGGACTTCCCCGGCGGGATCGTCGAGCTGCGCAAGGTCCTGGTCGAGGACTCGCTGGGCATCGCGGCCGACCTCGAGGCCGAGGTCGCGCGGCACGTCGAGTCGTACGTCGACGAGTGGGCCCAGACCCTCGACGACCCGGACCGGCTGTCGCGGTTCGTGTCGTTCGTCAACGCACCCGACCAGCACGACCCGGACCTCGCCTACACGGGCGTGCGCGGGCAGGTGCGACCGGCCCGCCCCGGCGAGCCGTCCGACAACAACCCGGTGATCGCCCGCACGGTGGAGGTCCGCAAGTGAGCGCGACGGCATGGACGACGGTCTGCCCCTTCGAGCGGCTCGTGCCCGAGCGCGGCGTCGCCGCGCTGGTCGACGGCACCCAGGTCGCGGTGTTCCGCCTGGCCGACGACCGGCTGTTCGCGGTCCAGCAGCGCGACCCCTACTCGGGGGCCAACGTGCTCTCGCGCGGCATCGTCGGTTCGGCGGGCGAGACCCCGACCATCACCTCGCCCATGTACAAGCAGGTCTGGGACCTGACGACGGGGCGGTGCCTCGACCCGAGCGGCAAGGAGCCCGAGGCCCTGGCGACCTTCGAGGTCGCGGTCGAGGACGGGACGGTCCTGGTCAGGGCCTGACCGGCGCTCGGCGACGCACGGGGACGCCCGACGGCCAGGGCGCGAGCGGGGGCAGGTCCACCGCGACCCTGCCGCGGCGTGCGACCGGGGTGGTGGCGCTCTCGCGTCCTGCGAGCCACGCGGCGACGTCCGCCGCGGAACCCGTCACGGTCGTGAGCGCGTCGTCTGCTCCCGGGGCGGCGGCCCGCACGCCCTCGGGCCCGACGACGGCGCGCGCCCCGTCCTCGTCCCGCGCCACGAGCACGGGCTCGGCCAGGCGCAGGCCCAGGAAGTCGAGCAGGTGGTCGGTGAAGGCGAGCTCCCAGGTCGCGGACGGCGTGAGTCCCTGGGCGGTACTGACCTCGCCCAGGTCGGTCGCGTGGATGCGGACCTCTCGCCACCAGCAGTCGAGGACGTCGGCGACCGCCCCGTCGCGATACGTCACGGGTGCGTCCCACCCCGTGCGGTCGGTCAGGTCCCAGGCCGCGTCGAGCCGTGCGCCTGCCGCCCCGAGCGCGTCGAGGTGCTCGTCGCGCGAGCGGGTCGCGCCGGACTCGATCCCCGCCGCGCGGCCCTCGGCCCCGCCCTCGTAGACCTCGGCCGTCTCGCCGCGGGCCGCGAGCTCGGTCTGGCGGGCGAGCGCGTCGCCGACCATCGCGACGTGGGAGAGCACGTGCCCGACGGTCCACCCGTCGAGCGCGCTGGGGGAGCGGAGCGCGGCGTCGTCGAGCGTGCGGACGGCCTCGACGAGCTGGTGCAGCGCGGCACCCGCGTCGGCGCGTGCGGCGCGCGTCGCGTCGGAGGTGGTGTGCGTGCCGGTGATGCCCGTGCTGGTGTCCTGCGTGGTCCTCGTCATGGCCAGAGCAGCCCTTTCTCCCAGTCGTGGCCGACCGCGCGGTAGCGCAGCCGGGTCTGTCCGCGGTCGTCCGACGCCTGCCAGAACTCGACCGACGTCGGCGCGAGCATGTAGGCGGTCCAGGTGGGCTCGATCAGCGTCGGGTCGTGCTGCGCGCGGGCGAGCGCGCCCGCGAAGGCGTCCCGGTACTCCTGCCGGGACGCGAGGGCCTCGCTCTGGTGGCCCACGAGCGCGGCGGCGCGTGAGCCGTCCGAGCGGGCGAGGAAGTCCGCCGCGCTCGTCGCGGGGTCGGCGGGCGTCACCGGCCCGGTGACGCGGACCTGGCGTCCCAGGACTGGCCAGAGGAACGTGAGGGCGGCGTGCGGGTTCTCTGCGAGGTCGCGGGCCTTGGGGCTCGTCGAGCCGGTCGCGAACCACCATCCCGAGGGGTCGACGTCCTTGAGGATCACGGTGCGCGCGTGCACCTCGCCGGAGGCCCCGGCGGTCGCCAGCGTCATGGCGTGGGGGAGCGGCACCCCGGCGTCGATCGCCTCCTCGATCCAGGCGCGGAACAGCGTCACGGGGTCCGACGGCGTCGCGTCCGGTTCGAGGGTCGGCAGTCCCGGGGCGAAGGTCGGCAGGGCGCGGAGGCGCTCACGGAGCGACGAGGGCTCACGGGCGGAGCGCTCGTCCCGGGGGTCGCCGGGGCCTGGCGAGCCGTGCGGCCCGGCGCTCATCGACGTGCCGCCGTGCTCGGGTCCAGCGCCGGTCCGAGCATCGACACGAACCCCTCGACCGCGGCGCTCATCGCCGCCGGGTCGTCGAGGGCCCGCGCGAGCACGTACCCGCCCTGGACGATCGCGACCGCCGCGTACGCGCGGTCGTGCGCGGCGTCGTCGGGCAGGCCGGTCTCCTCGAAGACCGCCTGGACCCGCGCGACCAGGCCCGCGAAGTAGTCGCGGACGGCGCCGCGCAGCTCGTCGTCCGACATGACCGACGGGTCGCTCGTCAGACGCCCGACCTTGCAGCCCGCGAGCGCCGGACGCGGCCGTTCGAGGTAGGCCACGAGGCGTTCGGCGGGTGAGCGGTCGGCGTCCTCGAGGTCGCTCGCGACGGACGAGAGGGCGTCGTGGGTGGTCGCGCTGATCGCGGCGAGCGAGAGGTCGTGCTTGGTGGGGAAGTGGTGGTAGAGGCTGCCCTGCCCCACGCCGCTCGCCTCGAGGACCTGGCGCGGGCTCGTGCCCTCGACGCCCTGTGCCCAGAACAGGTCGCGGGCCGCGCGCACGAGGCGCTCGCGGCTCGGGAGGTCGGTGTCGGTCATGCCAACACCATACCTACCTCTAGGTATGGTGTCGAGACCTCGGCTGTCGCCAACGTGCGGGCGAGGGCCTTGGAGGATCCCCACGACGTGCTGTGGTCCGGCCCAAGGGGAAGCGGCTCGCCTTGTCGGGGCAGGCCGGGGAGAGGTAGCTGGCGCGCGAGGAGGATCGTGGTCGTGAAGCCCTCCTCCGACCACGACGACACCGGTCCTGCGGACGTCCGCGACCTCCTGGACACCCTCGTCGCCCGCGGCCTCGCCGGCACCGCGCCGACGCGCGCCGAGGCGGTGGCCGTCCTGCGGACGAGCGACGACGACCTGCTCGACGTCGTCGCCGCGGCCGGGCGCGTGCGTCGTCACCGGTTCGGCCGGCGGGTGCGGCTCAACTACCTGGTCAACGTGAGGTCGGGCCTGTGCCCCGAGGACTGCTCGTACTGCTCGCAGCGCCTCGGGTCCACGGCACAGGTCCTGAAGTACTCGTGGCTGAGCACCGAGGACGCGGTCGCCGCCGCCCGGGCCGGGGTCGCAGGCGGGGCGCGGCGCATCTGCCTCGTCGCGAGCGGGCGCGGGCCGAGCGACCGCGACGTGGCACGGGTGTCCGCGATGGTCGACGGGATCAAGCGCGAGCACCCCGACGTCGAGGTCTGTGCGTGCCTCGGCCTGCTCCGCGACGGCCAGGCCGAGCGGCTGGCCGCAGCGGGCGCCGATGCCTACAACCACAACCTCAACACGTCCGAGGCGACGTACGCCGACATCTGCACCACGCACGAGTACGCGGACCGTGTCGAGACCGTGGCGCGGGCGAAGGGCGCCGGACTCTCGCCCTGCTCGGGGCTCATCGCGGGCATGGGCGAGAGCGACGAGGACCTCGTCGACGTGGCGTTCGCGCTGCGCGACCTCGGGGCGGACTCCGTGCCCGTCAACTTCCTCGTGCCGTTCGACGGGACGCCCCTCGCGGGGACGTGGGACCTCGCGCCCCAGCGGTGCCTGCGCATCCTCGCGATGGTGCGCTTCGTGTGCCCCACGGCAGAGCTCCGCCTCGCGGCCGGGCGCGAGGTGCACCTGCGCTCGCTCCAGCCGCTCGCGCTGGAGATGGTGAGCTCGATCTTCCTGGGCGACTACCTCACGAGCGAAGGGCAGGCCGCGCAGGCGGACCACGGCCTGCTCGCCGACGGAGGTTTCGAGGTCGAGTCGGCGCGCGCCGACGACGGCGTCCCCCTGGACGGGTCAGGCACGGGGATCGGGGCGAGAGACGGTGGCGCCCCGTCGGGCGAGGCGGGCGGGACAGGGGTCACGGTCCGCCGTCGTGGAACCGGGACGACCGTTGCCCCGAACGCGTGAGCGCTGCCACCGGTGCGAACCGGGCGGCCCTCGCCCCGAGCTGCCGATGAGTTCGGGCGCCCGCGCCGGTCGGAGAGGGACGGTGTGGCGACGGAGCCACCCAGAGACGGAGGATCTCCCATGGCCGCAGAACCCGACCAGCCCGCCGCCGAGTCCGCCCAGCCCGTCGAGCCCGGCGGCGCGCCCGCCGGGGTCCTCATGACGGACTTCTCGTCCCCCGGCGCTGCACCGACCTCCTGGGCCGACGCCCTGGCTCAGCTCCAGGGCGCCGAGATCTTCTGGCTGTCCACCGTCCGCCCCGACGGGCGCCCGCACGTCACTCCGCTCATCGCGGTCTGGGCCGACGGGGCGCTCCACTTCTGCACCGGCCGCACCGAGCGCAAGGCGCTCAACCTCGCGGCGAACCCCGGGTGCGTGCTGACCACCGGGACCAACCTCCTGAGCGCGGGGCTCGACGTCGTGCTCGACGGGGCCGCCGAGCGGATCACCGAGCACCACCTGCTGCAACGCCTGGCCGACCGCTGGGCGTGCAAGTACGACTGGCACTTCGAGGTGCGAGACGGCGCCTTCTGGGACAGCGAGGCGCCCGCGGACGGCTCCGAGCCCGGCGAGCAGGCCACCGTGGAGGCGTACGTCTTCCGGGTGCAGCCCACGACGGTCTACGCGTACGGGCGCGGCGAGGACTACACCGCGACCCGGTGGCGCTTCGAGGACGGGGCTAGCGTGGAGCCGTGACACCCGCCCAGCGCCGTGTGCTGCTCGTCGCGATCCTCGCCTCGTTCGTGTCGTTCCTCGACGGGACGGTGGTCAACGTCGCGCTGCCCGCGATCGCCGACGAGCTGGCCGGGGGAGTGCTCGACGGGCTCGCGCTCCAGCAGTGGGTCGTCGACGCGTACCTCATCACGCTCGGGTCGCTCATCCTCGTGGCCGGTTCGCTGTCCGACGTCCACGGGCGCCGCCGCGTCATGTGGTGGGGGCTCGTCGGGTTCGCGCTCACGTCGGTGCTGTGCGCGCTGGCCCCGACGGGCGTCGTGCTCGTGGTCGCGCGCGGGCTGCAGGGCATCGCGGGCGCGCTGCTCGTACCGAGCTCGCTCGCGATGATCATCTCCTCGTTCAGCGGCGCCGCGCAGGCCAAGGCGATCGGCACCTGGACCGCGTGGACCGGCACAGCGATGATCGCCGGACCCCTGCTCGGCGGCGTGCTCGTCGACACGCTGTCCTGGCGCTGGGTGTTCGGCATCAACCTCCTGCCCGTCGCGGTGACGCTGTGGATCCTTCGCGGCATGGAGGAGGGCGACACCGAGACCGGTCGGCGCATCGACGTGCGCGGAGCGGTGCTCGCGGCCGTCGGGCTCGCCGGGCCCGTCTTCGCGCTCATCGAGCACGGGCGCTTCGGGTGGGGCAGCCCGGTCGTGTGGGTGCCGCTCGTCGTCGGGATCGCGGCGCTCGTGGCGTTCCTCGTCTGGGAGCGGCGTGCCCCCGACCCCATGCTGCCGCTGTCCCTGTTCTCGGTGCGCAACTTCGCCGCGGGCAACGTCGCGACGGCCGCGATCTACGGGGCGCTCGCGTTCGGCGGGTTCGCCGTGACCCTGTTCGTCCAGCAGGTCGCCGGCTACAGCGCGACCCTCGCGGGCCTCGCCCTGCTGCCGGTGACGCTGCTCATGCTGTTCCTGTCCTCACGCTTCGGGGCGCTCGCGGGCCGGTACGGGCCGCGCCTGTTCATGACGGTGGGCCCCCTGATCGCGGGCTGCGGGTACCTGCTCATGCTCACCACGACCGCCGAGGCGGGCTACTTCACGCAGCTCCTGCCCGGCATCCTGCTGTTCGGCCTGGGCCTCGCCGTCACGGTGGCGCCCCTGACCGCGGCGATCCTCGGCTCGATCCCGGCCGCGGACGCGGGCATCGGGTCGGCCGTGAACAACGCGGTCTCGCGCATCGCGGGCCTCGTGGTCATCGCGTGCGCGGGGATCGTCATCGGACCCGTGCTCGACGTCGCAGGGTTCCACCGGGCACTGATCGTCACCGCCGCGCTGCTCGTCGCGGGCGGCCTCGTGAGCTGGGCGGGCATCCGCAACGAGCAGGTCGTGGCGGCGGGCGCCGCCGACGCCCCGGCGGCGTGAGACGCGTTCCGCCTACTCGACCACGTGCAGGTCGTGCGGTGCGTTGTTGAGGCGACGGGCGCCGTCGGGCAGGTCGTCCGGGAACGCGACCACGATGTCCTCGATGCGCACCCCGAAGTTCCCCGACAGGTAGATCCCTGGTTCGACCGAGAAGCACATGCCGGACACGATCGGCTGCTCCTCGCCCTCGATCATGTAGGGCGGCTCGTGCGTCGTGAGCCCGATCCCGTGGCCCGTGCGGTGGATGAACTGCTCGCCGTACCCGGCCTCGGTGATGACTGCTCGGGCGGCGCGGTCGACGTCCTGGCACGTCGCGCCGGGCCGCACCGCGTCGACCCCGGCCTGCTGCGCGGCTCGCACGACCTCGAAGACCTCGCGCTGCTGGTCCGTGACGTCGCCCCCGACGTGCACCATGCGCGTCATGTCCGAGCCGTAGCCGTCCTTGAGGCCGCCGAAGTCGAGCACGACCATGTCGCCCTCCTGGATGACCCGGTCGCCCGCCTCGTGGTGGGGGTTGGCGCCGTTGGGCCCCGAGCCGACGACCGTGAAGTCGACCTGCGAGTGCCCGTGGTCGCGCAGGAAGCCCGCGAGGTCCGCCGCGACGTCGAGCTCGCGGCGCCCGCTGAAACGGATCTCGACGATGTCGGCGAACGTCGCGTCGTTCGCCGCGCCCGCGGCCGCGAGGCGCTCGATCTCGTCGGGTCCCTTGACCGCGCGCAGCATGGGCAGGGCCTGCGTCATCGCCGAGTACGACGAGCCCGGCAGCGTGCGCTGGAGCCCCAGCAGGTGCATGGCCCACGCCGAGTCGGAGATCGCGTAGTGCCCCGCGGTGTCGAGCAGGTCGGCCGTGACCGCGTACTCGTCGACCCCGTCGGTCCACGCCGTGACGTGCAGGGTCGCGGCACCGGCCGCACGGTCGAGGTCGGGGCGCTCCAGGACGGGCACCACGATCGACGCCTCGCCGTCGGCCGGGACCACGAGCAGCGTGATGCGCTCGGTCATGGCCGTGGGTGTGTACCCCGTGAAGTACGTCATGTCCGGCCCGGGGGTGACCAGCACCCCGGCGAGGCCGGCGTCCCGGGCCTGGGCGGCCGCGCGGTCGATGCGCGCGGCGAAGTCCTGTGCGGTGAACTCCCTCATGGGGCCAGCCTGCCACCGCTCCCCCCGGTGCGCCGGGCGAGGTGCCCGACGGCGGACGCGGCCCGGGTGCGCCGCGCCCGGGGGCGGGGGTCAGGCCTTGCGGTGCTCCGCGACCCCGCGCAGCGCCTCGCGGCGGGTCCGCAGCTCCTCGCGACCCTCGCGGGTGATCTGCGCCCAGTTCCGGTTCTTCGTGATCCGGGCATGGACGAGGCCCGCTTCGGTGAGGTCGTGGAGGCGGGCCGCGAGGTTGCGCTCCTCGACGCCCGTGAGACGGGCGAGCGCGGGCTGGTCGGCCTCGTCGGCGTCGCCGAGCACCGCGAGCACGCGCAGGTTGTCGGTCGCGGGGTCGCCGATGCTCAGGGCGCCGTCCCCGGAGGCGAGGGTCTGGCGCTCACCGCGCAGGGCCACCAGTGCGGCTGCCAGCAGGGCGAGGCCCAAGGCGATCATCGCCATGAGGCCGGGCGTCGAGAGCGGGAAGAAGAGCGGCGACGAGAGGGTCGCGATCCCGAACGACGCGGCCATCGTCGCGAGCCCTGCCACCCACAGGAACCGGTCGGAGGCGCGCAGCCCCAGGACGACGAGGCCGAGCCCTACGAGGAACGGGACGCCCGTCGTCCAGATGATCCAGGGGAGGAAGAAGGCGATCAGTGCGCTCAGGACGAGCGCGATCCCGTACCCGTCGCTCCCGACGCCCACCCCCGAGGGCAGCCGCAGGGCGAAGGCCACGACGTACGTCGCGAGGAACCCTGCTGCGGGCACGAGCATGACGAGCCAGAACCAGCTGCCGTCGAGCAGGCCCAGCCCCGCGATGACCCACACGGCCAGCCCCGCGACGGCGAGCGGGAGCGAGCGGGCGTGCCGGGCGGCACGGGTCCGCAGGCGTGCGGAGTCGGCGGCGACGAGGGCGGGGACGGTGGCGGGCATGGGCTTCACGGTACGTCACCGACCGGCGGCGGGGTGCAGAGCCCTGGCGTGCGACGCGCAGCGAGTCGCACGAGGGATCCGCACCCCGCCGGAGCCGGACGGGCGGCTCAGACCGTGATGACGACCTTGCCGCGCACGTGCCCGGTCCGGCTCGCCTCGTGGGCCTTCGCGGCGTCGGCCAGGTCGTAGACCTCGGCGACGTCGACCGTGAGCTGGCCGGCGTCGGCGAGGCGGGCCAGCTCGGTCAAACCTTCGACGTCGGGGCGGACCCACACGTAGTGCCCGCCGAGCTCGTCGCGGGCCGCCGCGTCGACGACCGAGGCGACCGTGCCGCCGTCGCGCAGGACGTCGAGCGTGGTGGCCAGCGCCTCGCCGCCGATGTAGTCGAGCACGACGTCGACGCCGTCGGGCGCGAGGGCGCGCACGCGCCCGGAGAGACCCTCGCCGTACGTCACGGGCTCGGCGCCCAGCGAGCGCAGGTACTCGTGGTTGCGCTCGGACGCCGTGCCGATCACGCGAGCGCCACGGGCGACCGCGATCTGCACGGCCATCGACCCGACGCCACCCGCGGCCGCGTGCACGAGCACGGTCTGACCGCTCGCCACCCCGGCGCGGTCGATCGTCTGGAGCGCAGTGAGCCCCGCGAGCGGTGCGCCGGCAGCCTGCTCCCACGTCCACGCCGCGGGCTTGCGGGCCAGCGTGCGGACCGGGGCCGCGACGAGCTCGGCGGTCGTGCCGCCGGAGACCACGTCCTTGCGCACGTACCCGAAGACCTCGTCGCCGACCGAGAGCTCGGGCGTGTCCAGGCCGACCTGCTCGACGACGCCCGCGACGTCCCAGCCGGGCACGACCGGGAACGTCGCGTCCATGACCGCGTCGAGGTAGCCCTCGCGGACCTTCCAGTCGACCGGGTTGACGCTCGTGGCCTTGACCCGGACCAGGACGGTGTCCGGCCCGACCTTGGGCGTGGGGAGCTCGCTGAGCTCGAGGACGTCGGCTCCGCCGTAGCGGGAGTAGGTGATGGCTCGCATGAAGGCGGCAACGGGCGGCGGCGCCGAGGCATTCCCCGGCGCCGCCGCCCGTCGTGTCCCGGCAGGTCAGCCCTCGATCGCGCTCGGGTCCATGTACATGACCTCCCACAGGTGCCCGTCGAGGTCGGAGAAGCTGCGCGAGTACATGAAGCCCTCGTCCTGGGGCGGGTTGGTCTGCGACCCGCCCGCGGCGAGCGCCCGGTCGGCGAGCTCGTCGACGCCCGGGCGGGACTCGGCGCTGATCGCGTTGATGGTCTCGGTCGCACTCTGGGCGTCGACGATGTCCTTCGACGTGAACCGGCGGAAGAAGTCGTGCGTCAGGAGCATGACGTAGATCGTGTCGCTGATGACGACGCACGACGCGTTCTCGTCGGTGAACTGCTCGTTGATCGAGAACCCGAGCTGCGTGTAGAACGCCTTGGACCTGTCGAGGTCGGCCACGGGCAGGTTGACGAAGATCTGGGTTCCGGTCATGACGTGCTCCTTCGGACGTGCCGCCGCGGTGCTCCGCGGCGAGGACGGGTGTCGTCGGGTAGACCGGCGGTCCTCGGAGAACTCATCGGCGCTCGCCGACCTCGCGTCGGCGGAGGGGTCAGACCAGGACCTCGCCGTCGCGGGCCACGACCTGGCCGCCCGCGACCACGAGCGCGCGGGCCGGTGCCCGGACCACGGCGTCCATGGTGTTCTCGGCGTCGACCAGCACGACGTCGGCGCGCGCACCCTCGACGAGGTCGTGCACCCGGCGTCCCACGAAGGGCGCGGCGTCGCTCGTCGCGAGCCGGGCGGCGCGCACGATGTCCTCGTCGTGGCGGAAGCGCGCGAGCTGGGACAGGCGGGTCGTGAGCGCCAGCAGGTCGCCCGTGCCGTACGGCGCCCACAGGTCGCGGATGCCGTCGGTGCCCAGACCGACCTTGACGCCGTGCTCGCGCAGCAAGTCGAGGGGGAGCGGGGTGGCGCCGATCGGGGCGACGGTCGTCATGCTGATGCCCGCGTCGCCCATGGCCTCGACGAGGTCGGCCATGCGCGTGGGGGGGAGCTGCCCGACCGCGAACCCGTGCGCCACGTTGACCTTGCCCTGCAGGCCCGCGCGGATCGTGCGCTCGATCATGAGCTCGATCTGGAACGCGCCCAGCTCGCCGCCGTCGTGCAGGTGGACGTCGACCCCGACGCCGCGCCGCTCGGCGATCTCGAACAGTCCGTCGAGCTGCGTCACCGGGTCGCGGTCGATCGAGGCGGGGTCGAGCCCGCCGATGTGCTCGGCCCCGGCGGCCGCCGCGGCGTCGAGCAGCTCGAGCACGCCGGGCCGGCGCAGGACGCCGTCCTGGGGGAACGCGACGATCTCGGCGTCGACCGCGCCGCCCAGCACGAACAGCGACTCGCGGACCACGTCGATGCCGCGCAGCCCGAGGCCCAGGTCGACGTCGACGTGGGTGCGGATCGCCGTCGTGCCGTGGCGCAGGAACTCGCGCAGGACCGCGACCGTGACGTCGACCCCGGGGATGCCGAGCTCGTCGCGGTGCTCGCGCTCGTGCGCGATGCGTCCCTGCGTGGTGGCCTCGCCGCCGTAGCTGACCCACGGCTTGCCCCACCAGCTCTTGTCGACGTGCGCGTGCGCGTTGACGAACCCGGGCAGGGCCAGGAGGCCGCGCCCGTCGATCTCGCCCGGGGCGGGTGCGGTGCCGGCGCGGCGGGTCCCGGCCTCGGTGGGGGAGTGCGGCGTCACCCGGGTGATGTGCCCGTCCGCGACGTGGAGGTCGACGGGGTCGGCGCCCCATGGCCTGACGTTGCGCAGCACCGACACGGCGACCTGGGGAGAGCTGGGGAACGGCGGCATCTGAGGTCCTTCTTCCGGTGGTGCTGGCTGGCCTGGTGCAGGGCCCACCCCCAGGGGTCCATACTGGTGTGAATGGTATACCATTTCTCGCCGGGGCTTCCGGGAGGATGGACGCATGAGCGCAGACCAGCCGTTCGAGCCCGAGGCGGACCGTGTCGCCCGGATCGTGCGCGAGCAGATCATCGACGGCGACCGCACGCCGGGCGACCGGCTCGTCGAGCGCGACCTCGCGGCCGAGCTCGGCGTGAGCCGCGTCCCCGTCCGCGACGCCCTCAAGGCGCTCATCGCCGAGGGGCTCGTGACCCCGCGCCCCCGGACGTGGGCCGTCGTGCGGACCTTCACCGACGCCGATGTCGACGACCTCATCGAGGTGCGCTCCGCGCTCGAGACCCTGACCTTCCGCCTCGCAGCCGAACGTCGGACCCCCGACGAGGTCGCCGCGCTCGAGGCCGTCCTCGACCGCGAGGCCCGGGCCGCGCGCGACCACGACGCGAAGGCCGCCCACCGTGCGGGCGCCGACTTCCACGAGCTCGTCGCGACGAGCGCCGCGAGCCCGCTCCTCGACGAGATCGGCGCGATCACCGCGAGCCGCCTGCGCTGGCTCCTCGGGCAGCACCTCGACCTCGAGGAGATGGTCGACGAGCACCGCGGGCTCCTGGCCGCGATCCGCGCGGGTGACGGGCAGGAGGCGGCGCGCCTCGCCGTCGGGCACGTGCAGACCAGCCGCGACGCCGCGCGCGCCCGGCGCGCCGCCCAGGGCCCGGCGCGAGGCTGAGAGATCAGCCCTCCCGGCGCACGTCCTCGGGAGACTTGTCGGGACGCCAGCCGCGCCACACCGCGTGCCGCAGCTTGCCGTCGCCGTCGGGGGCGCTCGTCCAGTCCGCGTAGTCGACCTCGCCGACCAGGTGCGGCGTGACCCAGCGGGCGTCCGAGGCGTCCGCCGTCGGGACGTCGAGGGCCGGGTTCGTGACCCGCTCGATCCGCCCGAGCCGCGTTACGAGGTCGCGCCGGTCCTTCTCGGTGAAGCCCGACCCGACGCGGCCCACGTAGCGCAGACCCTCGTCGTCGGGCACCGCGAGCAGCAGCGAGCCGACCAGGTGCGACCTGTCCCCGTGCCCCGGGCGCCAGCCGACCACCACGACCTCCTGGGAGTGCGAGTGCTTGACCTTGATCCAGCTCCGCGAGCGCCGACCGGCCGTGTACGTGCTCGTGCGGCGCTTGGCCACCACGCCCTCGAGGGCGAGCTGCCTGCTCGTCGCGACCGCCCCCGCGAGGTCGCCGTCGAACGCGGGCGGCACGTGCACCGTCGAGGACTGGGCGACCAGGTCCTCGAGGATCGCGTGGCGCTCGTCGTAGGTGCGCCGGACGAGCGAGCGACCGCCCACGGACAGGACGTCGAACAGCATGAGCTCGACCCCGACCTTCGCTCGCGCCGCCGCGACGTCCCCCGTCCTGGTGAGGTTCGCGCGCTGCTGGAGCCGTCGGAAGCTCGGGCGGCCGCGTGCGTCGAGCGCCACGATCTCGCCGTCCACGACGACGGGCAGGTCCTCGGCGGCGACGCAGGACGCGAGGTCCGCGAGCTCGGGGTACGTCGCGGTCATGTCCTTGCCGCTGCGGCTCACGAGGCGGACGGTCGGGGCGGAGGTGCCGCCGGGCGCGCCGGGTGCCGCGGCACCGTCGGTGACCTGCGCGACCACCCGGAAGCCGTCCCACTTCATCTCGTAGGCCCAGTCGTCGGGGTCGCCCTCGGCCGTGAGCGTCTCGACCGTCCCGGCGGTCGCGAGCATCGGGCGGGGGAGGGCGGTGCCCGCGGGCTCGTCGTCGGGCTCGCTCGGGTGCTGCGCCCTCGCCTTGCCGCGGGGCGAGGCGTGCTGTGTCGCGCGCTGCGGCGCCCGCCCCTCGTCGCGCGGGGCCATGAGGTGGATGAGCCAGTTGTTCTCCTCGGCTCTGCCTGATGTGCCGGAGGAGCCGTGCTGCTGATGACCCCCCGTGTGGATGAGTGCGAGCCGCCGCGTCCCGTGCTGCTCGCCGTGCAGCGTGACGATGACCTCCTCGTCGTCGCGCCACTTCTCGAGCTCGTACGTGCCAGCGTCCCAGATGGTCACCTCGCCACCGCCGTACTCGCCCGCCGGGATGGTCCCCTCGAACGATCCGTACGCGAGCGGGTGGTCCTCGGTCTGGACCGCGAGGTGGTTCTGCTTCGTGTCGGTCGGCTCTCCGCGCGGCAGGGCCCAGCTCACGAGCACGCCGTCGTGCTCCAGGCGGAAGTCCCAGTGCAGGCGGCGCGCGTGGTGCTCCTGGATGACGAAGGAGTTCCCCGCTGGCGACTCGTCGGGCGGCTCTCCCGATCCCGGGACCGGCTCGGGCGTCCGGGAGGCGTCGCGCTTGGCGCGGTAGGTCTCGAGGCGGTCGCGGCGGGGTGCGGCGTCGGCCTTGCCGCCCTGCTCGCCGTCGTCCGTGCCCCCGCGCGTGCCCGACGGCGCCGCGCCCTTGCGCGCGAACGTCGCCATGCGCTCGGGCGTGGGTTCGAGCGAGGCCAGGTGGCCCGCGGTGAGGGCCGCGAGCGGGTCGCCCATGCTCTGGACGCGCTCCACGACCTGGTCCTTGTCGAGGTGCGCGAGGTCGGGGTCGTCGAGCTCGTCCCACGTGCGCGGGGCCGCGACGGTCGGGTGGGCACGGCCACGCAGCGAGTAGGGCGCGATGGTGGTCTTGTTGCCGTTGTTCTGGCTCCAGTCGACGAGCACCTTGCCGCCGCGCAGCGCCTTCTTCATGTCGCTCACGACGAGGTCGGGGTGCTCGGCCTCGAGGTAGCGGGCGAGCTCGTGCGCGACCGCACTCACCTCGTCGGTGGTCTGGTGCCCGTCGAGAGCCGCGTACAGGTGGATGCCCTTGGACCCGCTCGTCACGGGCAGGGGGTCCAGGCCCATGCCGCGCAGCACGTCGCGGGCCAGGCGCGCGACCTCGGCGCACTCGGGCAGACCCGCGCCCTCGCCGGGATCGAGGTCGAGGACGAGCCGGTCGGGGTTCTTCTGGACGCCCGTCCGCCCGAACTGCCACTGCGGCACGTGGATCTCCAGGGCGGCGACCTGCCCGAGCCACGTGAGCGTCGCGAGGTCGTTGACGAGCGGGTACTCGTTCGCGTGGTCCTTGTGCTGGATCGTGCGCCGCCGGACCCACGTGGGCGTGCCGGCGTCGAGGTTCTTCTGGAAGAACACGGGTCCCTCGACACCGTTGGGCCAGCGCTTGCGCGTGGCAGGGCGGTTCGAGGCGTGGGGGAGCAGGACGTCCGCGACCGCCGCGAGGTAGGCCAGGACCTCCCCCTTGGTCGTGCCCGTGGCCGGGTAGAGGACCTTGTCCAGGTTGGTGAGCTTGAGGCGGTGACCGCCGACGCTCACGGTCTGCGCCGCCGTCGAGGAGGCCATGGGTCCATGGTTGCCCGGGGCGGGTGGTTGCGCTCGGCGGGGCGGCGAGAGCCGGAGGAGCCAAACGTGCAGTTGTGCAATCTTTGCAGTCGTGCATACAGTGCAGTCATGCAGACCGCACCGACGTCCCTCCGCGAACGCAAGCGCGCCGAGACCTGGCTCACGATCCACCAGGCGGCCGCCGCACTGGTCCGCGAGAAGGGGCTCCACCACGCGACCGTCGAGGAGATCGCCGCCGCGGCGGGAGTCTCGCCGCGGACCTTCTTCAACTACTTCACGACCAAGGAGGAGGCGATCCTGGGGCTCGTGCCCCCGACCGTCTCCGACGAGGCGCTCGCGGCCTTCCGAGCCGAGACCGAGGGGCCCGCGTTCGAACGGGTCGTGCGGTTCCTGCTCTCGATCCTGCGCTCGACGCTCCACCCTGGCGTGCCGTTCGCCGAGCGCAAGGCGCTCGTGCGGGAGCACCCCGAGCTGCGCAAGCACGCCATGGGCTACGTCTCCCAGGTCGAGGGGCTCGTCAACGACCTGCTGTCCGACCGGGCCGAGGACGGGACGGGGTTCAGCGAGCTCGCGTCGCTGGGCCTGCCCGACAGCCCCGACACCGCGCGGGCGCTCCTCATGCTCGCCGGCACCATCATGCGCTTCGCGTACTCGCGCAACCCCGGCACCGCCCTGAGCGACGCCGACGCCGAGGCCGACATCGGCGAAGCGATCACCATCTTCCGAGAGGTCTTCGAGGCCACGCTATGACCACCACCCCCCGAGCCGGCACACCGGCACCCACCCGAGGCGCGACGACCACCCGAGGTGCCGCGCCCACCCAACCGTCGTCCCCGGACGCCCCGGCGGCGACCCCGAAGGACCGCGGCATCGTGCTGCTCTTCCTGGGCCTCATGGTCACGATGCTGCTCGCGTCGCTCAACCAGACGGTCCTGTCGAGCGCGCTGCCCACCATCGTGGGCGAGCTCGACGGCGTCGAGCACATGAGCTGGGTCATCACGGCCTTCATCCTGGCCTCGACCATCACCATGCCGATCTACGGCAAGATCTCGGACGTCCTGGGGCGCAAGCCCTTGCTGCTGACGGCGATCCTGCTGTTCATGGCGGGTTCGGTCATCGGCGCCGTCGCGGGCGACATGAACCTGCTCATCGTGGGCCGCACGGTCCAGGGCCTCGGTGGCGGCGGGCTCATGATCCTGTCTCAGGCCGCGATCGCCGACGTCATCCCCGCCCGTGAGCGCGGCAAGTACATGGGCATCATGGGTGCCGTCTTCGCGGTCTCCTCGGTCGCGGGCCCGCTGCTCGGCGGCTGGTTCACCGAGGGTCCCGGCTGGCGCTGGGTCTTCTGGATCAACATCCCGCTGGGCGTCGTCGCGGCGCTCGCCGCGATCTTCCTCCTGCACCTGCCCAAGAAGGCTCGCAGCGCCGAGCGCGTGCGCCACGACTACCTCGGCATGGCCCTCATGGCCGTCGCGACCACGGCGCTCGTCCTGGTCGGGACGTGGGGCGGCTCGCAGTACGCGTGGGGCTCGGCGACGATCCTCGGCCTGATCGCTCTCGCGGTCGTGGCGGCCGTCGCGTTCGTGCTCGTCGAGAGGCGCGCCGACGAGCCGATCATCCCGCTGCACCTGTTCGCGGACCGCAACTTCACGGTCACGACCATCGCGGCCCTCGCGACGGGCATCGCGATGTTCGGCGCGATCGGCTACATGCCGACCTACCTGCAGATGGCGACCGGGGCCAGCGCGACCGTCGCGGGCCTGCTCATGATCCCCATGATGGGTTCGCTGCTCGTCACCTCGGTCGTCACGGGGCAGATGGTGTCGCGCACCGGGAGGTACAAGGTCCTCCCGATCGTCGGGTCGCTGATCCTGGGCGTGGGCCTGGCCCTGCTCTCGACCGTCGAGGCGGACACCGCGACCCCGATGATCTGCGTGTTCCTCGGGGTGATCGGGATCGGGCTGGGCAGCAGCATGCAGATCCTCACGCTCATCGTGCAGAACTCGTTCCCCCTGCGCGAGGTCGGGACCGCGACCGCGGCCAACAACTACTTCCGCCAGGTCGGCGCCACGCTGGGCTCGGCCGTGGTCGGCAGCGTCTTCATCGCTCGTCTGACCACGCTCCTCGCGGAGAAGTTCCCGCAGGGCACGGGCTCGGCGGGCGGGACGGGCTCGCTCACCCCGGACCTGGTCCAGTCCCTGCCCGACGGCGTGCGCGCCCTCGTGATCGAGTCCTACAACGAGGCGCTCGTGCCGCTCTTCCTCTACATGGTGCCGCTCGCGATCATCGCGGCGATCGCCCTGTGCTTCGTCCACGAGAAGCCGCTCGCGACCTCGGTCGAGCACGAGATCGCCGCGGAGTCCCTGGCCGAGGGCCAGCTCCTGGTGACCGACGCCGACGCCGACGGGGCGAGCGACGCCGTCGGGCGGGGGGAGAACGTGCGCGCCGGGGCGCGACCCGAGCGGTAGCCGGACCCGCACACGCGACGAAGGGTCGCCCCGACACCGTGTCGGGGCGCCCCTTCGTCGCGCTCGGGCTCGTCAGGCGGTCGTGGCGCCCGCGGTCGCGAGCTCCGGTGCCGGGCGGTCCTTCGCGAGCTCCTGGTAGGACTTGTGGTCCGTGAAGAGCTCGTCGCGCAGCGGGTTGCGGCGCTTGGTCACGATCACCTTGACCTGGTAGACGGCGACCGCGACGTTGGCGAGCAGCGAGATCAGGCTGACCACGAACAACGCCGTCGGGTTGTGCGACGAGTCGACCGCGAACGACGAGTCCGAGACGAACGTCGGCACGGCCATCGTGAACATCATCCAGAACGCGAGCGTGTGGGCACGGTGCTGGAGCCAGGCGCCCTTGCGCAGGAAGAACGCCGGGATCGTGCAGCTGATGAGCAGCGCGGCGCCCGCGTAGAACGCGTGGTCGCCCACGCAGTTGTAGACGTACGCGAAGTTCCACAGGTCGTACGCGATGATCCAGAACCACATCATGTCGGGCCAGACCATGTCGCGGAACCGGTCGCGCGTGATGTAGATGCCGGCCCAGCCGCAGATCGTCAGCAGGTTCAGGATGCCTGCGATGCCGTTCATGATGTTCCACGAACCGCCGACCATGAACACGCCGTCGACCATGCCGTCCATGCCGTAGACCTGGAAGTCACGAATCACGGCCTCGGCGATGTTGAGCGCGAGGATCGCCGGGGGGAACAGCAGGGCGTACTTCATCGCCCCGACGCGCTTGTTGTAGCGGATGAGCATGAAGCCGATGCACCCGGCGAGGGCCGAGTACACCTTGACCCAGTGGAACCAGGTGCCGGTCGAGGACCCTGCCCCCGCGGTGTGGGGCCAGACGAAGATCGTCAGCAGGACCGGCAGGACGACGAAGATGCCGATCGCGGCGGTCTTGGACCAGCGGACGAGCTCGTTGAGGCCCACGAGGGCAGCGAGCACCACGAACCACATGACGGCCGCTTGCCAGGGGATGGAATCGAAGAGGAACACGTCGCTCCCTTTCTCAGGACGACGGGACGGCTCGTGGCCGCCCGGGGTGGAGGACGGTGCGCCAGGTGAGCGAGCCCGGTCCCGGCGCACCGTCGGGTTCCGGGCCGTCGCGTCACTCGGTGTCGGAACGCGCCTCCTCGAGGTGCAGAACCTGGCGCACGATCGTCACGAGCACGGCGTCGTCGACCTCCGGGGTGTTCCGGGCGAGGCCGACGAGCCCGTAGACGAGGACGTAGAACGTCTCGGGCACGTGCTCGATGCCGATGTGGTGCCTGGCCGCGTAGGCCTCCACGGTCGTGGCGCCGATGCACTCGACCACGGCCCGCACGGCCCGGTCGAGGAAACGGTTGTACAGCCCGGCGCTCTCGGTGCGTTGCATGTCGTCGCGCAGCGGGGCGACCGCCCGCAGGTGCCTGCGGAACATCGCGATGCAGTCGACGAGGGCCTTGTCGACGTTCCCGGGCTCGCGCGCCGCGTCCCACGCGCGCACGGCCTCGACGAACTCTGCGACATAGCCCTCGAGCACGGCGTCGACGAGAGCGTCCTTGTCGGGGAAGTAGTAGTAGACGAGCCCCCGGGCGATGCCCGCGCGCTCGGCGACCTCCTTGGTCGAGGTCCGGGCGATCCCCTGCTCGGCGAACAGCTCGCGGGCGGCGTGCACGATCTCCTCGGCACGAACCTCGGGTGCTGAACGTCGCCTCCTCGGCGTCGTCGCGTCGGTCATCGGAGCCCCTTCCTGAGCTGATAACTGGACGCTAGATCCACTATTGACACAGCGTCAACAGTGTTCGACCAGGTCAGGACGTTGGTCCCGGGCTTCGGGGCCCAACGGCCCGTCGCGACGGGCGCTCGGGGCCACGACGTGAGACGAGCGGTGGGCGAGGGCGGACGCCGGCGCCCCGGGACCTGACGGTGTGCGACGGTGGAGGATCGACGTCGGCACGATCAGCGAGGAATCCATGAGCGGTGAACCCCAGGTCGGGGCAGAGCTGAGGGCCCTGCGGGAGCACTTCACGCGGCTGATGATGACGTACCGGTTCGGCATGGACGAGGTGATGACGAAGATCACCATCCTGCGCGACGAGTTCGCCTACGCCCACGAGTACAACCCGATCGAGCACGTGTCCTCGCGCCTCAAGTCGCCGGAGTCGTTGCTCGCCAAGGCCCGTCGCAAGGGCGTGGACCTGACGATCGAGGCGCTGCGCGCGGAGATCTTCGACATCGCGGGCGTGCGCGTCACGTGCAGCTTCGTGTCCGACATCTACACGGTGCGCGACATGATCGCGGCCCAGCGCGACGTCGTCGTCCTCGAGGAGCGCGACTACATCGCGCACCCCAAGGGCAACGGGTACAAGAGCCTGCACCTGATCGTCGAGGTGCCCGTGTTCCTGTCCGACCGGGTGCAGCCCGTGGTCGTCGAGATCCAGATCCGGACCATCGCCATGGACTTCTGGGCCAGCCTCGAGCACAAGATCTACTACAAGTACGACAAGGCCGTGCCGCAGCGCCTCCTCGACGAGCTCAAGGAGGCCTCGCTCGCGGCCTCCGAGCTCGACGCCAAGATGGAGCGTCTGCACGAGGAGGTCCTCCAGCACTCGCGCGACACCGCGGTCCTCCGCCCGGGGACGGAGAAGATGGCAGGTCCGTTCACGCCGTCGTGGGAGCTGCTCGACTCCTACCTGCGCGGCAGGCCGGGTGCGACCGACGCCGAGCCGGCAGGCTAGATCAGCGTCTCGACCGCGATCCGCACGGTGTCCCCGACGTCGACCCCTTCACGGCGACGTACCGCGGCCTTGACGGGCAGGACGAACGTCTTGCGCTCGGCGTCGGGGAAGACCGACGTGGACCAGCGGGACTCTCCGAGCGTGACCTCGACCTTGACCGAGCCGAACCCGGCCGGGGGGAGCGGGGAGTCCGCGATCTCGTCGCTCACGTCGGTCGGCAGGGCGGCGAAGACCCACGTGTCGCTGCGCGCGGTCCATCGCCACAGCTCCGCCTCGAACTCGTACCTGGTGCCGGCCATGCGCCCATGATGCCGGGCGGCACCCACAGCGAGCGGTCCGCGCCGCGGGCAGTCGCGCCATGATGCTCCCCGACGGCCCGCACCACCGGCTCCAGACGGTCTGACGACTCGCCAGCCCTCGCGCCCGGGAGCACCATGGAGGCATGAGGGCCATCTGGAAGGGTGCCATCACGTTCGGTCTCGTCAACGTGCCGATCAAGGTGTACTCGGCGACCGAGGACCACGACGTGCCGCTGCACCAGGTGCACGACAAGGACGGCGGTCGGATCCGCTACCAACGGCGGTGCGAGGTCTGCGGCGAGGTCGTGGCGTACGAGCACATCGACAAGGCGTACGACGACGGCGAGCGCACGGTCGTGCTCACGGCCGAGGACCTGGGGGCGCTGCCCGCCGAGCGCAGCCGCGAGGTCGAGGTCGTCGAGTTCGTGCCGAACGACCAGATCGACCCCATGCTCCTGGACCGCAGCTACTACCTCGAGCCGGACTCGTCCTCGAACAAGGCGTACGTGCTGCTGCGTCGCACGCTCGAGGAGACCGACCGGACCGCGATCGTGAAGTTCGCGCTGCGTCAGCGCACGAGGCTCGCGGCGCTGCGCGTGCGCGACGACGTGCTGGTCCTGCAGACGCTGCTGTGGGCCGACGAGGTGCGCGAGGCCGCGTTCCCGACGCTCGACGAGCCGGCGAAGGTGAGCGCCAAGGAGCTCGCGATGTCGTCCCAGCTCGTCGAGTCCTTCGCGGCCGACTTCACGCCCGAGGAGTACCAGGACGACTACCAGGCCCAGCTCCGCCAGCTCATCGAGGCCAAGATCGAGAAGGGCGAGGCCCTGGACACCGCCGAGACGTTCGGCGAGCAGGAGGAGAAGGGCGGCGACGGCGCCGAGGTCATCGACCTCATGGAGGCCCTGCGCCGCAGCGTCGAGAGCTCGCGCGGCAAGAAGTCGGGTGACGCGAAGGGCGAGAAGCCCGCGAAGGAGGCGGCGTCGTCGGGCAGCAAGAAGAGCGCCGCAGCCACGAAGAAGACCAAGGGCACGACGGCGTCGCGCGCCTCGGACGGCAAGGCCGCCTCGACGAAGGAACCCGCGAAGAAGACGACGCGCAAGAAGGCCTCGGCGTGACGTGCCGCGGCGTGCCAGGCTGACGCCATGACCCACGACCAGCCCGAGAACCCCGACCACGCCCGCACCGTCCGCTTCATCGCGGAGGCCGAGCAGCACGAACGCGAGCTCGTGCTCACCCGCTTCACGCACGACGACGCGTGGCGGCTCGGCTGCCTGCTCGTCGAGCTCGCGGCCGAGCGGTCGCTGCCGATCACGATCGACGTGCGCCGCGGACCGCAGCAGGTCTTCCACGCCGCGACCGAGGGGACCACGCCCGACAACGACACGTGGGTCCAGCGCAAGGTGCGCGTGGTCGAGAGGTTCGGTGCGTCGTCCTACCTCATGGGCCTGCGGGCCAAGGCCAAGGGGACGACGTTCACCGCGCAGCACGAGCTGTCGCTCCAGGAGTACGCGGCCCACGGCGGGGCGTTCCCGCTGCGGGTCGAGGGCGTCGGGGTGATCGGCGTCGTGACCGTGTCGGGCCTGGCCCAGCGCGACGACCACCTGCTCGTGGTCGAGGCGCTCGGGACGTTCCTGAAGACCGCGGCCTGACGCGCCCCACGGCCGGTGCGCCCGACCGGGCGCGCCGACCGATGAGTTCGCCGGCCCCGGCCGGTCGGACCAGAAGAGCGTGACGCACCGCGCGCCGCGCGGGAGGAGGAGAACGATGCGACCGATCGTCCCGAGCCTGTGGTTCAACGGCGGCCTCGAGGAGGCCGTGGCCTTCTACACCTCGGTGTTCCCCGACAGCACCGTCGGCGACTCCCTGAAGATGCCTGACGGCACCCTCGTCACCATCGACTTCACGTTGCAGGGGCAGCCCTTCAACCTCATCAACGGTGGCCCCGACCACCTGTTCCCGTTCAGCGAGGCCGTCTCGTTCATCGTGCGCTGCGAGGACGAGGCCGAGGTCGACCACTACTGGGACGCCCTGCTCTCGGGCGGCGGCACCGAGTCGCAGTGCGGCTGGCTCAAGGACCGCTACGGGCTGTCGTGGCAGGTCGTGCCCGTCGAGTTCGAGGAGCTCGCGCAGTCCGACGACCAGGAGGCCGTGGCGCGCATGATGGGCGCCATGATGCAGATGATCAAGCTCGAGATGCCCGCGCTGCGGGCGGCCTTCGAGGGGAAGCAGCCCGCGGACGCCTGACGCCGCGGGGGCGAAGATGCTCGGCCCTCGTCCCCGCCGGCACGGGGACGAGGGCCGAGGTCTGTGGTGCGTCAGCCGCGGCTCAGCACGACGTCGCGTCGTAGGGCGCGGCGAGGGTCGACGTCGCGCCACCGGCGGTCACGTCGAACGAGACCTGCCCGGCCGCCACGGAGGCGGAACGGGTCGCGAACCGCTGCGACGCGCTGCGCCCGGGTGCCAGCCCCGCGAACGCCTTGGTGCCGGCGGTCGAGCGGATCGTGACGTCGAGCGCCTCGTCCCCGGCGTTGACCGCACGGCCCGTGAGGTGGACCTTGCCGGCGACGCACTGCGCGCTCGCGGTCACCTCGACGGGGCCGACGGGCTGCGCGGGCACCTCGAAGGGTGCGACGTCGACCTGCCCGGTCACGGCGAGGTCGCCGTTGGACGCTGCCACCGTGACGGTCCGCCCCGCGAGCGAGCCCGCCGCGACGTCCGCCGCGGTGAGGGTGCGCCGCACGGTGCCGCACGCGGCCTCGGCTCCTGCCGCGAGCTCGGGCAGCGTGCACAGGCCCGCGACCCCGACCCCCGTGAGCCGCACGTTGCCGGTGTTGCGCACCGTGACCTGGTTGACCACGACGTCGCCCGCGTTCACCGAACCGTTCGCGTCCGTGTCCTCGACCGTGGCCTCGCCGGCGGTGACGGCGAGCGAGGGGCGCCGGTCGACCAGGTCGACGGGCTCGCCCCTGAGTGCGACCGACGAGGCCTGGTCGGCGTTCATGAACCAACGGGTCTCGGGGACGAAGAAGCCGTCCGCGAGGTCGCCCGCCGTCACGACGCGGTATGCGAGCGCGCACAGGTAGGTGCCGCCCGAGGGCAGGCTGCTCCAGTTGCACCCAGGGGACAGGTTCGTCAGGTTGCCGGTCGCGGTCGAGCGGTAGGCCGTGGTGCCGGTGTTGTAGACGCGGAACGAGTAGGGCACGCGCTCGCCGAGCGTGTACGGCTGGGCCGCGACGTCCCGGTCGGTCGTGTACTTCCCGAACACCGCGAGCGAGGTCACGGGGCCCGCGGGGCCGCCGGTCACGGTCACGTAGCCGTAGGCGCGCGCCTGCGTGCCGTCGGCTGCGGTGAGGACGCTCTGGACCCGGACGGGGTTGTTCGCGGTGGTCGCCGCAGCGGTCGCGGACGCCGTGAGCGCGACCTGGACCGTGGCGGTCTGGCCGACCGCGAGCGCCGGCACGTCGACCGTGGTCGCGCTCCAGCCCACGGGGGCGTCGATCGTCAGGCGCGAGGCGCCGAGCGGCGCCTGGTTCTGGTTCGTGACCTTGACCGGTACCTGCACGGTGCCGCCCGTCGCGACGGTCGTGTCCGGCACGACGGTCGACGCGCACGTGGCGTTCAACCATTCCTGGTCGAAGCTCGCGAACGAGATCGCGTTCATGCCCTGCGTCTCGTACAGGAGCCCGAACCGCCCGTCGCCGAGGGGCGAGAGCGTCGAGTAGGCGCCCGAGCCGGGGTTGACGACCCGGAAGCCGGGCCAGGTCGCGCCGTCGTCGCACGAGAGGCGCACGGTCACGTTCTCGCGGCCCGTGGTGCTGTTGGAGTTGCTGAACAGCAGCATCTTCGCCTCGGCCGAGCCCTCGGGGGCGTCGGGGTGAAGGCGCGAGATCGAGCCGTTGTTGGTCGGGTCGGGGAGCTGGCGGTCGAGCGTGACAGGGCCGTAGGTGTGCCCGCCGTCGGTCGAGAACGCGACCTTGCGGTACTTGCTGCCCGCCGAGTCGCGCGAGTTCATCATGACGCGTCCGTCGGAGAGCTCGACGGACTTGTTCTCGTCCATGCCCGTGCCGAACGCCTCGCCGTGCGCCCAGGTGGCGCCGTGGTCGTCAGAGTAGACGCTGTAGGCCTTGTAGGTCCCGCCCGTGCGGGCGGTGAACTGCTGGACCAGGCGTCCGGCGTGCTCGCCGTAGCGCAGCTGGATGCCTTCTCCCGACGCCGCGAAGATGCCGGCCCACGACGGGTCCTTGGCGCCCTCGGTGATGACGCGGCCCTCCCAGGTCTCGCCCCCGTCCTCGGAGACGCTGACGGCGGCGTGCAGGATCTGCCGGTTGGTCGGGTCGACGCCCGTGGCCGACCCGCCGAAGCCCTGGTCGAACGACTTCACGTGGAAGTTGAAGATCGTGCCCGTCTCGCGGTCCACGACGTAGGACGGGTCGGAGAACCCGTACTTGTCGGGGGACGAGTTCGTCCCGTGGCCCGCGGCCACGACCGTCGTGGGCTCCCACGTCGCACCGCCGTCACGGCTCACGCGCTGCAGGATCGAGTTGGGCTGCGGGGCGTCGCCCGCGTTGAACGGACGCCCGTCGTACGAGGCGAGGATCGTGCCGTCGTTCGTCGTGGTCAGCGCGGGGATGCGGTAGTTCGCGTAGCCGCCCGTACCGCCGACCGCGAGGGTCTGCTCGGAGAACGTCCCGGGCCCGTCGGTCGCGGCGGGCGGGAACGGGTCGAACGCCTGGGCGCTCGCGGCCGGGGCGACGAGGAGCAGGGACAGTCCGGCGGCGAGCGCCGGTCGTGACCTGCGGTTTCGTGCGCGCGCGGGCGGCGCTGGCAGCGCTGCGCTCGGCGGGGTGGATGGGTGCAGTGGCATCAGATACTCCTGGCATCGTCGGGTCAGAGCTCTTGCTGTCGTGCTGCACGGTGCGGTCCTGCGGTGGCCGTGCCCGTCCCGGGCGCGGGGCGGGCACGGCGCGGACCTCCGCCTCGGCACCGAGTCGGGTGCGGGGGTCCGGTCTGTGGTGCTCCTGGTGCGAGGTGCCCGACGGCGGAGCGGACGTCGGGCGGGCGGGTGCGGGACCGTCGTGGTCCGGCGGTGCGGGGCCGGGGCGTCCGCGGCGGTGCGGGCGTCCCGGGGTGGGGCTGCGTCGGGTCGGGTCGGTCGTGGTCGGGCGGTGCGAGCCCGGCGCGGAGAGAGGGAGGGGGCGGGCGTCAGGCCGTGAGGGCGTCGACGAACCAGCCGGTGATGCTCGTGGGGTGGGTGATCGCGGTCCCCACGACCACCGCCCACGCGCCCGCGTCGAGCGCGGCGCGCGCCTGGGCGGGGGAGTGGACGCGGCCCTCGGCGATCACGGGCACGTCGAGGCGGTCGACGAGCTGGGCGAGCAGCTCGAGGTCCGGCCCGTCGGTGCGGGGACGCTCGCCCGTGTACCCGGACAGCGTCGTCCCCACGACGTCGACCCCGGCGTCGCGGGCCGCGAGCGCGTCGTCGAGGCTCCCGCAGTCGGCCATGACGAGCGCGGACGTGTGCTCGCGCAGGCCTGCGACGGTGTCCGCGAGGCTCAGGCCGTCGGGGCGCGGGCGCCGGGTCCCGTCGATCGCGACGATCGTGGCCCCGGCGCGGGCCACGGCGACAGCGTGGCGCAGCGTCGGGGTGATGAAGACGCCGTCGGTGCCGTCCTTCCAGAGCCCCGTGACGGGCACCGTGATCCCGAGCTCGGTGAACGCGTGCGTGACGTGCTCGACGTCCGCGACGCCCTGGACGCGGATGCCCACCGCGCCGCCGCGGACCGCGGCGAGCGCGACCTGGGTCATGGTCCGCGGGTCCCGCATGGCCTCGCCGGGATAGGCCTGGCACGAGACGACGAGGCCGCCGCGCACCGCGACGAGCGGGTCGGTGGTCACCGGCCCCGCGGTGGGTGCGGGGGCGGTCGACGGACGGTCGGTCACGGGATCCTCCGGGAGGCGAGAGGGGACGGTTGTCACGGTGCTGCGAGGGAGGCGAGCGGTGCGGCGGGTGTCTCGCGCGCCTCGTGCGCGACGAACGCGAGCCGGGCCGCCCCCAGGACGGCGGCGTCGCCGCCGAGGGTCGCGGTCACGACGGGCAGGCCGTCGAGCGCGGGCATGAGCTCGGACGCGACCGCGGCGGACATCGTGTCCCACCACAGGCTCCCGGCTCCTGCGAGGCCGCCGCTGATCACGACGACCTCCGGGTCGAGCATGTTCGCGACACCGCCCACGGTCCGGCCCAGGGCCGTGGCCGCGAGGACCACGGCCTGGTGCGCGACCGGGTCGACGTCGGTGAGCTGGCACACGACCCGGGCCGTGGCGACCGTGGCGTCGCCGCCGAGGCGCAGGTACAGGGCGTGCAGCGCAGGTCCCGACGCGATCGCCTCGAGATGCCCCGAGCGCGAGCACGTGCACAGCAGGCCGGCCGCCTCGGCCGCGGGCAGGTGGCCCAGGTGCCCGGCCACGTGGCGCGCACCGTGCTGCGGCGTGCCGTCGAGCAGGAGCGTGGCCCCGACCCCGGTGCCGGCCGCGACGACGAGCGCGGTCCGCGTCCCCGCGCACGCCCCCAACCAGTGCTCGCCCAGCGCGTGCGCGTGCACGTCGTTGTCGGTGTGCACGGGCAGGCCCGCCGCGGGGCCGCCCGCCGCCGCGAGGCGAGCACCGATCCCGCCCGCGAGGTCGGCCCCGGCCCAGCCCGTCAGGGCGTCGGTCGCCGCCACGACGCGGCCGCGGCCCGAGTCGATGACCCCGGCCGAACCGATGCCCACCCCGACCAGCACGTCCGGTGCGCCGGACGACCCGGGCGCGTCGGCGCCGTCGGGCAGGAGGAGCGTGACCAGACGTGCGACCGCGTCGAGGATCGCGGCCGCCCCCTCCCGGGCCGGGGTGGGGACCCCGGCCCGGGCGAGGACCGTGCCGTCGTCGCGGACGAGACCCGCGGCGATCTTGGTACCGCCCAGGTCGATCCCGACGGCGGTGCGGTGGCTGGTCGGGACGCTCACAGCAGCCCGGCCTCCGCGAGGATCACCTTGATCTGGTCGACGACCTCGCCCTCGAGGGCGGGAGCCGGGGTCGTCATGACGTTGGACCCGATCACGCCCAGGAGCTGCAGCGACGTCTTGAACGCGCCCAGGCCGCTCGCGCCGCCGCTGTAGCCGCGGGGCTGGAAGACGATCTCGAACAGCGACGCGAGACGGTCCTGCTCGTCGCGGGCCCGGACCCAGTCGCCGGCCTGCGCCGCGTCCCACAGACGCACGTAGCCCGCCGGGTCGACGTTGCCGAGGCCGGGGACCACACCGTCGGCGCCGAGCAGCAGCATGCCGTCGACGACGACCTCGTGACCCGTGAAGAGGCGCAGCGGGCTGCCCGCGGCACGGTTCGCCGCGACCAGGCGCCGGAAGCCGACGTCGTCACCGCTCGAGTCCTTGACGCCCGCGATGACGCCCTCCGAGCCCAGGCGGACCAGCATGCCCAGGTCGAGCTTCGAGTGCACGCACACCGGGACGTCGTATGCGAACAGCGGCAGGTCGCTCGCCGCGGCGACGCCCCGGAAGTGACGCTCGATCTCGTCGTCGTTCGTGCGGATGTACAGGGGAGCCGTCGCGACGACCGCGTCGACCCCCGCGTCCTGCGCCCGGCGGACCTGGTCCGCGACGCGGCGCGTCGTCAGGTCGATCACGCCCGCCATGACGGGCACGCGGCCTGCGGTGATCTCGACCGCGGCCTCCATGACCTGGGAGCGGCGCGCGTCGTCGAGGTACGCGACCTCTCCCGACGAACCGAGCACGAACAGGCCGTGCACGCCCGCGTCGAGCTGGCTCGTGATGAGGCGCTCGAACGACGCGCGGTCGAGCTCGCCGTCGGCCGTGAGCGGGGTGACGACGGGAGGGATGACACCGGAGAAGGTGGTCGTGGTGGGCACAGCGGACTCCAAGGATGGTGCGGTGGTGCCGGGCGGAAGGCTCCGCCCGGCACCGGGTGGATGGTGGACCGTCAGAGCAGCGTCGGCGCGGCGCCGAGCAGGGTCCGGGTGTAGTCGTTCGTCGGGCGGTCGAAGACCTCCTCGGCCGTGCCCTCCTCGACGACCTTCCCGAAGTACATGACCGCGATGCGGTCCGAGACGTACCGGACGGTCTGGATGTCGTGCGAGATGAACACGAGCCCGAGGTCCAGGCGGGCCTTGAGGTCCGTCAGGAGGTTGAGGACCTGGGCCCGCACGGAGACGTCGAGCGCCGACGTGGGCTCGTCCGCGACGATCACGTCCGGGTCGAGGGCCAGGGCACGGGCGATCGCCACGCGCTGGCGCTGACCGCCCGAGACCTGGCTCGGCAGCACGTCGAGGGCCGACTGGGGCAGACCCACGAGGTCGAGAAGCTCGCTCACGCGACGCTCCCGATCCCGGGGGGAGCCGATCTGGTGCACGTCGAGCGGGTCGCGCAGGATGTCGCGCACGAGCATGCGGCCGTTGAGAGCCGTCGACGGGTCCTGGAACACGATCGAGATCGCGCGCCCGAACTCCTTGCGGGTGCGGGCGTTGCGCTTGAGCACGCTGCGGCCGTTGAACACGACGTCGCCGCTCGTGGGGGCCTGCAGACCCACCATGACCTTCGCGAGCGTCGACTTGCCGCAGCCCGACTCGCCCACGATGCCGATGGTCTCGCCACGGCGCACGGCCATGTCGACCCCGGCGACCGCGTGGACGCGGTCCGGGCGGAAGAGCTTGCCCGTGCGGGCCTTGTGCACCACGTGCACGTCCTTGAGCTCCAGGACGGGAGTCTTCTCGCTCATCGGGCACCTTCCTGGACCAGGAGACCGCTGTCGGTCGACTCGGTGTGGCTGGCGTAGCGGTGGTCGGTCCCCGGCAGCGTGCGCAACGGGGGACGGGGCACGAACGCGTCCTGCGGCCGCGAGGACCGAGGGGCGAAGCGGTCGCCCGTCGCGAAGTCTCGCGGCGAGGGGACCGTGCCGGGGATCTGGTGCAGGCGCTTCGCCCCCGACTCGATCGACAGCACCGCCCCGAGCAGCCCGCGCGTGTACTCGTGCTGCGGGTTCATGAGCAGGCTCGGCACGGGTGCCGACTCCACGACCTGGCCCGCGTACATGACCGTCACGCGGTGCGCGAGCGACGCGACGAGCGCCAGGTCGTGGCTCACGAAGACCATCGCGAACCCGAGCTCCTCCCGGAGCTCGTTGAGCAGGTCCACGACCTGCTTCTGGACCGTGACGTCGAGGGCCGTGGTCGGCTCGTCGGCGACGACCAGGCGCGGGTCGCGCGTGAGGGCCATCGCGATGAGCACACGTTGGCGCTGCCCGCCCGAGAGCTCGTGCGGGTAGCTCTTGAGGGTGCGGTCCGCGTCGAGGCCCACGAGCTCGAGGAGCTCGACCGCGGTGCGCGTCCCGCCCCTCTTGACGAGCTGGGCCATCTGCGAGCGGATCAGCATGGACGGGTTGAGCGAGCTCAGCGCGTCCTGGTAGACCATGGCCATCTCGTGGCCGCGGAGCGCGTTGCGGCGCGCCGGGGTCGCCGTGAGCAGGTCGACGCCGTCGAGCAGGATCTCTCCCGTGACCTGGGCGGACGAGGGCAGCAGGCCCATGACCGCGAGGCTCGTGAGCGACTTGCCGCAGCCGGACTCGCCGACCAGCGCCATGGTCTCGCCGGGACGCACCGAGAAGCTGATGTCGTCCACGACGGCCACGTCGCCGTGCCGTTCGGGGAAGCGGATCGAGAGGTTCTTGACCTCGAGCAGCGGAGCCGCGTCGCCCGTGTAGACCAGGCGGTCCGTGCGGGCGGCCTCGACGACGCGCAGGCGCTCGAGCTGGACCGCGAGGGCCTCGCGCTGGGCGGCAGCCGCCGCGATCGCGATCTCCGGGTCGGGGATCACCGAGGTGTCGGCGACGAGCTCGTCGAGCACGCGGGGCTCGCGCAGGTCGGCGCCGCCCGTGTACTCCAGGGGCGCGTCGGCGTCGGGCTCGGTCAGCGGGTCGGTCGCGTGCGCTGCGTCCTCGGCGGCGGCGGCGGCGGCGCGAGCCTCGGCCGGCTTGCGAGCCGCGGGGCGGACCATGGCGTCCGTGAGGCCCTCTGACAGGACGTTGAGCGAGAGGACCGTCAGGAGGATCGCCATGCCGGGGAAGAACGTCGCCCACCAGCCGCCGTTGAGCAGGAGGTTGCGGCCGTAGGCGATGACGTTGCCCCACGAGGGCTCGGGGTCCTGCACGCCCGCGCCGATGAACGACAGGCTCGCCTCGAACACGATCGCGTCGGCGACCAGGACGGTCGCGAACACCATGATCGGGGCGATGCAGTTGCGGGCCACGTGCTTCATCAGGATCAGCGAGGTCCGCGCGCCGATGACCTTCTCGGCCGACACGTAGTCCTCGCCGAACTGGCTCAGGACGTTGGCGCGGACGATGCGGGCGATCTGCGGGGTGTAGAGGAACGCGATCGTGAAGATGAGGACCGGCAGGGACTTGCCCCACACGGCCACGAAGACCACGGCCAGGGCGATTCCCGGGAAGGCCATGATGATGTCGAGGATGCGCATGAGCGTCTCGCTCACGGCCTTGTGGGCCGTCGCGGCGATCGAGCCGAGGATCGCACCGGCGACCAGGGCCACGGCCGTGGCTCCCAGGCCGATCACGAGCGAGTAGCGGGCCCCGTAGACGATGCGGGAGAAGATGTCGCGGCCCGTGCGGTCCGTGCCGAACCAGTGCTCGCCCGACGGCGGCTGGGCCGGCATGCCGGACTGCAGCGGGTCGTAGGCCGCGACGAGCGGGGCGAAGATCGCCAGGAGCGCGACCAGGAGCACGAAACCGAGGGCGATCTTGGAACCCAGGGGGAGGGCCGCGAGGCGCAGGCCCGGGCGGGACAGTCGTTCTGTCAGCTTCCGACGCATGTCACACCGTCCGGATTCGAGGGTTGACGACGAGGTAGAGGAGGTCGACCAGGATGTTGACGACCACGAAGGTCAGGGCGACGGTCAGCGTCACTCCCTGCACCAGGGCGGTGTCGCTCGCGGTCACGCCGTTGAGGATGAGCTTGCCCATGCCGGGCAGGTCGAAGATGACCTCGATGATGACCGCGCCACCCATGAGGTAGCCGACGCGCAGGCCGAGCACCGTGATGGGCGTGATGAGCGCGTTGCGCAGGACGTTGCGCCCGACCACCACGCCGCGGGGCAGGCCCGAGCCGATCGCGGTCCGCACGTAGTCGCGGTCGAGCTCCTCGACCATCGCGGTGCGGACCACACGGGTCAGTGACGCCGCGACCGGGATGGCGAGCGAGAGTGCGGGCAGGAACATCGAGGCGAGGAACTTCCCGAAGTCGTCCGACGGGTTCGTGTACCCGCCCGACGGGAACCAGTCCAGGCGCAGCGAGAACTGCTGGATGAGGAGGATCGCGAGCCAGAACGACGGCGTCGCGACGCCCGCGATCGACAGGACGCGGATGGCCTGGTCGGGCCAGCGGTCGCGGTAGAGGGCGGCGGTCACACCGAGCACGAGCGCGAGCACGACGGCGATCGCCAGGCCCATGAACGTGAGCTGGAGCGTGAGCGGGAACGCGTTGGCGATGAGCGCGTTCACGGGCTGGGAGGGCGGGACGGTCATGCCCATGTCGCCGCGCACGAGGCCGGCCAGGAAGTTGCCGTACTGCACGAGCATCGGGTCGTTGAGCCCGTTGGCCGCCCGGTAGGCCTCCTTGGCCGCGTCCGTGGCGGACTCGCCGAGGGCGTTGGTCGCCTGGTCGCTGGGCGCGAACTGCATGACGACGAAGACGAGCAGGGTGATGCCCAGGATCATGACGGGCAGGGCGACCAGGCGTCGTCCGGTCAGTCGTAGGAGCGCGGTCACGCGGTACTCCTCGGGGTCGGGGTGGGTGGCGGGGGGGCAAGAGC
>NZ_JBUXJM010000006.1:0-293540 GCF_056158145.1 Oerskovia sp. PE-21s
AGATGGTCCCCCAGCCCATCCATGGGCCGGTCGACCACGACTGTCGGCACGGATCGCGCCGTCGTCTGGCACCGAGCGGGTGAGATCTCGCCGCAGGTCGTCGCCGCGACCTCGGGGTCAGGAGGCCGCGGGGGTGGACCAGGCGGCACGGCGGGTCGCGCCACCGGCGACCCTGTCCCCCACGTCGGCCAGGTACTCGCGACGGCGCGCGGACAGCGGCGCCGTCGAGCCCCGTGCCTCCCGGTCCGAGTAGTGCGCCTCGAGCCCCTCCCGCAGCAGGCGGACCGCCTCGATCCGCGCGTGCGAGACCGTCGAGTGCCCGATGCCGAGCTCCTCGGCGAGCGCGCCCACGGTACGGCCGCCGAAGTAGACCTCCTCCACGATGTACCGCAGCTGCTCGGGCAAGGCCGCGACGGCCTCGCGCACGACGTGCCGCTCCTCGGTCGCGAGCACCTGCTCCTCGGGGCTCGGTGCATCGAGGACCACGTGCTCGTACATCGTGTCGTCGACCGCGACGATCGAGCGGCCGGCGTCGTCGCGGATCGCCCGGACGTCCGCGACCACGACGCCCATCGCCTCGGCGACCTGGGCGTCGGTCGGCTCCCGACCCAGCGACGCCGTCAGCGTGGCCTCGACCGCGGTGAGCTCCTTGATCCGCTTGCGCGCCGACCGGGGCGCCCAGTCCTGGGACCGCAGCTCGTCCGACAGGGCGCCGACGATGCGGCGTCGGGCGTACGCACCGAAGGGCACCCCCCGGGCCGGGTCGTACGCCGTCGCGGCCGTCGTCAGCGCGATCGCCCCCACCGACGCGAGGTCCTCCCGCGAGAGGTGGTCCGCTCGGGCGCACAGGTCGGACACGAGGAAGCCGACGAGGGCAAGGTTGTCGACGACGAGAGCGTTGCGCTCGGAGAGGTTCACGCCGAAGCACCTTTCTGCTGGGCATCTGCTGGGGCACCCTGCGTCGCACCGCCCCGGGTGGGCACCGGGGAGGACGCTGCGAGGTACGCGGTAGCGACCGCGTCAAGGACTCCCATGCGGATCGGTCGACGATCAGTCGCCACATCCGCGCCGCAGCGACCGACAGTGGTCTCCGAGCGGGCCTCGCGGCCCGCCGTCCCGACCGACCACGCCGCACGTAAGGGAGAGCCGCATTGGGCCCTCAGGAGCTGTCGACCCTGTTGTGGCGAGAGCGTGAGCTGTTGGAGATGCTGCTCTTCAAGCTCGAGGAGGAGCAGCTGCTCCTCACGGCCGGCCGCACCCGCTGGCTCGCGCACGCCAACCGTGAGGTAGAGACGGTCATGGAGAAGGTGCGCGAGGCGACCCTCGTGCGCACCGTCGCCTCCGAGACGGTCGCCTCGTCCTGGGGGTTGTCCCCCGACGCCACGCTGCGTGAGATCGCGGCGGCCGCGCAGAGCACCGGACCGTGGCGCGAGATCTTCGAGGGGCACCTCGCCGGCCTGACCGAGCTGACCGTGCGCATCAAGACCGTCCGGGACACCAACACCCAGATCGTCAACCACGCCTCACGTTCGACGCAGGAGACCCTCGCGACGCTCGGCGGTGAGGCGCGGACCTACGACGCGACCGGCGCCGCCACGGCGCAGTCCGCCGTCGCCCGCCTCTTCGACACGATCCTGTAAGGAACCGCGCCCATGAGCTCGTTCGCCATCCTCAACACCGCCCGTCAGGGCCTGAACGCCGCACAGGCCGGTATCGACGTGACCGGTCAGAACGTGGCCAACCTCAACACGAACGGCTACACGCGTCAGCGCATCCAGCAGTCGTCCGTCTCCCCGCTGGCCGAGATGGGCCTGGCGCGCTTCGCCCAGCCCGTGCGCAACGGCCAGGGCGTGAGCATCGACGGCGTCGCGCGGCTCGGGAACCTCTTCCTCGAGTCCCGCGTGCGGCAGACCGCGTCGAACGAGGGGTACTCCGTGGTGCGCGCCACGGCCTTCAACGCGGTCGAGGACATCCACGGCGAGCCCTCGGACACGGGCATGTCCGCGACCCTGCAGTCGTTCTGGAGCGGTTGGCAGGACGTCGCGAACGCCCCCGGGAAGGAGGCCCAGGCGCGCGTGGTCATCGAGCGCGCGGTGGGCATCGTCGACCGGCTCGTCGCGGGTCGCGCGGAGGTCGCCGGGCAGTGGCAGCAGTCCCGCACGAGCGCGACCTCCCTCGTCTCGGAGGTCAACGCGATGGCGGACAAGGTCGCGGCCCTCAACGCACAGATCCGCGACGCCGCAGGTCAGGGTGTCTCGACCAACGAGCTCGTGGACCACCGGAACCAGGTGACGGCCTCGCTCGCGCAGGTCGCCGGCGCCCAGGCCAGCATGAACCCGGACGGCACGGTCAGCGTCCTGCTGGGCGGCAACCTGCTCGTCGACGGCACCACGACCAACCCGGTCAAGCTGGCCGGGTCGCAGTCGATGGACGGCGTGACCACGGACCCTGTCCGCCTCGAGTGGGCGCACCGCGCCGGCGCGCAGGTCGCCCTCGAGGGCGGGGACCTCGCGGGGCACCTGTCCGCCCTGGCGCCCGCGTCGTCCGGTGGCGTGTACGCCCAGGCTGCGGCGGGCTACGACGCCCTCGCCTCGACGATCGCCGCCCAGGTCAACGCGCTCCACACGACGGCCCAGACGACGACGGGCGCGCCGGGCGGTCCCTTCTTCGTCTTCGACGCGGGCAAGCCCCCGGCGTCGGGCATCAAGGTCGCCGTCACCGACCCCTCGCAGGTCGCCGCTGGCGGCGGCGGTGGCGCGCTCGACGGGTCCGTCGCGGACAAGATCGCACGACTCGGCGTCGCGTCCGACGGTCCCGATGCCGGCTGGTCCGCGCACGTCGCGACGATCGCCGTGAAGTCGAGCTCGGCGACGTACGACGCGAAGCTCGCGACCATCGCGTCCACCGCGGCGTTCTCCGACCTGCTGTCCAACTCGGCCGTCTCGCTCGACGAGGAGACCGTGAACCTCGTCCAGTACCAGCACGCCTACCAGGGGGCCGCGCGCGTCCTCACCGCGGTCGACGAGATGCTCGACCAGCTCATCAACCGCACGGGCCGCGTCGGCCTGTGACCCACCAGAACCGTCCGCCGCGCCGGCCCGCCGGCCCGCCCGCCTCCTAGGGGAGAACCGTGCGCATCACCAACCAGATGCAGGCCTCGTTCGTCACACGAAGCATGCAGGCCAACCTCGCCCGGATGGCCGAGCTCCAGGAGCAGGGCACGTCCGGACGCAAGCTCGTCCGTGCGTCGAGCGACCCTTCTGCGGCGGCGGACGCCCTGTCCGTGCGCAACCAGCTCGCCACCGAGAAGCAGTACCAGCGCAACATCGAGAACGGCGACGGCTGGCTCTCGACGCTCGACTCGGCGCTGCGGTCCGTCACGGACGTCGTCCAGCGCGTGCGCGACCTCGTGATGCAGGGGGCCTCCGACACGGCGTCGCCCGACGCGCGCGAAGCCATCGCGGTCGAGCTCGACGAGCTCCGCTCCGAGCTGCTGCGCCAGTCGAACACCACCTACCTGGGGCGCAACGTGTTCGCCGGCACGTCCGACGAGGGGGTCGCGTTCCGTGACGACTACACCTTCACCGGTGTCCCTGGCAGCAGCGTCGAGCGCCGTATCGGTGCCGACTCGACCGTCCAGGTCGACATCGACGGGGCCGCGGTCTTCGGCGCCGGAGCGGGCTCCGTCTTCGCCCTCCTCGACACGGTCGTGGCCGACCTGCGGGCCGGCACGAACGTCCGGAGCCACCTCGGGGCCGTGGACTCCCGGCTGTCCGCCGTCCTGACCCAGCACACCACCGTCGGCGCACGGCAGAACCAGCTCGAACGCGCCACGGACACCAACGCCGACTCTCAGCTCGCGCTCAAGACGCAGCGCGCCGGGATCGAGGACGCCGACATCGCCGAGATCGCGATCGACCTCCAGCTCAAGCAGGTCGCCTACCAGGCGACCCTGAGCATCGGGTCCAACCTCCTGCAGCCCACTCTCATGGACTACCTCCGCTGATGACCACCATCACCTTCGTGACCCCGCCCCCCGGCCTCGCGGCCCGCCGGTTCGAGCTGCTCGAGGAGCAGACGGACGGTGTCTACACGCTCGCGGCGCTCGACACCCCTGGAGTCGACCTGCTCGTCGTCGACCCGAGCCGCTGGGTGCCCGACTACGCGCCCGCCATCCCGGCGGGCGACCTCGACCTCATCGGGGCGACCGACGAGGACCCCGTGGTCCTCGTGGTCGCGACAGCACGTGACGGGGTCGTGAGCGTCAACCTCATGGCCCCGGTCCTGGTGCACCCGGACACCGGTGCCGCGATCCAGACGATCCTCGACGGTCAGGGCCTCGACCTTCGTCGGGAGCTCGTCCCGGCCTGACCGCCGTCCGCACCGCACCGGGTGCTCTGCTCGTCCACCCTCGCTCGACGCACGACGCACGAAGAGAGGCCCGTCCGGTTCCCGGACGGGCCTCTCTTCGTGCGTGGAGACGTGACGACTACCGCAGGACGACCGTGTACGCGCCCCCGCCGTAGCCCGCGACCTCCACCTCGGCGTCGAGCCGGCGTCCCGTGCTGCGCAGGAACGACACGGCGGTGCCCGGCAGGGCGGCCCGCGTCGAGTCGAACACGTCGGCGAGCACCAGGTGCGGGGCGTCCTGGGTGTTGAACAGCCCGGCCGTAACGTTGAGAACCTCGGAGACGTTCTCGAGCAGGACGTCGCTGAGACGCCCGTCCGCCGCGGCGTCCTTCGCCGGTCCGGGAGGCATGAGCCCGATCGACGCGCCCAGGTACGCGCCCAGCGGGACGTCGACCGCGACCACGGCCTCGACCTGGCCGCGGTTGCTCAGGTACGTGGCCACGACGAGTCCCTTCGTCTCGGGCGTCATGAGCCGGCCGGCCGGCACGGCCGTGCACGCACGGCCGACCAGGCCCGCGTACAGGTCCTTGATCTCCTTGAGCTGGGGCAGGGGCGTGGTGGTCACGAGTGGGGTCCTCCGGGGTCTCTCGGTGGGTGGTGCGCTGGGGTGCGCGCGTGGTGCGGTCAGCGGAAGTGCGGGCGCAACGCCGACTCGAACGTGCCGGCGTCGAAGGGCTTGGCGATGAGGAACAGCGCCCCCTCGCTCTCCGCGAGCTCGCGCATCTGCGGCGAGCCCTCCGACGTGACGAAGCCGAACGGGACGCTCGAACCGCCCGCGCGCAGGGCACGCAGGAAGTCGATCCCGTTCATCTCGGGCATGTTCCAGTCCGACAGGACGAGGTCGGGCTTCTCCGCGCGGGTCAGGGCGAGCGCCTCGGCGCCGTCACCGGCCTGGACGACGTCCCAGTCGCCGAAGCCCGCCTGGCGCAGGGTCCGCAGGACGATCTGTCGCATGACGCGGCTGTCGTCCGCCACGAGGACTCTCACAGGTCTTCTCCGTTCGTCGAGGTCCACAGCTGGATGAGGATCGGGCCGCCCCACCAGAGCAGCGCCTGCTCGTGGTCGGCCGGGCGGGAGGCCGAGGGCTCGGAGTGCTCGACCACGGGCAGCGTCAGCGAGGCCCCCTCGGGCATCATGGCCTTGAGGTTGCCCCCGACGACGTTCGCGACCTCCCCGAGCGCGTCCTGGACGTCCTCGAGCGTCACGGGCTCGTCGTCCTCCTTGAGCAGGAGCGAGCGGGCGAGACGGTCCGCGGTCTCACGGGCCGTGACGACCAGCGTGCGCGAGACCGCCGGCCCCACGATGTCGACCCAGGCGTACAGGGGGTCGGCGATCGGCTCCTCCAGAGCCTCCATGGGCAGGAGGAGCCCCGGCTCGCCGTCGACCATCGCCGTGAACAGGTCCTGCGCCATCGGGACGACGCTCTGGGCGAGCGTCGAGGTGGTGTCGGTCATGCGAGCTCCTTCTGCGGCAGCAGCCCGAGCATGTCGAGCTTGGCCTCGAGCGCGTCAGGGGTGAACGGCTTGATGAGGTACTCGTGCGCCCCTGCCGCGAGGGCGCGCACGATCTGGTTCTGCTCGGACTCGGTCGTGACCATCATGAGCGTGAGGTCGCGCCAGTCCCGGCGCTTGCGGACCTCCTGGACGAGCTCCAGTCCGTCCATCACGGGCATGTTCCAGTCGACGCACGCCAGGTCGAAGCGTTCACCGGCCTCGAGCAGGTCGAGCGCTGCGCGCCCGTCCCCCGCCTCGGCGATCTCGAAGCCGAGACCCTTCAACGTCGACGCGACGATGCGGCGCATCACGCGCGAGTCGTCGATCACCAGCGCTCTCATGCGCTGCCTCCTCGGAGTCGGTAGATGGAGCCGTGTGCGCCGTCGACGCGTTCCCACGCGGGATCGACACCGACGGTCGTCTCGGCGGCACCCAGGATCAGGTAACCGCCAGGTCTCACCCGGCTACGGAGCCGGGCGAGGATCGACTGCTTGGTGGGCATGTCGAAGTAGATGAGGACGTTGCGCAGGAAGACCACGTCGAACGTCCCGACGCCCGGAGGCGGCGTGAGCAGGTTGTGCTTCTCGAAGGTCAGGTTCCGTCGCAGCGCGGGGTCGACCTCCCACTCCGCGCCGGCCCGCCGGAAGTGGCGGACGAGCATCGGGGCGGGCAGCCCCCGGTTGACCTCGAGCTGGCTGTACCGACCCGCACGGGCACGGTCGAGCACCTGCGCGTTGATGTCGGTCGCGAGGATCCGGAAGCGCTGGTGCCCCTGCTCGGCCAGGACCATCGCGATGCTGTATGGCTCCTGACCCGTCGAGCACGCCGCGGACCAGATCGACAGGTCACCGTCGCCGTGGGCCGGCAGCACGACCCGTCGCAGGGCCGTGAACGGTGAGGTGTCACGGAACCACGACGTCTCGTTGGTCGTCATGGCCTCGATCACGCGCACGATCTCACCGCTCGAGCCGGTGCGCACGTACCGCTGCACGTACTGCTCGACGGCGTCGATGCCGTGGAGCCCCTTCTCCCGGGCCAGCGGTCCGAGACGAGACTCGACGAGGTACTCCTTGCCGGGGGCGAGCTGGATCGCGCTGTGCCGGCGGACCAGGTCGCTCACGAACGAGAACGACTGGGTGGACACGGTCATGCGTGTGCTCCTTCGATCGCCGAGACGACGGCTCGGGCGAGGTGGTCGAGCGGGAGGACCTGGTGGGCGTGCCCGGCCGTGACCACGGCACCCGGCATGCCCCACACGACCGACGAGGCCTCGTCCTGGGCGACGACGTGTCCCCCGGCCCCGGCGACCGCACCGGCACCGTCGCGCCCGTCCGAGCCCATGCCGGTCAGGACGAGCGCGAGCAGGTCGCCACCGAGCACCTGGACCGCGGACCGGAACAGGACGTCGACCGAGGGGCGCGTGAAGTTGACCGGTGGCCCGTCTGTGACGGTGGTCGCCAGGCTGGAGCCACGGCGCACGACCTCGAGGTGCCGCCCGCCGGGCGCGAGGTAGGCGTGACCGGGCGCGAGGATCTCTCCTCCGACGGCCTCGACAACGGTCGTGGGCCCCTCACGGTCGAGCCGTTCCGCGAGCTGGCGGGTGAAGACGGGCGGCATGTGCTGGACCACGAGGACCGGCACGGGCAGCGGCTCGCGGATCGCCGAGAAGACCCGTCGCAACGCGTCGGGCCCTCCGGTCGAGGAGCCGACGACGACGGCCCGGACCGGGCGTCGCGGTGCAGCCCTGCGTGTGGTCGGCACGGTGGACGCGACCGCGCCGCCGGACCGGGCCGCCACGGGTCGGCGGGCACCTGGCACGAGCGCCTTGATCTTGGGGACGAGCTCGAGCCCGACCCGTTCGAGGGCGGTCTGCACGGAGCCCGTGCCGCTGGGCTTGGTCACGTAGTCCGTGGCCCCGGCCGTGAGCGCGTCGAGGGTCGCCCCTGCTCCGCGCTCGGTGAGCGTCGAGAACATGATGACCGGCATGCGCCGCCCCGCGGCGCGCAGCGCGCGCACCGTCTCGATCCCGTCGAGCACGGGCATCTCGATGTCGAGCGTGATCAGGTCGGGCTCGAGCTGCTCGACCTTCGCCAGGGCGAGGCGGCCGTCGGCGGCGGTCCCCACGACCGTGATCTCGGGGTCGCGCTCGAGGGTCTGCGTCACGAGGCGTCGGATGACGACCGAGTCGTCCACGACGAGCACGCGGATCACGCGTGACCTCCTGGGACCGTGGACGAGGCCGTGCGTCCGGCCGGGCACCTCGCGGTGCTCGCGGCCGGACGCACGGTCGACGGGCTGTGCTTCACCGGCGGGCTCAGATCCGGAACTGGGCGACGCGGGTGCGCAGCTCGACCGAGACCTGGGCCAGCTCGTCGACCGCGACGCTCATCCGCTGCATGGTCGCCGCGCTGTCCTGCGCGGCGGTCGCGATGCCGGTGATGTTGCCCGCGATCTCCGAGGCCCCCGTCGCGGACTCCTGCACCCCACGAGACATCTCCGTCGTCGTCGCGGTCTGCTCCTCCACCGCCGAGGCGATCGTCAGCTGATAGTCGTTGATCCGCCCGATGATGTCCGCGATCTCACCGATCGCCCCCACCGCACTCGACGTGTCGTCCTGGATCGCCTCCACCCGACGAGCGATGTCCTCCGTCGCCTTCGCCGTCTCCTGCGCCAGCTCCTTGACCTCAGAAGCCACCACCGCGAACCCCTTGCCCGCCTCCCCCGCACGAGCCGCCTCGATCGTCGCGTTCAACGCCAACAAGTTCGTCTGCTCCGCGATCGACGTGATCACCTTCACCACATCACCGATCTCCTGCGAGCTCGTCCCCAGCTTCTGCACCGTCACGTTCGTCGACGCCGCACGATCCGTCGCACGATTAGCCACCTTCGCCGCCTCGTTCGAGTTCTGCGCGATCTCCCGGATAGAAGCCCCCATCTGCTCCGCCCCCGCAGCCACCGTCCGCACGTTCTGCGACACCTGCTCCGCAGCAGCCGCCACCACCCCCGACTGAGCCGCCGTCTCCTCCGACGACGCCGAGAACTGCGACGACACCCCCGCCAACGACTCCGCACTCGACGCGATCGTCACCGACGACTCCAGGACGCCCGCGAGCGTGGCACGCAGGTTCGCCTGGGCCGAGGACAGGGCGCGGGCCATGTCCCCCAGCTCGTCCCGGCCGCGGACGTCGGGCTCGTGGGTCAGGTCGCCGTCAGCGATCGCCTCGACCGTGCGCTGCACGCCCACGATCGCGGTCTTGATCCGACCGGAGGTCAGCAAGCCCAGTACGATCCCCCCGAGCGCGCCGACCGCGATGATCACGACGAGCGTGACGATCGCCGTCGACGCCTCGCTCGCGGCCGCTTCCGTCTCTCCCGCGAGGATGTCGTCGATGTACGACTGGAGCCGGTCGAGCGCGTTCCCCATCTGCTGACCGACGTTGTCGAGGTCGGTGTCCGCCGAGCGGTACGCCGCGCGGTCCCCGCCCTCGAAGGCCGGAAGCTTGCGCTCCTCGACGATCGAGATGTACTCGTTCACGGCCCGCGCGAACGATCCGTACTGGTCGGGCACCGGCTCGCCGATCCCTGCGTAGATGTCCTCGAACGCGCGCATCTCGGCCGTGACGGCGCCGTGCGCCCCGTCGATCGCGACGAACTGCGGACCGGCGGCGTCGGGGTCGCCCATGTAGTCGCCGAGGCCGTCGGTCGCCAGGCGGTAGGACCACACGGAGCTCTGAAGGTCCATGACCCGAGCGTTGAGAGTGCTCTGGATCGTCGCGATCGTCTCCGTGCGGTCCCGGAGCGAGACCGTGGTCGAGACGGCCACCGCGCCCAGCACGATCATCGCGACCACGAGGAGCGCGACGAGGCCCAGGATCCTGGTGCGGACCGAGCGCAGGACGCTGCTCCCTGCGGTGCGTGCCGTCCGCTCACCGGTTCCCTGCGCGGGGTCCACGTCGGACACCTCGCCCGACGTCGCGCCGAGGTCGGACAGGCCGTCGGGGTAGGGCTCGACGAGCACCTCGGGCGCGTGCTCGAGCGTGGGGGCGAGGTCGTCGGGTGCTTCGCTCTGCCGGTTCACGGGCTGGTCCTTCCTCTGGGGCTGACTGCGGCGGGTCGTGGGGAGCGGGTCAGTAGACGAACTTCGCGGCGTCCGACTGAAGGTCGGCGCTCATCCGGGCGAGCTCGGCGATCGAGTCGTTCATCTGCTGGATCGCTTCCGCGGTCGACGACGCGGCGGTCGCGATGCCGGTGATGTTGCCCGCGATCTCCGAGGCCCCCGTCGCGGACTCCTGCACCCCACGAGACATCTCCGTCGTCGTCGCGGTCTGCTCCTCCACCGCCGAGGCGATCGTCAGCTGATAGTCGTTGATCCGCCCGATGATGTCCGCGATCTCACCGATCGCCCCCACCGCACTCGACGTGTCGTCCTGGATCGCCTCCACCCGACGAGCGATGTCCTCCGTCGCCTTCGCCGTCTCCTGCGCCAGCTCCTTGACCTCAGAAGCCACCACCGCGAACCCCTTGCCCGCCTCCCCCGCACGAGCCGCCTCGATCGTCGCGTTCAACGCCAACAAGTTCGTCTGCTCCGCGATCGACGTGATCACCTTCACCACATCACCGATCTCCTGCGAGCTCGTCCCCAGCTTCTGCACCGTCACGTTCGTCGACGCCGCACGATCCGTCGCACGATTAGCCACCTTCGCCGCCTCGTTCGAGTTCTGCGCGATCTCCCGGATAGAAGCCCCCATCTGCTCCGCCCCCGCAGCCACCGTCCGCACGTTCTGCGACACCTGCTCCGCAGCAGCCGCCACCACCCCCGACTGCGCCGCCGTCTCCTCCGACGACGCCGAGAACTGGGCGCCCGCGTAGGACAGGCGGTCTGCTGCACCGGCCACCTCCTGGGCCGTGCCGGCGACCGTGGAGATGATGGACCGCAGGCTCGTCTGCGCGGTCGCGAGAGCCACGGCCATCTGACCGATCTCGTCCCGGCTGTCCACGTCGGCCCGGACCGTCAGGTCGCCCTCGGCGAGCGCGACCAACGAGCGTCGCACCTTCTCGGCAGACCGGCGGATCCCGTTCGCGACCACGAGCGCGACCACCAGGGCGACCACGAGCCCGGCCAGCCCGAGGACGACCATCGTGACGACCGTCTGGTTGGCGTGGTCCGTGGCCTCGTCCGCGATCGACGCGGCGTACTCGTTCGCCGCGTCACCCGCGCGCGACAGGGCGGCGACGTGGGCGGCGATGAGAGCGTCGTTGCGCGACTGGATCTCCTGCGTCACGGCCTTGTCCTCGACCGCCGGCATGAGGGTCGAGTCGCGGTAGGCGACCCAGTCGGCCCACGCCGTCTTGAACGCCTCCCAGTTCGGCTCGGTCATCGTCCCCAGCATCGTGTCGTACGCGGCGATGTCCGCCTCGAGGTCCGCGTCCGTCGCGTCCATCTGCGCGACGACGGCGGACCGGGCCGCCCCTTCGACGATGTCGTACTGGTACGTCAGCCGCCACGCCTCCTGGGCGCCGTGGTCGATCTGAGCATTGAGGCGCAGCGCGGTGTTGCCCACGTCCGCGACGGTCGCCGTGTCGTCGAGCGTCGAGCGCAGGCCCTGCAGGGCGACGGCGACGGTCGCCACGAGCACGAGGACGAGGACGCCGAGCGCGACGATGATCCGGGTCCGGACCGAGAGGTCGCCGAATCGGGAGCGGCGCGCCCGAACGGTCGGGGGCGTCAGGGACGAGGACATGGGGGACTCCTGGGCGGTGTGATGTGCGGGGAGGGGGGTGCTGACTCGACCTGCGGGCCCGCTCGCGGGCCGGCTCGCAGGACTCGTCACGAGTCGGCTCACGACGCCACGGCGTCGACGTCGAGCGCGAGCAGGAGCTGGTCGGAGAGCTTGTAGGTGCCGAGAATCACGGCGCGCAGCGCCTCGGACAGCGTCTGGGGAGGCAGCTCGAACTGGTCCTCGTCGACCACGAGCACGTCGCCGATCCGGTCGACGAGCAGGCTCACGGTCTCGTCGCCCACGAAGACGACGGCCATCATCTGCTCGCCGTCGTGCGCGGGCATGCCGAGCCGTCGTCGCAGGTCGACCGTGAGCACGACCTGGCCGCGAAGGTTGACGAGGCCCGCGACGTCGTCCGGCGCGAGGGGCACCCGCGTGCGTGGGCGGCTCGGCAGGACCTCCTGGACCCGGTCGACGGGGATCCCGCAGAGGCGGTCGCCCAGCGTGAAGGTCACGAGTCTCGTGCTCATCGCACACCTGCCAGGAGGTCGTCGTCGAAGGCCGCCCGGTCGGCGAGGCCGTCAGGATGGTCGTCGTCGAAAAAGCCTGCGTCCGCGGCGCGGACGGCGCTGCGGACGTCGAGCAGCTCGGTGACGCGCTGGTCGAGGACGGTCGAACCGACCAGCCCGTGGTCGTCGATGTCGCTGTGCAGGCGGTCGTCGTCCTCGACGATGTCGAGGATCTCCGAGACGGCCATCGCGATGCTGCGCCCGCCGCGGGTGTACACGACGACGTCGAGCTCGTCACCGGTCGGGGCGCCCACGGCGCCGAGCACCCGGTCGAGCCGGACCAGCGGTACGAGCGCGCCCCGGTACTGCAGCACCTCGCGGGTGCCCACCTGCTCGATCCGCTCCGTGCGGATCCGTTCGAGCCGGGTGACCGCGGACAGCGGGATCGCGACGCGACGGTCCCCGGCGGCGACGACGAGCACCTGCTGGGTCGCCTTGGCGGCCTGCGCCGTCGTCTGCCGACGCACCTTCGCGAGCTCCGCGATCTCGGTGCTGAGCACACGCCGGGCGATCGCGGGGAGGTCGAGGATGAGGGCGACGCCTCCGTCGCCGAGCACCGTCGCGCCCGAGTACATGCCGATCTGCTTGAGCCGGCTCGCGAGTCCCTTGACGACGATCTCCTCCATGTTCAGGACGCGGTCGACGATCACGCCGAACCGCTGGTCGTCGGCCTCGACGACGGCGATGACGCGGCCGGCCGACTCGGAGGCGAGGTCCAGGACCTCGGCGAGCGAGACGAGCGGGAGCAGCGTCCCGCGCAGCCGGAACACCGGGGCGGTGCCGACGTGCTCGATCCGGGTGTCCTGCCCTCCGAGCGCGACGAGCTCCAGGAGGCTGACCTGCGGGATCGCGTAGACCGAGCCGCAGCACGTGACGGTGAGGGCGGGCATGATCGCGAGCGTGAGCGGGATGCGCATGCGCCACGTCGTGCCCTTGCCGACGCTCGACTCGACGTCGACCGATCCGCCGATCGCCTCGATGTTGGTCCGGACGACGTCCATGCCGACGCCGCGGCCGGAGACGTTGGTGACCTTCGCGGCGGTCGAGAAGCCGGGCAGGAACAGGAGGTCCAGCACCTCGGACGAGGACATCGCCGCGATCTCGTTGGCGCTGCGCAGCCCCTTCGAGACCGCCGAGCGTCCCACCTTCTCGGGATCGATGCCCGCGCCGTCGTCGGTGATCTCGACGACCACCTGACCGTTCGAGTGGTAGGCGCGCAACGACACGAGCCCCTGCGAGGCCTTGCCCACGGCGAGCCGCTGGTCGGGGGCCTCGATCCCGTGGTCGACGGCGTTGCGCACCAGGTGCGTCAGGGGGTCCTTCACGGCCTCGAGCAGGGAGCGGTCAAGCTCGGTGTCACCACCGGTCATCTCGACGCGCACCTCGCGCCCCAGCATCTTCGCGAGGTCCCGCACGATGCGCGGCATCTTCGACCACACGTGCTCGATGGGCTGCATACGGGTGCGCATGACACCCTCCTGCAGCTCGGAGGCGATGAGGCTCAGACGCTGCGCGGACCGCTTGGTCTCCTGGTCCTCGCCCGCACCGGCGATACGGTCGAACTGGTTGCGCACGAGCACGAGCTCGCCGACCTGTCGCACGAGGGAGTCGAGGAGGTCCACGTCGACACGGATCGAGCCGTCGGCCGCGTTGCGCCCGGGCAGCTCGATCTCCTCGTGCTTGGGCGTGGTCGCGGGCACGGGTGCCGAGGCGGGCAGGGGCTCCGGCGCGGCGAGCGCCGCGAGAGCCGTCGCGAGGACGGGTTCGACGACGGAGGGTGCCGCGGGTGCTTCGGGCTCGGGCTCGGGCCCGGGCTCGACATCGACCGCAACGGGCGCGACCGCCGCCCGCTCCTCGGCAGGGGCCGTCGCTTCCTGCACCGCCACGATCTGGGCGACCATCGGCGCGACGTCGACGTCGTCGCCGGATCCCGCCTCGACCTTGGCCAGGATGGCGCGCAGGGTGTCGACGAGAGCGAGCAGGACGTCCGTCACCTGGGGGTCCATGACCCGCTCGCCGTCGCGCAGCTCGGACAGCAGCGACTCGCCGACGTGCGAGACCTTCTCCAGGTTGCCGAAACCGAGGAAGCCGCTCGTCCCCTTGATGGTGTGCACGGTGCGGAAGATGCTGCTGAGCAGCGCGCGCGACGAGGGGTCGCTCTCCAGCGCCACGAGGTCCTGGTCCAGCTGATCGAGGTTCTCGTAGGACTCGACCAAGAACTCGTGGACGATCTCGTCCATCTCGTCCACGCCCGCACCTCCACGCCATCGCTGGCATCGTCGTCGTCGCTCGGAGCGACCTGTCGTCAGGGACACCGGTCCCCCAGCCCTGGCGTCCACCGGGGCTGTCGTCGGTGACTGTCGGTCGTCTCGTGCGGTTGGTGGGGGTGATACCGGCGCCTCGGGCAGACCCGTCGACGCTCGGGGTCAGGCCGCGTTGTCGAGCGCTCGTGCGAGGGCGAGGGCGAGGGCGATGTCGTCGTCGAGGCTGCGTCGTTCGTCGCGCACGGCGTAGCCGGCCGTGACGATCGCGCTCTCGTGCCGGCGGTAGTGCGGGTCGCAGAAGAGGAGCGGGCCCCGGCCGGTGACGGTCACGCGGACGCAGGCCGTCGCGCCGCACGCGTCGCACTGGTCGCAGCGGTCGAGCGCGTCGTGCGGGTCGGCGTCCGGGGGCTCCCACGGTCGCCGCAGGTGGTTCATGCCGCCGTGGCCTTCTGGGCTGCACGGTTGACGAGCCCTGCGGCCTCGGCGCGCGTCAGGCCCTGGATGACGAGCTCGTCGACGAGCGAGGCGATCTGCTCGTGGACGTCACCGGGATAGAGAGGGGCGCCCGCTCGTCGGCGCGCGAGCTCCTTGGTCAGGGGCGCGCAGCGTTCGGCGATCGTCTTGGGTCTGGGGCGTGCGGGGGTCGCAGCCATGGGGTGCTCCTCTCGTGGCCTCTGGTGGAGGCGTCGACGGTCCTGCTTCCTATGCAGCGACGTCGGTGGTCGTGCGGCCTGGCGACGAGGGTCGGTCAGCCTGCCTCGGCGACCCTCGTCGTCTGGCGGGCCGCGGCGACGATGTCGGCGAGCGTGCTGCGCACCTCGTCGGGGGTGCGCCCGAGCGGGCGGCCCGACAGGGCGGCGGCCGCCGCGAGGGTGTCCAGGTAGCGCGCGGTGTCGCGGGTCGACTCCCCCGTGCCGCGGTCCGGGTCCCAGGCGGAGCGGGCCTCGTGCTCGTGCTCGACGAAGACCGCGGTGAGCTCGGTGACCCAGGCCGCGTCGACCCCGCACCCTGCGACGGCCTGCTTGACCGAGACCCGGGTGCGGGACAGCGCGGGCCGCCCCGGGCGGGCGCGGTCCGCGAGGACGTCGCGCACGAGGAGGTGGGCGATCTTCTGCCCGTACTCGTGCGTGGCGACCGTCTCGAGGTGCTCGTCCTCGTAGGTCGCCCACAGGCCGGCGAGGGTCGCGATGCGCGGGTCCGACGGCGGGTCGGTGAGCGCGAGGACCGAGCGGAGGGCGAGCCCCTCGTCCTCCTCGATCCAGGCGAGCATGCGTGCCCGGACGTCCGGGTCGAGGGGGCGCTCGAGGGTCGGCAGGGCGAACGCGTCGCGGATCGCGGCGGCGTCGATGTGCATGCGCAGCACGCCGCGCTGGCGTGTGGCTGCGCTCTCGTGCGCGGCGCAGAGGCGGTCGATCTCCTCGTCGCGGCCCGCGTCGAGCACCTGGACCGCAAGGTCGGGGACCACGGGGAGCTCGTGCACGAGGCCCGCGAGGCGCCCTTCGGCGTCGATCGTGCCCTCGAGGAGGTCGGTCGAGACGATCTGCCCGACCTTGCGCGCGGACCGCACGCTCCGCAGCAGCGTCCGGTGCATGAGGGTGTAGTCGCCGAGCGCCTGACGGATCGAGCCCGCCGCGCTCGCTCCGCCCGCGAAGACCTCGAGGTCGAAGAACTTGGTGCCGTTGCGGCCTCGGGAGTCGCCCTCGGCTCCGTCGGTGCTCGGCAGGTCGAGGATCTTGCGGGTGTAGAAGTCCACGGCGGCGTCGACCATGTCGTCGTGCAGGAAGCGTGCGATCCCGTGGCGGTGGCAGTAGCGCGCGGTCTCGGAGCGCACGATCCCCGTGCGGAACACCGCTTCGAAGACGATCATGCGGGCCTCGCGCTCGGTGAGGTCGCCCGCGCGCACCCGACGGGCGACGTCGGTGGTGGTGCGGTCGAGCTCGTCGCTCGCGCGGTCGTGGACGGACGTTCGGGCAGCGGCGGTGACATCGACGTCGACGTCGGCGGTGACGGTGATGGTCTGCATGGCACGTGTGTGTGCGGCGTGCTCGCGAAAATCGGGCCTCCGAGCCCTTCGGGCGATGTGATGTGCGTCACGTCGCCTGCGAGGGCGCGCCTCCGCCCGACGCAGGCTGGCGCGTGCTCCGTCGGCATAGGCAGCCCAGACGGTCAGCGAGGAGAGGACGAACGTGGAGCACAGGCGCCGAGCGCTCGACGTCGGGCCCGGGGAGCATCTCCTCCTGCCCGCGTCGGCTCTCGACACGGCGGGGCGGCTGCACCTGTGGCGCGCCTTCACGGGGCTGTACGACGGCGAGCTCCTGCTCTCCCCGCTCACGGCGAGCCCGCTGCCCATGCCGTGGACCGTGCCTGCCGGGCACCGCCGGTGGCCCGGCCTGCGGCCGGCCGCGATGTGGCACCCCCTCCTGTGGCTGCCCGCACGCCTCCGCTCACCGATCACCCTGCGCGACCCGATGACGGGCGATACCTGGGGCGAGACCTACGACGAGTGGGCGACCCGCGTCGCGCTCGAGATGACCGAGTCGGGCCCGGTGTCCATCGACGGCGAGCGGTGGGTGCTCCTGCACGACCCGCACCACGGGCGACACGTCCGGGCGCTCGACCCCGGCGACGAGGACCTTGTTCCGTTGTACGACCCGACCACCGGGACCTGGCTCGACGTGCTCTCGACCGTCGGCCTCGACGTCGACGACCCGGCCGACCTCGCCCGGGTCGAGCGTTGGCTCGCGGGAGAGCCGGACGAGGTCCTCGACGCCGTCGACCTCGACGTGTTCCTGCAGGCCGCGGGCCGCGACCCGGCCTGGGCCCTCGACCGCACGCAGCGCCCCCTCGCCGAGGGCGCGGGCTACCGCACCTACGTCGAGGACCTGCGCGACGCGTCGTCGACCCTCGTCGCACGCGAGCTGGACGACCGCGTGACCGATCTCGCGTCCGCGCGCCTGCCCGCCCGGGAGCTCGGGCAGCACGTGGGCGCCCTGGCCCGGGCCGCCTCCACGCTCCTGTCACCGGGCGTCGACGTCGTCGACGACCTGGGCCTGAGCCTCGGGCTCGTCACTGCCCGCGCCGAGCGTGCGACCACGGTCGAGGCCGTCTCCGCCGCCGTCGCCGACCTGCGCGTGCTGCTCGGCACGGTCGCCGACGCCGCGGCCCTGGGGCTCGACCGCATCGAGCTGCGCGTCGAGATCGAGACCGCCGAGGTCCTCGGTCAGGTCGCCGAGCTCACCCGGACCACCACGCCGCCCGACGACGGCACGCACCCGCCCGTGGAGGGTCAGCCCTCGCGCGGCGCGTGCTTCTCGAGGAACGCGTAGACCTCCGAGGCGTCCACCCCGGGGAACGCCCCTGACGGCAGCGCCGACAGGACGTACTGGTGCATGCGCGCGCTGGGCCAGGCGACCTCCTCCCAGTGCCGCGCGAGCTGCGCCGCCGGCCGGCGGCAGCAGGCCTCGTCGGGGCAGGTCGAGGCACGGCGCGCGGTCGTCTCGCGTCCTCGGAACCACTTGGCCGAGGAGAACGGGACCCCGACCGTGATCGAGAACTCGCCCGTCGTCGTCGTGCCCGTCTGGGTGCTGCACCAGAAGGTGCCCGCGGGGGTGTCCGTGTACTGGTAGGACTCGGTCGCGCGGTCGCGGCGCGCGAACGCCTCGCGCGCGGCCCACCGACGGCACACGAGCTGCCCCTCGATGGCCCCCGTGACGTCCGCCGGGAACGGCAGGCCGTCGTTCGCGTAGCCCCGGTACAGGGCGCCGTCGTCACCGACGCGCATGAAGTGCACAGGGATGCCCAGGCGCGAGGTCGCGAGGTTCGTGAAGCGCTGGGACGCGGCCTCGTGCGAGACGCCGAACGCGTCGCGGAAGTCCTCGACCGCGAGGTCCTTGTCCTTCTTGCGCTGCTCCAGGAACTCGACGGCCGCCGACTGCGGCATGAGGCAGCACGCTGCGAAGTACGTGATCTCGACGCGCTGGCGCAGGAAGTTCGCGTACGACGTCGGGCGCTGGTGGCCCAGCACGCGGTGTGCGATCGCCTGGAGGCCGAGCGAGCGCAGCCCGTGGCTGCCCGGGATCGAGGCCGGCGGGAGGTAGATGCGGCCGTTGCGCAGGTCCGTGACCGTGCGCGTCGAGTGCGGCAGGTCGTCGACGTGCAGCAGCGTGAACCCGAGCTGTTCGGCCATGCGCGCGACCGTGCGGTGCGTCAGGGCGCCCGACGTGTACCCCGCGCGGCGCGTCATCTCCTCCGCGAGGTCCTCGAGCTCGGGGATGTAGTTGTTGCGCGTCTGGCGTTCCAGGCGGAGCTCGGTGTTGGCGCGGCGTGCCTCCTCGGGCGTCGCGATGGCCTCCGACGCGCGACGGGCCAGCTCGCCGTGCAGACCGACCAGGTTCTCCAGGACCGGCAGGGGCAGCTTCTGCGACGCCTTGACCGCGGGCAGGCCGAGGGTCGCGAACAGCGGGCCGCGCTGGGCCCGGTCCAGCTCGATCTCGAGCGCGGCCCGGCGCGAGGGCGGTTCGTCCGCGAGCAGGTCCGCCACGGCGACGCCGAGCGCACCCGCGAGCGCCTGCAGCAGCGAGAGCCGCGGTTCACGCTTGCCGTTCTCGATGAGCGACAGGAGGCTCGCGGTGGTGCCCACCTGCGCACCGAGCGCGTCGAGCGTGAGCCCGCAACCGGTCCGGAAGTACCGGATCCGGCGACCGAGCGTGATGAGGTCGGTGCTCGGCGGCGTGTGGACCTCGGGGGTCGTGGGGATCTTGCGGTCTTCGTCGACGGCCATTCCTTGACTCTATGTCAACATCCGCGATTCTTGACAGCGATCCAGGTGGAAAACCGGGGTGTTCCGGGTCGAAGGTGGAAACAGCAGCACCGACACCCACCGGGTGGACCCGACGACCGCCCAGGACCGGAGACCCTCATGACCGCGACCGCCCCTCCCCGCCGCACCCGCCACGCCGCCCTCACCGAGGAGCTGCCCGACGTGCTCAGCACCGCGATGGCCGGTGCCGCGTTCGGCTCCGGTACCCGCACCGCCCGCGACCCGCGTGCCTGGGTCCGGGAGATCGCGGAGCTCACCGAGCCCGACGCGGTCGTGTGGTGCGACGGCTCCGCGGCCGAGAAGCAGCGGCTCGTCGACCTCATGGTCGACGCCGGTACGCTCCTGCCCCTCAACCCCGAGCTGCGCCCCGGCAGCTACCTCGCCCGCTCGAACCCGAGCGACGTGGCCCGCGTCGAGTCGCGCACCTTCATCTGCTCGCGCGACGAGGCCGACGCCGGCCCCACCAACAACTGGCGCGAGCCCGACGCCATGCGCGCCGAGCTCCGCGACGTGTTCGACGGGTCGATGCGCGGTCGCACGATGTACGTCGTGCCGTTCTCGATGGGCCCCGTCGGCGGCCCCCTCTCGCAGGTCGGCATCCAGGTCTCCGACTCGCCCTACGTCGTGGTGAGCATGGGCGTCATGACGCGGGTCGGCAGCGACGTGCTCGCCCTGATCGACGCCGGGGCGCCGTTCGTGCCCGCCGTGCACAGCGTCGGCGCGCCGCTCGTCGACGACTCGGGAGCCGTCACGCAGGACGTGCCCTGGCCCTGCAACGACACCAAGTACATCGCCCACTTCCCCGAGACCCGCGAGATCTGGTCCTTCGGTTCCGGCTACGGCGGCAACGCGCTGCTCGGCAAGAAGTGCTTCGCGCTGCGCATCGCGTCGGCCATGGCCCGTGACGAGGGCTGGCTCGCCGAGCACATGCTGCTCATCCGGGCCACGTCGCCCGAGGGACGCGCCTACCACCTGGCCGCGGCCTTCCCCTCGGCGTGCGGCAAGACGAACCTCGCGATGCTCCAGCCGACCGTCCCCGGGTGGAAGGTCGAGACCATCGGGGACGACATCGCGTGGCTGCGCCCCGGTCCCGACGGGACGCTGCGCGCGATCAACCCCGAGGCCGGGTTCTTCGGCGTCGCCCCCGGCACGGGGATCGACACCAACCCCGTCGCGGTCGCGACGTTCGACCGCGACACCATCTTCACCAACGTCGCCCTGACCGACGACGGCGACGTCTGGTGGGAGGGCCTGACCCCCGAGGCGCCCGCACACCTCACGGACTGGCTCGGCAACGACTGGACGCCGGCCGACGGGGCCGCGGGCACGCCCGCCGCGCACCCCAACTCGCGCTTCACGGTCGCAGCCGCGCAGTGCCCGACGATCGCCGACACCTGGGAGGACCCCGCGGGCGTCCCGATCGACGCGATCGTCTTCGGCGGTCGACGTGCGACCAACGTGCCGCTCGTCGCGCAGGCGTACAGCTGGGAGCACGGCGTGTTCATGGGCGCGACGATCTCGTCGGAGCGCACCGCAGCCGCCGAGGGCGCTCTGGGCGAGCTGCGCCGCGACCCGTTCGCGATGCTCCCGTTCTGCGGTTACAACATGGCCGACCACTGGGCGCACTGGCTGAGCGTCGGAGCGGGCCTCGACCCGGAGAAGCGGCCCAAGATCTTCCAGGTCAACTGGTTCCGCAAGGACGCGGAGGGCTCGTTCCTGTGGCCCGGGTTCGGGGAGAACTCTCGCGTGGTCGAGTGGATCGCGCAGCAGGTCGACCGCTCGCGCGGCCTGCGGACCGACGCAGGGGCCGTCACGAGCCCCGTGGGCCTGCTGCCCGCGCCCGGTGCGCTGGACGTCGACGGGCTGGACCTGCCGGAGGGCGACCTGGAGGCGCTCTTCGAGGTCGACGCCGACTCCTGGCTCGCAGAGACCGAGCTCACGAGCGAGTTCTTCGACACGTTCGGCAACAGGGTCCCGGACCAGCTGTGGGCGCAGCTCGCGCGTCTGCGGTCGCGGCTCGGGGCCGAGTGAGCCGCGGACCCGGCTGAGCCCCTTCTCGCCGAGGGTGACCGGCACGCCCGCCGAGGGTGACATCTGATGTCGCCCTCGGCGGGCGTTCGCGTCACCCGGTCAGCCACGTCACCCTCGGCGGTAGACCATGCCCATCAGCTCGCGCACGTCGTCGAGCGTGCGGTCCGCGATCTCGTTGGCCCGCGCGTTGCCGCGCGCGAGGATGTCGAGCACCGCGGGACCGTCGCCCGCCGCGAGCGCCGCCCGCCGAGCCCGGATCGGTCGCAGGTGCTCGACGAGAGCCTCGGTCACGAGGGCCTTGAGCCTTCCCGCCCCCGCGCTGCCGACCTCGTCGGCGATCTCCTCCGGGGCCCGTCCGGTGCACAGCGACGCGATCGTCAGGAGGTTCGCGACCTCCGGCCGGGCCTCGGGGTCGTAGGTGATGGCCCGCTCGGCGTCGGTCTTGGCCCGCTTGACCCACCGGGCCGTCTCGTCCTCGCTCGCCCCGAGCGGCAGCGTGTTCCCGCGGCTCTTGCTCATCTTGGTCCCGTCGGTCCCGAGGATCGTGGGCGAGGACGCGAGGAGCGCGTCGGGCTCGGGGAAGTACGGGTTCGCGGCGGCGTACCGCTGGTTGAAGCGGCGCGCGACGGTGCGCGTCGTCTCGAGGTGCGGAAGCTGGTCCTGCCCGACGGGCACGAGGTTGGCGTGGCAGAACAGGATGTCGGCGGCCTGGTGCACGGGGTAGGTGAGCATGAGTCCGCTCATGGCCCGCCCGCCGGTCGCTGCGGTCTCGGCCTTGACGGTCGGGTTGCGGTCGAGCTCGGCGACGCTCACGAGGCTCAGGAACGGCAGCAGGAGCTGGTTGAGCGCGGGGACGGCGCTGTGCGTGAAGACCGTGGTCCGGTCCGGGTCGATCCCGGCCGCGAGGTAGTCGAGCAGGATCTCGCGCACGGTCCCGCGCAGGTCTCCGGCTTCGTCGCGGTCGGTGATGACCTGGTAGTCGGCGAGGATCAGGAAGACCTCGACGCCTGCCTGCTGGAGCCGCACGCGGTTGGCGACGGTCCCGAAGTAGTGCCCGATGTGCAGGGCGCCCGTCGGTCGCTCGCCCGTGAGGACGCGGAACTCCGCAGGGTTGGCGGCGATCCGTGCTTCGACCGCGCGGCTGCGGGCGCGGGCCGCGTCGAGGGTCCCGACGGCGGAGCCTGCCTCGGGCGGACGGGTCCCCTGGGCAGGGGTGGTGGCTGCGGCGGTGGCCGCGCTGGTGAGGGTCATGGTGCTCCTGAGGTCAGGAGCCGCCCTCGTCCGCCGGAGGCGACGGAGGGTCGACCCGGGCTGCACGGAGGGCAGCTCGGGGGACACGACTGGTCACGGCTGCGAGGGCAGCCACCACCAGGTGCGCGTTGTCATGGGGTCAAGGGTACGCCTCGTGTCACCCGCGGCGGTCCGGGACAATAGCCTCATGCGCGCCGAGAACATCACCGGTCCAGTCGCCCACCACGGCGAGGGGCCCGTGTGGTCCCCGACCTGGGGCGGACTGCGGTTCGTCGACATGATGGCCGGCGACCTCCTGACCCTCCAGCCCGACGCCACGGTGACCCGCCGCCACGTGGGCGACTACGCGACCATGGTGCGCCCGCGCTCCCAGGGGGGCTACGTCGTCGGGCTGGAGCGGGGGCTCGCGCTCGTGGACGACGAGGCGCCCGACTCCCCCGTGCGTCCCTTCCCCGAGCTGTGGAGCGACCCGACGGTCCGTCTCAACGACGGTTCGACCACCCCGGACGGCGCGTTCTACGCGGGGTCCATGCCGTTCGACGACCGGTCGGGCGCGGGCGCCCTGTTCCGCGTCGAGCCCGACGGCGCCGCGCGCCTCGTGCTGTCGGGCGTCACGTGCTCGAACGGGCTGGGTTTCTCGCCCGACGGGACGCTGGCCTACTACGTGGACACGCTCACGTGCCGGGTCGACGTGTTCGACTACGACGCGGGAGCGCCCGAGCCCCTCGTGAACCGGCGGGTCCTGGTCGAGATCCCGCGCGAGGACGGCCTGCCCGACGGGCTCACGGTCGATGCCGAGGGGGGCGTGTGGGTCGCGCTGTGGGGCGGCAGCGCGGTGCGCCGCTACGCGCCGGACGGGACGCTGACCGCGGTGGTCGAGCTGCCCGCCTCGCACGTCACGGCGTGCACGTTCGGCGGCGAGGACCTGGACGAGCTGTTCATCACGACGTCACGGCTCATGATTCGCGAGCCGTTCGAGCCCGAGGTCGACGCGGGGTCGGTCTTCCGGGTCGTCCCCGGGGTCGCGGGGCTGCCGGTCCTGCCGTTCGCGGGCTGATGCCCGCCGAGATGCTGCTCGTGGTCGCCGTCGTGGTGGACGGGGCGACGACGAGCAGCATCTCGGCGGGCGCAGGACGGGATCACACGACCGCGTCGCGGACCTTCTGCTCGCAGCGTCCCAGGCCCTCGATCTCGACGGCCATGACGTCGCCGTCGACCAGGTAGGGGAAGCGCCCCGAGAGGGCGACGCCCTGCGGCGTCCCGGTGTTGATGACGTCGCCCGGCTCGAGCACCATGTACTGCGACAGGTGCCACACGAGGAAGTCGACGTCGAAGATCATGTCGGCCGTCGAGGAGTCCTGGCGGATCTCCCCGTTGACCCACGAGCGCAGGCGCAGGTTCGAGGCGTCGACCTGGTCGGCAGGGACGAGCGCCGGACCCATCGGGTTGAACGTCTCGCAGCTCTTGCCCTTGGACCACTGGCCGCCCGAGACGGCCATCTGGTAGTCGCGCTCGGACACGTCGTTGGACACGGTGTACCCGGCGACGTGCGCGGCCGAGTCCGCAGGGGACGCGAGGTAGCGGGCCTTCTTCCCGATGACGATCGCGAGCTCGACCTCCCAGTCGACCTTCTGCGCGCCCGGGGGGAGCAGGACGTCGTCGTCGGGCCCGACCACGGTGTTGGAGTGCTTCCAGAAGATGATCGGGACGGTCGGCGGCTCGGAGCCCGACTCGGCCGCGTGCGCGGCGTAGTTCATGCCGACGCACACCACGGCCGTGGGGCGGGCGACCGGGGGGCCGACGCGCAGCGCGTCGGCGTCCGCGACGACGGGCAGCTCGCCCGCGTCGAGGGCCGCACGGACCCGGGAGATGCCGTCGTCCGCGAGGAACGCGCCGTCGACGTCACGCGTCAGGGAGTCGAGCGAGTACGTGGTGCCCTCGGCGGTGCGGACGACGGGGCGCTCCTGGCCGGGAAGGCCGAGGCGCATGAGCTGCAGGTGCTGCACGGGGTTGCTCCAGGTGTCGGGGGACGGGAAGGTCAGCGTGCCAGGGCGCGCGCGTAGTCCGGGTTGACGATCGAACCGACGGGACGACCCGCGAGGAAGTCGATCGCGTTGCGCGCCGTGTGCACGGGCAGGTCGGCCATGGCCTCGGGCGAGAACCACGCGGCGTGCGGGCTGAGCAGCACCTGGTCGAGCGTGCGCAGGCGCGAGTCGGCGGGCAGCGGCTCGTGCGAGAACACGTCGAGGGCCGCGGCCCCGAGGTGGCCGGCCTCGAGCGCGTCGGCGAGCGCGTCCTCGTCGATCAGCGGGCCGCGGCACGTGTTGACCACGACGGCGCCCGGCTTCATGGTCGCGATCGACGCGGCGTCGAGCAGGTGGCGGGTGGCCTCGCTGAGCGGGGCGTGCAGGCTCAGCACGTCGGCCTCGGCGATGGCCTGCTCGCGCGAGACCGGCAGGTAGCCGGCCGCGGCGACGTCGACGTCGGGCACGAAGGGGTCGTGGACCAGGACGCGGTAGCCGAGCGCGGCGCAGCTGCGCGCGACGAGCGACCCGATCCGGCCGTAGCCGATCACGGACACGGTGGTCGCGGACAGGCGCGCGGCCATGGGGCGCGGGGCGGTCGCGGCCCAGACGCCGTCGCGCACGGCACGGTCGTAGCCGACGAGCCCGCGGCTGAGGCCGAGGACCATCGCGACGGTGTGGGACGCGACCTCCTCGATGCAGTAGGTCGGGGTGTTGGCGACGGCGATGCCGCGCTCGGTCGCGGCGGCGACGTCGACCATGTCGTAGCCGATGCCCATGCGGCTGACGAAGCGCACGCCCTCGATCTCGTCGAGGACGCGGGCGGTGAGTGGCGCCCACTGGACGACCAGGGCGGACGGGGCGGCACCTGCGGCCGCGGCGTCGCGGACGAGGGCGATGACGTCGTCCTCCGTGCGGGCCGTCCCGCGCACGACACCGAGGCCGGCGGCCGTGACGGTGTCTTCGCACGCGGTGCCCGGGAGGTCGCAGTCGGTGATGACGACGGTGTCGGGGTTCATGAGCCGAAATGCTATAGCATCTAGCAACTGACGGCCAGCGTCCCTGGACAGGACGCTTGCGGTCCCCGCAATTTGCTATAGCGTTCACGTCATGGCTCGACGACTTGCGCTGATCACGGGCGCCAGTTCCGGGATCGGTTCCGCGACCGCCCTCCAGCTCGCCCGTGACGGATACGACCTCTGGCTCACCTACGCCCACGACGAGCTCGGGGCCCGCACCACCGCGGACCTCGCGACCGAGCTGGGCGCGAGCTGCCACGTCTCACGCCTCGACCTGCGCGACGTCACGTCCGTCGACAGGCTCGTCACCCAGGTCACCCGACGCTGGGGCAGGCTCCACGTCCTGGTCAACAACGGCGGCATGTGTCCCTACCGCGCGCTCGACGACATCGAGCTCGACGAGTGGGACGCCGTCATGGAGACCAATGCGCGCGGCACCTTCGTCCTCTCGCGGGCCGCGCTCCCCCTCCTGCGGGCGGCCGCCGCCCCCGAGGGCGAGGAGCCGGTCGACCGCAGCATCGTCAACGTCGCCTCGATCGCGGGCCAGCAGGGCGCGCTCAAGACCGGCGTCCACTACGCCGCGAGCAAGGGCGCGCTCCTCGCGATCACGCGGAGCTTCGCGCGCCTCCTGGCCGCCGAGGGCATCCGCGCGAACGCGGTCACGCCCGGCCCGGTCACGAGCAACATCACGAACCAGCTCGACGACGCGGGCCGCGAGGCCCTCACGTCCTCGATCCCGCTGGGGAAGTTCGGCACGCCCGACGACGTCGCCTGGGTCATCGCGTCCCTCGCCTCCCCGCGGGCCGGGTTCGTCACGGGCGCCACGTACGACGTCAACGGCGGCGTCCGCATCGACTGACCGACCGGCCCGCACGACACTCCCCACGAGACGAGGACTCCCATGCCGCAGCACCCGACCGCCCACGCCGTGGTCACCGAGCAGGTCGACGCGTTCAACGCGCACGACCTCGAGCGATTCGTCGCGACCTACGCGCAGGACGTCGTGGTCGTCGGCGTGACACCCGAGCCGATCGTCGGCAAGGACGCGCTGCGCGCCTTCTACGGCCCCCGCCTTGCAACGGGCGATGTGCATTGCACAATCGACGCCTCCGTGGCGTACGGTGAGCGATGGGTGGTCGCACGCGAGATCGTGTCGACCTCGAACGGGTCGGGCGAGACCATCGCCACCTTCGAGGTCCAGGACGGCGTCATCACCCGGGCGAGCATGCTCAAGGCCTGACGCCCCCACGGACGCGGAGCCCGGTCGGTCACCCCCCTTGATCGACCGGGCTTCGCTCTGCCCGGACGCACCCTGCGCAGGCTGCGTCTCCACCCGGCCACGGCCGGGATCTCCACCCGGATCTCCACCCACGGGCCGTGTGCGGCCGAGCACCGACCGGGCAGGCTGACGACGTCGTCCCGCCTCGCCCCAGGAGCCCACCGTGAACCCCGAGAACCTCGAGCCCGCACTGATCGCCGTCGCCGTCCTCTGCTGGCTCGGCTACCGGCAGACGACCTGGCGTGCGGTCTCGGCGCGCATGTGGACGCTCCCCGCGGTCCTGGGTGCGGTCGGGCTGCTGGCGCTCTCGTCCGCGATCACCGTCCGACCGACCGCGCTCGACCTGGTCGTGGTCACGAGCGAGCTCGTGGTCTCGGTCGGCGTCGGCGCCCTGATCGGGATGATGACCTCGTTCCGGGCGATCGACGTGGCCGCCGCACCTGCCCCGGGGGTGGCGGCCCGCCGTCGGGCCCGCGCGGTCGCCGCGGGGGCGACGCTCGAGGCCCGCGCCGGCTGGGCGGCGCTGGCACTGTGGATCGCGCTCGTCGTCGCACGCCTCGTGACCGGCATCCTCGCGGGCGCCGCCGGCGCGCACCTCGCGGCCTCGGCCGGCGTGATCCTGCTGCTCCTCGCGGCCAACCGAGCCGCCCGTGTCCTGGTCGTGAGCGCACGGGCAGGGCGCGTCGAACGCGAGCACGGTGCGTCCGCCGCTCGGGGTGCCGGTCTGCGCACCCCCGCGCAGGTCGCATGATGGTCGGGTGAGCACGCCCACCCTCGCCGAGGACATCCCCGTGACGCCCCGTGGTGAGACCACCCTGCGGCAGCAGGTCCTCGCGGCCGACACCGGGCACAGCCGGACCGGGCAGATCCTGAACCTGGCCGGGGCCGCGGTGGTCGCCTACGTGCTCGTGACCCAGCTCGCGCGGCCCCCCGCTCAGCCCCTCCCCTCCCTCGTCCTGTGGCTGGGGCTGGCCGCGGTGACCGCCTGGGTCGTCCGTGTGCTCGTCCCGCTGCGGCGCGTCGGCGTCGTCACGGCGGCCGAGGTCGTGATGACGGTCTGCGGCGCGCTCGTCGTGGTGCCCACGGGCGGCCTCACGATCGCCCCCGCCTTCGCGGCCGTCGTCATGGCGATCGGCCGACCCGCCCGCCCCCTGGGCTACGGGATCGGGCTCGCCGCGACGGCCGTCGCACTCCAGGGAACGTTCCTGGTCGTCCGCGGCGACTTCCCCGCGGTGCTCGTGCTCGGGATGGTCGCGATCTTCGTGCTCGCAGCGACGCTCGGGTTCAGCCGTCGACAGTCGCGCCTCGCGACCGCCGGAGCCCAGCTCCTCGCGGCCGAGCGGCTCGTCGCCGCGCACGACCGCGTCCGCTCCGCAGCCCTCGAGGAGCGCGCCCGGATCGCTCGCGACATCCACGACGTCCTGGCGCACAGCCTGGGCGGGCTCGTCGTCCAGCTCGACGCGATCGAGGCGCTGCTCGAGGTGGGGGACGTGGCCGGGGCGACGTCCCGCGTCGCGGCCGGACGACGGCTGGCCGCGACGGGCCTGCGGGAGGCGCGTTCCGTCGTCAGCACCCTCGCACCCCTCGCACGTCCCGAGGACGACCTCGCCGCGCTCCTCGCCGACCACCGAGAGCTCGGCGGCACGGTGAGCCTGGTCGAGTCGGGCGATCCTCGCACCCTCGACGAGCGCCAGTCGGCCGCGCTCCGCCGGGCGCTGCAGGAGGGGCTCAGCAACGCGCGCAAGCACGCCCCCGGGATGCCGGTCCGGGCGACGATCGTCTGGGACGATGCTCGCGTGCTCCTCACGCTCACCACTCCCCGCGCGCCGGGCCCCCACCCCTCCCTCGCCGGGACGGGGGCCGGTCACGGACTGGCAGGGATGCGCGCCCGGGTCGCCGCCCTCCCGCTCGGCGGTGACGTCCACGTCGACGACGGCGCCGAGACGTTCACCGTCACGGTCGCCGTGTCCCTGCGATGACCGGCGAACGCATCCGGCTCCTGGTCGTCGACGACCAGGCGATCGTGCGGGACGGCCTCGTGACGGTCCTGTCCCTCGTCCCCGACTTCGAGGTGGTCGGCGAGGCCTCCGACGGCGGGCAGGCCGTGCGGCTCGCCGCGACCCTGCACCCCGACGTGATCCTCATGGACCTGCGCATGCCGGGGGTCGACGGGGTCGAGGCCACGACCCGGATCCTCGCCGAGCACCCGGCCACCGCCGTGCTCGTCCTGACGACCCATGCCGACGACGCGTCGATCCTCGGCGCGCTGCGCGCAGGGGCCCGCGGCTACCTCACCAAGGACGCCGGACGGGCCGAGGTCGCGCACGCGATCCGCACGGTCGCGCTCGGTCAGACGCTCCTGGCGCCCGCGGTCAGCGACGTGCTCGTCGGGTCGCTGACCGGGCGGCATGTGGGGACCGTCTCCGCCCCGTCCGCCTCGCTGCCGCTGTCCCGGCGGTTCCCCGCCCTGACCGCCCGGGAGCGCGAGGTCCTGGAGCTGGTGGGGCAGGGGTTGAGCAACACCGAGATCGCCGAGCGGCTCGTCGTCGGCATGACGACCGTCAAGACCCACATCAACGCGATCTTCGCGAAGCTCGGGGTACGCGACCGGGCGCAGGCGATCACGCTCGTCCGCTCGTAGCACGGGGCGTCCCCGGCGCCCCGCACGATGACGGCCCCGGCGTCCGGGGCGCGACGAGGAGGCGCACTACCTCCCCAGCGACGCCGCGAGCGGGCACGTGAACGGCTCCTGCGCCCGCAGGCCCACGCGGTTGAGGTAGCGCACGACGATCCCGTACGACCGGAACAGCCCCACCTCGGTGTAGGGCACCCCCACGTCCTCGCAGTAGGAGTGCACGATCGGTCGCACCTTCTTGAGGTTGGGCCGCGGCATGCTCGGGAAGAGGTGGTGCTCGATCTGGTAGTTGAGGCCCCCCATGACCGCATCGACCGCGTACCCGCCGCGCACGTTGCGCGACATGAGGACCTGGCGCCGCAGGAAGTCCAGCGTCATGTCCGGGGGCACGATCGGCATTCCTTTGTGGTTCGGGGCGAAGGACCCGCCGAGCAGCACCCCGAACACGGCGAGCTGCACCCCCAGGAAGGCCGCGGCCTTCCCCGGAGGCAGGAGCAGCGCGAGCACCCCCACGTACACGGCGAGCCTTCCGAGCACCAGGGGCGCCTCGACCCCACGGTGGGGCACCGATCCCCTGCGCAGCACGGTCCGCACGCTCGCGACGTGCAGGTTCAGGCCTTCGAGAGTCAGCAGGGGGAAGAAGAACCACCCCTGGTGGTGGGCGAACCACGACCGCCACCCCGTCCTCGCCGCCAGGGCCGCAGGGGTGAACGCGATGACGCCGGGCGAGATGTCGGGGTCCTGGCCCTCCTGGTTGGGGGCCGAGTGGTGCTGCTCGTGCTTGGTCCGCCACCAGCCGTAGCTCAGGCCCACGAACCCGCCCGCGAGCACGCGGGCCGTCCAGTCGTTCCAGGCCCTGGACCGGAAGATCTGCCGGTGCGCGCTGTCGTGCCCCAGGAACGCGATCTGCGTCACGACCACGGCCATCGCGGCCGCCAGGACGAGCTGCCACCACGAGTTCCCGACGAACGCGACCGCGACCCAGATCCCCCCGAAGGCCAGCACCGCGAGGACGAGCCGCGTCCAGTAGTACCCGTAGCGGCGGCGGAGCAGGCCCGTCTCCCGGACGAGCCGGGCCAGCGCCGAGTACTCGTTCGTCACCCGGCGGGCGGCTGGTCGCGCTCTGGGGGGATCGTTCGGCACGGTGTCCATGGGGTCCTCATCACTCGACGGCCGCTCGACGACCGCTGTCGGTCACTCGAAGCGGATCTGCTCCGCCTCGACGACGACGGCGGCGGCGCGCCGGTCCTCCTCCTTCTGCAGCTCCGCGATCTCGGCCGCCAGGCGGTCGTGCTCGGCGACGAGGTCCCGGCCGAGGTCGCGCAGGGTCGGCGCGATCTCGTGCGCGAGGCCTCCTCTCAGCGCTGCGAGACTCGTGTGCTCGATGAGCAGCCGACGGTCCGAGACCCTCAGCTCGACGTCCTCGAAGCCGGCGTCCGCGAGGCGATGCCGGAGGGCGTCTGCCTCGATCACGTCCTGCTCCTCGCGGGTGACCCGCCGGGAGAAGACCGCCGGGACGGTGTACGTGACGGGCTCGTGAGGCGTGCCGATCTCGGGGGGCAGCGCCGTCGCCAGGACGCCGGTCAGCCACAAGGCGTCGGGCGGCCGCGCGGTCTCCTGGTCGGAGGCCGGCGGGTGGTGGGCGACGTGCCCGCGCTCGTGCCCGCCCTCGTTGTCCCAGTCCCGTGTCGCGTCGGCCTCGTCGGCCGGGGCGACCTCCTCGACAGGGCTCCACGCGGCCGCACCGGGCAGCTCCGCGAGCACGCCCCGTCCCCCGCTGCGGAGGGTTCCAGCCGGTCCGTGCGTGTCGTTTCCGGACATGCTTCGACGCTACGCCCGATCCGGCAGCGCGCCGGGCGCGCCGACGTGCAGGTTGCGTGTGGGTCGGACCCACGACGACGGCCCCGGTCCGCGAAGGACCGGGGCCGTACGTCTCGCGGGTGGGGAGGTCCTCAGACCGCGTCGTCGAAGGCCGCGCGGAGCTTGGCCTCCTCGTCGGCCGACAGGTTCGTCTGGATGAGCTCGCCGTGGATGCCCTGCGCCTTGAGGGCCTCGTGCACGCGGTCCATGACCGCACCGGACGTCATGACGAACAGCGCCGACGTTCCCGGCGTCACCTTGGACCGCACCGAGTCGATGAAGTCGTCGTCGATGCCCACGTCGGTCAGCGACCCCGCGAGCGCCCCAGACGCCGCGCCGATCGCGACGCCGATGAGCGGGATGAAGAAGATGATCCCGAACAGCAGGCCCCAGAACGCGCCGCCCAGCGCTCCGATGCCCGTCGTGTTGTTCGACTGGTGCGTCTTGGGCTTCTTCTTCCCCTCCTCCCACGACACGATCGCCGCGTCCTGCACCTGGATGAGCTCCTGCTTCTGCAGCGCCAGCAGGGCGTCCTCCGCCTGCTGCGCGCCCTCGGGAGTCTCGAACTTCCACACGGTCAGTGTTGCCACCACAGCCTCGTTCCGTCGTTGGTACTCGCAGGACGCCGTCCGGTCCGGGCGGGTCCTCCTCGACCGTAGGTCGGGTCGTCCGGGGCCGCCATCGGAGCCGTCTCAGCCGGGCTCAGTCGGGACAGCAGGTGCAGCCGTCCGCGGCGGTCGCTGCGCCGTCCGGGCGAGCGACCGTGCCCGACGGCGCAGCCTCCCCGCTCTGGTGGCGTGCGCCCGGCGCGTGGTGCGCCGCGGCGACGTCGGTGTGCAGGCCGGCGACCGGCGAGCAGCACGCGTCCCCGCGCCAGGCCTCGACGCCCTCCTTGATCGCGACGGCCGCGATGACGAGGGCCGCGACCGGGTCGGCCCACGTCCAGCCCAGCGTGGTGTTGAGCAGCAGCCCCACGAGCAGCACAGCCGAGAGGTAGGTGCACAGCAGCGTCTGGCGCGAGTCCGCGACGGCCGAGGCCGAGCCCAGCTCACGGCCCGTGCGACGCTCGAACCAGGACAGGAACGGCATGATCGCGAGGCTCACGGCCGCGAGCACGATCCCGACGGTCGAGTGGTCGGGCTCGGAGGCCCCCAGGAGCGTGCGCACCGCGTCGACGCTCACGAAGACCGCGAGGCCGAAGAACGACACCGCGATGAGGCGCATCGCGGTCCGCTCGCGGCGGTGCGGGTCGGGGGCCGTGAACTGCCACGCCACGGCTGCGGCGGACAGCACCTCGACCACCGAGTCGAGGCCGAACCCGACGAGCGCGGCCGATGACGCGATGCGCCCGGCGGTGATCGCGACGACCGCCTCGACCACGTTGTAGGCGATCGTCGCCGAGACGGTCCAGCGCACGCGGCGCTCGAGGAGGGCCCTGCGGGCGGGCGCGAGGCCTGCGGGCGGCCGAGGACCGATCGACACCGAGGTCATGAGCACGTGCACCCGTCGGGCGAGCAGCACGTCGGGTCGACCGTGACCACGAGGCGGAGCAGGTCGTCGAGCGCGGGTGCGAGGTGGCTGTCGGCCAGGCGGTACCAGGTGCGGCGACCGTCGGGGATCGCCTCGACGAGCCCGCAGCCGCGCAGGCACGCGAGCTGGTTGGACATGACCTGGCGGGAGACGCCGAGCGCGTCTGCGAGGTCCGAGGGGTAGGCGGGCGCCTCGCGCAGCGTGAGCAGGATGCGCGCGCGGGTCTCGTCGGACAGCGCGTGCCCGAGGCGCGCGAGCGCTGCCGTGTGCGTGAGGGTGACGGTCTCCACGCGTCGGACAGTACACGGGATCCTGAATCCAGAGAAGCAGGTACTACGCGCTGGGCAGCGGGGCGGTGATGGCAGGTGGCGGCAGGTGACGAGCGTTTCCGTGCGAACCCCGCCCGCACTGCCGGACATCCACCAGGACGAGGGACACCTCGTACCCGTCCGTCCACCGAGCAGGGAGCCAGCTGATGGCAGCGACCCAGAACCGAGAGATCCTCGACGAGGTCTACCGCGCGTTCAACCGCGGCGACGTCGACCGACTGAAAGAGCTCTTCGCCGACGACATGACCATGGTGATACCGGGGGGGACCCAGATCTCGGGCACCTTCCGCGGCCACGACCAGGTCTTCGGCGCCTTCGCGCAGATGGCGACGATCACCGGCGGCACGTCGCACGCCGCCGTCGAGCGCGTGCTGGTCGACGACGCCGGCGGGGTCGTGATCGCCGTCGACTCGGCGCGGCGGGAGGGCGAGGAGGTGCGCGCGCGGTTCGCGGACGTCTACCGCATCGAGCAGGGACGTGTGGCCGAGCTCCGCCCCTTCCCCGAGGACCCGATCGCGATGGACCACTTCTGGCGACGAGGGGGCCGGTCATGACGACGAGCCAGCGCGAGCCGCGCCCTGCGCTGACCGACCCCACCGGCCGACCCTCTGCGACAAGCGGTCCGGTCCTCGAGCAGGTCCGCAACGCCTCGTCCGTCCCCCATGCCTTCGACGCCGTTGCCGACACCTGGCCGAACCGCACGGCCGTCGAGTGGGACACGGGCCGCTGGACCTATCGGGACCTGCAGGAAGCCTCCCGGCAGGTCGAGCGCCGGCTCCGGTCCGCAGGCGTCTCGCCCGGTGCGGCCGTCGCCGTGCTCGGAGACCGGTCCGCGGAGACCTGCGCCGCGATGCTCGGCATCCTGCGGGCAGGGGCCGCCTACGTGCCGGTCGACGCGAACGTGCCCGCCGTGCGCGTCCGCGCGATGCTCGACACCGCGGGCGTGACCCTCGCGGTCCGCCCGGCCGGGAGCCGGGCAGCCGCCCCCGAGGGGGTCGACGTCGTGGACCTCGCGCCGAACCTCACCGGGGCGGACCGCGCACCGGACCGCGCTGCACCGGACCGAACCGGGCAACCGGCCGACGGGCTCGCGGCGGACGCCGCCGGCGGCGAGGTCCGGTCCGACCTCGACCGGACCGCGTACGTGATGTTCACGTCCGGCTCGACGGGGACGCCCAAGGCCGTGGCCGTACGCCAGCGCGGCGTCCTGCGCCTGGCGACCGACAACGGCTTCCTCGTCCTCGACCCCGCGAACCGCTTCATGCACGCGGCCTCGCTGTCGTTCGACTCGTCGACGCTCGAGATCTGGCCGACCCTCCTCTCGGGGGCGTGCCTCGTGATCGTCGACCAGTCGCTCCTCCTCGCTCCTGTCGCGCTGCGCGACACGCTCCGGGCCGCGCAGATCGACTCGGTCTTCTTCACGACGGGCGTCTTTCATCACGTCGCCCGGTCCTGCCCCGAGGTCTTCGACGGCCTGCTCTACGCGATCGCGGGCGGCGAGGTCCTCAACCCGGCCCTCGCCGCGCGCGCCGTGGGACGGGCCCAGCACGTCGTCAACGGCTACGGGCCGACGGAGACGACCGTCGTGGCCGTGGCCCACGTCCTCGGCGAGGCCGACGAGGGGCCCGTGCCGATCGGCACCCCGCTCCCCTACGTCTCGGTCGCCGTCCTGGCCCCGGACGGCTCCCCGGTCGCCCCGGGCGAGGACGGCGAGCTGCACGTCGCCGGGGACGGCCTCGCGGCCGGGTACCTGGGCGACCCGGAGGAGACCGCCCGACGCTTCGTGCACCTGAGCGTCGACGGCGCTCCTCCGGTCAGGTACTACCGGACCGGCGACCAGGTCCGGCGGGACGAGGACGGTCTCCTGGCGTTCCGCGGACGGCTCGACGACCAGGTCAAGGTCCGCGGTCACCGCATCGAGCTCACCGAGGTCGAGGGGGCTCTCTCGGCGGTCGAGGGCATCGGGGAGGCCGCCGTCGTGGCCGTCGAGGACGGGACGAGCCGGGTCCTGGTCGCCTTCTGCACTCCCGCGAGGCCCGACGCGCCTGTCCCCGACCTCGCGTCGGTCCGCCGCGCGCTCGCCGCTTCCCTGCCCGACTACATGCTCCCGGCGACGGTCGTGCCCGCCGAGGCCCTCCCGTTCACCACGAACGGCAAGGTCGACCGACGCGCCCTCGCCGACCGGGCGTCGGCCGCCGCGACCCGCCCCGCGACGGAGGACCCGACGGCCGCTGCACGGGACGCCCGCGAGGCCGTCGAGCGCGCCTGGCGCGAGACCCTCGCGCTCGACGTCGTCGACCCGGACGGCGACTTCTTCGCACTGGGCGGCAACTCGCTCATGGCGGCGCAGCTCATCGCGCGCGTCCAGTCGTCGCTGTCGCTCGACGGCGCCCACGGCCACGACCTGATCCGCGGCCTGCTGTCGGACCCGCGCCCTGCGGCCTTCGCCGCTGTCGTCGACGAGATCCGGGTGCGCCCGACCGGCGATCCGGCTACCGACGGCACGGACCGGTGGCGCCCCGACGTCCGCCTGCTCTCCCGACCGGCCCCGGTCGACCGAGCCCCTCGGTCCGAGCCGCCCGCAGAGGTGCTGCTCACGGGCGCGACGGGGTTCTTCGGTTCCGCGCTGCTGCGAGAGCTCGTCGACCGCACGGGCGTCACGGTCCGCTGCCTGGTCCGCGCTGCCGACGAGGACGCCGCCATGGCTCGCGTGCTCGCGGCACAGCGCAGGTACGGCCACGGTCTGCTCGACACCGACCGGGTCGTCGCCGTGCCCGGGGACCTCACGGCCCACCGCCTCGGGCTGGACGACGTGGCGTGGGAGACGCTCGCCGCACGCACCGACCTGATCTACCACTCGGGCGCCCACGTGAACTTCGTCTACCCGTACGAGTGGCTGCGGCGGACGAACGTCGACGGCACGCGCAGCCTGGTCGAGCTGGCCGAGGCCGGCGGTGGCGTCCCGCTGCACTACGTCTCGACCATCGCCGTGCTGGCGGGCTCGGGCTCGGCGGCCGTCCGGCACGTCACCGAGGACACCCCGCTCGACCACGTCGAACGGCTGTCGATGGGCTACCCGGAGAGCAAGTGGGTGGCCGAGCAGATCCTGCGCGCGGCGTCGGCACGTGGACTGCCGGTCGTTGTCCACCGGCCCTACGAGATCACGGGCAGCACCGTGGACGGCCACTGGAACACCGAGGCCGCGATCTGCGCGTTCTTCAAGGCGATCGTCGAGATGGGACGGGCTCCGGACGTCGACCTGCCGCTGGACTTCGTGCCGGTCGACCACCTGGCCCAGGCCGTGGTGCACCTCGCGCAGTCCCGGCCCGCGGAGGGGCAGACGTACCACCTCACGAACCCGCGGTACGCGCTGCTGGGGCTCATGGTCGAGCGGCTGCGGGCGCACGGCCACCCGATCGACGTCGTCGACTACGACACCTGGCTGCACGACCTCTCGGAGTTCTGCAGGTCACACCCGGAGCACCCGATCGTGTCGTTCCTGCCGATCTTCACGAACATCGCGACGTCGAGCACGCTCACGGTCAAGGAGCTCTACTTCGAGGGGACGTTCCCTCGGTTCGGTCGGGAGCGGGCGGACGAGCACCTCGCCGGGAGCGGGATCGTCTGCCCGCCGGTGGACGCGGAGATGCTCGACTCGTACATCCGGTGGTTCCACTCCGTCGGGTACATCGACCGGCCCCGGGTGGGTGCCCGCTGACCGCGTCCGATGCATCGAGGAGGCGGCCCCGGGGAACGACGCTGCCCGGGGCCGCTTCCTCTCGCCCGCGCGGGGCCCGCGGGTGACGATGGTCCGAGGGGTGCCACCGTGCGGGCAGGGGCGGAGCGGTACCCGCAGGCGGGCAGCACCAGGGGGCAGTGATGCGTGAGCAGTCGTCGGTGTTCGACGAGGGGTCCGTGGCCGAGGTGGACCTCTGGAGCCGGGTCCAGGAGGGTGACGAGCAGGCGTTCGCGGTCGTCTACCGGCGCTACTCGCGGCGTGTCCACGGCCTGTGCCGCGCGCTGCTGATGTCGGGCGGCCTGCGGGACGACGTCGCGGGGCGGTGCGAGGACCTGACCTCGGGCGTGTTCCTGGCGGCGTGGCGCCGACGTCGGGAGATGGTCGTCCGTGACTCGGTGCTCCCGTGGCTCCTCGCGACCGCGGCCAACCTCTGCTCGAACGAGCAGCGGGCCGCTCGGCGGCACCGCTGGCTGGTCGCCCGCGTCGCGCAGATGCACGGGCGGGCCGCGTCGGCGGCGGACGGTGCCGAGGAGAGCGTGCTCGCTGCGAGCCTCGCGGGTCGTGCCCGCCGCGAGATCGCGGCACTTCCCTCCGCGCTGCGCGAGGTGGCCGACCTCTGCATCCTGCACGACGTCACGACGCGTGACGCGGCCGCGTTCCTCGAGCTCCCCGAGGGCACGGTCAAGTCGAGGCTGCACCGCGCGCGGCGCCACCTGGGCCGGGCGGTCCTCGACCGCGAGGTCCGTCCCGGCGGGCAGCCCAGCCGGTAGCGCCCGGGGACCGGTCTCAGTCGAGCCCGTACCGCGCGTCGAGCCGGGCGTCGTGCGGCAGCGTCCCGAACGACGCGGTCCACGCGCCGTCGGCCGCGATCGACTGGCCGGAGACGTACGACGACTCGTCCGAGAGCAGGAACGCGACCACGGCCGCGATCTCGGCCGACTCGGCGATGCGGCCGAGCGGCGGGCCCTCGGCGAGCCCGCGCTCCTCCGCCTCGGGGTCGACGGCGTTCGCTATCTGCGCGTCGAGGTGCGGCGTGCGGACCCCGCCCGGTGCGACCGTGTTGGCCCGGATGCCGTACCGCCCGTACGTGACGGCGACGCTGCGTGCGAGGGCGTCGATCCCGCCCTTGGTCAGCTCGTAGGCCGCGTGGTCGACGAACGAGGACCGCCCGTGGATCGACCCGACGTTCACGATCGACCCGCCGCTCACCTGGTCGGTGAACGCCTCGACCGCGGCGGCGGCCCCCCAGAGGTAGCCCAGGCCGTTGATCTCGACGATGTCGCGCGCCGTGCGCTCGATCTCCGCGGCGCGCGCGGGGTCGCCGAGCGCGTGCAGCGGCGTGGTCCGGGTGATACCCGCGTTGTTGACCCAGCCCGCGAGCGGCGCGAGGGCCCGGGCGACGCGCGCGGCCTCGCGGTGCGACTCACGGTCGCGCGAGTCGGCGAGCACGACGGCCGCGCAGACGCCCTCCTCGACGGTCCCCGAGCCGGCGCTCCGTTCGAGCCCGACGACGGCCCAGCCGTCCGCGGTCAGCCGCGCCGCGATGGCACGGCCGATGCCCTTGCCGCTCCCGGTCACCACGACGCTGCGGGTCGCGGCTGGTCCTGGCACGGAGGCCTGTCCGGTCGGGTTCTGGGCGGACACCGGTCCTCGCTCGTCGTCGTGCCCGACGGCGGAGCCCGCCCGGGGCGTGCTGGTCGGGTCGGTCATCGGTCCTCCTGGTCGCCGAGCATGCGGTTGTCGTCGGTCGAGCATGCGGTTGGCGTCGTCCCGGGGCCCGTTTCGGACGCCAACCGCATGCTCGGCAGCGAGGGGGCGGGCTCGAACGTGAAGTACGTGGGCGAGAGGGTGAAGCCCAGGCCGGGGACCTCGGGCGGCAGCGCCGTGCCGGCCGAGAACTCGGGGCCGCCCTCGACGAGCAGCGGTGCCGGGTCGTAGGGGTTGCCCTGCGGCGAGCGCTCGAACGTCTCGACCCCGATCCCCTGGGCGCCACCGAGGTGCACGCTGACCTCGGGGTACACGTGGCTCGACGTCACGAGCCCCGCGTCCTGCCACGACCGGACCAGGGGGTCGGCCGCCGTGAGGCCGCCGATCCCGACCACGTCCACGCGCGCCACGTCGAGCGCGCCGAGCGCAGCGAGCCGCGCGAAGACCTCGGGGTCCGTGACCTCGTCGCCGATCGCGAGCGCCAGCCCGGTGACCTCGCGGATGCGCGCGGCCCCCGCGGCGTCCTCGGGCAGCACGGGGTCCTCGAGCCAGGCGAGCGCGGGCGGTTCCCCGGCCGGTGACGGAGCACCGATCCCCCACGCGTCGAGGTCCGCGAGCGCCTCGTCCGCGTCGCGCCAACCGAAGCCCACGTCCACGACGACACCGCTGCGACCGGCCTCGGCCTCGCGGCCCGTCACCCCGGGCAGCTCGGCGCGCAGGATCGCGAGCAGGTCGCGCATGAGGTCGCGGTCGGGGGATCGGGAGATCTTGAGCAGCGGCCAGCCCTCGCGGGCACGGTCGAGCACCTCGTCGGCGACGGCGCGGGCCGTGCGTCCGGGGGTCGGGTAGGCCGCGACCAGGATCGCCGGGCGGGCCGAGGGCGCGACCGGGCCGGACTCCAGGAGGCGCCACACCGGGACGCCCGCGACCTTGCCCGCGACGTCCCACAGCGCGACGTCGACCAGGCCGATCGCCCGGCGGACCAGGCCCACGCGCCCCACGATCGCCGAGCCGCGCAGCGCGGCGTCCCACGCCGCCCGCACCCCCGCGGCCGGGTCGTCGACCGGGAGGTCGCGGCCCACGACGTGCGGTGCGACGAGGCGCTCGACGATCTCCGCCATGGGCGCCTCGCGCGTCAGGGCGTAGGAGACGCCCGTGATCTCGGTGCCGCCCGGCAGCACCGCACGGACCTGGACGCCCACGTACTCGCGGCGCGTGACCGTCATGGCCCCGAGCTGCAGGGGCTGCGGCAGGGCGACCACGGTCGTCGACGTGCGGACCTCGGTGATGCGCGCGAGCCCGCCCGGGCTCGTGGCTCGGCTCGTCATTCCGGCTTCTTCGCGAGCGGGACGCCGTAGTCGACGATGAACCCGCCGTCGACGTAGAGGGTCTGGCCGATCACGTACCGCGACTGGTCGGACACGAGCCAGCTCACGGCGTTCGCGATCTCCGAGGCGTCGGCGAGGCGGCCCGCGGGGATGCGCGCGAGGATCGTCTCCTCCTTGAGCGTCCCGGCCGCGACGCCCTGGCGGAAGACGCCCGTGTCGATGTACCCGGGCGCGACCGCGTTGACCCGCACCCCGCGCGCGGCCCACTCGGCCCCCGCGGTCGAGGTCAGGCCGATCACGGCCGCCTTGGTCGTCGAGTACGGGGCCCGGCCCGCGGAGCCGCGCGCCGAGACCGACGAGATGTTGACGATCGCGCCGCGGCACGCAGCGAGCATGTGCCGCCCCGCAGCCTGGAGGCAGGTGAAGACGCCGTGCAGGTTGACGTCGACCACGGCCTTCCACTCGTCCCAGCTCAGGTCCTCGATACCGCGGTGACGCTGGATCCCGGCGTTGTTGACCAGGACGTCGATGCTGCCCGTCGCGGCGGCGACCGCGTCGAACGCCGCCCCCACGGCCGCGTGGTCCGTGACGTCGAGGGGCATCCAGACCAGGCTCGGCTCGGCGGGCAGGGCCGCGAGGTCGAGCGCGGGCAGGTCGTGCTGGACGACGTCCGCGCACACCACACGGTGGCCGTCGGCCGCGAGCCGCTCGGCGATCTGTCGGCCGATGCCGGCCGCGCCGCCCGTGACGATCGCGGTGCGGAGCGGGGCGCCCGTGGGTGTGCCGGTCGGGGTGGTCGTGGTGCTCACTGGTCCTCCGTGGAAGTCTGCGCGGGTGCCGGCGTCGCCGCCGTCAAGGTGTCGATGAGGTGGTTCGCGTGCTGCTCGAGCCGTGCGAGCGAGCCGGGCGCGAGCGGCGACTGCCACGCCTGGTAGGCGCCCCGCACGTACGCCTGGTCGGTCGGCAGGTACACGAAGCCCGGGCCGTTGGTCAGGTTCGCGACCACGACCGGACGGTCGCCCGCGTGCTCGCGGACAGTGCGCTGGAAGCGCGAGTAGGCCTCGCCCGGGTGCGCGACGAGGAACCCGTCCCCGATCTGCCACACCCACGTGGGGTGCTCGACGGTCGGGCCGGTCACGTAGCCGTCGCGCAGGTTGCGCGCGCGACGCAGCCGCTCGTCGCGGCTGCGCGGGTCGATGTCGGCCCACTCGGCCTCCATCTGCGCGAGGCTCGGCAGGTCCCGCAGCTCCAGCACGACGACGTCGCTCACCGCGCGCAGCACGCGTGAGCCCTCGACGGGGCGCGGCTCCCACACGCCCAGCGGCGCTCCGGACTGCACGACGTGCGTGAGTTCGAGAGCCGTGCCGGGCGGCGGCAGCTCGGCGAGCGCCGCGAGGACCGCGTGCCCCAGCGAGGTGCCGTGCCGGTCGGCGACCGCCAGGTCCCCCGTGTACTGCTCGCGCGGGGCCAGCTCGCCCGAGGCGCCCTGGAAGAACGCGACGGGGGCCCCGGTCGACTCCTCGACGAGGTTGCGCATCGCGCCCACGTAGTCCGGGGAGACCAGGGTGTTCTGCCACGCGAGCGTCGTGGGGTGGCACGCATAGTTGACGATGGTCGCGAGAGGCGTCGTGGTCGGCAGGGGCTCTCCGGTGGGCCCGGGCTCGACCCGGCTGAGGCGGCCGATCACGACGGTGTCGTCGACGGCGGCCCGCGGAACCGTCGGGTTGAAGCCGATCACGGGGAGCCCGAAGTCCTCGGTCACGTCCACCGGGGCGCCGGGACCGGCGGACGCCGTGGCACCGGACGCGTCGGGTGCCGTGACGACGGGTTCGCCGTGCGACCCGCCCGCGCCGAGGATCAGCTCGCGGTCGGCCGCGAGCGAGCAGCGCCCGGTCGTCCACTCGAGCGTCGCGGGGGCGAGCGAGGCGACGGCCTCGCGGCCCGCGTCGACGGCCTGCGCCGCGAGGTGCTCGAGGTAGGCGGGGACGAGCTCGCCACCTTCGAGGTCGGCGTCGTGGCTGCACAGCACCGGGCCCGCGTGCGTGTGGGACAACGAGACGAGCAGCCGCTCGGGCGCCAGGCCGAGGCCCGCGAGGACCGCGTCCCGGACGCCGCGCTCGTCGTCGACGCGGCGCCACCACGTGGCGTCCACGGTGATCATCACGAGAGGTTCGGCGTGGGGAACATCGGGGTGCTCAGGGGAAGCAGGGGGCTCGGGGTGAGCGGCGCCGTCGGGCGTGCTGACCTGCCCGGGGCGCGCGGCGCCGTCGGGCGTGGGGCGCGACGACGCGCTGCCGGGCGTCTCCTGCCCGAGGGCGATCGCGGTGAGGGTCATCGCGCGGTGCGTGCCCTGCGAGGCGTTCCAGTCGGCGGGCCCCCAGTTGCGGGCGCGGATGCCCACGGGCGGCGTGACGTCTCGGCGGGCGACGCCCGCCAGTCCGCGGAAACCAGGCACCTTCACCTGGTCGTGCAGGGACACCATGGATCCTCCTCGAGCCTGTGCGTCAACCCTCGAATGCTATAGCATGTAGGGAGGGGGCAAGCCGTCCGGTGGCCCTTCGCCTCGATGGTGGCACGACGGTGCGCCCCGCACAGCCCTCGCCCCGGCACGCACCGCGGGCGGGCAGCCGGGCCCAGTTCGCCGACCGCTATCCTTCGGGGCACCTCCCGGATCGGACCGCAGAACACTACGGAGAACCCATGGCGCTCAAGAGCGTGCCCGACCTGAACGTCGCCGACCGCGTGACCGTCGAGCTGCGAGAGGCGATCTTCAGCGGCGACCTCGCGCCCGGGTCGCGCCTCGTCGAGCGCAAGCTCGCCGAACGCCTCGGCACGAGCCACATCCCCGTGCGCGAGGCCCTGACCCGCCTCACCGAGGAAGGGCTCGTCGAACGCCTCCCCCACCGGGGCGCCCGCGTCGCCGCGCTCACGAGCCGCGACCTCGAGGAGATCTCGAGCTTGCGCACGCTCCTGGAGCAGTTCGTCGTCGTGCGCGTCCAGGCCGAGTGGGACGCCAAGACCGAGGCCCGCCTGCGCAAGACCGTGCAGCAGATGGTCGACGCCGCCGAGCGCGGCAGCTCGGCGCGCGTGTTCGAGCTCGACCGCCGCTTCCACGAGCAGCTCTGGGAGCTCGCCGACCACCGCATGCTCATGACCATCACGTCCCAGCTCCGCTCCCGGATCACGGGCTTCCTGCGCGCAGCGAACGTCGCGCTGGACCCCGAGGCCCGCGTCGCGCACGCCGAGACGCACAACCTCATCATCGACGCGATCGCGAGCGGCGACCCCGAGCGGGCGCGGGCCGTCATGGCCGAGCACATCGGCGAGGCCGCGGCACGGCTCGAGAGCCACACCGAGGACGGCGACGTCGCCGAGGAACCCACGGAGGAGGGCGGCGGCGCCTGACCGGGGCGCGGCGCCGCGACCGTCGCGCCGTCGCTCGCGTCGAGCGTGCAGTTCGGGTCGTCACGAACCCGGCCCTGACAGCCCGAAAGTCACACTCGGCGCGCCTCGCGGGACACGTCGAGGAGCGCGTCGAGCACCTCGACCGTCGAGCCGCGCACGACGTCGGGCGCCCACTCCTCGGTCCAGGCGCGGCCGTGCGCGACCCACCCGGTCCGCAGGCCCGCATCCCGCCCCCCGGCGACGTCCGCCACCGGGTGGTCGCCGACCATCCACGCGCGCCCCGCACCGGCGACACCCTGCCCAGCGGGAACTCCCGGGGCACCCGCCACCGCGAGCGCCGCCTCGAAGATTCGCCGGTCGGGCTTCGCGAAGCCCGCCTCCTCCGAGATCACGACCCCCGGCACGAGGTCCGCGAGGCCGGTCCGGTCGAGCTTGGCCCGCTGCTGGTCGACCGTCCCGTTCGTCACGACGACGACGGGAATCCCCGCCGAGCGCAGCGCGTCGAGACGCGCGGGCACGCCCGGGTACGGCGCGACCCAGGGAAGGTGCTCGAACAGCAGACGCTCGACCAGGTGCGGAACGTCGTCGGGCAGGTGGAACCGCGCGCACATCCGCTCGGCGAGCACGGCCCGGGGCGTGTAGCCGTCGCCGTCGGCCTCGACGAGCCACGCGGCGGCGGCGGAGCCGAGCCTGCGGTCGCTCGCGAAGGCCGAGGCCCAGGCCGCGAAGGCCCCGGCCCGGTCGACGAGGGTGTTGTCGAGGTCGACGAGCACCGCCCCGGGGACGGTGCGGCGATGGTCGACCATGCGGAAGGCGCTCCTCGAACATGCGGTGGGCGTCGGAATCGGGGCGAATCACGACCGTAGCCATCATGGTCGGCAGTGGGAAGGGGGACGGTCGAGGGATGGACACTTCGTGCGAGGTCCAGCCCGACCTCGCACGTGCTTCGTTGCCGTGCATCGTTCACTCGAGAACGTGGATGCGAGACTATTCTTGCTATAGCAAACCGTCAAGGCGAAACCGCCGACCGCCCCGCGCACACGCCTCACCTGCACCGACGCGCCCCGCTCACCGCTCACCGAGGAGCCCCATGGACTTCCGCACCGCGAATCCCGCCGACGTCCCGTCGCTGTACGCGCTGTGGGCCGCCGCGTTCGACGCGCCCCTCATGGTCCCGGTCTACGAGACCGACGAGGGCCGGCTCGACCGCACGGTCGTCGCCGTCCTCCCGGCCGTGACCGCGGCCGAGGACCGCGTCGTCGCCTCGGTCTACTGGGCCCCCCGCACGCTCATGGGCCTCTCCGGCCCCGACGGAGCGCCCACCACGCTCACCGTGGGCGGCGTCGCGAACGTCGCCTCGGCCCCGGACCTGCGCGGCCGCGGCCTCGTGCGCCTCACGCTCGCCGAGGCCGTCGTGCACATGGCCGCCGCAGGGATGGATGCCTCGCTGCTGTTCACGGGCACCCCGGGCGTCTACCGCCCGAGCGGCTGGGAGACCTTCGAGGTCCCCGTCACCCGCGGCCCCCTCCTGCCCGACGGCGCCGCTCGCCCCGAGCAGCCCGGCTCGGCCGGGATCTTCGCTCGCCACGAGCAGCCGCCCCGCGCGAACTCCCCCGTCCCCACGACGTTCCCCGCCTGGGGTGCCGACCTCCCGTGGCAGGACCTCGCACGCCTCCACGACGCGTTCCACGCCTCCCCGCTGACCACGCGCCGCACGGCCGAGCACTGGCAGCGCCGGATCCCCCTCTGGTACTCGTCGGCCGAGCTCCTCACGGCCCGGCGACCCGACGGGTCGATCGTGGGCTACCTGGTCGTGGAGGTCGAGGGCGAGGTGCTGCGCGTGCGGGAGCTCGCCGTCGGGCCTGATGCGCCCGCGCGGCGCCAGGCGCTCGGCGTGCTCGCGCTCGCTGCACGTTCGCTGGCCCGCGAGCACGGGGCGACCCACGCCGAGGTGCGCCTGCCGCGCATCCCTGCCACGGCGGTGCTCACCGACGCGCTGCTGACGCCGGGCGGACGCGAGACGACGCCCGACGTGACCGGGATGCTGCGCCCGGTCCGGCGCTCGACGGCGGAGAGCGACGCCCTGCGCGCCGCGACGGGCGGCCCCGCGGCGGGCTTCCACTGGCCCGGCGACTACCTGTGAGAGGCTCCCGCGCCACGCCCTCCAGCCGTACGGGCCGTCGCCGAGATGCGGCCAACCGGGGCCTGCGGGCGCCGTGAACCCCCGTTGGCCGCATCTCGATGCTCTCGCCCCGGCGGACCTGGCGAGTCGTCACCAACCTCTTGACATTGCTATAGCACCGGCCTAATCTCCGGGAAATGCCCGGTTCATCCGGACGCAACGAAGCGCATCCATCCTGCTGTCGCGGCCTGCCGCACACAGCCTGAACCGTCCATCTCGCCCCGTCCCTCGGTGACCGCAGCCCCGGCCCGCCGGACTCCACCCGCACGCCCGTTGCCGCGCGTCGGCCACGCCTGAACGGACCCGTCTCATCGACCTGTCCGAAGGGTGACCCACGTGAAGACCCCCCTGACTGCCCGCGACAGCGCGGCAGCCCCCGACCTCTCCCCCGACCCCACGTCCCCCACCGCCCCCTCGCGCCGCAGCCTGCTCCGCGTCGCGGGCATGGGCGCGCTGACCGCGACCGCGTTCGCGCTCTCCACGGGCCTCGCCCCCTCGGCGCTCGCCGCGCCGCTGGGTCTGAGCAAGGACGAGCCCGACGACGAGGTCCTCGTCGCGTCGTCCGTCGCCCAGCTCGTGGGCTGGCGCGCGAAGAAGATCGACGACGGGACCGTCGTCCAGCTCCTCGGCCACGCCACGCCGGGCGACGGCGCCGCACGCCTCGTCCGCTACGACGCGAAGAGCGAGGCAACCCCCAACGGCGGCACCGTCCTGGCCCCCCAGGACGCCGCGGGCAAGGGAAGGTGGCACACGCTCCACACGGGCACCGCGGACTTCCGCTGGTTCGGGCTGTTCGGGAAGGACACCCCCGCCGACGACGCGCTCGACGCCCTCGTCGACGACCCGACCGTGAGCCGCATCGAGGCACACTCCGACCTCAACTTCGTGCGCCGCCACCGGTTCACGCGCTCGCACCTCGAGCTCGACTTCGGCGCCCGGACGATCACGACCGAGGGCATCGAGCGCAACGCACACGACAACCCGTTCGGCGCCGTCATGTTCTTCCAGGGCACCGTGACGGACGTGGCCCAGCAGCGCACGCTCGCCGAGACCATGCCCGACCAGCGCGACGTGTTCGAGGTCGCGGACTCGTCCGCGTTCGCGGTCGGCGACTGGTGGACCGTGCAGGTCGATCCCCGGCCGGGCGGCGGGCGCGACGAGCGCGAGCTCCAGCGGCTCGTGCAGGTCACCGAGGTCGTCGACGCGGCGCACGTGCGCGTCGACTACCGCAACGGCTGGGAGCTCGCCCCGGGCCGCGTGCTCGAGTGGCGCAAGGTCGTGCCCGTCGAGCAGGTCCACGTGCGGAACATGACGTTCGTCGGGGCCGGGCCATACGACGGCCCGCTCGACGGCGAGCTGCCCGACGACCGCGAGTACACCGGCTCGCACCCGGTCGCCTACGAGTTCGCGGTGCGCTGCGACGTGTCGGACGTGCACGGCTCCAGGACGTGGTGGCCCGTCATCATGCGCCGCTGGAACACGTTCTTCGCGACCGAACGCTGCTCGGTCGCGAACCCGCCGACGGTCTTCTATGGCGGCGCGGGCTACCTCACGCAGCAGATCTACTGCCTGTACGGGCGGATCGCGGACTGCCGCTCGCACAACGCCCGCCACCTCAACGACCTCACGGCCTCGGCCTACTGCCTCGTCGAGAACTGCCACGGCGACGGCGACGACCAGGGCGGCAACCCCTTCACGACGCACGGCCAGTACGAGCACGACCTCGTGTTCCAGGGCAACAGCGGCCTCATGGACATCGCCAACTCGGGGGCGCAGTGGGGCATCAGCGCCAAGCGCATCACGGTCAAGGGGCACGTGGCCTCGTGGTTCACGGTGAGCACCAAGATCACGGACCTGACGCTGGAGGACGTGCACGTGGTCGCGCGCTCGACGTTCGACCAGCAGGGCAGCCTCACGGTCAACGCCGACGGCGTGCAGATGCGCGGGTGCACCGCGTCGTTCTTCGCGGTCGCGCAGCGGTCGAACCTCTCGAAGCGGCCCAACGTCATCGAGGACTGCCACTTCTCGCTGCCGGTCGCCAGCGTGCTGCACCAGACCCCGGTCGCCAACCCGGTCCACTTCGTCCGGACGAGCTTCACCGGGTTCGACGGCACGATCCTGCGCGGCGCGGGCCCGGTCACGTTCACCGACTGCACGTTCGTGGGCTCGACCGACGAGGCCTCCCCCGCGGCCCCCGCGCTCGTCGGGTCGGCCGACGTCACGATCAGCGGCGGGACCCTGACGGGGACCGGCATCCAGCTCAACGCGGTCCGCGACCAGCGGCTCACGGTCCGTGGGGCGACGGTCTCCGGCACGACGACCGCGGGCGCCCTGGTCTCGCGGGCACCTGGCCCCGGGACGGTCCAGGTGGACCTGCGAGGCGCCACGCTCGCGGCGAGCGGGACCACCGCCCACGTCGCCCTCGCGGGCACCGACGCGCTGACCGCGGTCGGCACGCGCCTGCGCGGCGGCCGGTACGACCTGGCCCCGGCCACGCGCGTGCTCCAGTCCGGCTGCGTCGAGCAGGGCGTCGACCGCACCGGCTTCCCCGAGGGCGACCACGTCCTCGTCACCGACTCGCTCGCGCTGTGAACAGCACGAGCTCCCCCTGCCCACCCGGAAGAACCCCTGATGAAAGGCCCCTGCAGATGACGAACCTCATCACGTCCGGACAGACCCCCGACGAGCCGGCGACGACGCCGACCTCGCCCCGCCAGGCCCCCACGGTCGAGGCCCCCTCGCGCCGCAACCTGCTGCGCGTCGCCGGGATCGGCGGCCTCGTGGCCGCCGGCGCCCTGATGGGCACGCACTCGGCCGCAGCCGCCACGCCCGCTGCCGCTGCGCCGTCGGGCGTGCTGCCCCTGAAGAAGGACGAGCCCGACGACGAGGTCCTCGTCGCGTCGTCCGTCGCCCAGCTCGTGGGCTGGCGCGCGAAGAAGATCGACGACGGGACCGTCGTCCAGCTCCTCGGCCACGCCACGCCGGGCGACGGCGCCGCACGCCTCGTCCGCTACGACGCGAAGAGCGAGGCGGCGGCCAACGGCGGCACCGTCCTGGCCCCCCAGGACGCCGCGGGCAAGGGAAGGTGGCACACGCTCCACACGGGCACCGCGGACTTCCGCTGGTTCGGGCTGTTCGGGAAGGACACCCCGGCCGACGACGCGCTCGACGCGCTCGTCGACGACCCGACCGTGAGCCGCATCGAGGCGCACTCCGACCTCAACTTCGTGCGCCGCCACCGGTTCACGCGCTCGCACCTCGAGCTCGACTTCGGCGGGCACACCATGACGACCGAAGGCATCGAGAAGGCCGGGCAGGACGACCCGTTCGCGGCCGTCCTGTTCTTCCGCGGCACCGTGACCGACGACGTCCGCACCCACAAGCTCACGGCCGTCATGCCCGAGCTGCGCGACGACTTCGAGGTCGCCGACTCCTCGCAGTACGCCGTGGGCGAGTGGTACGCGCTCGAGGTCAACGCGCTCGCCGGCAAGTGGGAGCGCGAGCTGCAGCTCCAGGTCCAGGTCACGCAGATCGTCGACGCGACGCACGTGCGCGTCAACTACCTCAACGGCTGGGAGCTCGCCGCGGGGCGCACGCTCACGTGGACCAAGGTCGAGCCCGTGCAGCAGGTGCACGTGCGCAACCTGTCGTTCGTGGGCGTCGCGGGCGGCGACCAGTACACGGGGTCGCACCCGCTCGCGTTCGAGTACGCGGTGAGCTGCGACGTCGAGAACGTGCACGGGGCCGCGACGTTCTGGCCCCTGGTGATGCGCCGCTGGTCGACGTACTTCACGACGACGCGCTGCTCGCTCGCCAACCCGGCCTCGATCACGTGGGGCGGCGCGGGCTACCTCACGCAGCAGATCTACTGCCTGTACGGGCACGTGTCCGACTGCCACACCTCGAACTGCCGCCACCTCAACGACTGGACGGCCTCGGCGTACGGCCTCGTGGAGAACTGCCACGGCGACGGCGACGACCAGGGCCCGTTCGTCACGCACGGCCAGTACGAGCACGACCTGACGTACGTCGGGAACTCGGGGCTCATGACGTTCGCCAACTCGGGCGCGGCGTGGGGCTCGTCGGCCAAGCGCATCACGGTCAGCAAGCACGTGTGCTCGTGGTTCGTCGCGCGCGTCAAGGTCACCGACCTGACGCTCGAGGACGTCCAGGTCATTCGCAAGGAGGGCCTCGCGGGCTCGGGCATGCTGTGGGTCAACGCCGACGGCGTCCAGCTGCGCGGCTGCCAGGCCGACGACACCCTGATCGTGTCGCAGGCGTCGAGCCGCTCGAAGCGCCCCAACGTCATCGAGGGCTCCCGCTTCAACGTCCTGCCGGGGACGCCGATCACGCAGGCCAACGTGACCAACCCCGTGCACCTGGTCCGCACGACCTTGAACGGGCTGGAGGGTGCGTCGTTCGCGGGCTCGGGCCCGGTGGTCCTGGACCAGTGCACGCTCGAGGCGGCCGAGGGCAAGGGCACCGTGACGGCGTCGGGAGACCTGACGATCCGTGGCGGCGTGGTGCGCAACGTCGCGGTCGTCGCGGCGGGCACCGCGGAGCAGACCGTGCGTGTCGGCGACGGGGCGCGGCTCGAGGGCTCGCCTACGGGTGGCACGTTCCTGAGCCGGGCGAAGGCTGACAAGCCCGTCACCTGGAACCTGGACGGTGCACGATCGGTGGCCGCGTCGGGCGACACTGGTCACGTGAAGCTAGACACAGGTATCAATCGCTGGTCGGCCGTGGGGTCCACCTTCACCGGTGGCCGCCTCCAGCTCGCCGACGGCGCGTTCGGCGCCGGCTCCTACCTCCTGCACACCGGCAACGTCGAGTCCGGCGTGCAGCGCGTCGCTATCCCGGCCGACGGCCCGACGGTCTCGACGGCAGGCACGCTCATCCTCTGACGAGCGAAGCCGAGCCTCGACCACGGGGTTGAGGTCGTCAACCGTGATGTGACGACCTCAACCCCGTTCTCGGCACCGGCCGAAGATAACGACTCGGTCGCAAGTTGACCTGACGGGCTGTCAGGGCGCAGGATCATCTGTCATAGTTGCTATAGCAAATAGCAAATGGAGCCGCACTCGCCCGGCTCTCCACCCGCACCGACCGTTCGACCCGCACCACCAGCTCTCCCCCGCAGCCCCCCGCAACGACGCAAGGACCGCTCGTGACCCGCAATGATGCACCCGTGACCGTCGCCCTCGTGGGCGCCGGCAACCGTGGTCAGACCTACGCACGCTGGATCGCCGCGCACCCCGACCGTGCGCGCCTGGTCGCGGTCGCGGACCCGCGCCCGTTCCAGCGGTCCCTCGTGAGCGACGGCGCGGCCGCGGCGAACCCCGACGCCGCCCCCGTCGCACAGTTCGCGGACTGGGAGGACCTGGTCGCAGCGGGCACCCCGGCCCGCCTCGCCGACATGGTCATCGTGGCGACGCAGGACCGCGAGCACCGCGACCCGGTCGTGGCCCTCGCGGCCCAGGGCTACGCGATCCTCGTCGAGAAGCCGCTCGCGCCGAGCGCCGAGGAGTGCCGCGACGTCGTCGACGCGGTCGAGGCCTCGGGCGTCCTGTTCGGCGTCTGCCACGTCATGCGCTACATGCCGTACACGGACCTCATGAAGTCGGTCGTGGACTCGGGCGTCCTGGGCGAGATCGTCAACGTGCAGCACCTGGAACCGGTCGGCTGGTGGCACGACGCGCACTCCTACGTGCGCGGCCCGTGGCGCTCGGAGAAGACGTCGAGCCCCATGCTGCTCGCCAAGTCGAGCCACGACCTGGACTGGATCCGGTACGTCACGGGCAAGCGCATCCAGACCGTCGCGAGCTTCGGCTCGCTCAAGCACTTCCGTCCGCAGGAGCGCCCGGCGGGTGCCGCGGACCGCTGCCTGGACTGCCCGCTCGAACCGACGTGCCCGTACTCGGCACCCCGCCTGTACCTCGGCACGCTGCGCGAGAAGGGCGCGATCTGGCCCGTCACGGTCGTCACGGACGGCACCGACGAGGCGTCGGTCATCGAGGCCCTGCGCACGGGCGACTACGGGAGGTGCGTCTACGCGTCGGACAACGACGTCGTGGACCACCAGGTCGTCGCGATGGAGCTCGAGGGCGGCGGCGCGGCCACGTTCACCATGACGGCGTTCTCGGAGCAGGACCACCGCAAGACGCAGATCTTCGGGACGCACGGCTGCCTCGACGGCGACGGCGAGAAGATCCGGGTCACCGACTTCCGGGACGGCTCGGTCACGGTCCACGACTCGGGGCACCACGGCGCGACCAACGCGGCCGACGACCACGGCGGCGGCGACTCGGGCGTCATGGACGCGTTCGTGCGCGCCGTCGCGACGGGCGACCCGAGCCACGTCCGGTCGGGCGCGGTCGAGTCCCTCCAGAGCCACCTCGCCGTGTTCGCGGCCGAGGAGTCGCGGCACTCACGCACCGTCGTCGAGGTCCCGGCCCGTTAGCAGCACGTCCCGTCCGGGCGGCCCTCCGGCCGCCCGGGCAGAGCAGCACCCCGCACGCGCGACGACGCGCAGGGCGGGCTCAACAGCACACGGATCAACCAGCACGGTAGTCATCATTCGACGTCAAAGGAGCACGAAAATGACCATGCCGAAGAAGCACGTGGTGACCGCTCTCGCAGCGATCACCGCCCTCGGCGCTCTCACGGCCTGCGGCGGCGGCGACGCGGCCGGCGGCTCGACCCCCGTCCCCTCGGACGGCGCGGCCTCGGGGTCCGTCACCATGTGGACCTACCCCGTCATCGCGGACGAGGCGGCCCACAAGGCGTTCTGGGACGAGCAGATCGCCGAGTTCACCAAGGAGAACCCGGACGTCGACGTCAAGGTCGAGATCTACCCGTGGGCGGGTCGCGACGAGACGCTCGCGACGGGCATCGCGGGCGGCAAGGGCCCCGACGTCGTCTACCTCATCCCCGACCAGCTCCCCAAGTACGCGAAGTCCCTCGCGGCGGTCGACAACTACATCACCGACAACACGGGCGACCTGCGCGAGAACGCGGCCAAGTCCGTGAGCATCGACGGGGCCATGATGGGCGCGCCGCTGATCATGAACTCGAAGCCGCTCGTGTGCAACGCAGCGGCGTTCGACGCGATCGGCGAGTCGGGCAACTACCCCGCCACGTGGGACGACCTGATGACCCTGGCCCCGAAGTTCAAGGACGCCGGGTACGACGTCACGAACTACTGGGGCGCGGTCGACGCGACGCTCAACGAGTCCTTCTACCCGCTGCTGTGGCAGGCGGGCGGCTCGGTGTTCTCCGAGGACGGCACGAAGGTCGCGTTCGACTCCCCCGAGGGCGTCGAGGCGCTCCAGTTCGTCACGGACCTCGCCGAGGGCGGCTTCGTCGAGAAGGACCTGCTGACGACCATCCCGGCGTTCGAGCAGACCCGCACCGCGCAGGGCAAGATCGCCTGCACGTGGCAGCAGGGCCCCGGCGACGTCGCGACCTTCTGGGGCGAGGAGAACACGGTCGTGCTCCCCTCCCTCAAGCAGGCCGAGTCGGTCGGCTACGGCACGGTCGGTTCGCTGGCCCTCATGAAGAAGGCCGAGAACCTGGACGCGGCGGGCAAGTGGCTCGCGTTCGCGACGCGCCCCGAGGCGTCGGCCGAGTACGCGAAGGCCGCGGGCTGGTTCACGCCGTACACCTCGCAGACCGGCCTGTACGGCGACGACGCGACCATGGCCGCGCTCGAGGCCACGCTCGACGCCACGACCTCCGGCGACCTCAACGAGAAGTCGCGCGAGGTCATGGGCATCCTCGCCCCGGAGATCCAGGCCGCGCTCATCGGCCAGAAGACCCCTGAGCAGGCCATGAAGGACGCGGCCGCCGCCGCGAACCCGCTCCTCGGCTGATCTCGCACCACACCCACCGGGCCGGGTGGCCGCCGCTGAGGCGGCCCTCGGCCCGGTGAGGCGAAGGAGAAGAACCCCATGACAGCAACCACCCCGTCCGGAGACGTCCTCGGGCCAGGTCTCGAGGGCTCCGTGCCCGACGGCGCCGCGCCCGTCGCGCGTTCCACGTCCGGTGGGCCCTCGGGCCCGTCGAAGGGGACCGGCCCGACAGGACCAGCAGGACCATCAGCGTTCCGCCGCACCATGGCCCGCCGCGAGGCACGGATCGGCCTGCTCTTCGCGCTCCCGGCCTTCCTGCTCTTCCTCGCGTTCCGCTTCGGTCCGGCGATCGCGGGCGTGGGGCTGAGCTTCTTCGAGTACACGATCGGCGGCACCGCCGAGTGGACCGGCCTCGACAACTTCGAGCGCATGGTCAACGACCCGATCTTCTGGTCCGCGATGCGCGTGACACTGATCCTCAGCGTCCTGATCGTGCCGCTGTCGCTCGCGATCTCGACCTTCATGGCGCTGCTGGTCCGCCGCTCGTTCCGCGGCTCGGGCTTCTACCGCTCGGTGTTCTTCCTGCCGGTCGTCACGAGCCTCGTGCTCGCCGCGACGGTGTTCACCTGGGTCTTCTCGACGGGCGGCCCGTGGTCGCAGCTCATGGGACTGATCGGCCTGTCGACCGACTCGTGGCTGGGGAGCACGACCCTGGTCCTGCCGGCCCTGGCGCTCGTGTCGATCTGGTCGCGCTTCGGGTACGGGATGCTCATCCTCCTGGCCCGCATGCAGGACCTGCCGCGTGAGCTCGAGGAAGCCGCGGCGCTCGACGGCGCGAACGCCTGGCACCGGTTCTGGCACATCATCATGCCGCAGCTCAAGCCGACGCTGTTCTTCCTGGCGGTCATCGAGACCACGGCGTCGTTCCAGATCTTCGACCTGGTCTACACCATGACGGGCGGCGGGCCCGCCCGCGCGAGCTACAGCCTCGTCTACCAGATCTACGACCAGGGCTTCAAGTACTTCGACCTCGGCTACGCCAGCACGCTCGGCGTCGCGCTGTTCATCATCACCATCGTCGTTGCGTTGGTGCAGCGTCGCCTCATCGGGAGGGACAAGTGACCACGCTCGCCACCCCCGGCACCCCGGGGCACCCCGGGACCGCTGCCGGCACCACCACCTCGCCTGCCCTGACACCACGCCGCAGGCGCAGCAAGAGCTCGGGCATGGACCTGACGTGGCGCGGCAAGGTCGTGCGCTACGTCGTGCTGAGCCTCGCCGCGGTCGTGACGATCTTCCCGTTCTACGCGATGGTCGTCCTCTCGCTCAAGCCGGCCGCGGCGATCCAGTTCCCGCAGAGCCTGATCCCCACGAACCTGGGCTTCGCGGCGTACGACCGCGTGCTCGGCGCGGGGAACATCTGGACCTGGTTCGGGAACACGCTCATCTACTCGGTCGTGTCCGTGGTCCTGGTCCTCGCGTTCTCCGCGATGGCCGGCTACGCGTTCGCGAAGAAGAAGTTCCCGGGCCGCGAGGCCATGTTCTGGTCGTTCCTCGCGATGGTCATGGTCCCGTACCACGTGACCCTGATCCCGACCTTCATCCTCATGGCGCAGGTCGGCGGCCTGGACACCTACTGGGGCCTGATCCTGCCGACGCTCGCGAACGCCCAGGCGGTGTTCCTCATGCGGCAGTTCATCATGGACATGCCCGACGACCTCTTCGAGGCGGCCAAGCTCGACGGCGCGTCCGAGTGGCGCATCTTCACGCGCATCGTGCTGCCGCTGTGCAAGCCGATCCTCGCGACGCTCGGCACGTTCGTCTTCCTGTGGCACTGGAACGACTTCCTGTGGCCGCTCATCATGGGCCAGGGCACCGACCACTGGACCCTGACCGTGGGCATCGCGTCGCTGCAGCAGCAGGACGTGCCGCTCAACATGATCCTCGCCGGCGCGACCATCTCCTTCGTGCCGATCTTCGCCGCCTACCTCGTGGCCCAGCGCTACTTCCAGGAGGGCGTCACCATGTCCGGAATCAAGGGATAGCACTCGTGTCTTCGACCTCACCCAGCCCCCTGCCCGCCGCCGCCGTCGCTCCTGCCGGCGCCTCCGCCGTCGGGCGCTCCGCCGGTCCGTCCTCGCTCGCCGAGCTCGAGGACCTGCTCACCACGCCCTCGCCCGCGCTCGTCGCGGACATGGCCGCCCGCTCGGGCGACCTCGTCGTCCTGGGCGCGGGCGGCAAGATGGGCCCGAGCCTCACGGTCCTCGCCCGGCGCGCGCTCGACGCCGCGGGCCGCACGGGCGACGCCGTCCACGCGGTCTCGCGCTGGTCGGACCCGGCCCAGGCCGACCACCTGCGCGACGCGGGCGTGCACGTCGTGACGGCCGACCTCATGACGGGTGACCCGGCCGTGCTGGCCGACCTGCCGGACGGCGCCGACGTCGTCTACATGGTCGGCGCCAAGTTCGGCACGTCGTCGGCCCCCTCGCTCGCGTGGGCCGCGAACGCCGCGCTCGTGAGCGACGTCGCGCGCCGCTACGCGGACTCGACAATCGCCGCGTTCTCGACCGGGAACGTCTACCCCCTCGTGCCCGTGTCCTCGGGCGGCTGCTCCGAGGACGACCCGACGGGGCCGGTCGGCGAGTACGCCATGAGCTGCCTCGGGCGCGAGCGCCTGTTCCAGCACGCGGCCCTCACGCGCGGCACCAAGGTCGCGAACATCCGCCTCAACTACGCGGTCGACCTGCGCTACGGCGTGCTGTGCGACGTCGCGGCGCCGATCCTCGCGGGCGAGCCGGTCGACCTGACCACGAGCCACGTCAACGTCGTGTGGCAGGGCTACGCGAACGAGGTCGCGCTGCGCGCGCTCGGCCACGCGTCCTCGCCCGCGTTCACGGTCAACCTCACGGGTCCGGAGACCGCGTCGGTGCGTCGCCTCGCAGGGCTGCTCGGCGCGGGCCTGGGCCGCGACGTGTCGTTCACGGGCGCCGAGGCGGGGACGGCCCTGCTCAACGACGCGAGCCTGTGCCACGAGCTGTTCGGGTATCCCGACGTCTCGCTGCGCACGCTCGTCGACTGGCAGGCGCAGTGGCTCGCCGCGGGCCTGCCCACGAGCGGCAAGGCCACCAAGTTCACCGTGCGCGACGGGAAGTTCTGATGGGCTCGGTGGGCGACGCCATGAAGCCCGAGTCGCTCGCGCTCCTGCGCGCCGGCACGGTCATCCCGGCCCAGCCGCTCGCGCTGACCGCGGACCGCCGCTTCGACGAGCGCCGCCAGCGTGCCCTGACGCGGTACTACCACGCGGCCGGGGCGGGCGGCGTGGCCGTGGGCGTGCACACGACGCAGTTCGAGATCCGCGACGTCGGTCTCTACCGGCCCGTGCTCGAGCTCGCGGCCGAGGTGTCGCGCGAGACGCTGGGCGGGAACGCGCCCGCAGGTTCCGCGACCACGGGGCCGCGTCCGCTCGTCCAGGTCGCCGGAGCCGCGGGCCCCACGGCCCAGGCCGTGACCGAGGCGCAGGTCGCGGCCGAGCTCGGCTACGACGCGGTGCTCCTCGCACCGCGTGTCGCGGGGCTGAGCGGCACGCGCGAGGAGGTCGAGCGCTACCTGCTCGACCGCGCGCGGGCCGTGGGCGAGGTCCTGCCCGTGATCGGCTTCTACCTCCAGGAGGCGATCGGCGGGCCGCGGCTCTCGGTCGACTTCTGGCGCGAGTTCGCGGCGATCGAGGCCGTCGTGGCCGTCAAGGCCGCGCCGTTCGACCGGTACCGGACCATCGACGTGCTGCGCGGCGTGGCCGAGTCCGGTCGCGCCGACCAGATCTCGCTCTACACGGGCAACGACGACGCGATCATCGCCGACCTGGTCTCCGAGGTCGACGTCCCGGTCGCGGGGAGCGCGAGCCCGTACACCGCGCGCTTCGTCGGCGGCCTGCTCGGCCAGTGGGCCGTGTGGACGCGGGGTGCGGTCGAGACCCTGCGCCTCGCGCAGGCCGCGCGCGGCGTCACGTCCGACGGCACGCTCACCGTGCCCGACGACGCGGCCCTGCGCCTCCTGGTCGCCCGTCAGACCGGGCTCACCGACGCCAACGCCGCGGTGTTCGACTCCACGAACGACTTCGCGGGCGTCATCGCGGGGGTGCACGAGGTCCTGCGCCGCCAGGGACTGCTCGAGGGCATCTGGTGCCTCGACCCCGCCGAGACGCTGTCGCCCGGGCAGGCCGACGATCTCACGCGCGTCACGGCCGCGTACCCGTGGCTCGGTGCGTCGGACGACGCGTTCATCGCCGAGCACCTCGACGCGTGGCTGGGATGATCCTGCGATGAGCCGCACCACGAGCGTCGTCAGCGTCTCCCCCGCGCTGCGGGCCGAGTTCTTCACGCCCGCGGCATGGGAGACTCTGACGGCGCTGACCGACGTCGTCCTCGTCGACGACCCGGCCACGCTGGGCGCGACGCTCGACGCCCGGACCGGTGCTGCGCCGTCGGGCCCCTCGCGTGCTCAGGTGCTCGTCATCTCGTGGGGCACCCCGCGCCTCGACGCCGCGCTGCTCGACCGCCTGCCGGACCTGCGGCTGGTCGCGCACACGGGCGCGAGCGTCAAGCCGTTCGTCACGCCCGAGCTGTTCGCGCGCGGCGTGCGCGTGACGCAGGCCGGGCAGGGCATGGCGCAGTCGGTCGGCGAGGTGTCGGTCGTGTTCGCCATGGCCCTGCTGCACCAGCTCCCGCGGTTCCACCACGGCCTCGCGTCGGGCGCCTCGTGGGAGGACGCCGAGGCCGCGCCACCGCGGTTCGAGATCGCGGGCACGCGCGTCGGCGTGATCGGCGCGTCCCGGACCGGGCGCGCGGCGATCACCATGCTGCGCGCGCTCGGGGCCGAGGTCGTGGTCGCGGACCCGACGCTGTCGGCCACGGACGCCCAGGCGCTGGGCGTCGAGCTCGTGAGCCTCGACGCCCTGCTCGCGACGAGCCGCATCACCATGCTCCACGCGCCCACGCTGCCCGAGACGCACCACCTCGTCGGGGCGCGCGAGCTCGCGCTCATGCCCGACGGCGCCGGGCTCGTCAACACCGCCCGGTCGTGGCTCACCGACGAGGAAGCCCTGCTGCGCGAGGTCGCGAGCGGACGGATCGACGCTGCGCTCGACGTGTTCGACGCCGAGCCGCTGCCCGTCGACCACCCGCTGCGGACACTGCCGAACGTGCTCCTCACGCCGCACCACGCCGCCGCGACGGTCCAGGGGCGGCTGCGGCAGGGGTCGATCGTGGTCGAGGAGGTCGGTCGCTTCCTCGCGGGCGAGCCGTTGCAGCACGAGGTCGACGAGGCTGCGCTCACCCAGATGGGCTGAGCCCCCCGACACGTCGGCCGCGGGGCGGTGGGAGAATCGGGACCATGCCCGACGACGTCCCCTCCTCCCCCGTGCCCGCACCCTCGCCCGGGGCCGCCGGCGCAGAAGACTGGCGCCCGCACCTCGGCACCGGCGCCGAGCGCCCGGCCCCGACGCTGCCCCACCTCGTGTTCTTCGAGCCGCGCATCCCCGGCAACACGGGCAACGCGATCCGGCTCGCGGCCGTGACCGGCGCACGCCTGCACCTCGTCGAACCCCTGGGCTTCGACCTCGACGAGCCCAAGCTCCGCCGCGCGGGCCTCGACTACCACGACCTCGCCGCGCTGGAGGTCCACGCCGACCTCGACGCAGCCCTGGCCTCGATGCCCGAGGCACGCGTCTTCGCCTTCACGACCAAGGCCACGACCCGCCACACCGACGTCGAGTACCGCCCGGGCGACGTGCTGCTGTTCGGCCCCGAACCCACCGGCCTGCCCGACGACGTCCTGGCCCACCCCCGGATCACCGACCACGTCAAGATCCCCATGCTGCCCGGTCGCCGGTCGCTCAACCTGACCAACAGCGCGTCGATCGCGATCTACGAGGCGTGGCGACAGACGGGCTTCGCGGGCGGCGTGTGAGGGATTCCCCGTACAGGGTGAAATGTCCCTGGAGGGGTTTTCACGGATGTCCTGGCACCGGCGTCCAGGATGGACTGGACCGGTCCGGGGGACGACGACGTCCCCTCACCTGAAGCGAAGGAGCTCCATGCGAACCACCGGAAAGCGCGCCCTGGCAGTCTCAGCCATCGTCGCCGCCACCGTCGCCCTGGCGCCGGCCGCGAACGCGGCCCCCTACGACGCGGGGCCCTGCACGTTCGACCTGACCCGCACCGGGAACACGTTCCGCCTCGACGCCGGCACGTGCGACTGGGTGCACCTCGAGGTGACCGCCAACGCCTGGGGCATCAACCTCTCCCGGTCGGCCTCGACGACCGACGTCACGACGTTCACGATCGAGGGACCGGCCTGGTCGGTCACCAAGGGGCTCGCCGTCGGGCGCCTCGGCGCAGTGACCGGGCCAGTGGTCCGGGTGCTCTGACGCCATGACCTGAGACGTGAGCCCAGGTGGGCCCGGTACCCGCTCGGGGACCGGGCCCACCTCGTGCGCGCGCCCGGAGCGGGTCAGCCGTCGAGGACCGAGAGCCGACCGGTCTGGACGTCCTGGACGATCACCTGACCCGGCACACGGCTCGGCGGGAAGGCCACGGCCACCATCACAGCCACAGCGACCACACAGGCCACCACGACGACCAACCACCGGGCCCGAGCCGGCCGGGCTGATGCGGCGACGTCGGGCCGCGCCAAGGAGTCCACGAGGCGCGCCGCTCGAAGCACCGCCACGGTCAGGACCGCCGCTCCCGCCCCGACGGACAGGACGTGCGCCGCGAACGCCCCCTCGCCGACCGACCACTGCCAGCTCGAGAGGTCGACGCTCCCGAAACGGTCGACCGCGGACGCCTGGAGCACGCGCCCGAGGTGCCTCAGCAGCGATGAGGCGCCGAGCAGCAAGGCCCCGGCCACGAGGAGAGGGAAGACCCGAGCAGCATGTGGTCCCGCCGCACCGGCCGACTCGCACGCCTCGTCCGGAACGGGCGGTTCGAGGGCGTCAAAGCCCTCCGCGTCCACAGGGATAAGGTCGATGGGATGCACCATCCGTGCATCCTGGCAGAAAGCACGGTCCGCGGACAGATCCATGCCTGGAGAGGCGCACGCAGATGGCCGTTCCTGGACACGGGGTCCTTTTCTGACGCTCTGCCCGCTACAGTCGTCGCGTGCTGTCGCCGGCGGTCGGTCTGCTGCGCGGGGTTCGAGCAGGGTTGCTCGCCACCGCGGTCGTCGGGCTGTCCCTGGTCTCGCACCGCCTCGCCGGGGGCGCGGGACCGGGAGCCGTCCCGGTCGTGGTCCTCGTGATGCTCACGGCCGTGGTGCTGCGCGGCCTCCTGGGCCGCCGCCTGGCGTTGCCGCTCCTGCTGGGCGTGCTCGGTCTGGGCCAGGTCGTCCTGCACTACACGTTCGAGCAGTGCGCGCTCCTCGCGGCGTCCCCGGTGCCCGCGCACGCGCACGCCGCCGAGAACCCCGTGCCCATGCTCGCCGCGCACGTGCTCGCGACGCTCGTCGTCTCGGTGCTCCTGACCCACGCGGACCGGGCGCTGTGGGCCCTGTGGTCATGGCTGACCATGCGCTCGGTCCCGCGCCTCCTGCGTCCTCCCGCTGCCCGGGGGCGGGGCGTCCTCGTCCTCGCCTCGACGTCCCCCGCCCCCGCCGCCCCCGGCCGCGGTGCGGTCATGGGGCGCGCCCCTCCCGTCCTGGTCCACGCAGCACCTTGACCTCGGTCGCGGCTCCCTGCCGCGACCCGCTCCCTGCCGCCTCGACGGCGCACCCGTCGTCGAGCCGCACCCCCACGCGTCCAGCGACCGCGGGGCCCGCGTGCCCGCGGCGGGAGCGACCCTGCGTTCGACCACGGAAGGCCTGTGCCCCGATCATGAAGCGTTCACCGAAGCTCCTCACCGTCGCCGCGGCGACGACCCTGCTCCTCGCGCTCGGCGCGAGCGGCGCGTCCGCCCACGTGTCGGTCAACCCCGACACGACCACCGCGGGCTCCTACGCCCTCCTGACGTTCGGCGTCCCGCACGGCTGCGGCGAGTCGTCGACGACGAAGGTCTCGATCCAGATCCCCGAGCCGCTCACGAGCGTGACCCCCACGGTCAACCCCGGCTGGGACGTCGAGAAGGTCATGGTGACCCTCGCGACCCCGATCGACGACGGTCACGGCGGCCAGCTCTCCGAGCGCGTCGGCGAGATCGTCTACACCGCGAGGACGCCGCTGCCCGACGGGTACCGGGACGCCCTCGTCCTGTCGACCAAGCTCCCCGACGCCGTCGGCGAGACCCTCGTCTTCCCGACCGTCCAGACCTGCCAGGAGGGCGAGTCCGCCTGGGTCCAGGTCGCGGCCGAGGGCGAGGACCCGCACGACCTCGACCTCCCCGCCCCGACCCTGACGATCACCGAGGCCGAGGAGGCGCACGGGGACGTCGAGACGGTCTCCGACGCGGCCGCCTCAGAGGCCGCGAGCGCTGACGGCACTGACGACACGGCCGACGCGGCCGGGTCGTCGGACGAGCCGTCGTCGCTGCCCCTCGTCCTGTCCGGGGTGGCGCTCGTGCTCGGTGCGGCGGGGCTCGTCCTGGGCGGCGCCGCGTTCGCCCGTCGCCCCAAGGCCTGACGCGACCGATGAACGTCGCCCGCGTCCTGCGCGGGGTGACGGCGGTCGTGGTGTCGGCCGTGGCCGGGGTGGTGCTGATGCTGGCGTCAGCGTCCCCGGCCGCGGCCCACGCCGTGATCGTCGACAGCGATCCTCGGGACGGCTCCGTCGTCGAGGACTCCCCCGCCCTGCTGACCCTCACTTTCAACGAACCCGTGCAGGTGCCGCCCGGCGGCGTCACGCTGCTCGACGCCGCCGGGACGGCCGTGGCCGTCACGCCCACGGCGGTCGACTCCCGCGTGGAGATCGCGGTGCCCGCGGTGCTCGACGACGGCACGTACGTCGTGAGCTGGCGCGTCACGTCCGGGGACACCCACCCGCTCGCGGGAGCGTTCACGTTCTCGGTCGGAGCACCGAGCGACACCGTCGCCGCGGTCCCCGAGCCCTCGACGTCGGCGGCGGTCTCGACGCTGCGGCGGGCGTCCCAGGCGCTCGTGTACGTCGGGACGCTCGGGGTGGCCGGCCTCGTGGTCTTCGAGCTCCTGCTGCTCGACGCGACCCCGGGGGCCATGCCCGTGCTCCGGCGTCGGCTCGACCGCACGCGCCGGGGGCTCGCGGTCCTCGCCGGGGCGGGGCTGCTCGTCTCGGTCCCGGTCACGGCCGTGTGGCAGGCGGGCCGCGGGGTCGGAGCGCTCCTGGAGCCGGAGGTCTGGACCGCGGCCCTGGGGTCCGAGTCGGCCCTGGCCGCGCTCCTCGGCCTGGTGGGACTGGTCGTCGCGACCATGTTCTGCCCCCGGGCGGGCCGGGCGACGCGTCGGCGGTGGCCCGTCCCGCTCGCGCTCGGCGCTGCCGCGCTGGCCGCGACCTCGCTGACGGTCGTGGGGCACACCCGGACGTTCGGCCCGGCGTGGCTCGTCCTCGGTGCCGACGTGCTGCACGTGGCCGCAGGGTCCGTGTGGTTCGGCGGGATCGTGGGGCTGTGCCTGCTGCTCGCGCGCTCCTCGGGGGCGTCTGCCCAGCGCTCGGCACGCACGGTCCTGCGCTTCTCGACCGTGGGCGCGTGGCTCGTCCTCGCGCTCGCCCTGAGCGGCGTGCTGCTGGCCTGGCGCATCCTCGGCTCGCTCGACGCGCTGGTGACCACCGGGTACGGCCGGACGCTCCTGGTGAAGGTCGCCCTTGCGCTGAGCCTCGTGGCGATCGCGGCGTGGAACCGGTACGGGTTGGTCCCGCACGTCGCGGAGGGCCCCGAGGGGCGCCTGCGTCTGCGCCGGACGGTCGTCGCCGAGGCGTCTGTCCTGACGGTGCTGCTGATCGTGACCGGGGTGCTCGTCTCCCAGAGCCCGGTCGAGGCGCAGACCCGGGCCCCCGTCGAGGCGCAGAGCGCTGCGCCCGCCCGGGAGTTCGACGAACCCCTCGGGTCCGGGTCGCTCCAGGCCAGGGTCACGCCGGGCGCGCTCGGCATCAACTCGCTCGAGCTGACCGTGCTCGACGCCGACGGCGCCCCGTTCGACCCCGTCGCGCTCCCCGAGGTGGGGCTCACGCAGCCCGAGCTGGGCATCGGCCCCTTCACGCCCACCGTCACACGGACCGGTACCGGGACCTACCTGGCCTCGATCGACCTGCCGATGGCCGGGTCGTGGGACGTCACGGTCGGCGTCCGCACCTCGAAGTACGAGAACCCGGTCGTCACGCTTCCCGTGGAGGTCTCCCCATGACGCGCCGTGCTCGCGCCGCCGCGGCCCTCGGTCTCGCCGCGCTGCTGACCCTGACGGGCGTGCAGGGCGCGGCGGCCCACGTCCTCCTGGAGACCGCGACGCCGAACGGTGACGGCACCACCACGCTCACGTTCTCGTTCGAGCACGGGTGCGACGGCGCCCCGACGACGGGCCTCGACCTCACGCTCCCCGCAGGGGTCGAGGCCGTCTCGACCGCCGAGCCGGAAGGATGGGTGTCGACCCAGGAACCGGGAGGGGTCCGCTGGGAAGGGACCCCGGTCGCCGACGGCACCGCTGCCCGGTTCGAGCTCGTCGCCAGGGTCACGGGCACCGCCGGGCAGGCCTTCTGGTTCCCCACGACGCAGACGTGCACCGAGGGCTCGTACGACTGGGTCGACACCGACCCGGCGGGCGGGCACCCCGCGCCGAGCTTCGTCGCGACCACCGCGACGCTCGCCCCGCCGGCCGCGCAGCCGGTCGCACCGGGCGGGCCGGGCACGAGCTCCGCGCCTGGAGCGAGCCTCGCGCAGACCCTCGCGGCGATGGCCGCGGCCTCGCTCGCGGCGGCGGCAGGGGGTGCCTGGTACCTCGCCCGGCGACACCCCTGAGGGCACTCCAGGTCGCGGACGGAGAAGGGGCCGCCGTTCCGGCAGGAACGGCGGCCCCTTCTCTCGACGCGTCGACGACAGCGCCCATGACCTCAGGTCAGGTCGCGCACCGCCGCGTACCCCGCGCGGATCCCGGGCTCGGGGTCCGCGTCGTAGCCCGTGCTCGACGACGTCTCCCACCGGGGAGCCTCCGCCTCGCCCGACAGCACCCACGCCGCCTGGCGAGCGGCGCCGTCGGCGACGTACTCGCCCGGCTCGGGGACCGTGACGGGCAGGCCGAAGACCTGCGGTGCGATGCGCCGCACCGCCTCGGACTGCGCGCCGCCGCCGATGAGCTGGAGGCGCTCGACCTGCACGCCCTGCGCGCGCAGGGCGTCGAGCCCGTCGGCCAGGCCGCACAGCATGCCCTCCACGGCGGCCCGCGCGAGGTGCGCGGGCGTCATGGTCGCGAGACGCATGCCGTGCAGGGTGCCGCTCGCGTCCGGCCGGTTCGGCGTGCGCTCGCCCTCGAGGTAGGGGACGAGCACGAGGCCGTCGGCGCCCGCCGGGGCCTGGAGCGCGAGCCGGGACAGGCCCGCGTGGTCCACGCCCAGGACCCGCGCGGTCGCGTCGAGGACGCGGCTCGCGTTGAGGGTCACCCCGAGCAGCAGGTAGTTGCCCGTGGCGTCGGCGAAGCCGTTGACGAGCCCGCTCGCGTCGGCCGTGGGGGACGTCGCGATCGCGGAGACGACGCCTGAGGTCCCGATCGAGACCGCGACGTCGCCCGCGCGCATGCCGAGGCCCAGGGCCGCGGCCGCGTTGTCCCCCGCGCCGGGGCCGATCAGGGCCCCGTCGCTCACCGCGGCACCGGCGACGGTGGCCGAGGCCACCCCGCCGTCCTCCCCCGGGCCGAGGACCCGGGGCAGCACCACGTCCGAGCGTCCGAGCGCGAGCTCGAGCAGGTCGGTGCGGTAGGCCCCGCGCCCGCCGTCGGCCGAGGCGTCGAAGTAGCCCGTCCCGGACGCGTCGGAGCGGTCGGTCACGAGCGCGCCGAGGTCGGGCTCGAGGCCCTCGCTCCGCGGGCCGTAGCCGGCGATCCGCCACGTCAGCCAGTCGTGCGGGAGCGCGACGGCCGCGACCCGTGCCGCGTTCTGCGGCTCGGCGTCGCGCAGCCAGCGCAGCTTCGTCACGGTCAGCGATGCGACGGGCACGGACCCGACGGCCTCGGCCCACGCCTTGGCCCCGGCACCGGTGTCCCCGGCGCCGAGCTCACGGACCAGGTCCAGCGCGGCGCCGGCCGAGCGGGTGTCGTTCCACAGGAGCGCGGGACGGATCACCTCGCCGTCGGCGTCGAGCACGACCATGCCGTGCTGCTGACCGCCCACGGCCAGGGCCGCGACGTCGTCGAGCCCGCCTGCGACCTCGGCCGCGGTGCGGAACGCCGCCCACCAGGCGTCGGGCGAGACCTCGGTGCCGTCGGGGTGCGACGCCGAGCCCGAGCGCACCAGCGCCCCGGTGCGCGCGTCACGGACGACGACCTTGCACGACTGCGTCGACGAGTCGACCCCTGCGACGAGGACGCCGGCGGCCGACCCGGGAGAGCCGCCCATCAGCCGATCAGGTGCTTGAGCGCGAGCTGGTTGAGGCGCACGAAGCCGAAGTCGCGCTCGGCGGCGGCCTCGACGTCGAACTCCTCGTAGGCGCCGCGGTCCGCGATCAGGTCGGCGACGGTCTCGCCCGCACCCAGGGTGCTCTCGCCGAGCTCGAACACGCCCGCGTGCTCGAACGCGGCCTGGACCTCGGGATCGGCCCGGTACTCGGCGGACTTGCGCGCGAGCATCGAGTAGGTCTCCATGTTGGCCTTGGCCGAGTCCCAGACGCCGACCTCGTTCTCGGTGCGCGAGGGCTTGTAGTCGAAGTGGCGGGGGCCCTCGTAGCGGGGTCCGCCGTTGGGGAAGCCGCTCTCGATGAGGTCGACCGTGAAGAACGCGGAGAGCAGGTCGCCGTGGCCGAACACGAGGTCCTGGTCGAACTTGATGGACCGCTGGCCGTTGAGGTCGATGTGGAAGAGCTTGCCGGCCCACAGCGCCTGCGCGAGGCCGTGCGTGTAGTTCAGGCCCGCCATCTGCTCGTGGCCCGTCTCGGGGTTGAGGCCCACGATGTCGCCGTGCTCGAGCTTCGCAATGAGCGCGAGGGCGTGCCCGATGGTCGGGAGGAAGATGTCGCCGCGGGGCTCGTTGGGCTTGGGCTCGAGCGCGATCTTGATGTCGTAGCCCTGGTCCTTGATGTACGCGGCCGTGAGGTCGAGGCCCTCGGCGTAGCGCTCGTGCGCGGAGTGGAGGTCCTTGGCACCGTCGTACTCGGTGCCCTCGCGGCCGCCCCACATGACGAACGTCTTGGCGCCGAGAGACGCGGTGAGGTCCACGTTGCGCAGCACCTTGCGCAGCGCGTAGCGGCGGACGCCGCGGTCGTTCGAGGTGAGGCCGCCGTCCTTGAAGACGGGGTGGCTGAAGAGGTTGGTCGTGACCATCTCGATGGTCAGGCCGGTCTCGTCGGCGGCCTTCTTGACCTCGCCGAGGAGCTGCTCGCGGGTCGCGTCGTCGGAGCCGAAGGGCACGACGTCGTCGTCGTGGAACGTGAAGCCCCACGCGCCCAGGTCGGCGAGCTTGCGCACGGACTCGGCCGGGTCGAGGTGGGGGCGGCTGGCTCCGCCGAACTGGTCCTGGCCGGTCCAGCCCACGGTCCACAGGCCGAAGGAAAAGTTGATGTTCTGGTCGATCGCGTCAGCCACGACAGTCTCCTCGTCGAGATGGGCCGGCTCCGTCATCGAGCAGGCCGTCATTTGTTGTATGGATGAACTTATGCGGTCCTGTCGGTAAGGTCAAGACGTGAACCGCGACGAGTCCTCGACCGGCGTCAGGACGCCCACCCGGGCGCGCCCCACGGCCGCCCGCCAGCACACCCTGCGCGAGTACAACCTCGCCCTGGTCTCCCAGGCGCTCTTCGACGCGCCACGGCCCCGCTCGCGCGCCGACATCGCCGCCGCCACCGGGCTCACGCGCGCCACGGTGTCCGTGCTCGTCGACCAGCTCATCGAGGCCCGCCTCGTGCGCGAGCTCCCGCCCGTGACCCCGCTGCGCGCCGGACGCCCCGCCGTCCCCCTCACGCCCGCCGAGCGCACCATCGTCGGGCTGGGCCTCGAGGTCAACGTCGACTACCTGGGCGGCACCGTCCTCGACCTCACGGGGCAGGTCGTCGCGCAGGAGGTCGTGCCGGGCGACCTGCACGGCAGCGACCCGGCCGAGGTCCTCGGACGCCTGGGCGCGCTCGCCCGCCGCCTCGTCGAGGATGTCGAGGCCCAGGACATGCAGGTCGCGGGCGCGCGCCTCGCGCTGCCCGGCCTGGTCGACGCCCGCGCGGGCCGCCTCCAGGTCGCCCCCAACCTCGGCTGGTCCTCGTTCCTGCCCCTGCCCCTGCTCGGCCTGCCCGACCGCCTGCCCGTCGAGATCGCCAACGAGGCCAACCTCGCGGGCCTCGCGCAGCTCGTCGCGGGTGCGCAGGACCACAGGCCCGACGACGCCGCTCCCCCCGTGCCGTCGTCGTTCCTCTACGTCTCGGGCGAGGTGGGTATCGGCTCCGCGATCGTGATCGACCGCGAGCTCTTCCTCGGGAACCGGGGCTGGAGCGGCGAGATCGGGCACGTCGTGGTCGACCCGCACGGGCCGCGCTGCCTGTGCGGCGCCACGGGCTGCCTCGAGCAGTACGCCGGCAAGGACGCCATGCTGCGCGCGGCCGGCATCCCCGTCGACGCGCCCGTCGAGACGTTCCTCGAGGCGCTCGCGGAGGGCACGCCGTCGGCCCGCGAGGCCGCGACCTCGGCCGGGACCGCTCTGGGGCGCGCGCTCGCGAACTTCGTCAACCTCGTCGACATCGAGACCGTGCTGCTGGGCGGCATCTACACCGACCTGCTGCCCTACCTGCGCGAGGCCCTGACGACCGAGCTCACGACCCGCGTCCTCGCGTCGCCCTGGACCGAGCTCGACCTGCGGCCCGCGCTCGTCGCGGGGCACGCGGCCATGATCGGCGGCGCGCGCACCGTGCTGCGGGACGTGGTCGCGGCGCCGTCGGCGTGGACGACGAGCGACTGACCGGTCACCTCGAGGCGTCGCGGGCGCGCACCGGCGCGCACCGGCCGGTGGCCGGTGTGACCCGCGACGCACCGTCCGCCGGGAGAACGCGGGTACCGTCGTTCGTTGGACCACCGGGGACACCCACGCCCCTGATCTGGTTGACCCACCCTCGGAAGGACCGGGCATGACGACCACCCACATCCTGCAGGCGCGCGACCTCTGGGCCGGGCACGGCGGCGAGGACGTCCTGCGCGGCGTCTCGATCGAGCTCGCGGCGGGGCAGGAGCCCGTGGGGATCGTCGGCCCGTCGGGCGTCGGGAAGTCGACGCTCGTGAGCGCGCTGCTGGGCGAGGTCAAGCCCACGAGCGGGACCGTGACGTGGGGCGGACGGACCGTGACGCGCCTCGGACGGCGCGACAAGAAGACGTTCAAGGCCGCGGTGCGACGCGTGTCGCAGGACGGCCTGCCGGGCATCGACCCCGCGAGCACCGTGACGCACGTGCTCAAGTCGGGGCTCACCGACGCACGCAAGGGCGGGCGCCCCTCGGGGCAGTCGATCGAGGACCTGCTGGACCTCGTCGCCCTCGAGCACCGCTACGCGGACCGCCCGCTGCGCACGCTGTCGGGCGGCGAGCGTCAACGCGTGGCCATGGCCCGTGCGCTCGCGACGCGGCCCGACGTGCTGCTCCTCGACGAGCCGCTCACGGCGCTCGACCCGACCATGCGCGGCGAGATCGCCGGGCGGGTCAAGGAGACTGCCACGCGGCTCGGCACGGGCGTGCTCCTGGTGTCGCACGACCTCGAGCTCGTGCACCGCATGACGTCGTCGGCGCACCTGCTCGTCGACGGCGAGTTCGTCGAGTCCGGTCCGCTGCAGCAGGTCCTCGCGGAGAGCGAGCACCCCGTGGTCCGTGAGCTCGCGGAGGCCGCGCCGCTCGCGGTCCAGCGCTGGAGCTGAGCACCTCGGTGCCGCGCCCGGGGTCGGTCAGGCACGCGCCTGACCGACCTCGGGTACCGCCGCCGGGTCGAGCGGGTGGGCTCAGCGCGTCGTGCCGTCGATGGCGAACGGCTCGATCGCCGCGATCTCCTCGGCCGTGAGCGCGGGGGCGTCGAGCGCCGCGACGTTGTTCTCGAGCTGCGCGACGCTGCTCGCCCCGACGAGCGCCGACGTGATGCGCTCGTCGCGCAGGACCCAGCTCAGCGCGAGCTGCGCGAGCGACTGACCGCGCCCCGCCGCGATCTCGTTCAGCGCACGGGCGCGCTCGAGGTACGTCTCGGAGATGGCGGCGGGCTTGAGGAAGTGCCCGACGGCGGCGCGCGAGTCCGCGGGCACCTCGCCCGAGAGGTAGCGGTCCGTGAGCAGGCCCTGCTGGAGGGGCGAGAAGACGATGGTCCCGACGCCGAGGTCCTCGACGACGTCGAGCAGGTTCTCGCCGTCGTCGTGCCCGGCCTCGGGCAGCTCGACGTGCCGGTTGAACATCGAGTAGCTGGGCTGGTGGATGAGCAGCGGCGTGCCGAGGTCGGCGAGGATCTGCGCGGCCTCGCGGGTCTGCGAGGGCGAGTAGTTGGAGACGCCGACGTACAGCGCCCGCCCGCTCACCACGGCCGTGTGGAGCGCGCCCATGGTCTCCTCGAGCGGGACCGTGGGGTCGAACCGGTGCGAGTAGAAGATGTCGACGTAGTCGAGGCCCATGCGCGCGAGCGACTGGTCGAGCGAGGACAGCAGGTACTTGCGCGAGCCGCCGTCGCCGTAGGGGCCGGGCCACATGTCGTACCCGGCCTTGCTCGAGATCACGAGCTCGTCGCGGTATGGCCGCAGGTCGCGCGCGAGGTGGCGCCCGAAGTTCTCCTCGGCCGAGCCGTAGGGCGGGCCGTAGTTGTTCGCGAGGTCGAAGTGCGTGATCCCCAGGTCGAACGCGCGGCGCAGGATCGCGCGCTGGTTGTCGAACGGGTTGACGTCGCCGAAGTTGTGCCAGAGGCCCAGCGACAGCGCGGGCAGGGCGAGGCCGCTGCGACCGGCTCGCCGGTACGTCATGGACTCGTAGCGGTCGTCGGCGGCGAGGTAGCGGGGTGCGAGAGGCATGCTGCCATTCTGCACCCAGCCCCCCACGGCGGTCTGCGGGCCGCTCGCAGTCAGGAGCGACCCGCAGGAACTCAGGCGTCCGCCGGCGGGATCGGGAAGTTCGCCGAGAACAGGTTCGTCGGGTCGACCTGACGCTTGACCTGACGCAGGCGCGAGAGCGTCGGCTCGGGGAACGCCTCACGCAGGCGCTCGGGACGCGGGTCGGTCTCGAACGACAGGTAGAGCCCGTCGGTGTGCGGGTGCACGAGCTCGTCCCACGCGCCGTCGATCCCGCCGGGCCCCCGGCGCGACCCGAAGGCCGCGACCGAGAAGTTCTGCGTGCGGTGCGCGTACGCCGTCGCGTCGGGCGCGACGTCGTTGACCGCCCCGCCGACCGCGCGGAGCTGGAGGAGCTGCGCGCCGCCGCCGTCGAGGAAGCGGGCGAGGTCGCGGGCCGTGGCCTGGTCGACGTGCTCGATCAGGCCCGAGCGCGAGCCGGGCTCTCCGCCGCCCGAGTGCTGGGCGTCGGCCCGGCGCACGATGCCCGAGTACGGCGTCAGCACGGCCTGGTGGTCGAGCAGAGGGGCCGAGTCGGCGAGGGACTCGAGCGCGCGGATCGCCGCCCCCGTGTCGTCGTCGGCCCACACGGTCATGAGCTGGGCCATGGGGCCACGTCCGCCGCGCGCCCCGCTCATGTGCAGGAAGCTCGTGAGCTCGCGCGGCGCCGACTCGACCGTCGCGGCCCAGCGCTCGAGCAGTCCCGCGGTGTCCGACGCGTCGAGCACCATGGTCGAGTAGACGAGGTCGGTCACGGGCGTCGCCTCGACGTCGACCCAGGTCACGACACCCATGTTGCCGCCCGCACCGCGCAGGGCCCAGAAGAGCTCGGGGTCGTTCTCGGCGTCGACGACGCGCACCCGACCGTCCGCGGTCACGATCTCCGCCGCGACCACGTGGTCGATCGTCAGGCCGTGCTTGCGGCCCAGGAGGCCGATGCCGCCCGTCGTGGCGAGGCCGCCGACGCCCACGCCGCCCGAGTCGCCCGAGCTGATCGCGAGGCCGTGCGGGGAGAGCACCTCGGCGACCTGGCCCCACGTCCCGCCCGCACCCAGGCGCACGCGGTGCGAGCCGTCGTCGGGCACGGTGACCTGGTCCAGGGCGCCGACGTCGAGCAGCACGCCGCCGTCGTTGGTCGAGCGACCGCTGATGCCGTGGCCCGCCGAGCGGACCGCGAGCGGCACGCCCTGCTCGCCGGCCCAGACGACGGCCTCGGCGACCTCGTGCGCGGTGCGCGGGCGGAGCACGATGCCCGGGGCGCCCGAGCGCATGTAGGTGTGGCGGACCGTGTCGTAGGCGCGGTCGCCCGGCTCGACGGCGCGCTCGGTCAACGAGTCGGGCAGGCCGTCGTAGTCGATCCCGTCGCGGCGGGCCGCGAGCGCCAGGGCGCCGCGACGGCGACCGGCCGGAGCCGTGCCGACCGACCGGCGCTCGGCCGCGACGAGCTCGCGCAGCGCCGGGGCGACCTCCTCGCCGAAGACGTGGATCTCGCGCGGGTCGTCGGTCGCGAGGACGAACCCGGAGACGCCGTCCTCGAGCGCGAGGTTGCCGAGCTCCTCGACCCACTGCTCGACGGGGCCCTGGAGGTAGCCCACGCGGCTCGGGGTGAACCTGCCGTTGACGTTGACCATGCGGCGCACCGCGCTCGGGTCGCGTCCGGCCGCGACCGCGGCCTCGTCGATCACCGCGTTGCCCCTGGCGAGGTCGCCGGGCTGGAGGTATGACAGGGACGGCAGCCAGCCGTCGCCCTTGCGGCCGATGAGCCGCTGCATGCGCGGCTTGACGGCACCGATCCAGATCGGGATGTCGTGCGCGGGGGCCGGGCCGCGCTTGGCGCCGTCGACCTGATGGTGCGTGCCGTGCACGCGCAGGGGCGTGCGGTCGCTCGTGTCCCAGATGCCGCGGATGATGTCGACGGCCTCGTCGAGGGCCGTGACCGCCTCGCCCGGCGTCAGGCGCGGCGTGCCCATGGCCTCGATCGCGTCCCAGAACGCACCGGCCCCCAGCCCCATCGCGTACCGCCCGCCTGAGAGCAGGTCGAGGCTCGCGGCCGCGCGCGCCAGGACGGCCGGCGGGCGCAGCGGCAGGTTGAGGACGTTGCCCGCGACGTGCACGCGCTCGGTCGCCGCGGCGACCCAGGTCATGAGGGTCCAGGTGTCGAGGAACCCCGCCTGGTAGGGGTGGTCCTGGAAGGTCACGAGGTCGAGCCCCGCGTTCTCGGTGATCTGCGCGAGGCGCACGGGCGCCTGCGGGTCGCTGTTCTGCGGGGTCAGGAAGGTCCCGAGGATGAGGTCGTGGCCGTAGTCCGTCATGCGTGCGCGCTCCGTGTGCCGCGGGGGCGGCGGTCGTCTCCAAAGATCGTCTGAGTAACAGACGATATCACCAGCAACTCATCTTCCATCGAGATCATTCCGATGTATCCTGGTCCCGTGACCCTCACGACGCCGGACACCACCCGCACCCCCAGCCCCCTCGGCTGGCCGCTCACCGCGCTCCTGCGGGAGTGGAGCGCACGGGTCGACTCGCTCGCCGAGGACCTGCCCGACGGGACACGCTGCTACCAGGTGCTCTCCGCCGTCGTGCACGACACCCCGCCCAGCCAGGCCGCGCTCGCCGCACGCCTCGGCATCGACCGGACCGTCATGACCTACCTCATCGACAAGTACGTCGGCTGCGACCTCGTCGAGCGGCAGGCCGACCCGACCGACCGCCGGACCCGTCGCATCGTCGCGACCGCCAAGGGGCGCGAGGTCCTCGCCGACCTCGACGCCCGCGTCGCCGCCGCCGAGGAGGACCTGCTCGGAGGCCTCGACGCCGCCGACCGTGCGACCCTGCGCCGCCTCCTCGACCGCGCCGCCGACGGGGCGACCCACGACGAGGACCGGTGCGCCGTCGTCGTGCAGGGCATGGACGCCGCGTCCTCGAAGCGGGCGCGCACCCCGCGCTAGCCGCGCCTCAGGTCGCAGGACGCGGACCGGGCGACACCGCAGGAGCCGGGGCGTCGATCGTGCGGCGCGACAGCAGCGCCGCGACCAGGAAGCACACCGCCCCCAGGAGCGTGCCGAGGTTCGCCCAGAACGCGCTCACGAGCGAGTCCGTCTGCGGCACCACGTACGCCCCCACGGCCGACGCGCCGAACGCGACCGACCCCACGAGGTTGAGCCACGTCCCGTGCCACGTGCGCGCGTCCGCGTCCCACAGGTGACCGCGGTCCCGGGTCGCGACGACCGCGAACGCGCTCGACACGAGGAACGCGACCGACCCGTAGGCGTCGGGCCGCCAGCCCGCGCCCAGACGCGTGGGGTCCGCGATCGCCGCACCCAGGGCGGCCGCGGTGCTGATGTTGAAGAAGAGGGTCCCGACGAGCTGGACCGCCGCGGCCCACCAGTCCCACCGGTCGGCCGGGAGCGTGCCCCGACGCGGCACGCGACGACCGCTGAGGCTGAGCTGGATCGCCGCCGCGAGCGTGAAGAAGACCGAGCCCACGCAGAACGTCACACCGACGACGACGGGTCCCACGGCCTGCGCGTAGAACGGCACCGCGCCGACCAGGAAGCACGCCGACCCGACGACGAACCCCCACGCCTCGCGGCGCAGGCGGCGCACGCGCGCGTCACCAGCCATGCGCCCAGCGTGGCACGCGGGGACACGGCCGTCTCGGCGGGCGGATCAGCGCGTGGGCGTCTGCACGACCTGCCCGGCCCACGCGAAGCCGCCGCCGAAGCCGATGAGCAGAGCGGGCACGCCCGCCGGGATCTTGCCCGAGTGCCACCACTTCGACAGGCCCAGCGGGATGCTCGCGGCCGACGTGTTGCCCGACTCCGTGATGTCCGTGACGACGACCTTGTCCTCGAGGCCCAGCGCCTTGGCGAGCGGCTCGATGATGCGCAGGTTCGCCTGGTGCGCGACGAGCACCTCGATGTCGTCGAGCGTCAGGCCCGACTTCTCGACCGCGGCGCGCGCCCGGTCCGCCGCGCGCGTGATGGCCCAGCGGAACACCGCGCGCCCGTCCTGCACGAACTTCTCGTCCGGGGCCTCGATGAGCACGGCCGGGGTCAGCTCGGGCTCCGAGCCCCACGCGACGGGTCCGATCCCCGGGGTGTCGGTGCCCTGCACCACGAACGCGCCCGCGCCGTCGGCCGTGAGGATGCACGTCACCCGGTCGGTCCAGTCGGTGAAGTCGGTGAGCTTCTCGGCGCCGATCACGAGGGCCGTGGTCGCGGAGCCCGTGCGGATCGCCTGGTCCGCGAGCGCCAAGGCGTGCGCGAAGCCCGAGCACGCGACGTTGACGTCCAGGATCACAGGCCCGACGACGCCGCGCAGGTCGGGTGCGTCCTCCTCCTCGGGCGTGGACTGGCCGGGCATGACGCCCGTGCGCAGGTTGTACGCCACGCGGCCCGCGGTGTTGGGCGAGCGGTCGCGTGCCGTGGCCGTCGCGACGATGACCAAGTCGACCTCGCTCGCCGCGACGCCTGCGTCCTGCAGGGCGTGCCGGGCGGCCGCGGTGGCCATGTCGGCCACGGTCTCGTCCTCGGCCGCGACGTGCCGCGTCACGATCCCCGTGCGGGACCGGATCCACTCGTCGTTGGTCTCGACCAGCTGGGCGATGTCGTCGTTGGTGAGCGTCCGCTCGGGCTGGTGGTGGCCGATCCCGACGATGCGCGAGCCGGCGGCTCCGGTGAGGGTGAGCATGGGTCGATCATTCCCCCGGGTGGGCGGATCGACCAAGTCGTCGGCGTCGACGGCCAGTCGACGAGCCGAGGAGCAGAACCGGCCCCACCGAGCACGATCGTCGCCCCGGCACGACGATGGGAGGAAGGGGGCACGACGCGGTGGTTCGGCGGACCGCGCACGCCTCACGTGGCAACCACGACGAAAGAGGCATCGGCATGTGCACAGGCATCAGGTTCTCGGACGGTCAGGGCAGCGCCTATCTCGCACGAAACCTCGACTGGACCAGCGGCTACGGTGAGCGGGTGGTGCTGACGCCCACGGGCTACGCGCCGAGGTCCCCGTTCGGCGCGGTGTCCGGCATCAAGCACGCGACCATCGGCATGGGCATCGTGGAGGAGAGCACGCCGCTCTACTTCGACTGCGGCAACGACGCGGGCCTGGCCGTCGCAGGGCTCAACTTCCCGGGGTACGCGGCCTACGCCCCCGGCCCCGTCGACGGCGCGGTCAACGTCGCCGCGTACGAGTTCCCCCTGTGGGTGAGCTCCCAGTTCGCGAGCGTGGACGAGGTCGAGGCAGCGCTCGCGGACGTGGTGATCGTCGACAAGCCGATCAACGACAAGTACCCGAGCTCGCTGCTCCACTGGATCATCGCCGACGGGAAGCGCGCCATCGTGGTGGAGCACACGAGCGAGGGCATGCAGGTCTTCGACGACGACGTCGACGTCCTGACGAACCAGCCCGGGTTCGCCTGGCACCACGAGAACCTGCGCAACTACCTCAACACCTCGCCCGAGTTCCCCCAGGAGACCGAGCTGGGCAGGGCGCACCTCACGCCGTTCGGCTCGGGCTCGCACATGCGCGGCATCCCCGGGGACTACTACTCGCCCTCCCGGTTCGTCCGTGCCGCGTACGTCAACGCCCACTACCGGACCAAGGGGACCGAGGAGGAGAACGTCTCCCGGGCCTTCCACACGCTGCAGCAGGTCGCGATGGTCGACGGGTGCGCCGCGATGGGCTCGGGCGAGTTCGAGATCACGATCTACACCGGGCTCTTCTCCTCGCGGACCGCGACGTACTACTGGAACACCTACGACGACCCGACGGTCCGCAGCGTCGCGATGGCCGAGCACGCGACGGACGGCGAGGAGCTCGTCCTCGCGTAGACCTCTGTCGCGGGCCGACCCCGGGGCCCGCCCGCCGTCTACCGACGGTCGAGCGCGGCCCGCTCCTCGTCGCGCGGTGCGAGGACCACGGGGTCGCCCTCGCCGTCGAAGACCCGCACGGGGCGGGTCTCGTCCCAGCGCTGCCAGCCCGGGTCGCCCGTCGTCGCGAACGCGACCCAGGCGGAGTGCATCGAGGTCGCGAGCGACTGCGGGGCCTCGGGCCCGGCGAGCGCCCGCGAGTCCGGCGACGCCAGGGCGTCGAACACGAACCCCAGCTCGACGGCGTGGGCCGCTCCGAGGTCCGCGACCGGGCTGCGCCAGGCGAACTCGTACACGTAGGTCTCGGCTCCCGCGGACCGGCGGGCGTCGGCGACCCGCTGGAGCGGGACGCGCAGCAGGACGTCCGTGGCGAGCGCCCCGAGGACGGCCCCCACGGGCGCCCCGGGGCGGTTGCGGCGGAACAGCCGGACTGCCCGCGCCGAGATCCCGACCTTGCGACGGGCCACCGCCAGGTGCAGGCGCCTGAACGTGCCGAGCAGCCCCGTGGGGACGAACCAGAGGCGGTACTCCTCGGTCGTGGCGCCGACGAGCAGCGGGATCGTGCGACCGGCCCCCGCCACGAGCGCGTCCTCGGGAGTGCAGGGCACCAGGTCGTCGTCGAGGCACAACGCGAACCCCGGTCCTCCCGTGAGCGGGGTCGCCCCGGCCGTGACGCGGTCCTGCGAGGCGATCAGCGCCTCGGGCAGGACGGTCGCGAACCCCTCGCGCGTCGTCGGGACGGCGAGGTCCTTGCCCATGGCGCGCGTGATGCGCCCTGCCCGGGCAGCCGGCTGCGCGGACAGCGGTCCGCTCTGCACGATCGCGCGCGCGACGAGCCCCGGCGCCGAGGGGTGGGCCAGGATCGCCGAGACCGTGTTCCCGCCCGCCGACTGGCCTGCGAGCGTCACGCGCCGCGGGTCGCCGCCGAACGCCGCGACCTCGTCCTGGACCCAGGCGAGCGCCGCGAGCTGGTCGGCCAGGCCCAGGTTGCGCGGCGCACCGTCGAGCACCGAGAACCCCTCGGCGCCGAGCCGGTAGTTGACCCCGACGAACACGACGCCGTCCTGCGCGAACCGCGTCCCGTCGTAGGCCGCGAGCGCGTTCGACCCGTGCGCGAGCGACCCGCCGTGCACCCAGACGAGGACGGGCAGCAGCTCGGTGCCCCGCTGCGCCGGGGTCCACACGTTGACGTGCAGGACGTCCTCGCCGTCGATCGTCACGGTCGGCAGCAGCTCGCCGAGCGCACCCGGGTACGGGGACTGCGGGGACGTGGCCCCGTACCGGGTCGCGTCCCGCACCCCGTCCCAGGGCTCGACCGGACGGGGCGCGGCGAAGCGACGGTCACGGAAGGGCGGCGCCGCGTACGGCACCCCGAGGAACCGCTCGACGCCGTCCGCGACCGTCCCCTCGACCGCGCCCTTGCCCGTCACGACCCGTACCCGGCCGGCGACCTCGCTGTCAGCACTCATCCCGTCATGGTCTCTCCGGTAGGCCCGTGGTGTCGGCGGCGCGCCGGTCGCGCGCGGGACGGGCGTGGCGCCGTCGGGCCTGGCGGGCGAACCTCGAGGTCGTGTGCGCCCTGGCCGGGGGTGGACCGGACGGTTCCTTCGTCATGACACCTCCCTGCCCGGCGCAGAGCACCCGGACGGCCTCCGCCGTGGTCGCGGCGGTCGTCGTCCTCGGGGCGCTCGTCCTCCTGCTGGTCGTGCGCCGTCGGCCGTGGGCCCTGCGCCCGGGGACGGGACGCGCCCTGTTCGTGGCGTTCGTGCTCGTGACCGCCGTGGCGGTCGTCACGGCGTTCTTCTCGACCGGGGTCGCTCCGGCGATCTAGGGTTCGGTGGATGTCGAGCATCCAGCGGTTCCGCGGCCGCATCGCCGGGTGGGGCACGGCGTCAGGGACCCGACTGGTCGTCGGCAGGTGGGACGTGTCCCCGTTCGGCGCGTTCGCCGACGTCATGGTGGAGCGGCCCGACGGCGAGCGCGTCCTTCTCGCCCCGTCGCACCAGGTCGCGGACCTCGTCGCGACGACGTACTGCTTCGACCGGGTCGAGGTGTGCCCCGTCGCCGTGTCCGAGGACTGGCACGTGGTCGCCGGGCCGCTCGAGGCGTGGGTCGGCGTCGGGCGCCGGACGGTGCTCGGCGGCGTGCTGCGCGTGGTGCCCCGGCGGGTCGCGGCCTCCCACCGGACGACGGTCCTCACCGACCCGGTCGCTCGGGTCTTCCTCCGCGGTGTCCGGACGCGTGGGAGCGCCGGACCCGGCCGGGTCGAGCACTACGGCGCGACGGACGTGCACGAGATCACCGGCGCCTGCACCGAGTGGGTCGGCGAGCCGCTCGGGGACCTGCGGGACGTCGACCCGCCCGTCCGGTTCGGGTTCGGTTCCACGCCGCGCCGACCGGCCGTGACGGACGTCGTGACGACGATCGTCGGGCGCTGACGCGTGCACGGGTGGCCCCGTTGCCGGATGATCGGTGCCATGCGCAGCACACTCATGAACCACGTCGAACAGCCGGGCGAACCGGGGAGCTTCCAGCTGCAGAACGACCGCATGCTCAAGGTCGACCTCGCGGGCACGGGCGGGTTCTTCTACGCCCGTCAGGGCTCGATGGTCGCCTACCAGGGTGACGTCGACTTCGCGTACGAGGGCTCGGGCGGCGTCGCCAAGATGTTCAAGAAGGCCTTCACGGGCGAGGGCATGTCCCTCATGAAGGTCTCGGGCAGCGGCGACGTCTTCCTCGCGCAGGACGCGGACCAGGTGTTCGTCCTGCACCTGGAGGACGAGGCCGTCACGGTCAACGGGTCGAACGTCCTCGCGTTCGAGAGCACCCTGACCTGGGACATCAACCGTGTCGAGGGCGCGTCCATGATGAGCGGCGGCCTCTTCAACACGACGTTCACGGGGACGGGTTCGCTCGCCGTGACGGCGTACGGGACACCCGTGGTCCTCGACGTCGACGAGCCCACGTACGTCGACATGCAGGCCGCGGTCCTGTGGTCGAGCTCTCTCACGTCCACGATCCGCAAGACCGCGAAGCTCTCGGCCGCGATCGGCCGCGGGTCGGGCGAGGCGTACCAGCTCGGTCTCACGGGGCGCGGCATCGTCGTCGTGCAGGCCTCGGAGGGGCACCCGGTCCCGACGGCGAAGTAGCACGGGGTACCGGCGGCCGGGACGCCGGACTGCCGACGGAGCCGAGAGGAGGAGGCCGTGATCGGGCTCGAGCTCGTCGTCGTCCTCGGCGTCGTCATCGTCGTGTGCGGCATCCTCGCGCGCCGCACCCGGGTCGCGGACCCGATCCTGCTGCTCGTCGCGGGGATCGCGCTCGGGTTCGTCCCGGCGCTGCGGCAGGTGCACCTGCCGCCCGAGCTCATGCTGCTGGTGTTCCTCCCGGTGCTCCTCTACTGGGAGGCCATCACCATCTCGCTGCGGGAGATCCGGGCGACGCTGCGCGGGATCGTGCTGACGAGCACGCTGCTCGTGGTCGTGACGGCTGCCGCGGTCGCCGCGGCGGCCCATGCGCTGGGCGTGCCCTGGGGACCCGCGTGGGTGCTCGGGGCGGCGGTCGCACCGACCGACGCGACCGCCGTCGGGGTCCTCGCGCGAGCGCTGCCCCGACGCACGGTCACGGTCCTGCGGGCCGAGAGCCTCGTCAACGACGGCACCGCGCTCGTGCTCTACGGCGTCGCGGTGGGCGTGACCGTGGGCGAGGAGACGCTCAGCGCCGGGCACGTGACCTGGCTGTTCGTGCTCGCGTACGGCGGCGGCATCGCGGTGGGTCTGCTCGTCGCGTGGCTCGCCGTCCAGGTGAGGCGCCGCATCGACGACCCGCTGCTGGGCAACGTCGTGGTCCTGCTCATCCCGTTCACGGCGTACCTGCTCGCCGAGCTGATCGAGGCGTCCGGGGTGCTGGCCGTGGTGGTGTGCGGGCTGGTCATGAGCCAGGTCGGGCCGCGGATCGGGCGCGCGGTGACCCGGCAGCAGACCGTCGCGTTCTGGTCGGTCTCGACGTACCTCATCAACGCGTCGCTGTTCGTGCTCGTGGGGCTCGAGGCGCAGTCCGCGGTGCGCAACCTGGTCTCGGAGGACCTCGTGACGGCGGTCGTCGGGGTCGCGGTCGTGTGCGCGGTCATCCTCGTGGTGCGGTTCGGCTTCCTCGTGCTCTCGGCGTACACGATCCGGCTCGTCGACCGGCGACCCTCCCAACGTGGGCGGCGCGTCACGAACCGGGCGCGCGCGGTCAGCACCGTCGCGGGGTTCCGGGGCGCGGTCTCGCTCGCCGCGGCGCTCGCCGTACCGACGACCCTGAGCTCGGGGGCTCCGTTCCCCGACCGGGACCTCATCGTGTTCATCACGTGCGGCGTGGTCGCGACGACGCTCGTGGTCCAGGGGCTCCTGCTGGCACCCACGATCCGGTGGGCCCGCCTGCCCGACGACGACGGGGTCGCCCGCGAGCGCCGGCTCGCCGACGAGACGGCTGCGCAGGAGGCCCTCGACGCGTTGCCCGACGTCGCGGCGGCGCTCGGCACCGACCCGTCGGTCGTCGACCGCCTGCGCGGTGAGTACGAGGAGCACCTGACGCTGCTGCGCGCCCGGGACGCGGAGGGCGACGAGGGCGGCGAGCCGGACCCCGCGGTGCGCCTCGACGACGAGTACACCGAGCTGCGGCTCGCGCTCCTGGCCCGCAAGCGCGACACGGTCGTGCGGCTGCGCGACCAGCGCGCGATCGACGACACCGTCCTGCGCCAGGTCCAGGCGCGGCTCGACCTGGAGGAGATCCGGCTCAGCCGGGGCGGCCCCGCGCCGGAGTGAGCGGGCCCCGCAGCGGAGCGACCCGGCCCCCGCCGCGGCCAGTCGACCGGGGCTCTCGGCACGTGGTCAGCGCGACCTCGATCTCGCGGGAGAATGGAGAGCTGGGTGCTGCGTCCCGCGCGGATGCGCCCCACCCCCTCGACCTCGATCGCGCAGGAAACTGCAGGAAGCCACAGGACGTTCCAGTGCCCTCAGCGGACCAGCCCACCACGACCTCCAGCACCACCGCTCCCGCGGCCGCCTCCCCGGCGAGCCCCGCGAAGGAGCGGGCGACCGTCCTCGCGGAGGCCTCGCGCCGCCGCTCGTTCGCGGTCATCAGCCACCCGGACGCGGGCAAGTCGACGCTCACCGAGGCGCTCGCGCTGCACGCCAACGCGATCCGCGAGGCGGGACGCGCGGACGGCAAGGCGGGCAAGCGCACGGTGTCCGACTGGATGGACATGGAGCAGGACCGCGGGATCTCGATCACGTCGGCCGCGCTGCAGTTCACCTACCGGGACGCCATGATCAACCTGGTCGACACCCCGGGCCACGCCGACTTCTCCGAGGACACATACCGCGTGCTGTCCGCGGTCGACGCGGCCGTGATGCTCGTCGACGCGGCCAAGGGGCTCGAGGTCCAGACCATGAAGCTCTTCGCGGTCTGCAAGCACCGCGGCATCCCCCTCATCACCGTCATCAACAAGTGGGACCGTCCGGGCAAGGACGCGCTCGAGCTCATGGACGAGATCCAGGAGCGCACGGGCCTGGTCCCGACCCCGCTCACGTGGCCCGTGGGCGTCGGCGGCGACTTCCGCGGTGTCCTGGACCGCCGGACCGGTCAGTACGTGCACTACACCCGCACGGCCGGCGGCACCACCATCGCGCCCGAGGAGGTCATGGACCCGGACGCGGCCCTGACACGCGAGGGCGACGCCTGGACGACCGCCGTCGAGGAGGCCGAGCTGCTCGCCGACACCAACGGCGACCACGACCAGGAGTCGTTCCTGGCCGGCCAGACCACGCCGGTGCTGTTCGGCTCGGCCGTGCAGAACTTCGGTGTCCACGCGCTGCTCGACGTCCTGGTCGACGTCGCCCCCTCCCCCTCGCCGCGCGTCACCGTGAACGAGGACACACGTCCCGTGGAGGCACCCTTCAGCGCGTTCGTCTTCAAGATGCAGGCCGGCATGGACACCGCGCACCGCGACCGCCTCGCGTTCGCGCGCATCTGCTCGGGCGTGTTCGAGCGCGGCATGGTCGTGAGCTCGGCCCGCACGGGCAAGCCGTTCGCGACCAAGTACGCCCAGCAGGTCTTCGGGCGCGAGCGCACGATCGTCGACACGGCCTACCCGGGCGACGTCGTGGGCCTCGTCAACGCGGCGGGCCTGCGCGTGGGCGACACGCTGTACCTGGACAAGAAGGTCGAGTTCCCGCCCCTGCCGACGTTCGCGCCCGAGCACTTCGCGGTCATGCGCGCCAAGGACGTCTCGCGCTACAAGCAGTTCCAGCGCGGCGTCATGCAGCTCGGCGCCGAGGGCGTCGTCCAGGTCCTGCGCTCGGACCTGCGCGGTGACCAGGCGCCCGTCCTGGCCGTGGTCGGGCCCATGCAGTTCGAGGTCGCCGAGCACCGTATGGCGACCGAGTTCAACGCGCCCGTGACGCTCGACCGCCTGGGCTACTCGATGGCGCTGCGCACCACGAAGGACTGGGTCGCGAAGCTCAACGAGCAGCCGGGGGTCGAGGTGCTCCAGCGCGAGGACGGCGAGTACCTGGCACTGTTCCCGGACCGCTGGCGCGTGACGTCGGTGCGCAACCGCCTCGACGACGTGGTGCTGCTCGAGGACGAGATCTTCGGCTGACGCGCCGGGCGCGACGGCCGCAGCGCCGTAGATGCCCGCAGAGCCCTCGACGCCCGACGGCGGAGCGCCCCCACGTACCCGGGTGCGCTCCGCCGTCGGGCGTCCTCGTGCAACGACGTGACGGCACCTCAGTGCGTGTCGTCGCTCCTGTCCTGCCCGTGGGGAGCCAGCACCGCAAGCACCTGGTAGGCGCGCCGCGCCGGGTCCGGTGACTCCTTGGCCTCGGTGAGCGCGCGGTCGGCCCAGCGTTCGAGCAGGTCCGCCAGGTCCTGCGTCATCTCCGCAGCCAGCCCTGGCGTGAGGACGAGCGCGTTGATCGCGAGCAACCGGTCGTCCAGCCGGGCCTTCTCGTCGTTCGCCTCGACGAACAGGCGCTCGGCCCACACCAGTGCCGGGCGGACGACCTCCCGGACCGTCTCGGGCGACCCTGGGTCGACGACGTACCTCTCGGCGACGTTCGTCCACACGCGGTCGCGCCGGTCGCGCGCGTGCTCGGGTGCCTCGGCGATCATGCCCGCCTTGGCCAGCACCCGCAGGTGAAAGCTGATGGAGTTCGCGGGCTCTCCGATCGCCTGTGCGAGGTCCGCGGCCCGGGCGTGCCCGAGGGCCGCGAGCTCGGTGAGGATCCGCTGCCGCATGGGGTGCGCGACGGCCCGGAGCGCCGTGGGGTCCTGGACGTGGAAGGTCTCGCGCATCCCCCGAGGCTAGCAACGCCGTCGCCGTCCGCACGACCACTTGCGCAATCATCATTGCGCATCAGTTGTTGCGAGACTACGGTGTGTCGCATGTCGACCACCCAGAGCACGCCGCCACCTCCCCGCGCCTCGACGGACACTGCGGCCCCGGACCCGGTCCTGCTCCCCGCCTCACCCGCAGCCCCCGTCTCGCCCGAGGCGCCCGGCGACGCCCCCTCCCCCGCTCCACCCCTCCTGCGCAACCGGTCGTACATGCTCCTGATGTCCGGGCTGACGACCGAGTCGCTCGGCGCCGGCCTCGCACTGTTCGCCGTCCCGCTCGTCGCCTACTCGCTGACCGGGTCGGTCCTCCAGGCCGGAGCCGTCGCAGCGGTCGGCCAGGTCGGGGCCCTGCTCGCGACGCTGCCGGCCGGCGTCGTCGCGGACCGCGTCGACCGGCGTCGGCTCATCGTCGCCGCGAGCACCGTGGGCGCCGCCCTCTGGGCGACCGTGGGCGTCGCAGCAGCGCTCGGATCGCTCACCGCCTGGCACCTCGCGCTGGTGCTGTTCGGCGCCTCGGTCGTGGGAGCCTTCGTCGACCCCGCGACGAGCGGAGCCTTCCGCTCCGTCGTCCCGACCCCCCAGCTCCCGACCGCGCTCGCCGCGTCCCAGGGGCGAGACGCCGTCGCGAGCCTGCTCGCAGGCCCCGTCGGCGGTCTGCTCTTCGCCGTCGGGCACGCGGTCCCGCTCGTCGCCGCGGCGATCGGGTCGGCCGCGACCGCGGCATGCACGTGGGCCGTGCGCGAGCCCCTCAACGGCGACACCGCGGAGGCCCGCACGACCCGACCCGTCGAGGCGCTGCGCCAGGGCCTGCGCTTCGTCTGGTCGGTCCCGCTCTTCCGGACGCTCCTGGGCCTCTTCGTCGTCATCAACGTCGCGTTCGGCGGGCTGCTCGTCGGGATCAACCTCGAGCTCGTCCGGACCGGGGTCGCCCCCGTCCTCATCGGGATCATCGACCTCGCCGTAGGTGCGGGCATCCTCGTCGGGGCCGTGCTCGCACCGCGGCTCGTCGCGCGCGTCCGGGCCGGGGCGCTCACGGTCGCCGCACTGGCCGCCCTCGCCCTCGGCGCGACTCTCATGGCCGCCCTCCAGACGTACCCCGCCTACGTGGCCGTGCTGCCGCTCGCCGTCCTCCTGGTCCCGGCCGTCAACGCGGGCCTCGCCGGCTACGCAGCGGCGATCACCCCGCTCGAGATGCAAGGACGCCTCGCCTCGATCATGGGACTGACCGGGCTCGCCGCCGGACCCCTGATCCCGCTCGTCGGTGCCGGGTTGCTCGACCGGTTCGGGATCGGGACCGCGCTCGTGGCGCTCGCGGGGCTGCTCGTCGCCACGGTCGCCGTCATCGCAGCGGCACGCCCGCTCTGGCGCGTCGGCACCCCGGAGACGTGGGCCGACGACGCGCTGCCGTCGGCCGCCAGGGCCACGGACTGACCTCGCGCCGGCCGGGCGCCGGTGTCGCTCAGCGCGCCAGGTCCGCAGGGTCCGTGTTCGCCCCGCACAGCACGACGGCGACGCGCTCGCCGGGGTCGGGCACGTACGTGCGCGACTCGAGCGCCGCGAGCGCCGCCGCGGCCCCGTGCTCGACGACGAGCCGCCGCTCGTCCCACAGGTGCCGGCGCGCGGCGACGATCGCGTCGTCGGACACCAGGACCGAGCGCACGTCCGCGTGCTGCGCGAGCGACAGCGCCATCTCGGAGGTGCGGCGGGCGCCGAGCGAGTCGGCGGCGACCGACGCGACGGGGACGTCCACCACGCGACCCGCGTCGAGCGCGGCGCGCAGGGCCTGCGCACCGTGCGGCTCGACCGCCACGACCCTGATCCCGTGCGGACGGGCCGCGGCGGCCACGCCGCTGAACAGCCCGCCGCCGCCGACCGCGACGACGACCGTGCTGACGTCGGGGCGGACCGCGACGATCTCCTGCAGGAGCGTGCCCGCGCCCGCCGCGATCAAGGGGTTGTCGTAGGCGTGCGACGCCAGGGCCCCGGTCTCGTCCGCGAAGGACTGCGCGGCGTCGAGGGCCTCGGCGTACTCGGACCCGACCTGGTGGACCTCGGCGCCGAGGGTGCGCAGGCGCGCGACCTTGACCGGCGGCGCGGTCTCGGGCACGAACACGGTCGCCCGGACCCCGTGCGCCCTCGCCGCCCACGCGTTCGCCATGCCCGCGTTGCCGCCCGACGCGATCACGATCCCGGCGTCGGGCAGCGTGCCTGCGTCGAGGTGGGCACCCACGAAGTTCAGGGCACCGCGCGCCTTGAACGAGCCCGTGTGCTGCATGAGCTCGAGCGCGAACACGCCCGTCGCGGCACCGAGAGCACCCGGGTCCGTGGGGGCCAGCGCGACGGGCCGCACCTGCCCCGCGATGCGCTGCGCCGCGGCGAGGACGTCCAGGTGGTCGATGGTCATGCGGAGTCCTCCGGGGGGTGGGCGGCGGACCGGTGGGCCCAGAGGAACACTACGACGTGGCCGCCCGGGCCCGCGCTTCGCGGGGGACGTACGCCGAGGTAGGGGGCTGCCCCCTACCTCGCGCGCCCCGGGGTCCGACTCACAGCCCCGCCTCGCGGTAGAAGCCCTCGATGTGCTCGCGCACGGCCACGACCGCGCCCGCGGCGTCACCGTTCGCGACCGCGTCGAGGATCGCGCGGTGCTCGGCGCGCAGCCGCACCGCGGTGCGGGGCCAGTCCTCCAACCGTTCGGTCCCGGCAGCGACGTAGGACTCGATGGCCCCTCGGAGCCCGGTCATGACGGCCTCGACGAGCGTGTTGCCCGCGAGCCGGACGAGTTCCACGTGGAACGCCGCGTCGAGCTCGCGGAAGCGGGCCGCGTCGAGCGAGGGGTCGTCCATGGCGTCGAGCAGCGCGACGGCCTCCGCGAGCCCGGCGCCCGCGGCCTTCGCGGCGGCCTGGCCGACCGCCCAGGTCTCCAGCAGCACCCGGGTCTCCACGACGTCCCGGACCACGAGGGTCCCGGACGCGACGTGCAGTCGCACGGCCGCCCCCAGGCCTGCGGCGGGCCGGTCGATGACGGTGGCTCCGGCGTCGGGCCCTGAACCGACCGCGGTGCGGACGATGCCCATGGCCTCCAGGACGCGCAGCGCCTCGCGGACCGAGGGGCGCGAGACGCCGAGCTCCTCGGCGAGCGCACGCTCGGCCGGGAGGCGTTCGCCGAGGCCCCAGCGGCCGGCGGTCAGGTCCGCCTCGATCCGGGCGAGGACGATCTCGTGGGTGCGCACGAGGTCAGCGTAGTGCCGGGTGCCGTCGTCGGGTCAGGTGGCGTCAGGACGCCCGCGCCGCAGGATCAGGGCCACCGTTCCGCCGACGACGAGCAGGGCCGCCACGCCGACCACCGGGCCGAGCGCGGTTCCCGTCGCGGCGAGCCCGTCGGACTTCTGCGCCTCCCGGGCCTCGTCGGTGGGCGCGGGTGCCGACGCGGTGGAGGGCGTGCGCTCCGTCGTCGTGCCCTCCGTCGTCGTACCGGACGTCGAGGCACCCGGCGACGAGCCCGAGCTCGACCCGTCGTCCGGTGCGACGGCGGTCGGCAGGTCGGTCGGCGGGTCGGTCGGCAGGTCGGTCGGCGGACCCGACGGCTCAGACGAGACCGTGACCGTCTCGCTGTCCTGGAACGGCGCCGGCTCCCACGTCGCGTAGATCTGGCAGGCCTCTCCGAGGGGAGTGCTCGTGACGTCGCTCTGGTGGTAGGACGTGCCGTCCCCGCCGCCGCGCGCCGTCAGCGCGACGACTCCTTCGTCTGCGACGGCATCGGTGCACAGCCTGACCTCCGCAGGGTAGGTGGGGGCGTCGCGGACGACGAGCGTGCCGTCGCTCGCGAGCTCCGCGTGCCCGGCGGACTCCTCGCACACCCGGACGGGCACGTCCGAGGTGATGGTGATGGGGCTGTCGAAGACAGTGGTCCTGAGCTCCCACGAGATCTCCTGCCCGAGCCGGACGGTCGGGTTCGTCGCGGTCACGTCGCCCCACTCGCGGATCATGCTCGCGAGCCGGGCGATCTCGTCGTGGTCCAGTCCGAACAGGTCGCAGTTGATCCCGTCGGTGACGCACCAGATCATGGACTGGAGCGCGAGCCGCTCCGGTACCGTCCCGTCGGCCCGGCCGGTGAGGCCCAGCGGGGACGTGTAGCCGTCGCGGATCATCGTGTCGACGGCGGCGAGCTGCTGCTGGTTGAGACGCTGCGGTCTGACCAGGGTGGGGAACGGGACGGGGACGTCCCCTTCCGCGAGCACACCACCTGGCAGCAGGTTGTTGCACGTGTTCAGCAGGGCGTCGGTGCAGAACGACCACTCGGAGACCGGACCGTCGATCGCGGCGTCGTAGCGGACGGCGCACAGCGGGGGGTGCGAGGCGGCGTCGGCCGTCCCGTCGACGTCGTAGAGCGGGACGAGCCTGCCCGCGTTGTACGCCTCGAGCCGCTCGCCGGAGACGAGGGTGAGGTCGGTGTAGTAGTCGGGCCCGGAGCGCCTCGGGTCGCGGTCCGTGGCACCGGGGCACACGGGGGCACGGAACGTGCCCACGGGGGACGACGGAGCGTCGGCCGCGGCGTCCTGTGCGGTCGCCACGAGCCCGCCGTCGGCGGGTCTGGCGGTGGTGGTGGGAGTGGCTGTCGCGGTGGCGACCGGTGCGGTCACCACGAGCCCTGCGGTCGCGGCGACGAGTGCGGTCAGTGCTGCGACTGCGCCGACGGCGAGCCTCCGGGAACGAGGGTGATCGCGGTCAGGGACAGGCATGACGAAGTGAACCTCCAGCGACGAGAAGAGCGCGCGCCCGAGGATGCCGGGCTCGACGACTCAGCCCACGGCGGGCCGGCGATCGGCATGATACGACACGCGTCTGTGCGCCCCGGACGCCCCGCTCGCACCGCGCCCATGTGGTCCGACCACAGCGACGCGATGGTCTACAGTGGCTCGGACATCATGTGGTCAGACCTCAGCCCGCTCATCGTCGAGCGGAGGACGGGACGGCCGCACGGCACCTCCGACGGGCACTCGCCGCCCGCCGGGACCAGACTGAATCCCACCGCCCCCTGCCCGGCTGGAGTACCCAGTGCGTATCGCCCTCGCCGCCACCTGCATCGCCGACGCGATGTTCCCCCAGGCCCCTCGGGCCACCGTCCAGCTCCTCGAACGCCTCGGCCACGAGGTGTTCTTCCCCGAGCAGCAGACGTGCTGCGGGCAGATGCACGTCAACACGGGCTACTTCGACGAGGCCGTGCCCGTCATCAGGAACCACGTCGAGGCGTTCGCGCCCGCGCTCGACGGCGAGTGGGACGCGATCGTCGTGCCGTCGGGCTCGTGCACCGGCTCGATCCGCCACCAGCAGGCCATGGTGTGCCGGCGCGCGGGCCAGGAGAAGCTCGGCGCGACCGCCGAGGCCCTGGCCGCCAAGACCTACGAGCTGTCCGAGCTGCTCGTCGACGTGCTCGGGGTGACCGACGTCGGCGCGCACTTCCCGCACCGCGTCACCTACCACCCCACGTGCCACTCGCTACGCATGATCCGCGTGGGCGACAAGCCGCTCCAGCTCCTGCGCGCCGTCGGCGGGATCGACCTCGTCGAGCTCCCCGGCGCCGAGAGCTGCTGCGGGTTCGGCGGGACGTTCGCGCTCAAGAACTCCGAGACCTCGACCGCGATGCTCAGCGACAAGATGTCGAACGTGAAGTCGACGGGCGCCGAGGTCGTCACGGCGGGCGACTACTCGTGCCTCATGCACATCGGCGGCGGGCTCTCGAAGCTGCGCTCCGGGGTGCGCACCATGCACCTCGCGGAGATCCTGGCCTCGACGCAGGACGCGCCGACGCTCGTGGCCGAACCGGCCCACGCCCGCTCCGACGACGAGGAGGCCGCACGATGAGCACCTTCCTGGGATTCCCCACCCGTCGCGGCGCGAGGACCCTGCCCGAAGGCGGCACGCACCACGGCTCGCCCGGCACCACCGCGAGCCCCGGCTGGGCCGACGACGTGCCGCACCCCGACGCTCCGCTGCGCTGGGGCGAGACGTTCCCCGAGGCCGCCAAGCAAGCGCTGGGGAACACGCAGCTGCGCCGCAACCTGGCCCACGCGACCTCGACCATCCGGGCCAAGCGCGCGGCCGTCGTCGGCGAGGTACCCGACTGGGAGGCGCTGCGCGACGCGGGCTCGACCATCAAGGCCCACGTCATGAGCGACCTCCCGCACCTCCTCGAAGAGCTCGAGCGCAACGTAACCGCGCGCGGCGGCGTCGTGCACTGGGCCCGCGACGCCGCCGAGGCCAACCGCATCGTGACAGAGCTGGTCAAGGCCACGGGCGAGACCGAGGTCGTCAAGGTCAAGTCCATGGTCACGCAGGAGATCGGGCTCAACGAGGCGCTCGCCGAGGAGGGCATCGCGGCGTTCGAGACCGACCTCGCAGAGCTCATCGTGCAGCTCGCCGACGACATGCCCTCGCACATCCTCGTGCCGGCGATCCACCGCAACCGCTCCGAGATCCGCGAGATCTTCCTCGAACGCATGGGCGACGCCCCGCCCGACCTGACCGACGCCCCGCGCGAGCTCGCCATGGCCGCCCGTGCGCACCTGCGCCGCAAGTTCCTCTCCGCGAAGGTCGCGATCAGCGGCGCGAACTTCGCGGTCGCGGACACGGGCACGCTCGCGGTCGTCGAGTCCGAGGGCAACGGGCGCATGTGCCTCACGCTCCCCGAGACCCTCATCACCGTCATGGGCATCGAGAAGCTCATCCCCACCTACCAGGACCTCGAGGTCTTCATGGCGCTCCTGCCCAGGTCCTCGACCGGCGAGCGCATGAACCCGTACACGTCCCTGTGGACGGGCGTCACGCCGGGCGACGGACCGCAGGAGTTCCACCTGGTCCTGCTCGACAACGGGCGCACCAAGGCTCTGGCCGACGACGTGGGCCGCGCGGCCCTGCACTGCATCCGCTGCTCGGCCTGCCTCAACGTGTGCCCGGTGTACGAGCGCGTGGGCGGGCACGCGTACGGCTCGGTCTATCCGGGCCCCATCGGCGCGGTCCTCACGCCCCAGCTCACGGGGTCGACGGGGAAGTCCGACCCCAACAACTCGCTGCCGTACGCCTCGACGCTGTGCGGCGCGTGCTACGACGTGTGCCCCGTGAAGATCGACATCCCGTCGCTGCTCGTGCACCTGCGGGCACGTGAGGTCGACCAGGACCGGGGCCGCCCCACGGCCTGGGGAGCGGCCATGAAGGCCGCGTCGTTCGTCATGGCCAAGCCCGGCCGGTTCGAGCTCGCCGAGAAGGCCGGCGGCGTGACCCGGGTCCTGGGCGGCAGCTCTGGCCGCATCTCGTCGCTGCCGTTCCCGGGGTCGAGGTGGACCGACGCGCGCGACCTGCCGGTCCTGCCCAAGCAGAGCTTCCGCGAGTGGTGGGCCACCGACCACGCTCCGCACGAGCCGGTCCCTCCCGTCTCCCCCGACACGACCGGAGACGCCCGATGAGCGCGCGCGACGACATCCTGGCCCGCGCGCGCGCGGCCGTCATCACCGACGGCGCGCACCTCGGGGACGCCGTGGCCGCACAGGCACCGGTCTCGCGCGAGTACCGGACGACGGGCGAGCACTCCCCCGGGTCGCCCGAGGCGGTCGAGATCCTGGTCGACCGGCTCGTCGACTACCGCGCGATCGTGCACCGGGCAGCGACCGAGACCGACCTGGCCCGCACCGTGGGCGAGCTGCTCGCCGACGCGCGCTCCGTCGTCGTGCCCCCAGGGGTGCCCGCGCCCTGGACGAGCGCGCTCGGGGCCACGACCGCCGTCGTGCACGACTCGCGGGAGGACCGGCGGACCGCCGCCGAGCTCGACCAGGTCGACGGGGTCCTCACCGCGTCGCGGCTGGCCGTCGCGGACACCGGGACGATCGTCCTGGACGGCGAGGACGACCAGGGGCGCCGCGCGATCACGCTCGTCCCGGACCTGCACGTGTGCGTCGTGCGGACCGGCGACGTCGTGCACACGCTGCCCGAGGCCGTGACGATCCTCGCCGCGCACCCCACGCGCCCGCAGACGTGGATCTCGGGGCCGAGCGCGACGAGCGACATCGAGCTGTCGCGCGTCGAGGGGGTCCACGGCCCGCGGACGCTGCACGTGATCCTCTGGGGCTGAGCCCCTCACCCCACCCTCGGTGCCGAGCATGCGCTCAGCCCACCTGGCGTCGCACCGCGCGGCGTACGCGCTCGGGGTCGAGCGGGGCGTCGAGCGGGCCCGTCGACAAGGCCGCGTGCAGCACGAGCCCCTCGATGAGGGCGTCGAGCTCGGGCACGACGTCCGCGTCCACGTGCCGCCGCAGCGCGGCCTGGCTCGCGGCCATCCACCGCTGCGTGACCGTGCGGAAGGCGGGCTTGCGGGCCGCGAGCACGTAGAGCTCGAGCGCGACCAGCAGGTCCCGCTGGTAGCTGCCCGACTCGTCGCAGACCAGCGCGACGAGAGCCTCGACCGGGTCGCCGCCCTCGGGGACCGCGTCCATCGCCGCCTCGAAGCGCGCCGCGGCCTGGGCCGCGTGCCGCTCGAACGCGAGCCGCAGCACGTCGTCGAGGTTCTCGAAGTGGTACGTCATGGACCCGAGCGGGACGTCGGCCGCGGCGGCGATCACCCGGTGAGTCGCGCCCGCGACGCCGTGCTCGGCGATGACATCGAGGGCCGCGTCGACGATCCGGTCCTTGCGGTCGGGGTCGACGCGGCGCACCGCGGTCACTCGTCGATGTGACGCAGCACGCGGGCCGGGTTGCCCACGGCCACGACGTTCGCGGGCAGGTCGCGCGTGACGACGGACCCGGCGCCCACGACCGTGTTCTCGCCGATCGTCACGCCCGGGCACACTGTCACACCGCCGCCGAGCCACACGTTGTCGCCGATCGTGATGGGCTGCGCGGCCTCCCACTTGTCCCGGCGCGGGCCGGGCTCGACGGGGTGCGTGGGCGTCAGGAGCTGGACGTTGGGGCCGATCAGCACGTCGTCACCGATCGTCACGGGCGCGACGTCGAGGCACACGAGGTTGAAGTTCACGAAGACGCGCGCGCCGACCGTGGTCCGGTAGCCGAGGTCGCAGCGGAACGGGGGGCGGATGTCGCTGCCCTCGCCGAACGCGCCGAGCAGCTCGGTCAGCACCTCGCGGCGAGCCGTGCCGTCGTGGGGGTCCAGGGTGTTGAGGCGGTGGCTGAGCGACATGGCACGCTCCGAGTCGGCCGCGATCTGCGGGTCGTCGGCGAGGTAGAGGTCGCCCGCGAGCATGCGCTCGCGCATGGTGCGCTGGTCGGAGGGGTCCGGGAAGGTCATGTGTACAAGCGTACACATGACCGTGGGCACCCGTCAGTCCGAGGCCCGACGGCGGTGCGTCATCTCCTCGAGGACCGTCCGGAGCCGCACGGGGAAGTCCTCGGGCGTGTCGGGCGGGAGCCGGTCGACACGGAACCACGCGACGGCCTCGCTCTCGTCGCTGACCACGGGCAGCGCCTCGAGGTCCGCGAACGCGACATAGCCCACGTCCCAGTGGACCAGACACGTGCCGAAGCGGGAGGACAGCGCGTGCCGGTGCAGGTCCACGGGCGCGCCGCCGGGCTCGAAGGGCTCCAGCCCGACGATGCCGCTCTCCTCGCGGGCCTCGCGGAAAGCCGCTGCCGCCAGGCTCTCGTCGCGCGGCTCGACGTGACCGCCGACCTGGACCCAGAACTGGCCCTTGCGGTGGAAGCACAGCAGCACGTGCAGCAGGTCCGGGGTCAGCACGAAGCAGCTCCCCGTCAGGTGCTCGGCGCCACCGCGGAAGATCACGTCCCCCCGGCCCTCCTCGACGAACGCCACGTACTCCTCGCGCAGCGCGGACTGCGCGGGGCTCAGCGGCACCCAGGACCGGATCGAGTCGAGGGCGGTGGCGGCAAGGTCTTCGGCGGAGGTCACCCGGGAAGCCTACGACCGACGTGCGCGAGGTAGAGGGTCGCCGCCGAGGCAGAGGGCTCCAACCCTCCACCCCGGCGCGGTCCCTCTCCCTCGGCACCGGCCTCAGGGGGTCAGCACGCCCCCTCGTCCTTCCACGGGCCCCAGTCGCTGGCCACGGGCGCGTTGCCCTGCGTCCAGTACCGGGCCGACCACCTGTGGCCCGCGTGCGTGACCTGCGCGCCGCCGTTGTACGCCGTCCCGGCCGCCCACGGCGCCGCCGAGCAGCCGGCACCGCCCGTGTTCCCGCCCGGGGTACCCCCGGGAGTGCCGCCCGTCGTCCCGCCGGAGACCACCGGGTTCACGACCTTCACACCGCGCGGGTGGTCGTAGGTCGTGGCGTAGGTGTTCGTCCCGATCGTCACGCGGACGTTCGAGATCTGCGCCATGGGCAGCCGCCACGACAGCTTGGTGTACGCCGAGCCGCCCGCCGGGATGCCGCCCGAGGGCACCTTGAGCGTCGCGGAGTGCAGGTCCCCCTTGAGCCCGCCCACGTTGTTGCCCGAGTGCCCCGCGACCGTCGTGATGCCCCAGCCGTTCTGCTCGCCGATCGTGGCCGAGGTGGTCGTCGCGAAGTCGAACGAGATGGTCGACCCCGCTGGGATCGCGACCGTCGACCGGTTGGAGAACGTCACCCGGGGGTTGATCGGGTAGTTGTTGTCCCCGAGCGCGAACTCCGAGAACGACACCCCGAGGTCGATCGCCTGCGCCGGCGTCGCGGTCTTGGACTTGGCCGCGCCGTAGGGCGCCGCGGAGGAGAACGTCGAGTGCATGCGCGTCACGAGGCTGTCTCCCATGCCGTACTCGCCGCTCGCCGCGTCCAGGCCGTAGTCCCCGGCCAGCTCCCAGATCATCAGGCCGCCGTAGCCACCCGCGACCACGTAGTCGGCCTTGGCCTGGATCGCCTGGTTGGAGTCGCCCGAGATGAACGACTTCGTCTGCGCGTTCCACCACCACTCGGTCTTGGTGACCGGGTCGAAGTTGTGCTGGTAGGTCCCGGTCAGCGGACCGGTCGGCGCGCCGTAGGCCGCCGCGTACGAGCCGACCTTCCCGTTCTGCAGGTTCAGCATGTGCCAGATCGGGTTGCCGCCCGCGGGGATCTTCGCCCCGGCCTTGTCGACGTCGTACCAGACGTTGTCGATCCCGCCCGCGCCGTTGCCGCACTTGGACGTGCCGCCCAGCGAGGGCCCGGTGCCCGGCGGGCACTTGGTCTGGTCGGGCAGCGCCGCCTTGCCCCACAGTCCGTTGGTCCCACCCTGGACGTTGGTCCAGCCGCGCGTGTAGAACGGGACGCCGATGTTGATGCGCCCGGCCTGCACGGCGCCGCGGAAGTAGTGCGCTGCCCAGTCGGCGTTGAGGTACCCGATCCCGTCGTACGCCCCGTACACGCCGGCGGCCGCGAGCTCGCCGTCCTTGCCGTCGTCGTACAGGGCGCCGTTGCCGCCCACGAAGTCGTTCCACGTCCCGTGCAGGTCGTAGGACATCACGTTGACGTAGTCGAGGTACGGCATGATCTGGAAGACCTCCATGCCGCGCAGCAGCCACCCGGACGCGGGTGCCGCGATGGTCAGCATGTAGTACTCGCCGTCCTGCGCCGCGGCCTTGTCGAGGGCCTCGCGCGTGGTCTTCATGAGCTGCTCGTAGTTCTTCCAGAGCTGGCCGCGCCGCGCGTCGGCGATCTGGAAGTCGTCCGGGTTCCCGGCCTTGACGTTCGAGGTCGGGTACTCGTAGTCGATGTCGATACCGTCGAACCCGTAGGTCCGCACCATCGCGACCGCGGACGCCGCGAACGCGTCGTACTCGGCCTGCGTGTCGAGGGTGTAGAAGCCCCCCGAGGCGACGCGGTTCCCGTCGGCCCCGAAGTAGCCGCCGGTCTCGGCCCAGCCGCCGACCGACACGAGCGTGCGGACGCCCGGGTGCTGCTTCTTGAACTTGGTGAGCTGGTTGAAGTGGCCTTTGTAGGGGACGGTCGGGTCGAGCGCGTTCTCGGCCCCCATGAACGTCAGGCCCGTCGCCTCGCTCGTCGCCGACTCGGCGTTCACCGAGATCTTCGAGTCCGGTCCGACGTGCGCGAACGCGTAGTTGATGTGCGACAGCTTGGTCCACGGGATGTCGCTCGCCAGGTACGACGGCGTCCCCTCCTTGCCGGTCCGCCACGACGTGAAGTACCCGATCACGCGGCGGTCGAGACCGTTGGGCAGCTTCTCGCGCCCGGCCTCGTCGTACACGTCGCAGTAGGGCACGTCGACGGTCTTGTTGACGGCGAGCCCGTCGGGGCGGCACTTCTCCTGCGGGTTCGTGGAGATGGGGGTGCCGGGGTCGGCGCCGGTCGGGTCGCCTCCGGTCGTCCCACCGGTCGTGCCGGTCGTGCCGCCGGTCGTGCCGGTCGTCCCACCGGTCGTGCCGCCGGTCGTGCCCGTGGTCCCACCGGTCGTGCCGGTCGGGTCCGTCCCGCAGGGCCCGACGACCTTCCACGCGCCCCACTGCTGCGTGCCGGGCGTCTCGCCCTGGGTCCACCAGGACGCCTTGTAGTTGGACCCGCTGTACGACGCGACGCTCCCGCCCGTGTACGCCGACGACGCCGACCACGCGGGCGCGCACGCCTCGGCCGCGGACGCCACGGGTACCTGCGCGACGAGCGGTACCGCCACCACTGCCGTCGCGGCGACTCCTGCGAGCCACCGCCTCACGGACCGTCTGCTTCGTTGCATGATCGACCGCCTCCCCAGCACGGCTGCGGCACCGTTGCCGCGGCATCGTGTGCCGTCACGCTAGGCCGCGCGTCGCGGCGCCCACATCAGGGGCGCCCGCACAGTTCGCTACGTACGTGGTTCCCGCAGCCCTCCGATGTGGCTCTCAGGCGTCGCGTCAGGACGAGCGTGGCCTCGGAGCCACGCTCGTCCTGACACCAAGCAGCGGCCCGACGGCGCCGCGCACGAGGTGCGTCCGCGGGCTGGGAGAATGGTCGGGTGACGAACGGCCTCTTCGACCTGCCCGAGGGCACGCGTGTCCCACCCCGTCGGATCGTCCTGCTGACGGGGCCGTCGGGCTCGGGCAAGACGTCGCTCACCCGGCGCCTGGGCCTGCCGGTCGTCGAGCTCGACGACTTCTACCACGACGTCGACCACCCCGGGATGCCGCAGCGTTTCGGGATCGTCGACTGGGACTCCCCCGGGAGCTGGGACTCGGCGAGCGCCATGGACGCGCTGCTCGCGCTCGTCACGACGGGCCACTCGGACGTCCCGGTGTACGACATCCCCACGTCGCGCCGCACGGGCACGACGCATCTGGACGTGTCCGGGTCGCGCCTCGTGATCGCGGAGGGGATCTTCGCGGCCGAGCTCGTCGCGGCCTGCCGTGCCGAGGGCATCCTGGCCGACGCGATCTGCCTGCGCAGGCCGCGGCTCATGACGTTCTGGTTCCGGCTGCTGCGCGACCTCGGGGAGTCGCGCAAGCCGCCCCTGACGCTGCTGCGCCGCGGCTGGGGGCTGCTGCGCGACGAGCCACGCCTGATCCAGGGCTGGGTCGACAAGGGCTGCCGCACGGCGTCGCCCGGTCAGGCCGAGCGGGACATCCGGGCGCTCCTCGCGGGCTGACGCGGCCCGCGAGGGCGAGCGACGCCGTCGGGACGGCGGCTCAGCCCAGGTGGACCGCGACCTGGTCGCCCTGCGGCAGGAGGCGCTCCTTGGGACCGCGGATCAGCACGGCCGCGAGGACGGCACCCACGACCATCGTGACCGCGGTCGCGACGAACGCCGCCGAGTAGCCGTCGACGAACGCCGCGAGCCGTGACGCCTCGTCCGTGACGACGGCCCCGGCGACCGCGCCGGCGTAGAGCGTGGTGAAGACCGACAGCCCGATCGAGCCGCCGATCTGCATCGAGGCGTTGACGGTCGCGCTCGCGGCCCCCGCGTCGTGCGGCTCGACCCCCGCGAGCGCGACGTTCTGCAGCGGCACCAGCACCAGGGCCATTCCCGCGCCCAGCACGAGGAGAGCCGGCAGGACCTCGACCGCGTACGACCCGTCCACCGTGATCCGGCTCAGGTAGGCGAGCGCCGCGGCGGCGACCAGCGGCCCACCGATCATGAGGGGGCGGGGACCGAACCGCGCGAGGAGCTGGGTGACCACGGGCGCCAGGACGAGCGTCATGATCGTCATGGGCAGCGTGCCCATGCCGGCCTGCAGGGGCGAGAGGCCCATGACGATCTGCAGGTGGAGCGCGAGGTACAGGAGCGCACCGATCATGAGCGCGCCGAAGATCGCCTGCAGCGCGAACGCGCCCGCGCGGACCTTGTTCGTCAGGACCCGCAGCGGCAGCAGCGGCTGCGCGACGCGCGACTCGATCCACACGAACAGCGCGAGGAGGACGACACCCGCTGCGAGGCACGCGATCGTCTCGGGCGCGGCCCAGCTGTGCTCGGCGAGGGTGAACCCGTAGACGAGCGAGCCGAGGCCGAGCACCACGACGACCGTCCCCAGGACGTCGTACCGGTTGTCCCCCTCCGCCTTGCTCTCACGGATCAGCACCTGGCCGGCGACCAGCGCGACCACCACGACGGGCACGTTGACCCACAGGCACCAGCGCCAGTCGGCGAACTCGGTCAGGGCACCACCCAGCACCAGCCCGACGGCGGCGCCCACCCCCGCGACCGACCCGAAGACCGCGAAGGCCGTGTTCCGCTCCTTGCCGCGCGGGAACGAGACCGTGAGCAGCGCGAGCGCGGCCGGCGCGAGCAGTGCCGCGAACACGCCCTGCAGGCCGCGCATCGCGACGAGCTCGGTGCCGTTGCGCGCGAGGCCCGCGAGCAGGGACGCGACCCCGAACCCGACCATCCCGAGCAGGTAGGTGCGCTTGCGTCCCCAGTAGTCGGCGATGCGCCCGCCGAGGAGCAGGAGCGCGCCGAACGCGAGCGCATAGGCCGTGACGACCCACTGGCGCTCGGTGTCGGTCAGGCCCAGCTCGAGCTGGGCCTGCGGGAGGGCGATGTTGACGATCGTGCCGTCGAGCACGACCAGGAGCTGCGTGAGCGCGAGGATGACGAGGATCCACCAGCGACGGGGGCCGGTCGCGACCGGCGCGTCCGGCTCGACCGGTGCGGAGCCGTGGGGCTCGGCGGAGGGAGGGATCACCTGGGCCGAGGGCGCAGAGGTGGAGGGAGAGGAGACGGGCATGACCGACCTTCGGGGACGCAGCGGGGATCGTGGGGTTTCCAGCCCGGATCGAGACGTGTCGCGAGATGCCGCAGACCGTTCGACCGCCCCAACTACGAAGTCGGACAGACGGACCATCTTAACGTGTCCCGGCGTCAGCAACCGGTGTGAGGTCGCCCACGGCCGCTCCGCGCCGGGGGCGGCATGCGCCCCGGGGTGAGCGGCGCCGTCGGGCCTCGGCCGCTCCCCGGCCGGTCTGCGGGCCCGGTGCTAGCGTGGAGACGCCTGATCCTCGCGGCCCTGCACCGCCGCCCGTCGCCGACCGGCGACCACTCACGGACACCGCCGTCCACACCACCGTCGCCCGAGCGAGGAGCTCCCATGGCCGACGAGACGATCTCCCGACGCGCACGCGACCTCGCGCGTTCCACCCCGTTCGACTTCCTGCTGGGCTTCTTCGCGCACGAGTACCCCGAGCGCCGAGCCCGCCCCGGGGTCCTCGACCTCACGTTCGGCAACCCGCACGACCCCGCCCCGACCGAGTACGTCGAGGCGCTGCGCGCGAGCGCCGTCCCGCGCGACGAGCACTGGTTCGGGTACAAGGTCAGCGAGCCCGCCGCGCGGGCCGCCGCCGCGGAGTCCCTGCGCGGCGTGGTGGACCTGCCCTTCGAGCCCGACGACGTGCACCTCACCACGGGCGGCTTCACCGCGCTCGCCCTCGCGCTCAAGCTCGTGTGCGACCCGGGCGACGAGGTCGTCTACAGCGTGCCGCCCTGGTTCGCGTACGAGGTGATCGTGCGCGAGGCCGGGCTCGTGCCGGTCAAGGTGCCGGTCTCTGCCGAGACGTTCGACCTGGACCTCGACGCGATCGCCGACGCGATCACGCCGCGCACCCGCGTCGTGCTCGTCAACACGCCCAACAACCCGACCGGGCGCGTCTACCCCCTGGGTGAGCTGCGCCGTCTGGCCGCGCTGCTCGACGAGGCCTCGGCGCGGGCGGGACGCCGCATCTTCGTGGTCTCCGACGAGCCCTACCACCGGATCGTCTTCGACAGCACGGAGTTCCACAGCCCCGCCGAGGTCTACCCGTGGACCCTGCTGGCCTACAGCTACGGCAAGACGCTGCTCGCGCCGGGGCAGCGCATCGGGTACCTCGCGGTCCCACCGACGCTGCCGGGGCGCGCGGAGCTGCGGCCCGCGATCGAGGCGCTCCAGATCGCGATCGGGTACGCGTTCCCCAACGCCGTCCTCCAGCACGCGCTGCCGCTCCTGGAGCGCATCCCGTTCGACGTCGCGCTCTACCAGCACAAGCGCGACCTCATGGTCGCCGGGCTGCGCGACATCGGCTACGACCTGCACCGCCCCGAGGGCACGTTCTACCTCTTCCCCCGCTCCCCCGACCCCGACGACCGCGCCTTCGAAGCCCTCCTCGCCGAGCACGACGTCCTGGTCCTCGGCGGGAAGTACTTCGAGACGCCGGGCCGGTTCCGCATCTCGCTCACGGCGAGCATGGACACGCTCGAGGCGAGCCTGCCGCGCTTCGCGGCGGCGTTCGGCGAGGCGGGCTGAGCCCCCGGGCCCCTCCGGCCCGACGACGTCTCTCGCCTCGTGCTCTCGGGCGCAGGCTCGTGGACGGCCGGGCCCGTGCGCCCCGCACGTGCCGACCACGGCCCCGAGGGCTACGGTCGGGGAAAACCGCTCGAAGAGGAGAGGTCCATGACCGGACTCGTCGCCACCGCCTCGATCCACATCGCCGCCCGCCCCGAACGCGTGTGGGCCGAGCTCGTCCACCCCTCCGCGACGTGGATGCTGGGGGCCAACGTCGAGACGGACTACCAGCCGGGCAGCACCATCACGTTCGAGGGCCAGTACCAGGGCAAGCACTTCGAGGACCACGGCACGGTGCTCGAGGTCGACCGGCCCCGCACCCTGCGCTTCACGCACTTCTCACCGAGCAGCGGCCTTCCGGACGTCCCGGAGAACCACCACGAGGTCGCGATCACGCTCGCCCCGGACCCCAAGGGCACGCGCGTGACGATCCGGCAGGACAACAACGACACCCCCGAGGCGGTCGAGCACTCCGAGGAGCTGTGGCGCTCGGCGCTCGCCTCGCTCGCGGGGCACGACTGACCTCGCCGGAGCCGACGCGGCACCGTCCCGGGTCGGCCTGCGGACGGGCGGCAGCCGGACGGCCACAAGCCTCGGGCCCTGACGGTGCGCCCTTGCTCCGGGACGTCAGACCGCCGAAGCCGTGGCCCCCGCGCGCACGACGCTGACCGGGGTCGCGTTCATCAGGTTGTCCGCGACGCAGCAGCGTTCCTCGGCGGCCACGAGGAGCGCGTCGATCTCCTCGTGGGTCGCGTCGGCGTCGACGTCGATCTCGAGCCGGATGCCCTGGAAGCCTGCGCGGTCCTGGGTGGGACGCCCCATCAGCCGCTGGGGGTTGAGCGATCCCGTCGCGGTGACGCTCAGGCTCCGCACCTCGATGCCGCGCTCCTTGGCGACCATGTGGGTCGTGATGTTGAGGCAGCCGGCGAGTCCGGACAGGACGAGCTCGACGGGGTTGGGGCCGGTGTCGTCGCCACCGAGCGACGCGGGCTCGTCGATCGTGACGGAGAAGTCCCTGATCTGGACGTCGAGGCGGGTCGGGGACTTCGCGGTGCCGGTGACCGTCGCGGTGTACTGGGGGGCCATGTGCCTGCCGTTCTCTTGAACTGATACCGAAGTACCAGTTTCCCCGGGAGCGAGCCCCCGCATCAGGGACGTTGGTCCTGAACCCGCGGCCCTACGTCCCCGGACGCGCCCCTACGTCCCCCCGGACGCGCCGAAGGGCCCCGATCCGTGAGGATCGGGGCCCTTCGTGCCGGTCGGCGTCAGACGACCGGGGATCGACAGCCGGTGGCTGCCGGGAGGATCACTCCGCGCCGGCCTGCAGCTCGCCGGTCGGCGGGAGGTCGGCCGTCGAGATGCCCCCGGGAGCGTTGAGCGCTGCCGTCGCGGCGACGCTCACCGGGCCACGCTCGTGGTCGTCCTTGGAGACGCCGCGGAACGTGAACTCGCCCAGCAGGCCCTCGCCCTCGGCGTCGACCAGGACGATCTGACCGGCCTTGAGCTCGCCGAACAGGATCTTCTCGGACAGCACGTCCTCGATGTCCCGCTGGATCGCGCGACGCAGCGGACGAGCACCCAGGACCGGGTCGTAGCCCTTCTCGGCGAGCAGAGCCTTCGCGGCGGTCGTGAGCTCGATGCCCATGTCCTTGTCGCGCAGGCGCTTGTCCAGCTTGGCGATCATCAGGTCGACGATCTGGACGATCTCGGTCTGCGAGAGCTGCGGGAAGACCACCACGTCGTCGACGCGGTTGAGGAACTCCGGGCGGAAGTGCTGCTTCAGCTCGTCGTTCACCTTGGCCTTCATGCGGTCGTAGCTCGTCACGAGGTCACCGCCGGCGTTGAAGCCGGTCTGGAGACCCTTGGCGATGTCCCGCGTACCGAGGTTCGTGGTCATGATGATGACGGTGTTCTTGAAGTCCACCACGCGGCCCTGCGAGTCGGTCAGGCGACCGTCCTCGAGGATCTGCAGGAGCGAGTTGAAGATGTCGGCGTGCGCCTTCTCCACCTCGTCGAACAGGACCACGGAGAACGGACGGCGACGGACCTTCTCCGTCAGCTGGCCACCCTCGTCGTAGCCGACGTAGCCGGGGGGCGAACCGAAGAGACGCGAGACCGTGTGCTTCTCCGAGAACTCGGACATGTCGAGCTGGATGAGCGCTTCCTCGTCCCCGAAGAGGAACTCGGCGAGCGCCTTGGCCAACTCGGTCTTACCGACACCCGTGGGGCCGGCGAAGATGAACGAGCCACCCGGACGCTTGGGGTCCTTGAGGCCTGCACGCGTGCGGCGGATCGCCTGGGAGAGGGCCTTGATGGCCGTCTCCTGGCCGACGACGCGCTTGTGCAGCTCGTCCTCCATCTTCAGCAGGCGCGACGACTCCTGCTCGGTGAGCTTGAGCACCGGGATGCCGGTGGACATCGCGAGCACCTCGGCGATCAGGTCCTCGTCCACCTCGGCGACGGTGTCCAGGTCTCCGGCCTTCCAGGCCTTCTCCTTGTCCGCGCGCTGCTGCGTGAGCTGCTTCTCGGTGTCGCGCAGGCGCGCGGCCTTCTCGAAGTCCTGCTCGTCGATCGCGGACTCCTTGTCGCGACGCGCCTCGGCGATCTGCTCGTCGAGCTCCTTGAGCTCCGGCGGGGCGGTCATGCGACGGATGCGCAGGCGCGCACCGGCCTCGTCGACCAGGTCGATCGCCTTGTCCGGCAGGTACCGGTCGTTGATGTACCGGTCGGCCAGCGTCGCGGCGGCCACCAGCGCGGCGTCCGTGATGGACACGCGGTGGTGCGCCTCGTAGCGGTCGCGCAGACCCTTGAGGATCTCGATCGCGTGCGGCAGGCTCGGCTCCGAGACGAGGATCGGCTGGAAACGACGCTCCAGGGCCGGGTCCTTCTCGATGTGCTTGCGGTACTCGTCGAGCGTGGTCGCACCGATGGTCTGGAGCTCTCCACGGGCCAGCATCGGCTTGAGGATGCTCGCGGCGTCGATCGCGCCCTCGGCAGCACCCGCACCGACGAGGGTGTGGATCTCGTCGATGAACAGGATGATGTCGCCGCGCGTGCGGATCTCCTTGAGGACCTTCTTCAGGCGCTCCTCGAAGTCACCGCGGTAGCGGGAACCGGCGACCAGGGCGCCGAGGTCCAGCGTGTAGAGCTGCTTGTCCTTGAGCGTCTCCGGCACGTCGCCGCGGACGATGTCCTGGGCGAGGCCCTCGACGACGGCGGTCTTGCCGACGCCCGGCTCACCGATCAGCACCGGGTTGTTCTTGGTGCGGCGCGAGAGAACCTGCATGACGCGCTCGATCTCCGAGGTGCGTCCGATGACGGGGTCGAGCTTGCCCTCGCGTGCGGCCTGCGTGAGGTTGCGGCCGAACTGGTCGAGCACGGCCGAGCCCGACGGCTGGCCCTCGGCGGGGCCGCCCGCGGCGACGGGCTCCTTGCCCTGGTACCCGGACAGCAGCTGGATGACCTGCTGGCGCACGCGGTTGAGGTCGGCACCCATCTTGGTGAGGACCTGGGCTGCGACCCCCTCTCCCTCACGGATGAGCCCGAGCAGGATGTGCTCGGTGCCGATGTAGTTGTGGCCGAGCTGAAGGGCCTCGCGGAGCGAGAGCTCCAGGACCTTCTTGGCGCGCGGCGTGAACGGGATGTGCCCGCTGGGGGCCTGCTGGCCCTCGCCGATGATCTCGGTGACCTGCGAGCGCACACCGTCGAGGGAGATGTTGAGGGACTCCAGCGCCTTGGCTGCGACTCCCTCTCCCTCGTGGATGAGGCCGAGCAGGATGTGCTCGGTGCCGATGTAGTTGTGGTTGAGCATCCGTGCCTCTTCTTGGGCAAGGACGACGACCCGACGGGCTCGGTCGGTAAATCTCTCGAACATGTGCTGCTCCTCACGAGCGGCGTACACCCGCACCGGTGGTGCTCAGGCCTGACCGCAACGACTCTATCCGGGACCAACGGGGCCGACCCCACGGATATGCCCTTGTTCGCCAGGGGCGTGACGAGGGGCTCGCTCCGTGACCTTCGGCAGGACCGTGACCGGTGTCCGGAGGCTGTCCGTTCCGCCCGTCGGTGCCCGTTAGGCGAGGTGGGGATGACCGAAACGCGAGGTCAGGGCACCACGGCCGTCGCGGTGCCCGTCCCGAGGGCGACCGACGCGACGGACCCGGCCACCTCGGACGTCTGCGGCAGCACGAGCGCCACGACCGCCACCAGAACGCTCGCCGCGACCTCGCCCATCCCGAACTGCAGGGGCTTCGCTGCGGTGCGCGGCACCCAGACCGCCCGCACCGTGAGCCCGGCGAACAGCACCCCGGCGGGCCACCACACGAGCCCTGCCGCCGCGAGGGCGGCGGACGCGACCACGCCGGCCGCCAGGTGGTAGACGACCGACGCGACGAGGTAGGAGCGCTCGCCGCGCTCCCGGATCAGCGTCTTGACGTAGAGGATCGTCCCCGCGAAATAAGCCAGCACGAGCACGAACAGCGCCCACACCTGGGGCCACCCGATCCCCGCGACTCCCGTGACGCCGTCGGGCAGGGGCGCGTCCGGCCACCCGCCCAGCCACGCCGTGCCCGGCCACCCACCCGGCACCGGGTCCACGCCCGCCGCGAACGCGACCGGCAGCATGAGGCACGCCGCGAGCACCGTGGCGCCGTCGTTGAGCAACGAGCGCTCGCTGCGTCGGTACGAGCTCCACAGGCTCACCGCGACGAGCGGGAGGAAGAGCGGCACCCACGCGAGGAGGTCGGGGCGCACGAGCAGGACCGCGACGGCTGGGACGACCGTCGCGATCCCGTACGCCCGCACAGGCGGCCACCAGCGCGCCTTGAACCGCGACTTGAGCCACAGGCCCGTCGCGAAGAACGCGAAGTACCCGACGAACCACAGGACGGCGAGCGGCACGTGCACCCACGCAGGCCCGCCGAGGAAGATCCCGACCAGCAGCGGCACCGCGAGCATCGCCCAGGCGCCGTGCTGGTCGGGCACCCAGCCGGGGCCGCGGCGTCGTCGACGCCTCGTGGGACGCCGCTCAGGCTGCGTGCTCCCCTGGGTCATGCCCCGAGGTTGGCACGCGTCGTCGCAGACCAGGGCGTCGTCCCGGCGGGCGGACCACACGTTCCGCCGACCGGACTCACCCGCTCCCGACGTGCGCGACGGACGCGCCGCCACCATCGTTGACCCCAGGACGCCACAGGGGCAGTCTCGAGGCAGGGGCACGCGCCAGTCCGAGGGAGGACGATGCACAAGCCGGACGAACCAGCAGGAGCCCACGAGTCGTGGGAGCAGATCGTCGCGCGCTTCGCCCGCTTCAGCGGTGTCGTCGGCGAGATCACGGACCCGCTCACGTGGGGCCTGGACCTCGAGGAGGAGACCGTCACCGGGACGGGCGCCGGGGACGACGACCGCGACCCGACCGAGGAGCGCTTCCTGCGCGCCTATGTGTCGTTCGTCGGCGAGGCGGTCGACGTCGAGACGCTGCGCGTCGGGACGGACGACCCGCAGCAGATCGAGGACATCGTGCGCGCGGCCTTGAGCGGTGCGCTCGCCGCACCCCTGCACAACGACGCCCCCGACGGCACCGAGGGGCCGACGGGCGCGGACTTCGCCGACGCCTACCAGGACTACCGCTCCGCGATGCGGGCCATCGTCGAGGAGGTCGACGAGGCGCCTCTCCAGCACACGGCCTTCGTGGTCGACGACGTCTCGCACCCGTGCGTCCGGGTCGCCGTCCGGGCGACCGTCGCGGTGTACGTGCCCCTCGCCGACCGGGCCGTGATCGTGTCCGGGCCGACCGACCTCGTGGACCGCGTGGACATCTCCACGGCCCCGATCCGCAACCTCCTGCACGGCGACGACGGGCCTCGTTTCTGAGGCCCTGGCACGGTCCGGGCGATGCTGACGGCCCCTCGTGATCAAGCAGACACGCCCAGGCGTGACGTGGCTCGCGGGAACGGCCAAGATGGAGGTGCGGACGGTGCGCAGGAGCCCCGGCTGGTCGTCGAACGAGAGAGCAGGTGACGTCGATGAGTGACGTGGTCGTCGGTGTGGACGGATCGGTCCGGTCCCAGGAAGCCCTCGACTGGGCGCTCGTCGAGGCGGGTTCGCGGGGTGTGCCGCTCACGGCGGTCCTCGCCTGGGAACCGTCCTGGAAGGACGGTCCTCGTCCCTCGGAGCCGGCCGACTTCAGCCATCTCGCGGACCTCAAGCAGGACCAGGTCCTGACCCTCCTGGACGAGGCCCGGCACCGCACGGGGGTCGACGCGGTCACGCACGCGGAGCAGGTCCAGGGCTCGGCGGCCACCGCGCTGCTGGCCCGCGCGGAGCACTCGGAGATGCTCGTGGTGGGCAGCCGTGGGCTGGGTCGGCTGGGTCGGCTCGTGCTGGGCTCGGTGTCGTCGGCCGTCGTCCAGGGCGCGACGCAGGTCCCGGTGACGGTCGTGCGGTCTGCCGGTGATGACGAGACGGACGACGCCGGAGCCTCTGCCGCGGCCGACGCGCCCCCGCGTGTCGTGGTGGGGGTGGACGGCTCGCGCACGTCGGTGCACGCGCTGCGTCACGGGCTCGAGGTCGCCCGCCGCAGGGGCTCGGTCCTGGACGCGGTGTTCTGCTGGCAGATCGTCACGCTGGCCCCGCTGCCCGACTCGTGGGGCTGGACCCCGCCCATCGACGACTACGAGAAGTTCGCCGGCGAGCAGCTCGACCGTGCGCTCGAGGCCGCGGGCGTGGACCTGCCCGAGGACCAGGTCCGCCGCAGCGTCGTGCACGCCCACCCTGCGAAAGGGCTCCTCGAGGCGTCGGAGGGCGCCGAGCGCCTGGTCGTCGGCAACCGGGGTACGGGCGGGTTCGACCGCCTCCTCCTGGGCTCGGTGAGCCGGCAGGCCGTCGAGTACGCGACGTGCCCGGTGACCGTGGTCCGGCGCCCGGCCGACTAGGGCCGACTAGCTGGGTAGCGGGCCGATCGTGAACGTCGACGTCACGATCGGCCCGACGGCGCCGGTCGCGCGGTCGACGTAGCGCAGCCCGAGCGTGTGCTCGCCCGGCGCGAGCCCTGAGGCGACGAGGCCGAGCGGCCTGCCCGTCATCGTGTGCGTGTTGCCCGTCGACCGCCCGTCGAGGAACGCCTCGGTCGTGAGCCCGGCGCGTCCGTCGATCCGCACCGTGATCGACGGCGCCCAGTCGACGACGTCGCCGTCCACGGGGGCGAGGATCGAGGGCAGCAGGAACATGAACGGCCCCGGGACGTTCGTGGCCTCGGAGGTCGTGCCGTTGCGCTCCTGCGTCACGGTGAGCCTCTCCCACACGGTCGCACTGCCCGACGGCGTCGCTCGCCACGTGCCGTCGGGTCCGACGTCCGCGCTGGCGACGACGGCAGAGGCTCCGTGGCCGGTCGCCGAGATCGTGACCGTCGCACCGGGCTCGCCCGTGCCCGAGAGCTCGGGCAGGTAGACCAGCTCGCCCGCGGGCGGGGCGACCAGGGTCGGCGCGCCGAGCTCCGGGTCGACGGGGGTCTCCGGGTCGACGGGGGTCTCCGGGTCGACAGGGGTCTCCGGGTCCACAGGAGTCTCGGGACTGGGCGGAGGCACCGGCACAGGGTCCACGGGCGGCCCGGACGGTGGCACCAACGGAACGGCTGGAACCGGTGCCGGGACGACCGAGGTCGTCGCGCGACCGGTCCCCGCCCCCCGGGACGGGAGGTCCGCCGCGGTGCCCTCGTCCTGGCCCGCAGCAGGTGCAGGCACCGGCAGCACCTCGTCCGGGACCGTCGTGGGATCTGTCGGGTCCGCCCCCGGCACGAGGGCCAGCCCGTCGTCCGACGGGGCCTGGGACGCCCCGTCGGACGAGGTCTCGGGGCTCGGTCCTGAGTGCTCCGCCACGACGGGCGGGGTGTCTCCCCACGGCTGCGCGACCGCGACCGCACCGACCGCGACGGCGACTCCGGCGGTGACGAGAGCGAGGATCGCCCCGCCCGAGAGCCCGGAGGCCGCGGCCGCCCCCGTGACCCCGGCACCTGCGGCCCCCACCGGGACATTGCTCGCGGCCCCGCCCGCGGACCCGGTCGCCCCACCGCCCGCTCCACCACCGGACCCGCCCGCCATGCCCTCGGTGCCCGCGACACCCAGGGCGACGTCCGCCGTCGGGTCGATGAAGACGCCCTTGGCCGGGACGAACCCCGCTCCCCCGAGCGCCGCCGAGGTACCGCCCAGGACTGCCGGGACACCCAGCACCAGCGGGACGAGCAGGAGCCCCAGCCGCGAGGCGACCTGGTCGACCTCGTCGACCAGGATCGAGCACGGCAAGCACCCCGTGAGGTGCTCCTCGAAACGGTCCTTGTTCCGCGCGCTCAGGGCGCCGCGGTTGTAGTCGCCCATCTGCTCCGCGGCCCAGCGGCACTCGTCGGAGACGGCGACCGTGTTGACGTGGGCCTGGAGCCAGGACCGGCGCAACCCTTCGCGCGCCCGGTAGGCCAGGGCCGAGACCGACCCCGCGCTGAGGCCGAGCAGCGGCGCGACCTCGCGAGCCTCCATGCCCTCGACCTCGGTGTACCAGAGCACGGCCTGCCACCGTGCGGGCAGCGCCTTGAAGGCCGTGACCGTGACCGACCCCTCGACCACGACGTCGGCCATGTCGACCGGGTCGGCCACCTCGGGCACCTGGTCGACCGAGATCGGGTCAGGCGCGTGCGACCACGTGATCGCGACGCTACGCACCGTCTGGTAGAGGTAGGGGCGGAAGGGGCCGGTCGGTCCGTTGCCCGCCTGGATCGCGCGCAGGATGCGCAGGAAGGACTCCTGGACCAGGTCGTCCGGGTCGAACGACGACGTGACGCGGCGCGCCGCACCGCGGCCGGCCCCCGAGTGGCGCGACCACAGGACCGCGTACGCGTCCTGCGAGCCACCGCGGACGGCGTCGACCAGCTCCTCGTCGGCCAAGGCCCGGAGGTCGGTCTCGCTCGTCGTCGACATGGGTTGGGTCCTTCCGCGGCGTGCCCGAGGGTCGGGCGTGAAGCGCCTGTCAGGGGAAGGGACACGATCCCGAGGCGATCATGACGCGAACGTGACGCGTCTCACCGCGCCGCCGGGGAGCCTCGGCGTGTCGTCGGTGCGCGCCCCGCCCAACCGCACTCAGCGCGTCCGCACGGCCCACCCACACTCAGCGCGTCCGCACGACCCACCCACACTCAGCGCGTCCGCACGTCCAGGCCCAGGGCCTCGGCGACCACGAGCGCCTGCGCCGGGTCCACGATCGCCCCCTGCACGATGCTGCTCAGAGGGTCGAGCGCGCTGAGGTCGCTGCCACGCAGGTCCGTGCCCGTGAAGTCGGCCTTGTGCAACCAGGCCCCGGACAGGTCGAGGTCGCGCAGCACGGCCCCCTGGCAGCGGGCGCCCGTCAGGTCCGCCTCGCGGAAGCGCGCCCCGGTGACGGTGACGCTGCGCAGGTCCGCCCCGACCATCGTCACGAACGACCAGTTCCCGCCCACGACCTTGAGGAGGTCGAAGCTGCACTCGGTGAACGTCGACCCCACGGTCTTGCAGCGCGTGAACGTGGTGTCGAAGAAGGAGCAGCGCGAGAAGGTGCAGTTCGCGAAGGCAGAGTCCGTGTGCGTCGACGCGTTGAACCGGACGTTGCGGAACGTGCACCCGGTGAACGTGGCGCCCGTCGTCGTGATCTCCGAGAAGTCGCAGTCACCGAACGCGACGCGCTCGAACGTCTCGCCGTCGAGGTCACGGCCGTACCAGTCCTCGCGGTCGACCGAGGAGTCGGTGGGCGGGGTGGGGGTGCCGTGCGCGCGATCAGCCATGAGGTGGACCGTAGCGGGAGGCACCGACGGCCCTGGCGCCTACCGCCGACCGAGCCCCCGGCGCACCGCGTAGATGACGAACCCCGCTCCGGCGAGACCGACGAGCCAGCCCCCGGTGCCGAGCACGGGGCCGCTGGTGCAGTAGGACGCACCGGGCGTGACGGAGTCGACGCACTGGCCGGACTGGACGCTCACGGCGAGGAAGGACACGACCGCGGCCACCACGGCGAGGAGCAGCCAGCCCCAGCGGAGACGGCGGGGGGCGTCGTCGGGCGCGTCGGGCTGGTCCTGCTCATCGGGCTCGTCGGGCATGCTCCGAGGGTAGTGGTGCCGACCACGGGACTCTGCGCCGTCGAGCACGGGAGAAAGGCCGCCATCCCCACGAGAACGACCTCGGACCCGTTCTCGGCCGCCCCCGTCCGACGCCGGGTCAGTGTGCGCGCGGGGGGACCTCCACACGGTCGAGGTCCTCCGCGACCGTGAGCTCGCCGTCGAACACGGTCCTGGCCTCGGCCCAGAACTCGGCCGGGTCCTGGTAGCGCTGCGAGAAGTGCGTCAGGACGAGCGACCGGACGCCGCACTCGGCCGCGACCGTCGCTGCCTGGAGCGCGGTCAGGTGACCGAACGCGTGGGCGAGGTCGCGGTCCCTGTCGAGGAACGTCGCCTCGATCACGAGCAGGTCGACTCCCCGCGCGAGCGAGAAGACCGCGTCGCACAGGCGCGTGTCCATGACGAACGCGAACGACTGCCCAGGTCGCACGACGCTCACGTCCTCGAGCCCGACCGTCCCGGCACCCACCTCGACGACGCCCTCGCGCTGGAGCAGCCCGACCGTGGGCCCGTGGATCCCGGCGGCCGCGAGCAGCTCCGGGACCATGCGCCGTCCCGCCGGCTCGTCGAGCCGGTAGCCGAACGCCTCGACGCCGTGGTCGAGCCGCTCGGCGCGCAGGACGAACCCGGGTTCGGCCCGGACTGGCGGGACGACCCCGTCATCGGAGAGCGGCTGCAGCGCGAGGTCCGCACGGTGGTGGTAGGACGTGGCGTCGAGCAGGTGGTCGACCCAGGTCGCGCCCGAGGCCGGGAAGGACACCGGGACCGTGTGCGGCACGCCGTCCAGGCTGATCCGCTGCACGACGCCGGCCAGCCCCAGGCTGTGGTCGCCGTGCAGGTGCGTGATCGCGATCCGCGTCAGGTCCGTCGCCGACACCCCCGCCCGCAGCATCTGCCGCTGCGTGCCCTCGCCCGGGTCGAACAGGACCGCCTCGTCGTCCCAGAACAGGACGTAGCCGTTGTGGTTGCGGGTACGCGTGGGCACCTGGCTGGCGGTGCCGAGGACGACGAGCTCGCGACGGGACATCTCCTACCAGCCCCGGTCGGCCGGGGCGCCCCGGAACGCGTAGATCAGCACGCGGATGCTGAGCACCGCACCGATGAACAGCATCACGGCGCCGAACACCGAGTACCAGCTCAGGTCGTTCGTGAGCTGCGGGCCGTTCTCCGCGATGAGGAGGAAGACCCCGCCCACGACGCTCGCGGCCGCGATGATGGTCGAGATGACCTGCTGCACGAGGCTCGTGACGAACTTCCGGTCACCCGGGTCGGCGAACGCCCGGACGTTGACGGTGAACCTGCCCGCCTCGAGGTCCGACGTGATCTTGTTGAGGCGCCGGGGAAGGCGTTCGATCGACGGGGCGAACGCCAGGAGCTGGGACCCGGCCTTCGCGCGGATCTTGCGCAGGCTGACCATGTTGCGCAGCAGCTCCTCGCCCTCGTCGCGCGCCGAGGAGACGAGCTCGAACGAGGGCGAGAGCAGGTGCAGCGTCCCGTCGAGCGCCGCGATCGTGCGGAACGCCGCAGCGACCTGCGGCGGCACGCCCATGCCTGCGTCGTTCACGAGGCGGACCATCGCCGCGAACAGCGAGCCGCTGCTCGCCGCCCCTGCCCCGCGGAACCGCAGGATGAGCCGACCGACCGAGCGCTCGAACCTGCGCTCGTCGAAGCTGTCGGGCTGGTCGAGCAGCTCGATGAGCGCGTCGGTCGCCGCGATCGAGTCGTCGGCCTCGACCGCGAGCAGCACCGCCGCGAGAGCGACCCGCTCGGCCTCGTCGAGCCGGCCGACCGAGCCGAAGTCGAGCAGCCCGAGCGAGCCGTCGTCACGGAGGAAGACGTTGCCCGGGTGCAGGTCGGCGTGGAACACCCCGGTCACGACGATCTGGTCGAGCGTGACGCGCAGCAGGCGGGCCGCGATGTCGTGGCGCGTGTCGTCGTCGAACGTCGCGAGCAGGTCGGCCGCGTCCCCGACGGGAGTGCCGTCGAGACGGTCCATGACCAGGAGCGTCGAGCTCGACAGCTCGGGGTGCACGTACGGGATCTCGACGAGAGGCACGTTCGCGTCGGGATCCTCGACCTGGTGGGCCCCGGGCAGCGGGTGCCGCTTCGACCGGCGGATCGTCGCGAGCGCGCCCTGCACGTTGAGCGTGTTCTCGAGCTCGGTCGTGTAGTCGAGCTCCTCGCGCAGGGAGGCCGCGAAGCCTTCGGCGAGGTCCATGATGCCCAGCGACGGCCCCCACGACGTGTCGCGCTGGAGCCTGCGCGCGATCCGCAGCACGATGCGCAGGTCGCCGAGGACCTGCTGGCGTGCTCCTGGCCGCTGGACCTTGACGACGACCTCGCGTCCGTCGAGCAGGGTCGCGCAGTGCACCTGGCCGACCGAGGCGGACGCGATGGGATCGGGGTCGAAGTATGCGAACACGGTGTCCACGGGCGCGCCGATCGACCGCGTGACCATGGCCTCGATGTGCGGCCAGGGCGCGGGCGGGACCTGGCTCTGGAGCCGGGACAGCTCCTCGACGTACACCGCGGGCAGCAGGTCCGCACGGGTCGAGAGCATCTGGCCGAGCTTCACGAACGTCACGCCCGCGTCGCTCAGCGCGGCCCGCAGCTCGCGCGCGACGGCCCTCTCCTCGGAGTCGGTGGTCCGCTGGTGGCTGCGCCGCCGTGCGCCGCGACCGAAGAACCCGCCCAGGCCGTGGCGGATCATGATCCCCATGATCTGGGTGTAGCGCCACAGGTCCTTGGACCCCCTGCGCAGCTCGACGACCGCGCGCCACGGGGTCGGGATGCTGCCCGTCGGTACCAGGAGCTCCAGGACGAGCAGCAGACCCAGGCCGATCACGAACGACCACGCCCACGCGAGGACGACGATCACGAGGACGACCCCGGGGTGGACGGTGAGCGACCCGTCGGCCTCCAGGACCCCGAGCTGCTGGAACCCCTCGGTGAGCCCCCACGACCCGAGCGACACCACGAAGACCGTCATGAGGATCGACCGGATCCACCCGACCGGCACTCCCAGGACCCTGCGGGCCGTCGCCGCGAGCAGGAGGACCATGACGATCGTGGCGGCACCGGTGAACAGGGCCGTCCCGATCGAGGAGAGGATCTGCATGGCCCCTACTCTCCCGCGCCGGGCGGGCGAGCGCAGGAGGACACGCGCACGTCGTGACGGGGCGACGCACCGTGCCGAGACGATCGCCCCCGGGCCCGACGGCGCCACGCACCTGAGGGGGGAGCGAGCGCCGATCGATCCGGTCGGGGTCCCGGTTCGCGGCGCCCATGGCGGGTGTCGCTCGACCTATGACCGCTTGTCGACGACGAAGCGTCTCCACGCGACGAGGTACCAGACGATCGCACAGACGAGCGCGATCGGCGTCACGACACAGACCAGGAAGAGGACTGCCGGGGAGGCGTAGATCCCCAGCGACCACATCCATGGGCTGGCGGCATGATTCGCCCACCACAGGACCAACGGGTAGGAGAGCAGCGACAACAGGGTGACGGCCGTCGCGACGAGAGCTCGGACGAGCGCTCGGCGATGAGGAAGGACAGGCACGACGAGGAGCGCAGCGGTACGGGTCACGTCGCCCGTGGCACCAGTGGGTGCCACGGGCAGCGGGGCCTCGACGGAGCCCTCTGCCACTTCGAGCGATCGCGGGGGCGATATCGAGCGCACTTTCCCGGAGGAGGAGATCCGGCAAACGGTCAGGTCGTGAGTGCTCTCGTCGGGGTGTCGTGCCGCCTGCCCGCTGTCGCCGTACGCAGTGCGGCCCAGACGAGCAGCGCGGCGCTCAGCACGATGCCGGGCACGTTGGACGCCTGCCAGCCCAGGGTCTGGAAGACGACGGCCGCGCCGAGCGACGCGAGAACGGAGGCCGAGCCGGTGACTCCTTCGACCAGAGCCTGCAGCCTCCCGCCGGCACCCCGTTCGTAGCAGCGCAGCAGAAACGCGGAGCCCGCGAGAAAGAGCAGGTTCCAGCCGATCCCCACGAGCGAGAGCGTGAGGATCATCGGCAGCGCCTCGCTGCTGATCGCACCGAGAACGGCACCGGCCAGCATCACGACCGCGCCGACCATGGTGGCGGTCGACGGCCCCCAGCGGCGCAAGAGCTCACCGCTGAAGACGGCGGGCGCGAACATCCCCACGAGGTGCCACTGGATCATCGCGGTCGACGTCGTCTCGGAGTGGCCGGCATGAGTGCTCGCCAGCGGGCCGATCGCCATCACGAGCGTCATCAGTGCAGCCGCGACGGGCAGGATGACGAGCGCAGCCACGAAGTCCGGGTTCTTGAGGGCGTGCGCGATGGCGAGGGCGCGCACGGGCGAGGCGGCAGGCTGCCCGTGGGGAACCGCAGCCGCCGCCGCCGTCGGCTCGCGCGAGACGCTGAGCGCCAAGGGGATCGCGACGGCACCGATGGTCGCGACCAAGAGGTACGAGCCCACGAACTGGGTCTCGAAGGCGTGCGACGCCGCGAGGGCCGTGAAGGGCCCGGCGAAGGCGGCGAGGAGCCCGCCGTACATCACGGTCGAGAGGGCGCGTTCCTGCTTGCCCTCCAGAGCCAGGTCGGCGGCGAGAAAGCGCACGTATCCACCGGTCGCCGTGTACGCGCCCACGAGTGCGGTCCCCACGCACAGCAGCAGGAACGAGTGCTGCACGACGGCCAGCGCCGAGAGCAGCCCGCCGATCACCGCGAGCCCGGCCCCCGCCGCCATGACACGGCGGTAGCCCCAGCGGGCCACGAGCAGACCGGTGAGGACGGCTGCGAGAAGGCCGGCCCCGACCATGAGGGTGAGGGGGAGGGTCGCGAGCAGCGGCGTTGGCGCGAGGGCGAGCCCGGCCAGTGCGGTGAGGGTGAGGTCCACGCTGAGCACGCCGTAGAAGAGGGCCTGCATGCTCACGAGCCGGGTGATGTCGGCCCAGTGATGCCGGTCTGTCGAGTGGTTCTCGAGGGGGGTGAGTAGTGGGGTCTCGGGCACGGTTCTCCTTGTGGTGGGCGGGTGCTCCTCACTCTCGTGTGCGGCATCCTCGGAGGCCAGTGGCTGAAATGCCTCTCTTCGATAGGATCTGGCCATGAGTGCTCACCGCGTCGTCGTCCTGCTGCTCGACAAGGTGCTGCCGCTCGACCTGGGCATCCCCTTGCAGGTGTTCGGGCGCGAGGAGCTGCCGCACTACTCGGTGCACACGGCATCGCTCGGCGGGCGACCCGTGGAGATGCTGGGCGGCACGAGCGTGACTCCCAGCGCCGACCTCGATGCGCTCGAGAGCGCGGACACGGTGATCGTGCCCGGCTACGCCCAGGCCGACGACCCGCAGGCTGCAGCAGTGCTCGACGCACTGCGCTCGGCGCACGTGCGCGGGGCACGCATGGTGTCGATCTGCTCGGGCGCCTTCGCTCTGGCGCAGGCGGGCGTGCTCGACGGGCGCAGGGCGACGACCCACTGGCAGAGCTGTGCGCAGCTCGCGGCGCAGCATCCGTCGGTCGCCGTCGACCCGGACGTACTCTACGTGGACGAAGGCAGCGTGCTCACCTCGGCGGGCGTGGCCGCAGGGATCGACCTGTGCCTGCACATCGTGCGCCGTGACCTGGGCGCGAGCGTGGCCAACCGGGTGGCGCGGAGCATCGTCGCCGCTCCGCGCCGAGAAGGCGGCCAGGCGCAGTTCATCGAGCGCCCGACGGTGGCCGCCGGCAACGACCCCCTCGCCCGCACGCGGGAATGGATGCTGAGCTCGCTAGCCGAGCCCATCACGGTCACCGCCATGGCCGCGACGGCCCGCAGCTCGGTGCGCAGCTTCTCGCGCAACTTCGCCCGCCAGACGGGCCAGACGCCGTTGCGCTGGTTGCACGCGCAACGCATCGAGCTCGCACGCGAGATGCTGGAGACGAGCGATCTGAGCATCGACGAGATCGCTGCGCGCAGCGGCCTGGGCAGCCCCGCGAACTTTCGCACCCACTTCAAGAGGGCGACCAGCCTCTCGCCGCAGCGCTACCGCCTCGCGTTCACCGAGCGGTCGCAGACTCCGGGCTGAGGGCGGTTCAGCTCCGTCGTGCCAGGGTTCACGACCGGGGCACCGGCCGCGCACAGCAGACGGGGCGCCCTCGGCTGCGTCCCCACCAGTGCGGTCGTGCGCCGGGGGCCGACCGTCCGTGGGACCAGACGACCGAAGCGCCGGTGCTGGTCGTCGGCACCCGGTTCGACCCGGCGACGCCCTACGCGTCCACGCAGCCGTACGCCGACCGCTGGCCCGACGCGCGCGTGCTCACCGTCGAGGGCTGGGGGCACACGATCATCGGCAAGTCCGCGTGCGCCGATGCCGCGGTGGCCCGGTACCTCGTCGACCTCACCGCGACCGACGGCGCGACGTGCACCCAGGACGTGGTGCCGTTGCAGGGACCGTTGGTCCCGCTCGGCGAGGCGCTGCGGCTGCCGGTGACGTAGGCCGTGATGCGTGCCCTCCCGCACGTGGAGATCTCGCGCAGGGTCGCGCCCCGCGCTGGACGCGTTGGCCGCCGGGCCGCGAGACTCGCCGGATGAACCACCCCCTGCCCGACGGCGTCACGCCCGCTGGTCGTTCACGTGCGGCCACGTGGGTCGTCCGGGTCGTGGTCGGGCTCGTGGCCCTCGTCACGGTCGCGCTGGTCGCGGCCTTCGTGGGCTTCGTGGTCCTGATCGGCCGGTGGCCCGACGCGTTCGACACGTCCGGCGGGCCCGACGCACCCCAGGACGTGTCCTCCTCGGTCACCGGGTCGACCGGACTGACCCCCGAGCCGGAGAACCAGGGACTCGACTCCTCGAACGAGGCCTACCGCGAGCGCCGCGGAACCCCGGAGTCGGACGCCCAGGCCGCTCTGTCCGTCCCCGCGGTCGAGGCCGCGCTCACCCCGCTCGTCACGGGCGAGACCCTGCGCCGCGACGAGGTCGTGGCGGCGCTGACGGGTGCGGGGTTCGAGACGTTCGGCGTGACTCCCGAGACGACGGTGTCGGGCGACTCCGCGACGACCTTCGGGGTCGGTGTGAGCGTCCCCGGGGGCTGCGTCTACGGCGGGATCGCACCGGAGGGCGTGACCCTCGAGGCGGGCGGCCCGATCGCCGACGGCGGCTGCCTGGAGATGCCGACCCACTGACCCTGCTGACGCCGACGGCCCGCAGCCGGGCACCGGATGCGGCGCGCGGTGCTAGGCCGACGCGGCCTCGGGCTGGGACTCGCCCGGGTTGGCGCGCTCGAGCGCTGCCCGGTAGACACGCAGGCGCTCGACCTGCAGGTCGGAGAACAGGGGCGCGTCGACGTCCTCGACCGGCTGCGTCCGCAGGAAGTCGAGGATCTCGGTCTCGGTCTCGTCGATCTCGGCGAGACGTTCGCGATCGGCGTCGTTGAGGAGCTGCCAGACGTCGACGAAGGTGGGCACGTGCATCACCCCATGCTCTGTCACCCGTCCCCGGATCGCGCGCCGACCTGCCGACGAGTGACGGGCGTCACACCCCGGAGGGGGCGTGCAAGCGGCTGCGAAATGACCTGGAGACCGTTCCGCCGAGTCGCTACGGTCGCCGCATGACGACCCCTCACCTCCCTCTCGCCGGCCGTACCGCCCTCGTGACCGGCGTGTCCCGGCGCAAGGGGATCGGTTACGCCGTCGCCCGCGAGCTCGCCGCCCAGGGCGCCAACGTCTTCACGCACCACTACGCCCCGCACGACGCCGCCCTGCCCTGGGGCGGGGACGATCTCGACGCGGTCGCCGACGGCGTCCGGGCAGCCCTCCGTGGCGAGGCCGTGTCGGGAGCGGCGAGCGCCGACCTGCGCGATCCCGCTCGGCTCGACGCACTGTTCGACGCCGCTCTCGCGCTCACCGGGTCGGTCGACGTGCTCGTGTGCAACCACGCGCGCAGCGGCGGCGACGGCTCGATCCTCGACATGGACGCCGACACCCTCGACGCGTTCTGGGGGGCCAACACGCGCTCGACGCTCCTGCTCACGCGCCGGTTCGCGCTCCAGCACGCCGCAGGACCTGACGGCCCCTCGACACGCCCGGGCGAACGCACCGCCCGCCAGGGCCCGGCCGACCCGGAGACTGCACCCAAGGTCTTCTGGATGACCTCGGGCCAGCAGGCCGGGCCGATGCGCGGCGAGGTCGCCTACGCGGCGTCCAAGGCCGCGCTCGCCGGAGTCACCGCGACGGTCGCGGCCGAGCTGCTCGACCTGGGCATCGTGCTCAACACGATCAACCCCGGCCCGGTCAACACCGGCTACCTGGACCCGGGGTCGACCGACCGGCCGCTCGCCGAGCTCGAGGCCCTGCGCGAGGCGACGCCGTTCGGTCGCTGGGGCGAGCCGACCGACCCTGCCCGGCTCATCGCATGGCTCGCGGGCCCGTCGGGCTCGTGGGTCGTCGGGCAGGTGCTCACGACCGACGGCGGCTTCGGCCTCCAGTAGCCCTGCGGCCCGGGCGCGTACCGGGACGGGCGCGGGGCCGGCGCGGGGTGCGCGACGCCGTCGGGCACCCCGCGCACACCGGGCGAACCGGACGCCCGACCGCCATGATGGAAGCCCCACCCCCGGCCGAACGGAAACCCCCATGACGAACCTCGAGCTGCTCACCGACGCGCACCTCACGCGCGCCCGGGACGGCGACAACGGCCGCAGCGCGGAGGTCGTGCTGCACGACGGCGTCCTGCGCCAGACCATCATCGCGATCCTCGCGGGCGTCGAGCTCGGCGAGCACAACGCGCCGCCCGCCGCGAGCATCCAGGTGCTGCGCGGCCGCGTCCGCGTCACGGCGTTGGAGGGCGACGAGGAGGTTGGTCTGGGCGAGCTGCGCGTGCTCACGCACGAGCGGCACGCCGTCGTCGCCCTGGAGGACTCGGCGTTCCTCCTGACGACGGTCACGAGCGTTCCCACGGCTCCCTGACGGGCGCACCCCGGCACCGGGAGGCTACGCGGGTTCGCCGTCGTACTCGAGGGTCTCGTCGAGCCAGTCGTACACGCGCCGGTGGAAGACCCCTCGGCCGGTCATCTCGCAGTGGCCCGTGACGCCGTCCTCGGGGCCGAGCTCGACGTACTCGGTCGGGCACGTGAGGTTCTCGGCCAGCGTCCGGGACGAGACGGACAGGTCGTCGCCCACGGTGCGACACACGAGCACCGGGCAGCGGATGAGGTGCTCACGCCCGCGCAGCGTGTAGTCGTGGGACATCCTGACGAAGTCGAGCGGGTCGCGCACGCCGTGCACCCACAGGTTCCGGCGCAGCGCCCAGCCCGCCGAGGGCTTCTTGAGGAGCTGGTGCAGCGTGGTCTCGACGACCCGGAGAGCGGCCCCGTGGTCGTCGCCGAGGTGGCCGGCCAGGAGCGAGGGGAACTTCGCAGCGACCGTGTCGAACAGGTCGTACGGTCCGCTGTCGGCGACGCAGGCCGCGAGGCGGTGCTCCCCGGTCGCGGCGCGGGGCGCGAGGTAGCCGCCGAAGCTCCAGCCGTGCACCACGATGCGCTGCGGGTCCACCTCGTCCAGGGTCAGCGCGTGGTCGACGACGGCGCTCACCACGGTCTCCCAGTCCGGCCGGAACGCGATGCCCTGGTCGAGGATCACGCTGCCCTGGCCCGGACCGTCGAACGCGAGGACGTCGTACCCCCGGTCGAGCGCCGCGACCGCGTTCGCGAAGTACAGCTCCTCGGCAGTGCCGTCGTAGCCGTCGACGAGCAGGACCGTGGGGCGCGGGCGCCCGTCGTCGGCGGCCCGGTAGAAGTAGCCGGGGAGCGTCCCGCCCTCGAAACCGATCTCGAGCACGTCCGGGGGGAGGTCCAGGAGTGCGGCCCCCTTGCGGAAGGTCTCGGTCTGGCGGCGCGAGCTCTCGCGGAACCTGTCGTCGACGGGCGCCCCCATGAGGAAGAGTCCCGCCGTGCGGTAGTAGTTCGAGGCGCGCAGCCAGGCACCGCGGGCACTGGCCCGGTGGCCTGCGATGTCGCTCTCCTCGGCGGCCTTCTCGACACGCGCGGCGGTCGCGGACCACTCGTCGTACCACTGGTTCCCGTCGGTCCGGGTGATGCGGCGGGCGGTCTCGAGGCACTCACCGATCTCCGCGCCGCCCTGCGCGGTATAGGCGAGCGCTCGGACGAGCTGCGCGTCGAAGAGCTCGTCGTGAAGGACCAGGGTCATGGCTGCTCCGCCCGTCGTCGGGCTTTCAGGCTAGGTCCGCGGCCGGGGCACCGCGCGTCGACGTCGCACGGCTTCCTCTTGACGGACCGGGAATGCTGCGGCAGTATCAAGAGTTGTCGATACCCCTAGGGGGTATGCCGAGCGCCAAGGTCGCCCGGCGCGATACGAGGGAGGACGGGACAGTGAATCCCATGGACCACGACGAGCACGGTGACCACACGGGTCGCGGCGGGCACGCAGGTCACGACCACGAGCACCACGGGGGCCACGACGGCTCGCACGCGGAGCACACCGGCCACACGTCGACCGCCGCATCTGCGGCGGGTCACGACGCCCACGCGGGCACGGACCACGCCGGGCACGACATGGCGACCACGACCGCGACGGACCACCCGGCTCACGCCGGCCACGCCGGTCGCTCGGCCCACGCCGGCGGCCACGAGGACCACTCCGCGCACGGCGGCCACGAGGGGCATTCCGGCCACGGCGGGCACGGCGGTCACGCAGGCCACGTCGCGATGTTCCGCCGCCTGTTCTGGATCATGCTGGCCCTCGCGGTCCCGACGGTCCTCGCGAGCGAGATGTTCGCGTCGATCATCGGCTACTCGCTCCCGGACGTCCCGGGCATCGCGTGGATCTCGCCGGTCCTCGGCACGGTCATGTACGTGTGGGGCGGCAAGCCGTTCCTCACGGGCGCGGTCGACGAGCTCAAGGCGCGCAAGCCCGGCATGATGCTGCTCGTCGCGCTCGCGATCACGGTCGCGTTCGTGTCGTCGTGGGGCGCGAGCCTGGGGATCCTGTCGCACGAGCTCGACTTCTGGTGGGAGCTCGCGCTGCTGGTCGTGATCATGCTGCTGGGCCACTGGATCGAGATGCGGTCGCTCGCGCAGTCGTCGTCGGCCCTGGAGTCGCTCGCGGCGCTGCTGCCCGACGAGGCCGAGCGCGTGGGTGACGACGGCCAGGTGTCCACGGTCTCCCCGACGGACCTGGTCGTGGGCGACGTCGTCGTGGTGCGTCCTGGTGGGCGCGTGCCCGCGGACGGCGTGGTCTCGGAAGGGACTGCGGACGTCGACGAGTCGATGATCACGGGCGAGTCGCGCCCGGTGCGCCGGACGGTCGGCGACCACGTCGTGGCCGGGACGGTCGCGACCGACCAGGCGCTGCGCGTCAAGGTCGACGCGGTCGGCGACGACACGGCGCTCGCGGGCATCCAGCGCCTGGTGACGCAGGCGCAGGCGTCGTCGTCGCACGCGCAGCGTCTCGCGGACCGCGCCGCAGGCTGGCTCTTCTGGTTCGCGCTCGGCGCCGCGGTGCTGACGCTGATCGCCTGGACCCTGTGGGGCACGCCGGAGAGCGCGCTGATCCGGACCATCACGGTCCTCGTCATCGCGTGCCCCCACGCGCTGGGCCTCGCGATCCCGCTCGTGGTGTCGATCTCGACCGAGCGTGCGGCCAAGGCGGGCGTGCTCGTCAAGGACCGCATGGCGCTCGAGCAGATGCGCACGGTCGACGCCGTCCTGTTCGACAAGACCGGCACCCTGACCAAGGGCGAGCCCGTGGTGACGCACCTGGTCGCGGCGTCGGGCAGCGAGGACGAGCTGCTCGCGCTCGCGGCGGCCGTCGAGGCCGACTCGCAGCACCCCCTGGCCCGCGCGATCGTGGGCGCCGCCGCGGACAGGGGCGTGCGCGTCCCGCGCGCCGAGGACTTCCAGTCCTCGACCGCCGTGGGCGTGTCGGGTCTCGTGGACGGTCGCCCGATCGCGGTGGGCGGCCCGTCGCTCCTGCGGGAGCACGGCCTCGACCCCGTGCCCGACGCCGCCGCATGGGAGGGCGAGGGCGCGACGGTCCTGCACGCGCTCGACCTGGGCTCCGATACCCCGCGGATCCTGGGCGGCTTCGCGCTGGCCGACGAGATCCGGCCCGAGTCCCGCGAGGCGATCGACGCCCTGCACCGGCGCAACATCCGGGTCGTCATGATCACGGGTGACGCGCAGGCCGTGGCGCAGTCGGTGGCCGACGAGCTCGGCATCGACGAGGTGTTCGCCGGGGTCCGCCCGGGCGACAAGGGCGACAAGGTCTCCGAGCTCCAGGCGCGTGGGCACAAGGTCGCGATGGTCGGCGACGGCGTCAACGACGCCCCCGCGCTCGCCCAGGCGGACGTGGGCATCGCGATCGGCGCGGGCACCGACGTGGCCATCGCGTCGGCCGGGGTCATCCTTGCGAGCGACGACCCGCGCTCGGTCCTGTCGGTCATCGAGCTGTCCCGGGCCAGCTACCGCAAGATGAAGCAGAACCTGTGGTGGGCCGCCGGGTACAACCTGGTGTCGGTGCCGCTCGCGGCGGGCGTCCTGGCCCCGGTCGGGTTCGTCATGCCCATGGCGGTGGGCGCGCTGCTCATGTCCCTGTCGACCGTGATCGTGGCCCTCAACGCGCAGCTCCTGCGCCGCCTGGACCTCGACCCCGAGCGTGTGGCAGCCTCGTAGGCGATGTCCGTGATGTCCCCGACCGCCCTGGCCAGGACCCTGTCGACCGCCCACCTGGGCGACACGGTCCGGCCCGCCCGGACCGCCGGCCTCGTCCGGCGGTTCGCGGTGCTGCTCGGGATGGTGGTGCTGCTCGGCGGGTTCGTCGGGATGCACCAGATGTCGGGCAGCCCCGTGGCGCACGGGCCCGCGCACACGGTCGCCGCCGAGGCGGCTCCCACCCTGGGCCACCCGCTCGGCGACGTGGGCGCGGAGGAGGGGGCGCCCTCGGGCACGGGGCACGGCGAGATGGAGGCCATGTGCCTCCTGGTGCTCGTCGCGCTCTTCTCGCTCGGCGGCCAAGCGCTGGTGCGCCGCCTGCCCGACGGCGTCACGTACCTCGCGCGCGTCGTCGCGCCCTGGTGGCGGCTCGGGTCGGCGCTGCGGCCGCCGTCGCTCGTCGCGCTCGGGATCAGTCGGAGATAGGAGCTCGGCCCGACCAGGGCCGCAGCGACCGTCACCGCCACGGGGCACCCGTGGCACACCGACCGATCACCTGAAGGACGACTCATGAACAAGCACACCCTGACCAAGGTCGGCATCGGCCTGACCCTCGGCTCGACGCTGGCACTCGCGGGCTGCGCCGACGCGGGCGACGGCGCAGACATGGAGGGTCACGACATGGGCAACGGCTCGCCGTCGCAGGACGCGGAGGCCGACGCCGCCGGGGCCAACGACGCGGACGTCATGTTCGCGCAGATGATGATCCCGCACCACGAGCAGGCGCTCGTGATGTCGCGCATCGTGCTCGACACGGAGGGCGTCGACCCTGCGGTCGTCGATCTCGCGACCCGCATCGAGAGCGCGCAGGAGCCCGAGATCGCGACCATGGAGGGCTTCCTCGACGAGTGGGGCGCCGAGCCGATGGGCGACCACTCGGGCCACGAGATGGACGGGATGCTGAGCGACGAGGAGATCCAGGCGCTCGAGGCGGCAGACGCCGCGACGGTTTCACGCCTGTTCCTCGAGGGCATGATCGCCCACCACGAGGGCGCCGTGGACATGGCCGAGGCCGAGCTCGCGGACGGCGAGAACCCGGAGGCGCTGGCACTGGCACAGGAGATCATCGACGCCCAGGAGGCGGAGATCCAGGAGATGCGGGACCTGCTGGCAGCTCTGCAGCAGTAGCCGCCGGGTGCCGAACACGGGGTTGAGGTCGTTCTGAGCAGACTGACGACCTCAACCCCGTGGTCGACCGCTGGCAAAGCCCTGGCCACTGCGAGACTGGACCTCATGACGGGATCATCGGGTGCAGCGGTCGGCGGGCTCCTCCTCACGCCGGGAGCCGGGGCCGGTCGCGACCACCCGACGCTCGTCGCGGTCGAGGAGGCCGTCGCTCCGCTGCCCGTGCGCCGGGTCGACTTCCCGTACCGGCTCGCCGGGAAGCGCATGCCGGACCGGGCGCCCGTCGCGGTCGCGCACCTGGTCGAGGAGGCCGCGCGCTTCGCGGCCGAGGAGGGCTTCGCGCCCGACCGGCGCGTGCTCGGCGGCCGGTCCTACGGCGGACGCATGTGCTCGCTCGCCGTGGCCGAGGGCCTGCCCGCGGCCGGCCTCGTGCTGTTGAGCTATCCCCTGCACCCGCCGGGCAAGCCCGACAAGCTGCGCGTCGAGCACTTCCCGCAGCTCACGGTCCCGGTGCTGTTCGTGTCCGGGACGACCGACCCGTTCGGCTCTCCCGAGGAGTTCGACGAGCACGTCGCGGCGATCCCCGGGCCGGTCACCCAGGTGCGACTGCCCGGCGCCCACGACGTGCGCAACGACCACGCGGCGGTGAGCGACGCCGTCGTGCGGTGGCTCGCGACGCTCTGACCCCTCCCTGCGCCGCGACACGCGAGCGACACGCTGGGAGCGCTTCCACAATCACCCGGTCCCCAGTACCTTTGGCGCTGATATGTCGTGTTCGCCCCGTCGATCCGGGCATGTCGGACGAGTACGGTGATCAACCGTCCGACACCAGCCCCGCTCGCTCCCGAGAGCCGAGGGCGTCCCCCTCCGACCACCCTCGAAAGGTCCTCCCCGATGCGCGCAGCGCCCGTCGCCCTCCTCACGGCAGCGATCCTCGTGGCCACCCCCACGATCGCGTCCGCAGGGTCCGACTCCCCCACCCCGTACACCGTGACCGCGAGCGGCGTGAGCCTGCCCGCGGGCCAGGTGTTCCGCGAGCACGGGCACGTCAACTACCGCGCGACCGCGCTCGACGGGACGGGCGAGCAGAGCTTCAACGTCCACCTCGAGACGGCCAACGGGCGATCGACTGCCGCGTACGTCGGTGCGAGCTTCCTCGACTTCGCGGGCGCCGTCGCCGCGTTCCCCGCAGGCTTCTGCGTGACGTGGGTCCAGGTCGAGGGCTTCGACGAGCACTTCGGCGAGGGCGGGCAGGCACCGGAGTGCACCCCGAAGCCGACGCCCCTGCGCCCGGCCCCGCCCGTCACGCGGCCTGTCCCGTCGCCGGCCCCGAGCACCGACGTGCCCGACGGCGGCACACCGGTCGAGGCGCCCACGTCGCCTCCGGTCACGGAAGCCCCGACGACGGCGCCTCCGGTCACCGAGCGGGAGCTCGCCGCGACGGGCCCCGCGCCCGAGGACGCTCCCGTGGCGGGTGCTACGCCGGTCGCCCGAGCCGTTCCGTCGGCAGCGCCTGGCGGGGCAGGAGCGCGGGCGGCGTCGACCGCGGCCGCCGACGAAGGCCTCGCGGCGACCGGCTCGAACGCGCTGCTCGTCGCAGGCGGGGCGGTCGTCCTGCTGGCCGCCGGGGCTGGTGCCGTGCTGCTGAGCCGCCGGTCGCGGCGCGCCTGACCCGCCCCCGGAACGAGATGGGTGGTTCGGTCTGAGACGGGTTGCTGGGTCGCGTCCCCAGCAACCCGTCTCAGACCGAACCACCCGTCTCACCTGTGATCCACAGGTGCGGTCAGCGCAGCGGCGCCGCCGGGTACTCGGCCGGGGTCTTGCCCAGTGCCTCGGACAGCTCGAGCCGCTCCTCCAGGACCCCGGGCCGCTCCCGGTGCATCTCGGCGATCACGGCCTCCTGGGCGGCGGGCGCGAGGTGGTCGAAGTAGAGCGTCCCGTCGAGGTGCTGCGCCTCGTGCTGGAGCGCACGGCCCAGGAAGTGCGACCCGGTGAGCTCGACCGGCTTCCCGTGCTGGTCGAACCCGCGCACGATCGCCTTCACGGGGCGGGCGAGCGGCGAGTACGCGCCCGGGATCGAGAGGCACCCCTCGTCGCTCTCCTCGATCTCGTCCTCCGGCCCGTCGAACACCTCGAGCACGGGGTTGACGACGTGCCCGACGTGACGGTCCTCGTTCTCGTCCTCGACGTCGTACACGAAGACCCGCAGGTCCACACCGACCTGCGGCGCCGCCAGACCCACACCCTCCGCGACGAACATCGTCGTGAACAGGTCGTCGACGAGCTGCGCAAGCTCCGGCGTGCCGAACTCCGTGACCTCACGGCACGGCGTATGCAGGACGGACTCACCGATCTCGGTGATGCGCAGGAGGGTGCCGCGCTCGACCTCGGGGGCGATCTCCGGGAAGGACTTGACCGGCTGGCCCAGGACGTAGGTGGTGGGGCGACGACGGCCGAAGGTGAACATGGGACAAGCGTAGGTCGTGCTTCCAGCCGACCCAGCCGTTGCCGACCACCGCACGGTGACGTCAGTCCTCGTCCGGCGTCCAGGCTGCGACCGCCTCACGGACCTCCTCGGCCGGATCGTTCGCCAGCCGTTCGACAAGCGCGATCACGCCCGGGGTCGACCATCCGGCGACCGTCCAGACGAGCGCCGCCCGAACCTCCGGGTCGGGATGCTCTGTGAGGTGCGCGAGCCGCTCGACGGGACCGCGCCCCCGTCCGCTGAAGCCGTCCAGGATCTCGAGGATCGTGGCCGCGTCGGAAGGATCGACCGACTCCAACCTCCTCAGGAGATCCGGGACCCCAGGCCACGGACCATCGAGCGGGTCGGGGCGCCGTTCGAGCAGACGCGCGGCCCCGAACGTCCCCGGCGCTCGGCATCCCCGGCAGGTGCACGGCGCGGTGCCGTGCGCGTCGGGGACGTGGCGCCACCCCACGGGCCTGCGGAGCTCCCGGACGTGTCGGACCTCAGCGACCGAGATCGCCCGGGGAAGGAAGACCTCCCAGCCGCGAGGGTCGGTCAGCCCTGCGATGCGGGCCACGGCGTCGGCCGCGGTCGACGCGGTCGCGACCCCGTCGAACCGTCCGATGCTCACCGGCTCGACGTCCGGAAGTCGCACCTGGACCGCGACTACCCGCCCACGTCCGTGGGACCGCACCAGCTCGCGCGCCCACTGATAGGTGTCGACATGGTCCCGGACGACCGGGAAGAGGTAGACGCCTCGCGACCGGTCGCCGGGAAGGCGTCCGGCACTGCGGGCCGCGACGCCCGAGCGCCTGATCCTGCCGCTGTTCGCGGCCGGCGTCAGATGGACGAAGGTGGCCATGCGACGCATGCTAGCGGGCCTCCGGGACTCGACCCCGCCACGGACCCGGAACCGCGACCGTGGCTGTGGCCGTGGCCGTGGCCATGGCCATGGCCATGGCCACGACGATCACATAGCGTTCCTGGGACGCCCGCGCAGTCACCAGCGGGGAGGTCGCCCTCACGAGAGGATGCGGCCATGAGAATCGCCGCGCACGCCCTGCCCGTGATCGTCCTGTCCGTCGTGGCACTGACCCTCGGGGGGTGCGCGACGACGGACACCGCAGGTGGTTCTCCCTCACCCAGTCCGTCGTCATCCACCGCGCCCTCTCCGAGCGCGTCGATGCCCGCACCGACTCCGTCGTCCCCGCCGGAGGAGGCCGTCGACCCCCACCCGCCGTTCGACGAGCTGGTCATCAGCACTGCCGGGCTCGGACCACTGACGATCGACGTCCCCCCGGAGACCAACCCGGGCGCCGCCATGATCGAGTGGGTGCCGAACGCCTGCGGGGAGTGGGACCCCGAGAACCCAGGACGATGGGTCTCCACGTACGCCTTGCCTGACGGGTCGCAACCTCTGGGGGTCTTCGTCGGCGACATGGGCGTCGGCTGGATCGACGTCCTTCAGGCCGGTCCGCACACGGCGGAAGGTGTCGGGATCGGCACCGACCTCGCGACGCTGCAGGCCACCTATCCCAACCTGGTCGCGGGTACTCCGGGAGCGGTGTCGAACGTCTGGTGGCTCGAGGACGACAAGGGCATCCTGGCCTTCGAGACTCAGGGCGACGAGCACGGGCTCCAGCCTGCAGGCACCGCCGAGAAGGTCGTCCTCATGCGCGTGCTCACCTCGACGGGCGATCCTGACTTCACCGCGGCGAACACCGACCAGGTCGCGGGCGGCTGTTTCTGAGAGGGCCCGCACGAGGACGCCGCCGGGTCCCTAGGGCCCCGGCGGCGTGACCTCCGATGCGCAACGCGAAAGGCCCGGAACCGTTGAGGTTCCGGGCCTTCCTGTCTGAGCCGCCGATCAGGTCCCCCGTCACCGGCCAGACCGCACTCCCCCGCTTCACGCCGTTCGAGGAAACCCCGGTCGCTGCAGTACCCGCACCGGAGCCCGTCACCCCGGCCCCCACCCCGCCTGACCGATGACCACGACTCCCACGTCCCCGATCACCGACCGCGCCGTGTCCTGGTTGCGCACGGTCATGCCGGTCCTGTGGGCTCGGCCGTCGCCGCGATCCTGCGCGGGGCGACCCCGCACCTGCCCGGCGACCTCGGCACCGCGCTCGCCGACTGGCTCGGGGCCGAGACCGCGCTCGCTCTCGTCACCGCGGCGGCGATCGCCGCCTGGTACGCCCTGTGGCGCTGGGCCGAGCCCCGCATCCCCGACTGGCTCACCCGTCTCGTCTTGGGCTCCGCCCAGACCCCGACCTACACCAAACGCCCCTAACAGCGCGCACGACCAATCCTGCTGCATGTTGGTGGGTGAACTTCACCCACCAACATGCGGTTGGCTCGCACGGGACCGCGGCAGCCCGACTACCCTCTCCCCATAAGTGGTCACTTTCGATCGTGCTGGTGTCGCCGGAAGCGGCGATGTGAAGACAGGGGCAGGCCTGAGATGGCCCGACAGAAGGAAAAGGTCGTCGCGTTCTATCAGGTAGCTCTGAACGCGAACGCGAAGGTCAAGATCCCGGTCATCGACTGGCCAGCGGCGCTTGCACTCGTTGCAGCCCTCCCGATGTCTGATCGAACCCACGACGGAACGATCTATGACCCCCACCTGGACCCGGGCGCCCTTCCAGTGGTCGGCGTCCACGAGGTGCTGAACCCCGCCTTCATGTCGCGCATCGGCGAGAAGGACATCACGGACTTGATGGACGATGCAGCTAAGGCGGAGGCGGGCCGGTTCGCGAACTCGACAGGTCTCGCCTTCCTGCCGATCGGCAACGTTGTCGCCGTCGTGACCGGCGACAACCGTTCACCCAAGCCGCCCAAGGTAATAACGGACTTCCTTACATTGCACCTGCCCCAGGATCGTGGCGTGCACTGGGTGGCACAGCCTGTAATGGACACGAACGAGATCGAACGCCTCCGGAACGAGTCGAGCGGCGTGGTGTCGTTCAAGTCCCGCATCCGGACGGTTCGGGACCTCTTCAAACCGGAGGACAGCGATGGCGTGGCCAGCTTCGCCGACCAACTGGCCGCGCGCCTCGGCGGAGATGTTGTCATCGACATCTCCGTTCGCCTCGCGCCGGAATCGCGGAACCGGTCTGTGAAGCAACGCTTTCGCGACCTGGTCGTTGCTGACTTGCCCAGAGTCGCTCAGGACCCAGCTAGCAGGACCCAAGCGACAGCGATGCTCGCGGAGGGGGTAGAGGAGACCCTCGATCTCGTCGCCCACCGACTCACCGCAACCTTCGAGGTCAACGTCGCGGCCCGCGAGAGCCTGAGGTTCTCGGCACTGATCGAGAACCTCAAGGATGTCGGTGGCTCCATGGAGGATAGGGTCAAGCAACTACTGGAAGGGTGATCGTATGTGGCGTCGCTTGCGACTGAAGGTTGCCGACGTACTCGCGGCACGCCCAGCGATCGACCAGGTCCTTCCCCTTGCCGCAGCCTCCCTCTACCTGACCTACCTGACCTTCCTGACGCCGGTTGAGAGCGAGACCCGGGTCGCGTTCTACGTCGGGGTCTCGACGCTTGCGGCGCTGGCCGTGGCGGCTGCGACCTTCGTGTGCACCCTGACCTACCAGTCCGCGAGCGAGCACATGACGGCGGTGCGGAGTCACTACGGCAACGAGCTGCGACGCAACTGGACCTCGATCATCCTCTCAAGCCTCGTCGCAGCCACGTTGCCTCTCGTCGCGATCCTGGCCGACCAGCGGTGGAAGAACATCGCGACCGCCATGACGGTCTACTCACTTGCTCTAGTCGTAGTTCGCTTCGTCCGCTCGGTCTACTGGTTGCGGCTAACACTCTTCATGGAGATCGCCTCTGCTGCCATCCCTGAGACTCACGTCGCCAGGCTCCCGAGGCGTGCGAGCTAGTCACCGCGGCACCGAACCCCTGAGCCCCGCCCCTCCCGTACTGGAGGGGCGGGGCTCTTCGCTGTTCGCGGGGCCTACCCGCGCGCCGGGTACCGCCGCAGCCGCTGGTGGACGGTGGGCATCGCGATGTCGGCGGCGTCGGCGAGGGAGCGGCGACCTACGCCATGACCCCGGCTCGCCGTTCGGGGGTGAGTGCGCCACTGGGGCTCTCACGTCCAACGTCGGCGAGGTAGGCGATGAGGCGGTCGCGGTCGACGCCGCGCAGGACGAGCTCGACGCCCGCCCGCACGACGTCGGACTGCGCCACCCCAGCAGCGGCGGCGATGGCCTTGAGCTCGTCGCTGTCGGCCTCGGAGACTTTGGTCGCTGCGGCAACGCGCCGCTCGCCGGGGCGGGGCATCAGTCGGCCGCCTTGCGGCGTGCGGCGAGGATCGCGGCAGCGGTGGCGATCGCCCAGACCATGCCGAGCGTGGCCCACAGCGGCCGGTACTCGTCGGTGACGAGCGCGAGGATCGCGATGATGACCCCGGCGCCGGCGCTGGCCTGGATGCCGCGGTCATGCAGGTAGTGCTTCACGAGCCTTCTCCTTCGTGTCGTCGAGTGGGAGGATGGTGCCCCGGGCCGGGGGTACTTGTTCTACCCCCGGCCCGTCCGTCACTTCAGGTGACGGCCGTTCGATGGTCGCTTCGGTCAGGCTTGGATGATCTGGACGATCATGGCTGCCAGGCTCAGGATTCCGACCACCAGGGCCGCAATCTCCACTCGCATCTCCTCCCCTCTGTTGTTGTAGTAGTAACACTACCCCTCTCCGATGGATAGTGTCAACACTACAAACGGGTCGACCGGATGAAGTTGTTCGAACACATGTTCGATACCCTGGACGGGTGAGTAGACCGACCGGCAACACGTCCTTCCCGAAGCGGGCCCGCACGCTGAGCCCGAAGCAGCATGGACACGACGTCACGACGCCGGAGACGCCGATGCCGGTCCGGGCATGGATTGTGACGATGGAGGGCGAAGAGTTCGAGATCGACGCCGACGCGATCACTTGGACGAAGCGCGCCGTCCACATCAGCTACATCGATCGGTTCGACCGCCCTGACACTGCGTGGGTCTGGGCGGGTGCCGTTGTCAGGCGGTAGCGTCACGCGGGTGGGATTCGTCGTCACACCTCGAAGACCTGCGCCCCTCGCTCGCCAGACATAGTTTGGGGTATCTACCTCCGGGGGGCAGAGGCATGCGGTCGCACAACCATCTTCGGCGGGCACAGAATTCAGGCCCGCCATGGTGTTCCCCATCATCGGCCTCGCCCTCGTGGCAACAGGCGCCCTCATCGCCGCCCGCGTGGCCGTCATCGTGCGCCGAAACCGCTACGCACCGAGCACAGGTGCGCATGGCGCGGGCATCGCCCTGGGCGGCGGACTCATCTTCTGGGGAGCACTACTCCTCACCATCGACGCCTGGACGAGCTGACGCCCGTCGCTTCCAGGCGGTGGACTGCGCGACGCGGCACGCTCGACACCTGCGCCGCGCCTGGTTGTCGGACGGGAAGCGGTACGTGTTCTTGGGCGAGTACTCGCGACCGGCCGGGCAGTGGGTCTTCTCGAGTTGGCGGGCCCCGCCGGTCGACCGCTCCGTGCGCCCGGTCCGGGGCCGGCGCCGGTAGTGCATCCGGCACACGTCCTGGCGCCCCACGCGCGGCCGCTCGCACCCCTCGACACCGCACTCGGCACGCTCGCCGCCACCGCGGAGGCGGGCTGTCTCGGCGAAGTGGTCACGCACCAGCCGTGCCTGATCGTCGTCGAGCACCCATCGGCGGGACGGTCTCTGCCAGCCCTGCTCCGCGACCCACATGCGCACCGACTTCGGAGACATCCCGACCTCGTGCGCGAGCTCGCGGATCACCCACTCCCCTGACATGGCCGGGAGCCTAGCCGACCTACCCTGAGCAAATGCTCCTCCACGCGATGCTCGAGCAAGCACCCGCCGACTCGACCGGCGAGGGCGAGCGCGTCACGCGCGAGACGCGCGTCGAGGCACCCACCTACGACGACGCCTGGGCCAAGCTGCACGCCGAGCTTCCCGACGGCTGGCGCATCCCGCGGTTCCGGAGCGCGTGATCGCGACGAGCGACACAAGGCCCACCCGTTGGCCCACCTGGGTCGAATGAGAAGGCTGATCGGACCAACGCGAAAGGCCCGGAACCGTTGAGGTTCCGGGCCTTCCTGTCTGAGCCGCCTATCAGAATCGAACTGATGACCTTCTCATTACGAGTGAGACGCTCTACCGACTGAGCTAAGGCGGCGCGTACCGGACGTCACGCCGTTCGGCGCTCCGTTTCAGCAAGCGTCGCAACTGTACCCAACGCGGGGGCGTGAGGACAAACTGGCTCCCGCGACGCCGTCGGGCCACCGGTTCAGGCGCCCGCGGGGACGGCCCGCGGGCACCCAGGACGGAGCACCCTCAGCAGACCTTCCCGTCCTCCGGGACCTTCCCGTCGACCAGGTACGCGTCGACGGCGTCGGCGACGCACGTGTTGGACCGGCCGTAGGCCGTGTGCCCCTCACCCTCCCAGGTGAGCAGCGTCGCGGAGTCGAGGGTCTTGGCGAGGCCCTCGGCCCAGACGTACGGGGTCGCGGGGTCGTTGGTGGTCCCGATGACGACGATCGGCGCGGCCCCCTTGGCGTGGAGGTCGAACTCCTGGTCCACGACGGGGTAGGCCCAGTCGACGCACGACAGACCGCCGTAGGTGAAGAACGAGCCCATGGTCGGGGCCGCCTCCTCGATCTGGGCGGCCTGATCGGCCATGAACTCGGGGTCGGGGTTGCCGCGCGCGTCGAGGCAGTTGATGGCCCGGAACGCCTCGGCGGAGTTGTCGTTGAACGTGCCGTCGGCGTTGCGGCCGTTGTACAGGTCGGCGAACCCGAGCAGCATGGTGCCGTCGCCGTCGTTGAGCGCGGCGTCCAGCCCGGCGGTCAGGGCGTACCAGCTCTCGTTGTTGTAGAGCGGCAGGGCGATCCCGTAGAACGCGAGCGTCGAGGTCAGGCGTCGGTCGCTCGAGGTCCGCATGGGTCGTTCGGCGACCTGGTCGAGGAACGCCTTGACCTGGGCCATGCCGTCGTCGACCGAGCCGGTGAGGGGGCAGTCCTTGCCGCCCTGGCAGTCCTCGACGTAGGCACGCAGCGCGTTCTCGAAGCCGACGGCCTGCTGCGCCGAGATCTCGTCGGAGGTGAGCGAGGTGTCGATCGCGCCGTCGAGGACCATGCGCCCGACCTTCTCCGGGTAGAGCCCCGCGTACGTCGCGCCGAGCTGGGTGCCGTAGGAGAAGCCGAGGTAGTTGAGCGCCGAGTCGCCGAGGACGGCGCGCAGCATGTCCATGTCGCGCGCGGCGCTCTGGGTGTCGACGTTGCCGAGCAGGTCGCCCGTGTTCTGGGCGCACGCGTCGGCCCAGGCCTTGAGGTCTGCCGTCATCTCGGCGCGGCCCTCGTCGCTGTCGGGGTAGGCGCGGGACAGCGACGTGTCCTTGGCCGCGTCGTCGAGGCACACGACGGGGGTCGAGGCCCCGACACCGCGCGGGTCGAACCCGATGACGTCGTAGGCCTCCTTCACGGGCTCGCCGATGCTGCCCGCCGCGCTGGTGATGTACTCGATGCCCGACCCGCCCGGCCCGCCGGGGTTGGTCAGCAGAGAGCCGATCTTCTCGCCCGAGGCGGGCAGTCGCTTGAGCGCGAGCTCGATCTTGCCCTGCGCGGGGTCGTCCCAGCTCAGGGGCGCGATCGCGGTCGCGCACTCGAACCCGCCGCCGCAGTCGTCCCACGCGAGGCTCTGCCCGTAGAACTCGGCGAGCTCGGCCGGCACGTCCTCGCCGGTCCCCGCGGACCCCGTCGACGACGCCCCCGTCTCGGCGGGGCTCTGCACCTTGGGCGAGGGGGCGCACGCCCCGAGCAGCAGGGCGAGGGCGAGCGTCGCGGCGGACAGCGCTGTGGTGCGGCGATGGGGCGTCTTCACCCGGCAACGGTAACGGGTCGGGCTGGGCCGGGACCTCGAACGACGCCCCGGACCCAGCCCTTTCACGCGAACTTCACGGGCGAGCGGGCGAGCGGGCGGCGGGCCGCCCCGGTCTCGCGCGGGGCCCGTCAGCGGGTCAGGACTGGGCGACCCACGCGGCCTCGCCGACCTGCCCCGCGGCCGCGCGCGGCGCCAGCACGACCGTCCCTGCCTCGTCGAGGCGCACGGTCACGTCGGCGGACTCGTCGACGCCCTCGGGGGCCTTGACGACGGTGGTCCAGGGGCGCAGGTCCATGGTGCAGGGCTTGGTCTCGTCGACCTTCTGGAAGGTCACGACGACGTCGCTCCCGTCCAGGGTCGCGTCGCCCTCGGCGATGCTCGGGCACGTGCTCGACCCGAAGGTCACGACGTACAGGTAGCCGTCCTCCGCGGTCCAGGCCGCGCCCGTCCCCCCGGTCGTGGGCGCGTCGATCCCCGTGGGCAGGTCGACGCCGTTCACGCCGGCCTCGATCGGCAGGTCGGCCGCGTCGAGCGGCGCCTCGGGGGACTCGTCGGACGGCGTGGTCTCGTCCGCGGTGCTCTCCTCCGCGCTGGGGGTGCCCGAGGCGTTCCCGCCCGAGTCGGTGGCCGTGCCGCACGCGGTGAGGGCCAGGAGCGCGACGAGCGAGACGGCGGGGGCGAGGCGGCGCAGGGAAGTCATGAGCGGGGTCTCCTTCGAGCTTCGGCGTGGGCGCCGCGGTGGCGTGCACCCCTCACTCTCATCATGTCGTGGGGACCGCGGTTCTTGCGCGACGACACGGCGCCGCTCAGCGGAGGGGCGCGCCGCCGTCGGGCGTGCTGCCGGCCACGATCCTCGCGCGGAGCATCTCGACGAAGGCCGCGAGCGTGGGCGACGTGTTGTCGGGAGACCAGGCCGCGCCGATGTCGCGCGAGGGCACGGGCTCGTCGAGGCGGATCTCGACGACGTCGTGCACGGGCTGCCGGGCGGGCGGGAGGACGCTCACGCCGAGGCCCGCGGCGACGAGGCCGCGCACGGTGTGCAGGTCCTCGCCCTCGAAGCCGATGGTCGGGCGCACGCCCGCGGCAGCGCACAGCGCGTCGACCGTGCCCCGCAGCCCGAACCCGTGCTTGAGCGTGATGAAGGTCGACCGGGCGGCCTCGCGCAGCGTGGCGGCGGGACGCGACGCGAGCTCGTGCCCTGCGGGGACGATGAGGACCAGGGGCTCCCGGAACAGCGTGAGGATCTCTCGGCCTGCGGGGGCCGGGACGAGGCGCGACACGAGCGCGATGTCGGCCTCGCCCGCGGCGAGCGCGTCGAGGCACGAGCGGCGGGCGCCCTGCGTCATGGTGAAGCGGACCGCGGGGTGGTCCGCGAGGAACTCCTTGATGAGCGCCGGGACGACGGACTCGCCGAGCGAGGTCTGGAACGCGACCGACAGCGTGCCGCGCGCCAGCGCCTCCCTCGAGCGGACGGCGTCCACTCCCGCGCCGAGCGCCGCGAGCGCCTGGCGGGCGTGCGGCAGGAGGGCGCGGCCCGCGTCGGTGAGCCGGATGCCTCGGCCGTGCCGCTCGACGACGGGCACGCCCAGCACCTCGCCCACGCGGGCGACCGCGCGGCTCACGGTCGGCTGCGGGGCGCGCAGCATCGCGGCCGCGAGCGTCACCTGCTCGACCTCGGCGACCGCGACGAACGCGGGCAGGAGAGGCAGCAGGCGGCGGGTCTCTTCGTCCAGGGCAGCATCCATGCTCGGATGGTATATCTGGCTGCTGATACATGCATTGGACGCAATGGTCCGGGCTTCCTAGCGTCGACCCCATGCCCACAGCCCCCGCACCGGTCACCTCGCGTGCGCTCGTCGTCCCGGCGCACACCCCGTGGACAGGGCACAGACGCAGCTCACAGGGCTACCGCAGGACCGTCGTCGCGCTCGTGTGCGCGGGGCTCGCGACGTTCGCGCAGCTCTACTCCCCACAGGGCATCCTGCCGATGATCTCCGCCGACCTCCGGATCGCCGCCCCCACCGCCTCGCTCACGGTCTCGGCCGCGACGCTGGGCCTCGCGCTCGCGGTCCTGCCCTGGTCCGTGGTCGCCGACCGCATCGGCCGCGTCCGCGCCATCCGGATCGCGCTGGTCGCGGCGACCACCATCGGTCTGCTGGCGCCGTTCGCGCCCACGATCGAGCTGCTCGTCGTCGGCCGCTTCCTCGAGGGCGCCGCGCTCGGCGGCGTGCCCGCGCTCGCGATCACCCTGCTGCACGAGGAGATCCACTCCGCGCACACCGCGGTCGTCGCGGGGATGTTCGTGGGCGGGGTGTCGATCGGCGGGCTCGCGGGCCGGGTCCTCGCCGCGGGCGTCGCCGAGCTCGCGGGCTGGCGCGTGGGCCTGGCCACGGTGTCGGGGCTGTGCGTGCTCACGACCGTCGCGTTCGTCCTGCTCGCGCCGCGGGCGCGAGGCTTCGTGCCGGACCGCGAGGGACTGAGGCACGTCGGCTCCCTCGTCCTGACGAACCTGCGCGACCGCGGTCTGCTCGTCCTGTACGCCAACGGAGCCCTCGTCATCGGCGGGTTCGTGACGATCTACAACTACCTCGGGTTCCGCCTCGAAGCACCGCCCTACCTGCTCCCCCCGGCGGTCACGTCGCTCGTGTTCTTCGCCTACCTGGGCGGGACCGTGTCCTCCCGCCTCGCGGGCAGCCTCACCGCCCGGTGGGGACGCCGACGCGTCCTGGCCGTCGCGGGCACCACGATGAGCGCGGGGGCACTCCTGACGCTCGCCCCCCAGATCCCTCTGATCCTGCTGGGGCTCGTGGTCCTGACCGCCTCCTTCTTCGGTGCGCACGCGGTCGCGTCGGGGTGGGTCGGGCACCGGGCGGTCGTCGGACGCTCCCAGGCGACCTCGCTGTACAACGCGTTCTACTACGCCGCATCGAGCCTGCTCGGCTGGCTCGGCGGCGTGACCTGGGTGCACGCGGGCTGGCCCGGGGTCGCGATCTTCGTCGCCGCGGTGACTCTCACCGCGCCGCTGCTGACGCTGGGGTCGCGCTCGCTGCGCACACCCGTCAGCGGGACGACGCGACGAGCCGCCCGTCCTCGCCCTCGACCGACACCCGCCGGGGCAACGAGCTCTTAGGCGTCGTGAGACGCCCCGTCGCCCCGTCGAGGCGCCACACCGCCTGAGCGCCCACGACCGAGTACTGCCGCCCGTCCGCCCCGACCCCCGACGGGTGGAGGAACACCAGGTAGCGCTCGCCCTCCTCGGGCGTCGGCGCAGCGTTGACATAGTGGCCGGAGTCCTGGCGGAGCGCGACGAGGTCGTCCGCCACGAGCGGTCCACCGTCCGACGTGACGACCCGGACCTCGGTCACGGCGAAGGGCGCGGTACTGATGTGCTCGGTCCACGTCCGGCCAGTCGGCTCGACGACCGCGACGTCCGTGGCCTCGACCGCCAGGTCGTCGACCGAGGAGTAGTCCCGGATCAGGTCGATCTCCTCTCCCCCGTGGGCGACGAGCGCGGCGTCGGAGGACGTCCACCACACGACCGCTCCCAGCACCAGGACGGCGAGGACCCCGAGCCGGACCCACGACCCTCGGTCGACCTCGCCCAGGTCCACGGTCCTCACGCGGCCGCCGGGGACGGGGCATCGATCGCCAGCTTCACCCCGACAGCGCCCAGGAGCGTCCCGGTCGCGCGACGCTGCCAGCGCATCCACGTCGGCCGCGCGCGCAGGAACACCGCGATGCTGCCCGCCGCGAGCACGATCGCGGCGTTGACGACCATGCTGACCCCGATCTGCACGCCGCCCAGCACGAACCCCTGCGCCATGACGTCACCGGCCCCGGGGTCGATGAACTGCGGGATGAGCGCGAGGTACATGATCGCGGCCTTGGGGTTGAGCAGGTTGGTCAGCAGTCCCATGCGGAAGAGCCTCCCGCGGGAGTCCCGGGGCAGGTCCTGCGCCTCGAACGGACCGCGGCCCCCGGGGCGCAGCGTCCGCCACGCGAGGTACAGCAGGTAGCAGGCGCCCGCGACCTTCAGCGCGACGTACAGCCACGGCACGACCACGAAGACCGCCGCGAGCCCCACGTTCGCCATCGTCATGTAGACGAGGAACCCTGCTGCCGTCCCCGCGAGCGAGACCATGCCGGCCTGCCACCCCTGGCTGATGCTGCGCGAGACCAGGTAGACCATGTTGGGCCCAGGGGTCAGGACCATGCCCAGGGCGACCGCCGTCATGCCCAGGACCGCTGCCGTGCCGACCATGCGTGGCCTCCTTCTCGTCTCCTGCATTCTGCCCGCGCCGACCCGTGGCGACCACCCCTCTCGCGACAGCGCCCGAGCGCGCCCGAACGTCTCGCCCGCTCACCGTGCACGACCACCACCCGCGAGGCAGGGTGGGAGGAGACGGTGCGATGAGTTCCGGCGACGCGGCAGGTCTTGGTCCCATACCGCTGAGACGGTCGGCGCCCATGCCGTCCCGCTCACCCGACCGAGAGGCACGACAGTGACCGACATCGAGACCCGCACCCTCGAAGCCCCGGGGGCGACCATCACCTACGACGTCCGCGGGAACCTCGCCGACGCCACGCCAGAGGCCCCGGTCCTCCTGATCGTCGGCTCCCCCATGGGCGCCGACGGGTTCGTCACGCTGGCCTCGCACTTCACGGACCGGCCGGTCGTGACGTACGACCCGCGCGGAGTGTCCCGGAGCACCCGCACCGACCCGTCCGCACCCGTCACTCCCGACCATCACGCCGACGACCTGCACCTCGTGATCGAGGCCCTGGGCGCCGGACCGGTCGACGTCCTGGCGAGCAGCGGCGGGGCGGTCAACGCCCTCGCGCTCGTCACCCGGCACCCCGAGCAGGTGCGGACCCTCGTGGCGCACGAGCCGCCGTCGGGTCCCGCGCTGCCCGACCGCGACGCCGCGCTCGCCGCGGTGCAGGCCGTCTCGCGGTCCTACCAGGACAAGGGGTTCGGCGCGGGCATGGCGCACTTCATCGCCCTCACGAGCTGGGAAGGCCCGTTCCCCACCGACTTCGCGGACCAGCCCGCGCCCGACCCGGGCGCGTTCGGGTTCCCCTCCGAGGACGACGGGTCGCGCGACGACGCGCTGCTGGGGCAGAACCTCATCAGCTGCACCCACTACGAGCACGACTACGACGCCCTCTCCCGCGTCTCGACGCGGGTGGTCCTGGCGGCCGGGGAGGAGTCGGGAGAGCAGATGGCCGCCCGTGCCGCCCGGGGGGTCGCGAAGAACATCGGCACCGAGGCCGTCGCGTTCCCCAGCGGGCACGGCGGGTTCATGGGGGACGAGTACGGCATGCCCGGTGACCCCGACGGGTTCGCCGCCGCGCTCCGCAAGGTCCTCGAAGGGACGGACGTCCGCTGACGGGCAGGTCGGGCGCTCCGGGCCAGGAGGCGCCCGGCCGCCCGACCGACAGGAGGGATCACATGGACCGCGACGGTGTCATGGCATGGGTCGACGCGTACGAGACGGCCTGGCGCGCGGAGGACCCGCGGGCCGTCGCGACCCTGTTCACCGAGGACGCCGCGTACGCACGCTCGCCCTACGACGACCCGCTGCGCGGGCACGACGCGATCCGCGACTTCTGGCTCGCCGACGCCGGGGAGACCTTCACCATGACGGCCGAGCCCGTCGCGGTCGACGGGCTCGCGGCCGTCGTCCGGGTCGAGGTCCGCTACGGCGGGGCGACGCCGCAGGAGTACCGCGACCTGTGGATCCTGCGCTTCGCGGACGACGGCCGCGTGGAGGACTTCGCGGAGTGGGCGTACTGGCCCAGCAAGCCGTACACCGCGGGCTGAGACCCCGCCCGCGCCGACGCGCACGCGCCCGTCCTCGCCCGCGCCGAGGCACGCCTCGCGTGCGAGGATCGCGACCATGAGCGCCGCCTCGCCGCCCCCGGCCCCGACCGGCCCGCCGGGCTCGTGGGGCATGCGTACCGACGTTCTGCGCCACGGCCACGGCCACGACTCGGACAAGGTCGGCTACGTCGAGCTGTTCTTCGACCTCGTGTTCGTCTTCGCGGTCACCCAGCTCTCCCACTCGCTCATCGCGCACCCCGACGGTACGACCCTGGTCCAGACTCTCGTGCTGGGGGCCGCGGTCTGGTACCTGTGGATCGACACGACGTGGGTCACGAACTGGCTCGATCCCGAACGCACGCCCGTACGGACGCTGCTGATCGTGCTCATGCTGCTGGGGCTGCTCATGTCGAGCGCGATCCCCGAGGCGTTCGGCGACAAGGCGCTGCTGTTCGCGGGGACGTTCGTCGCGATCCAGGTGGGGCGCTCGGCGTGGACGGCGTTCGCGCTCCACCGGCACTGGCCGGAGAACGGCACGAACTTCGTGCGCATCACGGTGTGGCAGGTGTCCTCGGGCGTCCTGTGGATCGCGGGCGCCCTCGTCCCCGACGGCTCGTGGCGCATGCTCCTGTGGGTCGCGGCGGTGCTCGTCGACTACGCGGGTCCGCGCGCGCTGTTCAGGGTCCCCGTGCTGGGGCCGACCGACCCCGCGACGTGGGTCGTGCGCGGCGGGCACATGGCCGAGCGCGTGGGGCTGTTCATCATCATCAGCCTGGGCGAGTCGATCATCGTCACGGGGACCGCGTTCGGGGAGCTCGAGCTGACGGGAACGGTGCTCCTCGCGTTCCTCGCGGCCTTCGCGTCGACGGTCCTCATGTGGCTGCTGTACTTCGACCGCTCCGAGCGGCGTGCGACGGCGTTCTTCGCGGGCTCGGACTCGCCCGGCATGATCGCGCAGACGGCGTACACGTACGTCCCGTACCTGCTCGTGGTCGGGATCGTGCTCACCGCCGTCGCGGACGAGATCGTGCTGCTGCACCCCCTGGGCCACGAGGACGCGGGGCACTCCGACCCGTGGACCGCCGGGCTGATCTGCGGCGCGGGCATGGTCTACCTCGTGGGGAACACGTTGTTCCGGCGCGCGACGGGCGGGCCGTGGTCGGTGCCGCACGTCGCAGGCGTCCTCGCGCTGGGCCTGCTCTACCTCTCGTACCCCGTGCTGTCGCCGCTCGCGATCAACTGGGTCTCGAACGGTGTGCTGCTCGCGGTCATCCTGGGGGACGTCGGCCTCTCGCGGCGCGCGTCCACCGACGAGGGGCGTCCGCCCACCGCCGGAGGGGGCACGCCGTCCGCCGGAGACAGCCCGACGGCGGAGCGCCCCTAGCCCACCTGGCTCGCCGGCGACGGTGGCCGGGGCGTCTCGAAGAAGTGGTCCAGGTCCTCCCGCGTGAGCGACGCCCCGTCGTGACCGCCCGCGAGGCTCCCGAGCAGGCGCGCCGCCAGCTCACGGACGGGTTCGTTGGTGACCGACGAGTGGTGCCGTAGCACCTCGAACGCCTCGTCGTCGTCGAGGCCGTAGACGACCATGAGTGCGCCCTTGGCCTGCTCGATCGTCGCCCTGCGGGCCGCGGACGCCGAGACCGCGCGGGTCGCGTGCGCCTGGGCGAAGGCCTCCTGCGAGTCGGTGAGGTCCATGAAGTAGCCCGCGACCTGCGTGACCTCACCGGTCTCCGGGTCGACGTCGCCCTGGCCGACCACCCCGAGGATCCGGGTCCTCCCGGTGGCGTCGACGATCCGGTACATGCAGCTGAACGGGTCGCCGGTGCGCGTGACGTCGGCGAGGACGCCGGCCACCCGGGTCACGTCGTCGGGGTGCTTGTGGGCGAGCATGAGCTGGGTGGTCGGGACCACCTCGTGGGGCGCGAAGCCGTGCATCTCGAACAGCTCGTCGGACCACCACCACCGGCCGGCGGGCACGTCGAGCGTGTACCGCGCGACGGGCTGCTGCCCTCCTGCCAGGAGGGCCGCCACGAGCCCTTGGTCCTTCTCGTCCTTCGTGTCCTGTGCCATCGCGTCGACGCTCCCCAGTGCACCCCTGCGGGCTGCCCTCCCCCAGAGTCCCATCTTTCCGATGGTAGGCACGCCGGGTCGGGGCGCAACAGGTCGCGGCCCCCGCGCTCGTGCGGGTCCCTACCCTGCCCCGACGGCCCGACGGCGCCGCTCGCCTGAGAAGGCGAGCGGCGCCGTCGGGCGTGGGCGTGGTGGGCTACTGCCCGCCGTCGCCCGACCCGCTCGCGGTGGCGCGGGCCGTGCGGCGGTTGCGCGCGACGAGCGCGCTGCCGCCCGCGACGAGCAGCAGCGCGAGCCCGACGAGAAGGCCCGCCTGGGTCCCGGTCGCGGGAAGACGGGAACCGAGGCCCGTGTCGGCGCCCCCACCGGCGCCGGCTCCCGTGCCCGGGTCGGTCGTCGAGCCCCCGGGCCCCGCACCGCCCGTACCACCCGTGCCACCCGTCGAACCGCCGTCGCCGCCCGGGGTGACCTCGGCGAAGTTCACCAGGTACACCTCGGAGGAGTCGGTGCCGCCGTACGGGTCGGCGGTCACGACGTACCAGCCGTGCTCGCCCGCGCCGGGGCGCTGCCAGGTCGCGGACAGCTCGGTGCCGCTCTCGACGTCGTCGAACTCGGCGATGGACCGCGTCATGAGGACCTCGGCCGTGAAGCCGTCCGACGTGAGGGTCTTGGTCCGCGGCTCGATGCCGAGCACCGCGTACGGGATCACGAAGTCCTGGTGCTCGGGCGCGAGCGACGGGTCGTCGGAGCCGTACCGGTCGAGGTACGGCGAGTACGTCCGGGCGTGGATCGTCCGCCCCTGGTTGTCGAACTGGAGCAGGCGCAGGAACGACTGGCCGCCCTCGGGGAGACCCTGGTAGTCGAAGAGGATCTGGTGGACCGAGCGGTCGGTCACGCCGTCACCGTCGTCGTCGAACGCGTCGACGCGCGTGAACGCGTCGTGGTAGTGGCCGGAGAAGACCATCTTGACGTTCGGGTTGGTCGCCACGACCTCGTCGTAGATGCGCTGCGGCACGGGTCCCAGGCCACCGGTCGTGAGCATGTACTCGTGCAGGTTGATGATCGCCTCGCGCTCGGGGTAGCGCGCGAGGACCTCGTTCATCCACGCGATCTCGTCGTCGCCCGGTCCCCAGCCCATGTAGAGCATGAGGAAGTCGATGCCGCCCGCGGTGATCAGGTCGTAGTGCCCGCGGTTGTCCTGGTACGAGCCGCCGTACCAGGGGTTGGCCGCGTAGCGGGCCTCGCCGAAGAGCTGCGAGTACGGCCCGTAGTCGATCTCCTTGTGGCCCACGTCGTGGTTGCCCGCGAGCACCCCGTAGGGCAGGCCGGCGTCGTCGAGCATCGAGTAGGCAGCGTCCGCGTTGGCCCACTGGTGGGGCTGGGTGTGGTTGTCCACGATGTCTCCCGTGTGGAAGACGTACTGGAGGTTGGTCGCCTCCCGCTGGTCCAGGAAGTAGTCGTGGATGTCGAGCTGGCGGTCGTAGTAGGAGTCGTTGTAGTACTGCGTGTCGGACTCCCAGCCGAGCGTGAAGTCGTACGCCGAGCGCGGTGTGTCCTCGGGGTGGTTCGGGGTCACGGGCGTCTGCCGCGTCGAGAGGTCCTCGCCCGCGAAGCCCTCGGAGTGCTGCACGAGCACCGTGAGGACGCCGTCGCGCGCGTGGTCCTTCGCGGGGACGGTCGCGGCGAGGGTGAACGCCTCGGGCTCGGTCGCCCCGGCCGCGGTGACGTGCCGGTCGACCTCGTCCCAGTCGCCCGTCGCGGTGTTGAGCACGTACAGGAGCACCTTGGCGTCGGCGTTGGCCGACCCGTCCCACGTGAGGCGGGTCGCGTAGTCCTCGCCCGCGTCCTCGGGGATCGTGACCTGGTAGGTCCGGTAGGGGAACTCCGCGTCCGAGGACGTGGTCGCGCCCTCCGCGCGTGCCGTGTCGCCGGCGCGCACGCCCGGGCCGGGCCGGGCGAGCGCCGCGTCGGCGGCGACGCGCGTCGTGCCCGACGACGTCACGACCGCCGCGTCCTCGTCGTCGAGCCGGTAGCCCTCGCGGAACGAGACGTCGAGACGGTCGCCGCTCGGGTCGGTGACCTTGGCGCGCAGCTCGACCTCGTCCCCCTCGACGGTCGTGCCGCCCGCGGGCGAGACGGCCTCGGAGCCGGGGTTCTCGACGGGGGTCGTGAAGGTCACGGTCCGCTCGCTCCGGTTCCCGACGGCGTCGCGCGCCGTCAGCGCGAAGGTGTGCTCGCCGTCGGGCAGGACGAGCGAGGACGTCGCGTACGGGAGGGTGACGGCCTGGCCGTCGAGCGTCGCGGTGAGCGACGCGAGCCCCGATCCCGCGTCGGTCGCGGACGCGTCGAGCGTGAACTCGCCGCGGTAGTCCGTGCCGTCCACGGCGTCGGTCGTGATGACCGGGCTCGTGTTGTCGACGACCACGGCGGCCCGCGCGGAGTCGGTGCCGTCGGTCGCGGCGACCGTGTGCTCGCCGTCGGCCACGGCCGTGGTGTCCCAGGCGTGGGACACCGCGGTGAAGGCGTCGTCCGGGAGCGTGAAGCGGGCGTCGAAGAAGTCGAGCTTGCCGACGCTGTCCCCCATCTGGAGCACCTTGGTCGGGTCGTCGTACCCGGCGGGGCGCAGCGTGCGGCCGTCGGGCAGGACCAGGCGAAGGTTCTTGATCTGGAAGTCGTCGTTGTTCTCGTCGGGGTCGATCTCCGGGGCGGCCTTGGTACCTGCGTAGACGCTCACGACGAGCTCGTCGCCCTGGCGCACCATGCGCAGCGGCACGTTGGTCGCGATCGTCTCGTAGCCCTCGTAGATGCCGTCGTCGAAGATGTTCAGCACCTCGCTTCCCGACAGCACGCCGTTGCGGAAGAAGGTGTTGACGCCACCGGCCTCGAACGCGAAGACGGGCTCGTCCTCGAGCGCGGGGGCGACGGGGGTGACTCTCGTGCCGTCGATCGTGAGCGACAGCGGGCTCGGGTACGTGTCGCCCGCGGCCGCGACGGGCGTCGTGCCCGTGACGAACTCGCCCTCGGCCACGCTCAGGCGCACGGGCGCCGTGTCGACGCCCGTGATCTCGATCCGGCGCGGGGCCGTCCGGGTCTCGTGCGTGCCGTCCGAGGCGACGAGCACGTACTCGTACCAGCGCTTGCCCGTGAGGTCGGCCGGGTGGATCGCGTGCCGGAAGGCGGTCCGGGCACCGGAGCCGTCGGCCGCGAGACCCGCCGCCAGGTCGATCCGCTGGTAGTCGGCGTCGACGTCGCTGCGCAGCAGCAGGCGCACCGAGCGCACCTGGACGTCGTCGGTCACGGTCGCCTCGATCGCGAGCTCGTCGGCCGGGTCGACCTGCGCCGGGGTCGCGTCCTCGACCGTCGGCGCGGCCGTGTCGGCCGGGACCTCGACGGGCGCGGCGGGCTTCTGCGCGGCGGAGACCGCGCCGGGCGTCGCGGCGCTCACGCCGATCTTGCGCTGGACCATGGCGTCGGCCGCGTCGGCCGCGTACTGGATGCCCTGGTCCGCGACCGGGTCCTTGGCGCCACCCAGGTTGTAGTAGGCCCGGTTGAGCGCGAAGCCCGTGCGGGTCGTGATCTCCAGCCCGCGGGGCGAGGCGTTGGCCATGCCGCCCGAGCGGATCTCCAGGAGATCGGTCCCGGCCACGAGGTGCGTACCGAACTTCGCGTTGAAGTCGGCCTCGGTCAGGTGGTCGTTCTGGCCGTTCTTGACCCACAGCACGAGCGTCCCGCCCGCGGGCACGACGACGTCGCCCGGCACGGCCGGCCACTCCACGACCTGGCTGTTGGTCAGGTCGTCGAGCGGGTAGAGGTAGTTCAGCGTGTAGTCGTCGAAGTCCACGGGGGTGCTCGACGCGTTGTACAGCTCGACGAACTCGTAGCCGTCCCCCGTCCCGACGTTGGACGAGTCGGGCAGCAGCTCCGTCACCTGGAGGTGCGCGCCGTTCCCCGGCGCGGGCTCGGTCGTGGGCGGGTCGGTCGGTGTCTCGCTCGGGCCGGGCGTGGGCTCGGTCGGCTCGGTCGGCTGGTCCGTCGGCTCGGGGCTGGGCTCCGGGTCGGGAGTGACGGGCGGGACGAGCGCCTCGGGCGCGACGACCCCCGGTGACGGGACGCCCTTCGCCTCGAGCAGCACCGCGGACGCCGCACCCGTGGCCGGCACCTGGAAGTGCGCCGTGCGCCCGGCCGCGACGGACCCGGCCGGGTAGAACGACCAGGTGGGGGACGCGCCGTCGGGCCCGAGGACGCGGATGCCGCGGTCCCCGCCGTTGGCCATGCCCGCCTGGCCGCTCACGCGCACGAGCCGGTAGTCGCTCGCGGTCGCGCCCGCGGCGGCGTAGTGGTCGCGGAAGTCCTGCTCGGTGCGGACCGAGGTGTCGACGTTGCCCGACGTGTAGTCGAGCCACAGGACCACGGCCTGCCCGGCCGGCACGACCGTGCCCGCCGGGATGCTGAGCGGCACGTCGCGCGAACGGTCGTCCGAGTCGGCGTACGTGTACGCGAGCCCGATGCCCGCGGCCGTCAGGTCCACCGGCGCGTCCGAGCGGTTGAAGAGCTCGACGTACTCGAAGTCGTCGACGCCGGTGTTGTCCGGGGCGAGCTCGGAGACGAAGAGGGGGAACGGTGTGCTCGCGGCGGCCTGGTGCAGAGCCGTCGGTGCCGCGGACGCCGCGGGCGCTGTCGGTGCGCCGGCCGTCGCGACGGCCGCGGTGCCGACGGCCGTCGTGAGGCCGATCGACACCACGGCGACGCAGCCGGTGAGTCGTCTGGTCAGGGACATGCGGGTTCCTCCGGTCTTTCCCGGTCGTGGGGGTTCCGCTGGACCGTAGGAAACCGGTGTGAACCGCAGGTGGCCCGACATGTCGGGTACCTGAACGTCGGATGACCTGGGCACCCGTTCCGGGGCAGGAGTGACGCACGCCTCACCGGGCGAGGCGCCCGGCGGACCTCAGGCGGACAGCGGCGCCGCCGCCGGCGCAGGCCGCGCAGCGAGCGAACCGTGCCCGGCGACGTCGATCCCCACGGCGACCACGCGCGCGACGCCGCCCGAGACCTCGACCGTCGAGACCGAGGCGTTGGGCAGCGCGACGAGCCCGACCGGGTCGATCGTCGCGAGCATCGCGCCGAGCGTCAGCCCGTGGCCCACGACGAGCACGTGCTCGTCACGGACCGCGCCCGGGCCGGCCGCATCGTCGTGCGCCGCGACGATCCGACCGAGGACCGCCCGCACGCGCGCCATGAACTCCGCACCAGGCTCTCCTCCGCCGATGCCCGGGTGGGTGCCGGCGAGCACAGCGGGCACGAGGGTGCTCCACGGCACGACCGCGTCGAGCTCTCGCTCGGGCCGTCGCTCGAACGTGCCGAAGGACAGCTCGCGCAGGTCCTCGTCGACCGTGAGCGTGAGCTCGGGGTGGTGGCGCAGGATCTCGATCGCCGTGAGCACGGCGCGGCCTTGGGGCGAGGAGTAGGCGGCGTCGAACTCGTGGCGCGAGAGGTGCTGCGCCGTGACGCGCACCCCCGCTCGGCCCGTCCGCGTGAGCGGCGAGTCGCACGCGCCCTGCAGGTGGCGGCGGGAGTTGAGGACGGTCTGGCCGTGGCGGACGAGCGTCAGTGTGAGGGTCATCGTCGAAGTGCCCTTTCCGGTGGTCCGGTGCCTTGTCGCTCGCGACGCTAGCCCCGGCGCCCGGCGCCACGGTGTCCCCGGCGGGACGCCCGCACGACGATCGGGTGAACGTCGCGCGGCTCCCGGAGCGTCAGTCGCGTCCCCGACGCGAGGCCTTCCGCAGCGCCGGGACGACGAACGTCACGCCGATCCCCGCGACGATCCACCCCCAGCCGAGGTCCGGGTAGGCCGGGGCGAGGACGTCCGAGAGCCCGGCGTCGGCGAGGCGAACGAGCGTCCCCTGCTCCTGGGCGAGCGCGGGCACGACGCCCACCGCGACGAGCGCGATGCCGAGCCACCGGGCCGTCGCCGTACCGTCCAGGACCGCGCGCGCACCTCGCGGGCCTCGCCGGACGAGAAGGTAGGTGAGGAAGAACGCCACACCGACCAGCGCGAACAACGCGATCAGGTCGATCTTGTCCAGGGGGCGGTGGAGGTAGACGTCGGTCCAGGGCATGGTCTCCCCCAGGACAGTGGTCACCCCGACCTGGTCGGTCCCGACCTCCGCTGCGCCGGTGACCTTGGCGGCATCGACCACTCGCACGTCGACGAGCCCGAGCGGCCGGGTGAAGCCGTTGACGAGGTGGATCAGCGCGAGGCCCCCGGCGATCACCGCGCCCGTCAGGGCGAGCGCACCAGCCTTGCTCTCGTCGCGGGCGCGGGCCTCACGCCGGTCGGACGTCCTGGGGGGAGCACTGTCGGCCATGGTCTCGCTCTCGTCGCTGGGCGGGTCGCCACATCCTCCCGGAGGGCCGGGGCTGCGTCCAGCCCCGGCCGATGCGCCTCAGTGCGTCGCGGGGGCGGGCGCGTAGCTCCCGGTCTCGAGCTCCTGCGTGAGCGGCGGACGCGTGGGCGACCAGCCCGCCGCGCGCGAGCGCGTCGTGGTCGCAGCGCGCTGGTCGAGCAGGAGCGCGTCGGCGAAGGGTGCGCCGAGGCGCGCGCGGCTCGCGTCGTCGCTCTCCGGCCCGACGGCGCCGCCCAGCCCGGCAGCACGGCTCGCGGCCCGCGTGAGGTCGGCGACCGTGGCGTGGTCGTCGCCCGTGCCGAGGAGGCGCCCCGTGAGCCCCTGCTCGAGCGCGAGCACGTAGAGCTCCGCGAGGTCGTCGACGTGCACCGTCGCCCAGTGCTGGGTGCCGCTGCCGACCAGGGTGAGCGCGGCGTCGTCGGGCCCGGTGCGCGGGGCTCCCGCGAGGAGGTTCGGGATCCCGCCCCCGTGGCCGTGCACGACGCCCGGGACGACGACCGACGCGACCACGGCCCCCTGGGCCGCGGCGGCGAGGAGCCGCTCCTCGATCGGCACGCGCCACGCGACGATCGCGGGCGGGTCCAGGGGCGAGTCCTCGACGATCGCGTCCCCGTTCCCGTAGACCCAGATGCCGCCCGTGTGGACGAACGGCCTCGTCGTGCCGTCGAACGTCGCGAGGACTGCGTCGACGACCGAGGTGTCGATCGCGGGACTCGTGCCGTCGCCCGCGGCCGCCGTGTGGACCGCCGCGTCGACGCCCGCGAGGAGCGACGCGACCGCGGTCGTGTCGGTGATGTCCGCGATCACGGGCGTCGCTCCCGCGGCCTCGACCGTGCGGGCCGCCCCCTCGCTGCGGACGAGGGCCAAAACCTCGTGGCCGTGCGCCTTGAGCGCGGTCAGCACCGCGGAACCGACGTACCCCGTGCCACCTGTGAGCAGAACCTTCATGTCAGCCTCCTCGACCCCACCCGGGGTGCCGGCGACGCCCGGCGCGTCGCGATGAGGTGACAGTATCCAGCGGGTACCAATGACTTCAACGTGCCATTATTACCTCATGGATACTGTGGCGGTCCCCGTCGACGAGGTCCCCGACGTGTTCTCGCCGACCTGCCCCTCGCGGCTCGTCGTCGAGCGCCTCGGCGACAAGTGGACCCTCCTCGTCCTCATGGCGCTGCGACCCGGCGCGCTGCGCTTCGGCGAGCTGCGCGACAAGATCGGCGCCGTGACCCCCAAGGTCCTCACGCAGACCCTCCGCTCGCTCGAACGGGACGGGATCGTGACCCGCACCGTCTACGCCGAGGTTCCGCCGCGCGTCGAGTACACGCTGACCGACCTGGGCCGCTCGCTGCTCGAGCCCATCGACGCGATCCGCGCCTGGTGCGAGATCAACGGCGACCGCATCGCTGCGGCGCGCGCCGCGTCGACGGTCTGAGACCGGCCTCTGCCGGTCTGCTCACCCCTGCGGGCGCAGCGCGATCGCCATGGCCTCGAGCGCGAGCAGCGGCGCCACGTTGCCGCCGAGCCGCTCGCGCGCCACACCGATCGCGTCCATGCGGCGCACGGTCTGCTCGGGCGTCGAGTCCTCCGCGAGCGCCTGTACGGTCTCCGCGAGCTCGGCGTTGACGAGGTCGACCTGCGCGCCGAGCTGGACCACGAGCACGTCGCGGTAGAGCGAGAGCAGGTCCAGCATCGAGCGGTCCAGGACGTCGCGCTGGTGACGGGTCGCGCGACGCTTCTGGTCCTTCTCGAGGTCGGTGAGCTGGGACCGGAGCCGGGGCGGCATGGTGCCGCCCGCCTCGACGCCCAGGGCGCGCAGGAGCTCGGCCTTCTCGATCGCGTCGCGCTCCTCGGTCGCGGCCTTGGCCTCGGCCTGCGCGACCTCGACGAGCTCGCCTGCGGCGACCACGGCGTCCCCCACGCCACGGATCCGGCGCGCGAGGGACAGCACCGACGACCTGCGCTCGCGCGCCTTGCCGTCCCGGGCCAGGCGCCGGGCGAGGCCGATGTGGCTCTGGGCGGCACGTGCCGCGGCCTCGGCGACGACCGGGTCGACGCCGTCCCGTGCGACGAGCAGCCGTGCGACGGCCTCGACCGGCGGGACCCGCAGGGCGACCCCGCGGCAGCGCGACCGGATCGTCACCAGGACGTCCTGCGGGCTGGGCGCGCACAGGATCCAGACCGTGCGGGGCGGCGGCTCCTCGATGGCCTTGAGCAGGACGTTCGTGGTCCGCTCGGCCATGCGGTCGGCGTCCTCGACGATGATGACGCGCCAGCGCCCCTGCGACGGGCGGCGGCTCGCGACACCGACGAGGTCACGGACCTCGTCGATCGTGATCGTCACCTTCTCCGTCGCGACGATCTTCACGTCGGCGTGCGTGCCCGCGAGCGTGGTCGTGCACGCCTGGCACACCCCGCACCCGCCCTGCTCGCACTGCAGCGCGGCCGCGAAGGCCCGGGCCGCGTTGGACCGGCCCGAGCCGGGCGGGCCGGTCAGGAGCCAGCCGTGCGTCATGGCTGCGGGGTCGGTCGCCGCGGCCGAGAGCATCTCGACCGCGTGCTCCTGCCCGACGACGTCGTCCCAGACCGTCACGGCGCGGCCGTCTCGGGAGCACCCGTGGCGGCGGTGCCCGCGGCCGTCTCGGCGGCGGGACCGGGCGCCGGGTGCGTCACGGGACGCGTGACCGGCAGGTCCGCGAGGTCCGGTGCGTAGCCGATCGCGGAGTCGGAGTCGTCGAACCCGTCGTCGGGCAGCGCCTCGACCGTGTCCTCGGCCTCCTCGACCACGGGCGTGAGCTCGAGCCGGGCCGCGAGGTCGACCCGGATCTGGGCCTGGATGTCGTCGATCGACGCGGTCGCGTCGATCACGACCCACCGCTCGGGGTCCGCCGCGGCGCGAGAGAGGAACGCCTCGCGGGTGCGGCGGTGGAAGTCGATCCCCGCGCTCTCCAGACGGTCGGGCTTCCCCTGGAGCCGCTCGGCCGCGACTGCGGGGTCGAGGTCCAGCAGGACCGTCACGTGCGGCATGAGCCCCTGCACGGCCCACAGCGAGATGAGCTCGACCTCGTCGACGCCCAGCTCACGGCCACCGGACTGGTAGGCGACCGACGAGTCGAGGTAGCGGTCCGTGACGACCACGGCGCCGCGCTCGAGCGCGGGCCGGACCAGGTGCGCGACGTGGTGCGCGCGGTCCGCCGCGTAGATGAGTGCCTCGGTGCGGGCGTCCATGTCCCGGCCGTGCAGCACGGCCTGTCGCAGCTCGACGCCCAGCTCGGTGCCGCCGGGCTCGCGGGTCAGCACGACCTCGCGGCCGGTCAGCTCGCCCAGCCACTCCCCCAGGAGTCGGGACTGGGTGGACTTGCCGACGGCGTCGCCGCCCTCGAACGAGATGAAGTAACCGGGTGTGCTCACGCGCCCACGATAGTCGGGCCACCCGACAAGGGAAGGTCGCACGGGACGGGCCGCACGACACGGCCGGTAGCCTCGGTGGCATGTCCGTCCTCCCCGTACCCGGTCCTGGCCTCCCCGACTCCCCCGCGCTCCCGAGCCCCGGCGTCGCGTTCGCGGGGCGCACGTTCGACGCGATCCTGTTCGACATGGACGGCACCCTGATCGACTCGGTGCCCGCGGTCGACCGGAACTGGCGCCGCTGGGCGCACGAGTACGGCCTGGCGGACGCGGACACGTTCCAGATCGAGCACGGCACCCCGGCGAGGACGTTCATCGCGCGCCTCCTGCCCGCCGACCTGGTCGAGGAGGCGTACCACCGCATCCACGACCTCGAGCTCCACGACACCGAGGGCGTGCGCATCCTCCCGGGCACGGTCGACGCGTTCGCGTCGCTGCCCGCGACGCGTCAGGCCATCGTCACGTCGTGCACGCGCCCGCTCGCGGCGGCGCGCATCGGGGCGTCAGGCCTGGTGCCGCCCGCGGTCGTGGTCACGGCCGACGACGTCACGCACGGCAAGCCCGACCCGGACCCGTTCCTGCTGGGCGCCGAGCGGCTCGGCGTCGACCCGTCGCGCTGCCTCGTGGTCGAGGACGCGCCCGCCGGGGTCGCCGCGGGCCGGGCTGCGGGGTGCGCGGTGCTCGTGGTCGAGGGCACGCACACGCTCGCCCAGCTCGCGCAGGCCGCCGTGGCTCCCGACGCCGGGGCGAGCGGGCTCGACCGGGTGCGCTTCACCGTCGGGCAGGACGGGTCGATCAGCGTGACCGACGCCTGACGGGGACCTACTCCTCGCCCAGCGCCGCGACCCCGCGCCGGATCGCGAGCACGGTCGCCCCCGCGACGAAGTAGTCCTCGTCCGAGCCGCTGCGCACGTCGCGCACGGCGCGTCGCAACCGCTCGGTCGTGTCCCGGACGCGGTCGAGCGCCTCGGGTTCCGCGAGCGCCCCGACCGTGGACCGCACGGCGTCCGCGTACGCACGCAGGGCGTCGCGCACGAGGGGTCGCAGGGACTCCCCGAACGCGAGGTCGTCGAGGTCCTGCCTCTCCCACCCCGTGACGAGGCGCGTCAGGTCCCCGACGACGGACGACGTGACGCCCAGCGCTGCTGCCTGGGAGCCCTGCGCCCGGGTCGCCTCGGCGTACCGGCGGGCGCGGCGGTTGATGCGTGCCGCCTCGCGCGCCTGCTCGGCCGACCGCTGCGACCGGTCGACCACCGGACCGAGGAGCAGGCGCCGGTCGTCCCACTCCTCGGGAGAGGGCGCGACGTCGCTGTCGAGCCCGTCGGCGAGGTGGTCGAGCTGGTCCGCGAGCGCGCTCCTGAGGCGGTCGAGCTCGACGTCGGACGCCGCGAGCGGCAGCGGCGGGAACAGCAGGTTGATCCCGATCCCGACCAGCGACCCCACCAGGACGAGGCCGATGTACGCCCCCATGTACCCGACCTTGTCCGCGTTCCCGATGATGAGGACGAACAGCGCCGAGGTCACGGCCCACGACCCCATGTCTCCCAGGAGCCCCCACCCCGCGACGAGGATGGAGACGGCGACGACGAGCGCGATCGACAGGGCGCTGGGCGCGAGCACCAGGTCCGCACCACGGGCCACGAGCGCCCCGACGACGATTGCACCGACCGCCTGGAAGGACTCCCGGACGGACCGGGCCACGGTGCTCGTGGTCGCGACGACGGCACCGAGCGGCGCGTAGTACGGGTAGTCGGAGAAGGGTTCGGGCAGGACGATCCCGACGACCCACGCGACGGCGGCGGCCACGGCGCCGCGCAGTGCCATGGCCCACCGGGGGTGCAGGTGCCACTGCCGGAGCGCGCTGGCGGCCAGGCCGCGCGCTCGGGCGGTTCGTGGGCGGGAGACGCTGGGGGAACTCATCGCGCCACCCTAGGCACGGCTGGGACGCGCCCGCAGAGGCGGGCTCCGGGTGGGTACGGTGTCGCCGTGACGACGACCTGGCGGGTGCGCCCCGTCCTCCTCGACGACGAGCACGAGTGGCTCGACCTGTACGCGGGCTACCGCGCGTTCTACGAGCTGCCCGCGGACGCGGCGCGGGACGCCCTGGTCTGGTCCTGGCTGCACGACGGCGCCTCGGGGGTCCGCGGCCTGGTCGCCACGGACGGGACGCGCCTGGGCGGCTTCGCGGTGCTGCGGACGTTCGAGCGCCCGCTCGACGGCTCGCACGGGTGCTGGCTCGACGACCTGTTCGTCGCCGAGGCGGCGCGGGGTGCCGGGGTCGGGCGCCTGCTGCTCGGGGCCGTCGGGGTGCATGCCGGGGACCTGGGGGCGAGCGTCGTGCGCTGGATCACGGACCCGGCGAACGCGACGGCGCGGCGGCTCTACGACTCGGTCGCGACCGCGACCCCGTGGGTCACGTACGACATGTCGCCGGGGACGGTCCCGGGGGCCTGAGCTAGATGACGCCCGCGCGCAGCGCGGCGGACACGACCTTCGAGGCTGCGGCGTGGACCTCCATGAGCTCGTCGAGGGTCAGGCCCGTGGCGGCGGTGATGGCAGGCGGCACCTTCTCGGCCTGCGCGCGGAGCTCGCGCCCGGCCGGGGTCAGCGTGACGTCGACGACGCGACCGTCGTGCTCGTTGCGCGAGCGCGTCAGGTACCCCGTGGTCTCGAGCCGCCGCACGAGCGGGGAGAGCGTGCCGGGGTCCAGGTGGAGGCGCTCGGCGAGGGACGTGGCCGTGGTGCGCTCGCCGGCCGCGGCGTCCTGCCACAGCGCGAGCATCACGAGGTACTGCGGGTGGGTCAGGCGCAGGGGCTCGAGCAGCGGCTTGTACATGGCGACCATCGCGCGGGCGCCGGCCGACAGCGCGAAGCAGACCTGGGACTCGAGCGCGAGCGGGTCGGTGCCGGGCAGCGGGGCGCTCTCGAGCGAGGTGGTCATGTCGTCATGGTAGCCAGTTCTCCCCTATGCTTGGTGCACCAATCATTGGTGCACCATCGAATTGCACCGTTCGCGAGAGGAGAGGCGCATGGCCGACAAGCAGCGACGACGCCCCCTGGGCCTGCGCATGACCGAGACCTTCCTGCCGATCTTCGGACCCGCGCAGGTCGGGAAGCAGGGCTCGCCCGGGCGCGGCGTCTCCGCGGCCGAGGCCGAGCGCGACCGCGAGCTCAAGACGCGCTTCGAGTACGTGACGGGCCCCGACGGCCGCAGCTACGTCGTCGAGCACACGGACGAGCCCACCGCGAGCTAGCCCCGCACCCCACCCCGCCACCCCGCGGTGTCGAGAACGGGGTTGAGGTCGTTCTCACGGGCAGAACGACCTCAACCCCGTTCTCGACACCCGGGTGTCTCGACACACCCAGGTCACTCGTTCGGGTAGACCACGCCCGTCTGGCGGCGGACCTCGTCCATGGTCCGCATGACGTCGAGCGTGTCCTGCCACGTCATGCGCGGGCTCTCGGTCAGGCCGGCCGCGAGGCAGCGCGCGACCTCGGCCGCCTGGTACTGCTTGCCCTCGCCGCGGAAGCCCTCGTAGCGCCACTGCGCGCCGTCGTGCCGGACCACGCGGAACGACGTCGGGGCGTAGAAGGTGCCCTCGATCTCGATGCGTCCCGCGGTCCCGGAGATCGATGCCACGTTGGGGGTCTGGGACCACAGGGTCGTCGACAGCGTGGCCATGGCCCGGCCGTAGCCGAGCGTGATGCCGAGCTGGCCGTCGACTCCCGTCTCCGTGAGCGCCCCCACCGCGGTGACCGACGACGGCGCCCCCAGGACGTCGTGCGCGAACGACACGGGGTACACGCCCAGGTCGAGCAGCGCGCCGCCCGCGAGGTCGGGGGCGTAGAGCCGGTGCTCGGGGTCGAACGGGAAGAACTGGCCGTGGTCGGCGCTCACGTTGACGGTCTCGCCGATCTCACCGCGCGCGATCACCGCGCGCAGCGCCGCGACGTGCGGCAGGAACCGGGTCCACATGGCTTCCATGACGAACACGCCTGCGGCCCGCGCGGCGTCGAGGATCTCGCGCGCCTCGGCCTCGTTGCGCGTGAACGCCTTCTCGACGAGGACGTGCTTGCCCGCCGCGATGGCCAGCAGCGCGTGGTCCCGGTGGTGCGAGTGCGGGGTCGCGACGTACACGACGTCGACCTGAGGGTCCTCGACGAGCTCGGTGTAGTCGGCGTGCGTCGTGTGGATGCCGTGCTCGGTCGCGAAGCGCTCGGCGCGGACGCGGTCGCGCGACCCCACGGCCACGACGCGTGCGCGCGTGTGGTCGCGCACGGCCTCGGCGAACGACCCGGCGATGTTGCCGGCGCCCAGGATCCCCCAGCGGACGGTGGGAGCGGTCCGCGGGTCGGGCACGACGCCGGAGATCGCCTCGGGCAGGTCGGCGGCGGTCGCCGCGAGGTGGGGCAGGGAGGCGGGCTGGACTGTCGGTGCCGCTTCGCGGGCGTCGTTGCTCATGGGTTCACGCTAACCCCGTGAGAGCGCTGCCACGGGGTATTGCCCGAGGTGTGGTCGCGCGGCCGACGTGCCGAGGACGAGGTTCCGCGCGGTCGAACCGCCCGGCCGAGGCCGTTCCGGACGCCAGAACGGCCACAACACCGTTCTCGGCCCCGGCGAGCGATCACTCGCCCGGGTACACGACCCCCAGCTGCGCACGCGCAAGGTCCATGACCCGCATCAAGTCGAGGGTGTCCTGCCAGGTCATGCGCGGGCTCTCGGTCAGGCCGGCCGCGAGGCAGCGCGCGACCTCGGCCGCCTCGTACTGCTTGGCCCCCGGCGCGTACCCGTCGTAGTCGCGGCGCGCGCCGTCGGCCCAGACCACGCTGAAGGCCGTGGGCACCATGAAACGGTCGACGACCTCGATCCGCCCTCCCGTTCCCGCGACCACGAGCGACGTCGCCGACTGCGCCAGGACCGACGAGGCGAGCGTGGCCGTCGCGCGCTCCCCGTACCGCAGCACCACGGTCGACTGGGCGTCCACCCCGGTGGGAGCCTGCAGACCGACCGCCGTGACGTCGTCGGGCATGCCCAGGAGGTCCGTCGCGAACGCGAGCGGATAGATCCCGATGTCCAGCAGCGCACCGCCCGCGAGCTCGGGCGCGAACAGGCGGTGGGACGGGTCGTACGCGGCGTTCGACCCGTAGGACGCCGAGACCGACCGGACCTCGCCGATCTCCCCCTGCGCGACCAGCGCGCGGATCGCCGCGACGTGCGGCAGGTGCCGCGTCAGCATGGCCTCCATGACGAACACGCCCGCGGCCCGCGCCGCGTCCAGGACCTCGCACGCCTCGGCCTCGTTGCGCGTGAACGCCTTCTCCATGAGGACCGGCTTGCCCGCCGCGACCGCGAGCAACCCGTGCTCGCGGTGGTGCGAGTGCGGGGTCGCGACGTACACGACGTCCACGTCGGGGTCCGCGACGAGGGCCTCGTACGAACCGTGGACGGTCGCCGACGGCGCGTGCCGCTGCGCGAAGTCCCGGGCCCGGTGCTCGTCGCGCGAACCCACGGCCGCCACGTGCCCCTGCGTGTAGGCCCGGACCTCGTCCGCGAACGAGCCCGCGATCTTCCCCGCGCCCAGGATCCCCCAGCGCACGGGCGGGGCGTCACCCGGGTCGGGTACGGCGTCGAGAACGTTCACCACTGCGTGAGAGACCATGCGTCCACGCTACTGCGACCGGGCCGCGCCCCCGCAGCGGCCTGGGGCGACCGGTCGATCGACCGGTCGCCCCAGGGGCCGTGGCGGGGCTGCTGCGCTCAGGCCGTCGTCAGGAGCTCGACCCCCGACGACGCAGCGCCACGAGCGTGACCCCGGTGCCGACCAGCAGCGCGGCCGCACCGGCGGCCAGGCCGACCGTCGCGCCCGTCGTGGCGAGCGCACCACGCGCGGGCTTCTTCGTCGCCTTCGGAGCCGCCTTGACCGTCGGGGCCTTGGTCGGCGGGACGACCGCCGCGGGCGGCGTCGTGACGGGGGGCACCGTGGTGGGGGGCACCGTGGTGGGCGAAACCGGCGGGGCTGGCGGGACAGGCGGTTCCACCGGGGTGACCGGGTTGTCGAGCGCGACCTCGACCACGCCCTCCGCGCCGACCGTGACCTGTGCGCCACCCTCGACCGGGGTCACGCCCTCGCCCGAGAACACGGGCTCGCCCCAGGTCACGCCGTCGATCGCGGCGGGCGAGACCTCGCTCAGCGTCACCACGGTCCCGGCGGCGAGGCCGGGGATCGTGACGGTCGCTCCGTCGGTCACCGTGAGGCTGCCCGACGTCGTCGCACCGTTCCGGTCGGTCGTGTAGTCCACGGTGAACGCGGTGCCCGCCGGGACCGACGTCGCAGCCTCGCCCGTGACGTGCTTGGTCAGCCGGAGCTCGCCGTTGCCGTCGCCCCTGCCGTCGCCACCGGCGGCCGCGTACTCGAGCACGCGCTGGTCGTCCCAGCCGGTGCTGCCCGCGACCTGGTTGGCGAACGTGTCACCGTCCTGCACACCCGCGGGCAACGACATCCGGTACGTGAAGATGTACATGCGCGAACCGTCCGTCACGGGGTCGACGAAAGTCAGGTCGAACGACGAGCCGGCCACGTCCGGGGTGTAGACGTAACCGGTCCCCGGGCTGAGCCGCACCGCGCTCGAGCCGTAGTCACCGTTGTTCCAGTCGGCCAGGGGGACGTACGCGACGACGAGCGAGTCGTCGCGCATGGTCAGCCGCGAGTCGTAGGTGTCGGTCACGACCACGGGACCACCGGCCGATGCCGCCAGGAACTCGCTCGGCACGTAGACCTCCCAGACGGCGGTCCTGCCGTCCGTGCTGACCCAGCCGCCCTTGGCGGGCTGCTCCGGTGCGGACCAGCCGCTGCCCGGGATCACGCCGCCGCCCGGTACGGGGACCTCGATCACCATCTCGTTGCCCGTGGTGAACGTGAACGTCCCCCCCTCGCCGACGCTGCTGACCTGCGCGTAGAAGTACAGCGTGCCCTGGACGTTGGTCGCGGTCTCGACGTAGGGGCTGAGCGTGCACGCGAAGCCGTCCTGCGTGACGTCGCACGTCCCGACGACCGCACCGGCGGGCGTCTTGAGGTCGAACGTCTGCGCGAACCCCGTCACACGGGGGGACTGCGGGAACGCCAGGGTGAACGTGTCCCCCGCGTGCGAGCCGTCGGGCACGGCCCAGGTGGCCTCGATCCGCAGCGACTGCCACAGGTGGACCTCGTCCAGGGGCTGGGTGATCGTGACCGTCTTGATGGCGTCGAGCTCGGCGGCGGACGCCGTGCGGGGCATCGCGACGACGCCCACGAGCACGAGCAGGGCCGCGAGCGCCGTCGACAGCAGGCGCCGCGCGAGCGTGGGGGCAGCCGTCGTGGGGGGCACGGCGAGCACCGCCGCGCGCCGGGGGGATCCGGCCTGTGTGTGGTTCGTCATGGTGGGCTCCTCGGGTGGTGCCCGGCGGGCAGGGGGGTCGAGCCGTCGGGTCGCACGGGCGGGTGGTCCGTGGTATCGGGGAGGACCACGCCACGCCGACGTCTTGACGCGAGTTCGGCCGATGTGTCGCACGTCACCCGCCCCAGGGGCCACGATGGAGACATTCCGACCGAAGGGATCTCCGATGGAGCCCACCCCGTCCTCGTCCGCCCTGCCCGCACCTCCCCGCTCCGGAACCGGTGCCGTCCCGCCGCTGCCCGCGCTGTCCCCGACCGCTCCGGACGGGACGGCCGCCTGGGCACGCGACCTCGTGAAGACCTACGGGCAGGGCGAGACGGTCGTGCGGGCCCTCGACGGCGTCGACGTCGACTTCCGGGCGGCCGAGCTCACGGCCATCATGGGGCCGTCGGGCTCGGGCAAGTCGACGCTCATGCACTGCATGGCCGGCCTGGACTCCCCGACGTCGGGCCGGGTGGTGATCGACGGGACCGAGGTGAGCCGCCTCTCGCAGCGGCGCCTCACGGCCCTGCGTCGGACCCGGATCGGGTTCGTGTTCCAGTCGTACAACCTGGTCCCGACGCTCACCGCGGCGGAGAACATCACGCTCCCGCTCGACATCGCCCGCGCCCCCGTGGACCGGGCGTGGTTCGACGAGGTCGTGGGCGCCGTGGGCCTGGGCGACCGCCTGCACCACCGTCCGGCCGAGCTCTCGGGCGGGCAGCAGCAGCGGGTCGCGTGCGCGCGTGCCCTGGTCTCGCGGCCGTCCGTGGTGTTCGCGGACGAGCCCACGGGCAACCTCGACTCGCGCTCGTCCGCGGAGGTCCTGGGCTTCCTGCGGCGCTCGGTCGACGAGCTGGGGCAGACGGTCGTCATGGTCACGCACGACCCGCGCGCGGCCTCGTACGCGCACCGGGTCCTGTTCCTCACGGACGGGCGGATCACCGCCGACCTCGCAGCCCCGACGCGGCGCGACATCCTCGACGCGCTCGGGCAGGCGGAGGAGGACTGATGCTGCGGGTCGCGCTGCGCGGGGTCCGGGCGCACCTCGTCCGCTTCCTGCTGTCGACGCTCGCGGTGATGCTCGGGGTCGCGTTCGTGGTGGGGACGTTCACGTTCCGCGCGATGCTGTCCTCGACGTTCGACGAGATCATCGCGACGACCCTCGTGGCCGACGTGTACGTGCGCGGTGCCGAGGAGATCGACGACACGACGAGCGCGGGCAGCACGTTCGGGACGCCGCACTCCCCGGTCCCGGTCTCGCTCGCGGACACGGTCGCAGGGGTCGACGGCGTCGCGCGGGCAGTGCCCGACGCGTCGGGTCCGATCGTCCTGGTCGCGGCGGACGGCACGGCCGTCACGACGTCGGGACCGCCGAGCATCGGGATCGCGGTGGGCCCCGACGAGCCGACGGTGACGCTCGCGAGCGGCGCGTGGCCCGTGGGCGGCACCCAGATCGCGCTCGAGGAGAGCGCCGCGTCGGCCGCGGGCCTGACCACGGGCGACACGACGACCGTGGTCCTGGCGGGCGCTCCCCAGCCCGTCACGGTCACCGGCATCTTCGCGATCGAGGCGGCCGCCGCGGGCACGATCCTGGTGGGCCTCGACCCGGCGACCGCGCTCGCGACCTACGCCCCCGACGGGACGGTCCCCACGATCTCGGTCTACGCCGCCGGGGACGTGTCCGAGCAGAAGCTCGCCGAGCGCGTGGCCGAGGTCCTCCCGGCGGGCGCGGAGTCCCTCACGGGCGAGGCCGTCCGTGAGGAGGCCCGCGAGGGGGTCGAGCAGATCCTCGGGTTCATCGAGACGTTCCTGCTGGTCTTCGCGGCCATCGCGCTGTTCGTGGGGGCGTTCATCATCGCGAACACGTTCGCGATGTCGGTGCGCGAGCGCCAGCGCGAGTTCGCCCTGCTGAGGGCGCTCGGGGCCTCGCCCGCGCAGGTCTTCGCGTCGATCCTCGCGCAGGCCGTCGCGGTCGGGATCCTCGGCGCCGCGACGGGGGTCGTGCTGGGCCGGGTGCTCGTCAGCGGGCTGCGCGCGGTGTTCGGCTCGACGGGCATGGAGCTCTCGGGGCGCGTGCCGCTGAGCGCGACATCGGTCGTGGTCGCGATCTCGCTGGGCGTCCTGGTGAGCGTGGTCGCGGCCGCGGTCCCGGGCCGCCGCGCGGCCCTCACTCCCCCGGTCCAGGCCATGCACGACGACGTCGCACCGGACCGCGGGACGGGCACCCGCGCGGTGGTCGGGCTCGTGCTGACGGTGCTCGGCGCGGGCCTGCTGGTGCTGGCCTCGCGGCTCGGGAGCTCGGCCTCGGCCGACCCGACCGGGTGGGCCCTGGTCGACGACCTCAACCCGCGGGTCCTGCTCGCGGTCGGCGCGAGCGCGGCGCTCGTGGGCGTCCTGGTCCTGTCCCCCGCGATCGCCGGCGCCGTGATCACGGTGCTCGCCGTGCCGGCCGTGGCCGCGATCCGCCCGCTGGGGCGCCTCGCGCGCGGCAACGTCACGCGCAGCCCCCGCCGCACCTCGAACACCGCGGGGGCGCTGCTGATCGGGATGGCGCTCGTGAGCGCCACCGGGGTCATCGCGGCCTCGACGCAGGCCTCGGTCCGGTCGATCGTCGACGAGCAGATGCGGGCCGACTACGTGGTCCAGGCCGCCGCCGCCACGGGCGCGCTCCCGCCGGGGGTCACCGATGCCGTGACCGGGCTCCCCGCCGTCGGGCAGGCGCTTCCCCTGCGGCTCGGGACGCTCGACGTGGACGGCGAGCCCAGCGGGGCCACGGTCGTGCCGCCCGGGTTCTTCACCGAGGCGCTCGACGCGCCCGTGGTCGAGGGCGACCCCGACCGGGCCCTCGCCGACGGCGAGGCCGTGGTGCGCCGGACCGCTGCGCGCGACCACGGCTGGGCGGTCGGCGACTCCCTGACCCTGACGAGCGACGACGGCACCCGCACGCAGGACGTGCGCATCGGGGCGGTCGTCGACACCCAGGTGATCTCGTCCGACGTGGTGCTCGCCGACGCGACCTACGCGGTCGTGGGCGCCCCCGAGATCCCGACGTACGCCGTGTACGTCACGGCCGCCCCGGGGACCTCGACCACCGAGCTGCGCGCCGGCCTGACCGGGGCCGTCAAGCCCTTCCTCGTGGTCTCGGTGCTCGACCGCGAGGAGCTCGCCAACGCGGCCGCGGCCCAGGTGGACCAGGTCCTGGTGATCCTCTACGCGCTGCTGGGGCTGTCGATCGTCATCGCGCTGCTGGGCATCGTCAACACGCTCGCGCTGTCGATCATCGAGCGCACCCGGGAGATCGGGCTGCTGCGGGCCGTGGGGCTCGGGCGCCTCCAGCTCGCGGGCATCATCACGATCGAGTCGGTCCTGACCGCGGTCTACGGGACGGTGCTGGGCGTGCTCACCGGCATCGCGATCGCCGCCGCCCTGCCCGGGGTGCTCGCCGAGCAGGGGCTCACGAGCCTCGCGGTCCCCTGGGGGCAGGTGCTCGCGGTCCTGGGCCTCGCGGTCGTGATCGGGCTCGTCGCGAGCGTCTGGCCGGGCATCCGGGCCGCACGGCTGCCCGTGCTGGAGGCCGTCACGGTCGACTGACGCACCACGTCTCGCGTGACGGGACGACGACGGACGTCACACGGCCCCACCAGGCGCCCGGCCCTGCCCCGACATAGCGTCGAGGTGTCGGCGGTCCGCGAGGAGCGACCCTCCGCGCCGGTCCGGCGACGTCCTGTCCAGCACTCCGAGGAGGTCCCCATGTCCGAGGTCCCGATCCGCACCCTCATCAGCCCTCTGCGCTACGTGCAGTCGCGCGGCGCGCTGTCCCGGCTCGGTGAGTTCGTCGCCCCGATCGGCACCAAGCCGCTCCTGGTGGCCGACGACGTGGTCTGGGAGATCGTCGCGGACACCGTCGCCGAGTCGTTCCAGGCCGCGAACCTGCGCCGCGAGCGCGAGGGCTTCGGCACGTACGCGACCGCGGCGGCCGTCGACCACCTCGCCCGACGCATCCGCGAGACCGGCGCCGACGTGATCGTGGGCATCGGCGGCGGCAGCACGATCGACGCGGTCAAGGCCGCCGGGCACCTCGAGGGCATCCGCTGGGTCTCGGTGCCCACCGTCGCCTCGACGGACGCGCCCTGCTCGGCGCTGTCGGTCATCTACACCGACGAGGGCGCGTTCGAGGAGTACCGCTTCTTCCCGCACAACCCCGACCTGGTCCTCGTGGACACCCAGCTCGTCGCGAACGCCCCGGTGAAGTTCCTCGTCGCGGGCATCGGCGACGCGCTCGCCACGTGGATCGAGGCCCGCGCCGTGGCCAAGGCCAACGCGACGACCATGGCGGGCGGACTGCCCCTCATCACGGGTACCGCGCTCGCCGAGCTCTCCTGGAAGATCCTGTGGGAGAACTCGCTGCCTGCGATCGAGGCCGTCAAGGAGCACCTCGTCACGCCGGCGGTCGACGCCGTGGTCGAGGCCAACACCCTGCTGTCCGGGCTGGGCTTCGAGTCGGGCGGCCTCGCGGCGGCCCACGCGATCCACAACGGGCTCACGGCCGCGCCGCAGACCCACGGCCTCACGCACGGCCAGAAGGTCAACATCGGCTCGCTCACCCAGCTCGTGCTCGAGGGGGCGCCCTCGCAGGAGATCCGCGACTTCGTCGAGTTCACGACGCGTGTCGGGCTGCCCAACACGCTCACCGAGATCGGGCTCACGACGGCCGACGTGGGCGACCTGCGCCGCGTCGCCGAGGCCGCGACCGCCCCGGGCGAGACCATCCATGCGATGCCGTTCGAGGTCAGTGTGCCCGAGCTCGTCGACGCGCTGCGCTCGATCGAGGGGCTGTCACGCGCGATCCGCGCGGACGCGGGCCTGCCCGAACCGGTCAAGCACACGCACCACTGATCGGTCGGCCTCCCGACGAGGGAGCGAGGTAGAACGTGCTGTGCGAGGTAGTGCGCACCGCGTTCTACCTCGCACAGCACGTTCTACCTCGGCGGTCCGCCCCCCCACGAGGAAGGCCCCGCCGCCGGGGCGCCGCCGCTACTTCTTCTCGGCCGTCGCCTTCTTGGCCGGGGCCTTCTTCGCGGCGGACTTCTTGGCCGGTGCCTTGCGGGCCGGTGCCTTCTTCTTCGCCGGGCCGGCCGCGCGCTTCTCCGCGAGGAGCTCGATGGCCTTCTCCGGGGTGATGGACTCGGGCGTCAGGTCGCGCGGCAGCGTCCGGTTGGTCTCGCCGTCCGTGACGTACGCGCCGAAACGCCCGTCCTTGACCACGATGGGCTTGCCCGACGTCGGGTCGTCGCCGAGCTCGCGCAGCGGCGGGGTGGCGGTGGCTCCACGGCCGCGCTTGGGCTGCTTGTACAGCTCGAGCGCCTCCTCGAGGGTGACCGTGAACATGGCCTCCTCGGACGGGAGGGTGCGCGAGTCCGTGCCCTTCTTGAGGTACGGGCCGTACCGGCCGTTCTGCGCGGTGATCTCGACGCCCGTCTCCGGGTCCGTGCCCACGACGCGCGGCAGCGACAGCAGACGCAGGGCGTCCTCGAGCGTCACGGTGTCCAGGCTCATGTCCTTGAGCAGCGACGCCGTGCGGGGCTTGGGCAGCGCGGCCTTGGCCTTCTTGAGCGCGGCGGCCGACAGGCCTTCGTCGAACTTCGGCTCGGGGAGCTGCTCGGTCACGTACGGGCCGTAGCGTCCCGCGCGGGCCACGACCGGGTTCCCGGACTCCGGGTCGGTGCCGAGGATCCGGCCGTCGTCGGCGCCCGCGGCAAGGAGCTCGCGCGCCTTGTCGACCGTGAGCTCGTCGGGGGCCAGGTCGTCCGGGACCGAGGCGCGCGGCGGGTTCTCGCCCTCCTTGACCTCGACCGAGAGATCCTCGACGTACGGACCGTACCGACCGACACGGAGCTGGATGCCCTCGCCGATCTGGACCGAGTTGATGTCGCGCGCGTCGATCTCGCCGAGGTCTTCCACGAGCTGGCGCAGCCCCTCGCCCTCCTCGCGGCCCGTCCCGTCCCCGAAGTAGAAACGGGTCAGCCACGCGACGCGGTCCTTGTCACCGGCCGCGATCGCGTCGAGGTCGGCCTCCATCTCCGCGGTGAAGTCGTAGTCGATGAGCCACTCGAAGTGCTCCTCCAGGAGCCGGATCACGGCGAACGCGAGCCAGCTCGGGACGAGAGCCTGACCGCGCGGCAGCACGTATCCGCGGTCCTGGACCGTCGAGATGGTCGACGCGTACGTGGACGGACGTCCGATCCCGCGCTCCTCGAGAGCCTTGATGAGGCTGGCCTCGGTGTAGCGCGGGGGTGCGGACGTCGAGTGCCCGTCGGCCGTGAGGTCGCGCCCGTCGAGCAGGTCGCCCTCGCCCATCTGGGGCAGGCGGGCGTCCTCGTCGTTGCGACGGCGGCCGGACTTCGCGGGGGTGCCGTCGGCCGTCTCCGCGCCGTCGTCGGTGCCCTCCTCGTACGCGGCGAGGAAGCCGCGGAACGTGATGACCGTGCCGGAGGCCGCGAACACGGCCTCCTTCCCGGCGACCTCTGCCTCGCTGCCCGCGACCGGCGCGGCCAGCCGCACCGACGCCGTCGAGCCCTTGGCGTCCGCCATCTGCGAGGCGACGGTGCGCTTCCAGATGAGCTCGTACAGCTTGAACTGGTCGCCGCTGATCTCACGGGCGACCTGGGCCGGGGTGCGGAACGAGTCGCCGGCGGGGCGGATGGCCTCGTGCGCCTCCTGCGCGCCCTTCGCCTTCGAGGCGTAGACGCGAGGGGAGCCCGGCACGAACTCGGGACCGTACAGCTCGGCGGCCTGGCGGCGGGCGGCGTCCGTGGCCTCGGCCGACAGCGACGGGGAGTCCGTACGCATGTAGGTGATGTAGCCGTTCTCGTACAGCGCCTGCGCGGTGCGCATGGTCTGCCGCGAGTTGAAGCGGAGCTTGCGGCTCGCCTCCTGCTGGAGGGTCGAGGTCGTGAACGGCGCGGCCGGACGGCGCGTGTACGGCTTCGTCTCGAGGCTGCGGACCGCGAAGTCGGCATCGGCAAGTCCGCCGACGACGGCGGCCGCGGCCTGCTCGCCGAGCTGGACCACGCCGTCGCGCGCCGAGGCGGGCTTGAGCTGGCCGCGGTCGTCGAAGTCGCGGCCCGAGGCCACGCGCGCCCCGCCGAGCTGGACCAGGCGGGCGTCGAAGCTCTTGTCGGCGTCCTCGGCGCTGGAGTCTGCGAGCGAGAACGTGCCGGACACGTCCCAGTACTCGGCCGGGACGAACGCCATGCGCTCACGCTCGCGCTCGACGACCAGGCGCGTGGCGACCGACTGGACACGGCCCGCCGACAGACCCTGACGGACCTTGCGCCACAGCACGGGCGAGACCTCGTAGCCGTAGAGGCGGTCGAGGATGCGGCGCGTCTCCTGGGCGTCGACCAGGTGCTCGTCGAGGTCGCGCGTGTTCTCGAGCGCACGCTCGATGGCCTCGCGCGTGATCTCGTGGAAGACCATGCGGTGCACGGGCACCTTGGGCTTGAGCTCCTCGAGCAGGTGCCACGCGATGGCCTCGCCCTCGCGGTCCTCGTCCGTCGCGAGGTAGAGCTCGTCGGCGTTCTTCAGGGCGCGCTTGAGCTCCGCGACCTTCTTCTTCTTGTCCGCGTAGACCTCGTAGTACGGCTCGAAGCCCTCGTCGACGTTGACCGCGAACTTGCCGAAGGGCCCCTTCTTCATGTCGGCGGGCAGCTCGGACGGCTGCGGGAGGTCGCGGATGTGCCCGACGCTCGACTCCACCTCGAAGTCGTCACCGAGGTAGCCCTGGATCTTGCGTGCCTTCGTGGGGGACTCCACGATGACGAGCTTGCGACCTGAGGACATCCGTTCCTGCTTTCCGTTGCTGCTGGTGTGGCTCGCGCCCGGAGCGGTCTCCGGGTGGGCCGAGGTGCTGGGGGTGGGCTACGGCGTCGGGCAGGGGCGTGGCGCTGGACCCCACCGTCTCGTTCCCACCGGCAGCCTATGACGTTACGCCACTGGCGCCAGGCGGCACCTTATCCGTTGTGGACAGCCCTCGTGACCAGGGCTCGTGGTCGTCCGGGACGCCGGGCGCGAGACCGTGACCGGACCTGTGGGCGACCGTCACCTGCGCGGGGGACGGGACGTGGCCTGTCGGAGCAGGAGGAGCATCGCGAACGAGATCGCCGTCGCGGCGACCACCCCCGACGCGCCCCCCACGTAGGCCGTGGTCTCCGCCAGGTCCGTCATGCCCCAGCTCGCGGGGTAGACCTCGCGAAGGCACCAGGCCGCGACGAGCGCAGCCACGAGGCCGCCTGCGATGAGGAGCACCGACACGACGACCGACCCCGGGTAGGCGCCGCTCCGGCCGGCGGGGAGCTCGTCGAGGGCCGAGGTGGGTGTGAACGCCAGGACCAGTGCTCCCCAGGCGAGGACCACGAGCACGGCCGCGACCACGTCGCTCGGTCGGTGCCACTCCCCCACGAGCGTCGAGATGCCCGTGGCCGCCGTGTACGTGCCGCCGAGGAGCGCGACGACGGGGCGATAGCCGCGCGGCACCGCCATCAGCAGCGCGACCGACACCGAACCGGCGACGGTCGTGTGCCCGCTGGGGAGGCTGTTGCCGTTCCACCCGCCGATGAGGTCCGGGCGGTCGAGGACGACCTTCTTCGTGAGCTGCGTCGTGACGTTGGCTCCCACGACGAGGAACGCGACCTGGACCGCGAGGCCCCATCGACGCCGCAGGAGCGCGATGCCCATCGCGGTCCCCAGCCCGAGGATGACGAAGGACACCGAGACGACGTCGAGCACGGGGGACGCGAACGACCACAGCGTCCCCTGCCCGTAGTCGGCGCCACGGAAGGCCGCCTGGTCCAGGAACTGCCCCTGCTCGGTCGCCACGAAGACGTTCCACACCTGCCACGTGAGGACGACGGCGGCGGCCGCGGTGAGACCCGCCACGACGCGTCCCGGCACGTTCGTCGCGCCTCTGCCGGGTGCGTGCACGGGGCGTGCACCGACGGCCCGCGGGGGGGCCGGCGGACGTGCGGTCGGCTGCGTCGTCGAAGGAGGGGGGAAGCTCACCCGTCCACCGTAGGTCACCGCGTGTGGGGATCCGGCAAAGAGAACGGGCAGGTCAGGGCGTGGCGGCGGGTGGTCTTTCACACCCCCGCCGGGAGCGCCCTGCGACGAGCGCGAGCCGGCCGGCCCCCGACGCGGGGTGCCGACCGGCTCTGCTCGCGGGGACGACCGGGCGTCCCCGCGACCGAGGAGTCACCTGGGATCGTCGACCCCGGCGGCCCGGGCGCGACCCTCAGACGCGCAGCTCCGCGGGGACCTCGCCGTGCCCGTCGTGGAGCAGGCACGCGACCGACCGGCCCGGTTCGCCGACACCCGGCAGGCCCAGCGACGTGGGACCCAGCGTCGGGTGGACGTCGGCGCGCGCGTCGCATGATCCTGCCGAAACGGGGCCTCACAGTAGATTCATAGGAACACCACAGGCACGACCGAGACACCGCGCGCACCATGGACGCATGACCACGACCCCCGCGCCCACGGAACCCCTCGTCTCCCCGCGCGCCCCCGAACGCCTGACCCGGGCCGACGGCTCCCCGGTGCGCGTCCTCGTGGTCGACGACGAGCCCAACCTCGCCGAGCTCCTCACCTCGGCCCTGCGCTACGAGGGGTGGGACGTCTCGACCGCCCTCGACGGGCAGTCCGCGATCCGCACGGCCCGCGACGTCGGCCCCGACGTGATCGTGCTCGACGTCATGCTGCCCGACCTCGACGGCCTCACCGTGCTGCGCCGCATCCGCGCGACCTCCCCCGACGTCCCCGTCCTGTTCCTCACGGCCCGCGACACCGTCGAGGACCGCGTCGCCGGGCTCACCGCAGGCGGCGACGACTACGTGACCAAGCCCTTCAGCCTCGAGGAGGTCGTGGCCCGGTTGCGAGGTCTGATGCGGCGTGGCGGTGCGACGGCCGCCCGCGAGGACTCGACCGTCGTGGTCGGCGACCTGGTCCTCGACGAGGACTCGCACGAGGTGTTCCGCGGGGGCGACCCCATCCACCTGTCGGCGACCGAGTTCGAGCTCCTGCGCTACCTCATGCGCAACGCCCGGCGCGTCATGTCCAAGCCGCAGATCCTCGACCGCGTGTGGAACTACGACTTCCGCGGGCAGGCCAACATCGTCGAGCTCTACATCTCCTACCTGCGTCGCAAGATCGACAAGGGCCGCGAGCCCATGATCCACACCCTGCGCGGGGTCGGGTACGTCATCAAGCCCGCCGAGGGACCCGCGGGCTCCCCGGGAGCGGCGACGGCGGAGCCCGCCCGGCAGGCACCGTGCCCGACGGCGCCGCGAAGGCCTGACGCGTGACCTCACCCCGGGCGTCGCTCACCGCTCGACCGCACACCCTGCGCCGACAGCTCGTCACGGTCCTCGTCGGGATCCTGCTCGTGCTCAGCGTGGCGCTCGCGGTGAGCTCGACGCTCGCGCTGCGTCAGAGCCTGGTCGACCGCCTCGACGACGAGCTCGTGCAGGCGAGCCAGCGCGCCGAGCGCGGACCCTTCGACCGGCCGGGCGACGGTGCGCCCCCCGCCCAGGACCCCGGTGCCGGGACCTCCCCGGGGGAGGCGCCGTCGTCGGGCACGGGGAACGGCGACCCCCTGCCGCCCGGGCAGGGCGCCGGGACCATCAACGTCGTGTACGCGGACGGCGAGGTGCAGTTCGCGGGGTACGTCGACGACCGGGGCGACCGGCGCGAGCTCGACGCCGAGCAGATCGCCGACCTGGAGTCCGTGCCCGCGGACGGCAGGCCGCACGACGTCGAGGTGACCGACCTCGGGGCGTTCCGCGCGATCTCGACCACGACCGAGCACGGGGAGCCGTCCATCACGGCCATGAGCACCGCCTCGGTCAGCCAGACGGTCGAGGGCTACCTCCTGGTCGAGGTGATCCTGGCGGGCGTCGGGATCGTGCTCGCGTCGGTGCTCGGCACGTGGCTCGTGCGCCGCTCGCTGCGCCCGCTCGACTCGCTCGCCGACGCCGCCGTGCACGTGGCCGGGCTGCCGCTCGACCGCGGCGAGGTCGGCGAGATCCCGCGCGTCGACGAGCAGTTCACGGACGAGCGCACCGAGGTCGGCCAGGTGGGGGCCGCGCTCAACCGCATGCTCGACCACGTCGAGGCGTCGCTCACCGCGCGCCACGAGTCCGAGACGCAGGTCCGCCAGTTCGTCGCCGACGCGAGCCACGAGCTGCGCACGCCCCTCGCGTCGATCCGCGGGTACTCGGAGCTCGTGCGCCGCTCCCCCGACGACGTGCCGCCGGACACCCTGCGCGCGCTCGACCGCATCGAGTCCGAGGCGCTGCGCATGGGCGACCTCGTCGAGGACCTGCTGCTGCTCGCCCGGCTCGACGCCGGCAGGCCGCTCGACCGGGAGCCCGTGGACCTCGCGGCGCTCGCGATCGACGCGGTCGCGGACGCGCACGCGGCCAGCCGCGACCACGTGTGGGAGCTGGACCTCCCCGTGGCCGAGGGTGACGGCCCGGTGCTCGACGGTGACGAGGCTGCCGCCGAGGGCGACGTGCTGTGGACCGACGGCGACGACACGTTCGACCTCCCCGACGTCTCGGTCGTGGGCGACGAGGCGCGCCTGCGCCAGGTCTTCGCGAACCTGCTGGGCAACGCCCGCGTCCACACCCCGCCGGGCACGCGCGTGGTCGTGGGCGTCCGGCCCGACGGCGACGACCACGTCGTCCTGTCCGTGACCGACGACGGCCCCGGCATCCCGGACTCGCTGCGCCCGTCCCTGTTCCAACGGTTCAGCCGAGGCGACTCGGCGCGCAACCGGGTCGGGGGCTCGACGGGGCTGGGCCTCGCGATCGCGCAGGCAGTGGTCCAGGCGCACGGCGGCGAGATCACGGTGCGCGACGCGGCGGCGACGGACCTCCCCCGGCCGAGCCCTACGGGCACGGGAGCCGACGATGCGGGCCGGGCTCCGTCGTCGGGCACGACGTTCGAGGTGCGGCTGCCGCGCGGCTAACGCCTGTCGGCGAACATGCGGTTGACGTCCGCGGAGCATGCGGTTGACGTCCGATCCGGGCCGAATTCCGACGCCAACCGCATGCTCGGCACCGAAGAGGTACCTGGAGACACCGGTCAGAGGGCCGCGTGGGCCTCCTTCTCCTGCTGGTACTCCTCGATCGTCAGCGTCCGCAAGCGCGAGTTGCGGCCCGTCGGGTTGTCGACGTAGCCCACGGCCGAGATGTACGGCTCGATCACGTGGATCTTCTGCAGCGGCGTCACGATGAGGAGCTGGAGGCCCAGGCTCTTGAAGAGCTCGAGCGCGAACCGCGTCGACTCGTCCGACCCGCGACCGAACGCCTCGTCGATCACCACGAACCGGAACGCCTTGGACCGCACCGCGCCCCAGTCGAGCTTGAACTGGTACGCGAGCGAGGCCGCGAGGATCGTGTAGGCGAGCTTCTCCTTCTGACCGCCGGACTTGCCGCCCGAGTCGGAGTAGTGCTCGTGCTCGACGTCGTCCTCGCGCGACCGCTCCGACGCCGAGAGCACGAACCAGCTCCGCACGTCGGTCACGCGACGCTTCCACGCCTCGTCCGCCTCGGCCTGCCCCTCGCGGCCCCGGAAGCGCTCGACGATCGCCTTGACCCGCAGGAACCGCTCCTCCGAGTAGTACGCGACGGTCTCCTCGCCCGTGTCCTCGTCGCGACGCCCCTCGAGGTCGAGCCCCAGGGCGCCGTCGGTGCACGCCCGCAGGTCCGCCCGGAACTCGCGCACCTCGGTGTTGGGCGTGGGCGCCATCTCGAGGCGGATGTACCGGCCGGGGTTGTAGTCGATCGCGCGCAGCGAGTCGTTGATGATCTCGACGCGCTCGCGGATGAGGTCGGCCTGCTTGGACAGCTCGGCGTGGAAGCCCGCGATGTCGCGGATCGTGTTGGTGTTGAGGTACGTCTTGAAGTCGACCTCGAAGCGCGGCAGGTCGTCGCGCGTGAGGCGCTCGTGCAGCGCCCGGTACTCGGGGGCGGAGCGCACGTCGTTGTCGAGCTCGGTCGTCTCGACCGGGTACGCGGCGCGGAACGCCGTCATCTGCGCGGCGATGCGCGTCCCGAGCTGGCCCTGGCGCGTCTGCGCCTCCTCGACCCGGCTCGTGAGCCGGGTGCGCAGCGCGCTCTCGACCGCGTCGGGCTCGACGTCGCCCGGCGCGCCGCCCTGCGCGGTGGCCTGGGCGTCGGCCTCGGCGTCGAACATCCGGGCGAGCTCGTCGACCAGCTCCGCGTCGAGCGGTCCCTGCTCGGTCAGGACGCGTGCCGACCGGTCGCGCTGCGCGCGGGCGCTGTCGAGCGCGTGCTTGTCGGCGCCGGCCGCGGAGAGCAGCGCGTCGCGCTCGGACGCGATGCCCGCGGCCCGGCGTGCGAGGTCGCGGAGCTGGTCGGCGATGCGGCTGAGCTCGGTCGACGCGCCCTCGATGCGGCGCTTCTCCTCGTGGAGCTCGGCGATCGCGCGCACGGGCTCCTCCCAGTCGAGCTCGCGCCACTCGCGGAACACGTCGAGCCGGTTGAGCGCGCCCGAGCGCGAGATCGCCGCGTTCTTCTCGCGCCCGACCTCGTCGCGGCGCTCCTCGAGGGCCGTGCGCCGCGTCGCGACGTCGGTGGCCTCCTCGAGCAGCGCGTCGATCTTGGCCTGGTTGCTCCAGCCGAGGACGTAGCCGCTGCGGTCGCGGACGGCACGACGGTCGTCCTTCTCGTGGTGGCTCGCCGAGTGCTTGACCTGGCCCTCGCGCGTCACGGCGCGCGGCACGCGCTGGAAGTCGGCGAGCGTGTCGGCGCACACGTAGTCCGCGCGGCGTTCGAGCTCGTCGCTCAGCCAGGTCGCGAGGTCGCCGTCCTTGACCTCGAGCAGGTCCGCGAGGAGCGGCCCGTCGTCCCGGCTCGCAGGTGTCCCGACGGCGCCGCGTCCCTTCCCCGAGCGGCCGCCGGCGGGCGCGGGCACCCGGTGGTAGACGAGCTTGGACCGCAGGTCGTGCGCGTTGATCCATGCCGAGACGGCGTCGTAGTGCTGGGCGGGCACGAGGAGCGAGAGCGCGAAGCCGCGCAGCACACGCTCGGCGGCCCCCTCCCACTCGGCGTGCTCGGCGCGCACGCCGACGAGCTCCCCTGCGAAGGGCAGGTCGGCGTCCGTGAGCCCGACGTCGGAGCACAGGCGGGCACGCAGGTCCAGGCTCGCGCGGGGCAAGTTGGACTCGCGGTCGGCCAGGGACCTCAGCTCGGCGTTGATCTCGCGGGCCTCGGCCTCGACCGCGCGCAGCTCGGCCGCGACCTCCCCGGCCCGTCCCTCGATCTCGCCGAGGGCGTCCTGCGCGTCCGACTGGAGGTCGGCAGCGCGCTCGCGCAGGGCCGTGAACTCGTCGCGTGACGCCACCGTCTCCAGGCCCGCCGCGATCAGGTAGCGCGCGTACTCGTCGGCCTTGGCGCGGCGCTCGGCGCGTTCGACCTCGCGGCGGGCGACCTCGCCCTCGATCTGCGCGAGGCGGTCTCCGCCGTGCCCGGCGCGCTCGACCTCGAGGCGCTGGCGCTCGGCGTCGAGCAGCGCGAGCTCCTCCTTGAGCCGGTCGAGCCCGTCGGCGCGGGCCGCGATCGACGCCTCGAGCTCGCCGATGCGCGCGTCGAGTGCCTCGACCCGGCGGCCTGCGGTGAATCCCCGCAGGGCCTCGCGCTGCGCGGACAGGGTCCGCACCTGCTCCCCCGCGGCGTCGTACGCGTCGGCGTCGGCGAGCAGGGGTGCGAGCTGGTCGATCTGCGCACGGGCCTTGACGACGGCGTCGTGCGCGCTCGTGAGGTCGTCGAAGTGCGCGACGAGCTTCTCGGTCCAGCGGGCCGCGTCGAACGGTTCGAGCATGTGCTCGCGCACGAACTCGTTGAGGTCGCCGACCGACTTCATCGACACCGTCTGGTGGAACAGCTCCATGGCCTGCTCGGACTCGATGCCGAGCAGGCGGCGGAAGTCGCGCCCGTACTCCGGGAAGTGGTCGCGGATCTGCGCGCCGGACTCGCGCAGGCGGCGGCGCAGGACGTTGATGTCCCCGTCGAAGCCCGCGAAGTCGTCGGCGATCGTCATGGGCGAGGTGCTCGTGACGTAGAAGCGCTCGGGCTGGCCCTGCGCGCCGTCCTTGAGCCAGAACACCTGGGCCAGCACGGCGCGCGAGTCGAAGCCGCGGTTGGCGAACTCGCCCAGGATGACCGAGTAGGTGTGCCCACGGCGCAGGCCCACGTGCCGGGAGGCGCCCGTGACCTCGTTGCGCTCGGACTTGTAGTGCCCCGCGACGTAGGAGCGCAGCGTGCGCTCGCGCGTGTCCGCGCCCGCGGCCTTGTTGTAGCTGATGCGGTTCGCGGGGAGCAGCAGCGTCGTGATGGCGTCGACGATGGTCGACTTGCCCGAGCCGATGTCCCCCGTGAGCAGCGCGTTGCGTCCTTCGAGCTCGAAGCTCCACGCGTACTTGTCGAACGTGCCCCAGTTGAGGACCTCGAGGCGTTCGAGGCGGTAGCCCGACCGTTGGTCCAGGTCCGCCGCCGCGTCGTGCAGCTCGACCGCGCTGAACAGTGCCTCGGCCATCAGGCCTCCTCGTGGGTGGTGCCGGTGCCGGGCTCGGTGCCGAGCATGCGCATGGTCGGCGCACCCACGGGTGCTCCGCCGTCGGGCAGGAGCGCTCCCCCGTCGCGCGACGCGAGCTCAGCCGCGTACTCCGCGAGGCGCGCGTCGAAGTCGGCGAGCCACTGCCCGTCGACGAACGCCTTGAGGATGCGCCGCACCTCGTACGTGTCCGGGGTGTCGGGCACCGGTCGCAGGAACCCGAGCTCGATCACGCGGCGCACGTTGGCCTCGACACGGTCGCGCGCGCGGGCCTCGTTGCTGGACCCGGGCAGGAAGACCTTGACGAGGTCCACGATCTCGTCGCGCGTCAGGACCAGGCGCGTGTCACCGCCCTCGGAGTCGAACTGCGCGAGCCGCTTGCGCAGCAGCGCGAGCAGCAGGCTCACGTCGAACGACAGCTCGCGGCGCGCGACGAGGCGCGGGATGAAGGTGCCGTCGTGCTCGTCCTCGGGCTGCGCGCGCAGGTACGCGTACCCCTCGGACTCGTCGATCACGATCTCCAGGCCCAGCGTCGCGACGAAGTCCCGCGCCTGCGCCTCGAGCGCGAGCAGGTCGCGCCACGTGCGCGTGCCGGCCTCGCGGTAGACGACGCCCTTGACGAGCGAGGTCACGACGAGCGAGAGCTCGGGGCTGGGCCCACCGGTCTGCCCGGGACGTTCGGTCCGGACGGGCTGCTGGCTCACGGGGTTCCCTCCTGGGGAGACGGCTGGTCGGACGGCGGGCTGGGCGGGGCGGACGGCTGGTCGGGTGCGTCGGGCGGCGCCTGCGCGAGCGAGCGGGCGACCGCGCCCGCGAGGTCCTTGGCCCCCGTCCGGGCGAACGTGACGCGCGGGACGCGGGCGACGCGCACGCGCGGCCCGGCGGGTCGCACCGGGAACCCGTCCTCGTCCACGGCCGGGACGGCCTCGGCGGCCGTTGACTCGGTGGTCTCGCCCTCGCCGACGGGCGCCCCGCCGAGGCCGCCCGGCACTGGGTCGTCGACGACGTCGACGACCCACCGCACCTCGTCGATGTGCGCAGGGTCGTGCACGACGGCGAAGCGCGGGTCGTCGAGCGACAGGTACGTCACGAGCTCCGCGAGCCCCTGCTCGAGCGGGTTCTCCTCGACGAGCTGCGCGAGCGAGACCTGGCCCCGACGGCGCAGCGCGTCACGGACGGTGCGGCTCAGACGCTCGGGGTCGACGTGGACCTGGGTGAACAGGGCCGATGCGTCGAAGTCGGCGACGCCCGCGGTCACGCCCTCGCTCGCGAGCGGCTCCTGGTGCTGGGGCCGGTAGAGGGGGCGTTCGGTCGGCAGGTGCACGTCGACCGAGGTCGCGTCCATGGTCGTCGCGAGCGGCCCGGTCTCGTCCGCACCGAGCCGCAGGCGGTCCGGTGTGTCGCGCAGCGCGAGGGCGCGCGACTCGATGCTGCGCAGCACGTCGATGACGCGCCGGTTCTCGAGCCACACCTGGTCGTCGAGGAAGCGGCGGAGCTGCTCGGACAGGACGCGTACGGTCGACTGCGTGCGCTCGCCCGCGTCGAGCCAGTCGTAGTGGATGCGGCGCAGGCGGCGTCCGGCCGCACGACCCGTGACGCCGGGAGCCGCCTCGCCGTCGTCCCCGACCTGCTCCTCGAGCGCGGGCAGCGCCTGGACCTTCTCGACGAGCTCGGCGAACTCCTCCTGCCGCTGGCGGTCCAGGAGGAAGTCGTAGAACGCGTGGAAGCTGCGCCCCTGGTCCGAGTCCGCGATCGCGGACCTGCTCCCGACGACGGCGTCCAGCAGGTCGCCCTTGGCGCCGTCCCAGCCCGTGATGCGCTCGCGCATCTCGCGATCGAGGGTCCGGAAGTTCGCCTCGACCTCGCGGAAGTCCGCGAGCAGGTCCGCGGCCGTGCCCGTGAGCTGCTGGTACCGGTCGCGCTGGGCCGCGGCGTCGAGCAGCGAGAGCTGGCCCGCGCGCACGCGCTCGATCTCCTCGTCGATCCGTGCCCGCCGCGCCTCGAGCTCGCGCAGGCGCGCGTCGGCGTCGGACTCGGTGCCGACCGTGAGCTGGCGCAACAGCTCGAAGACCGTGTTGAGGCGCGACTCCGTACCCACGAAGCTCCGCTCGCGCAGCGCGGAGACCCACGAGACGGCCTTCTCGACGGCCGGGGTCGCGTCGTAGTGCGCCTCCTCCGAACCCGTCGGGTAGAACTTGCGCAGCCAGCCCTGCTCGGGTGCGGACCAGTGGTCGAGGTACGCCTTGGGCGAGCGCGGGTACCGGCGCGCCCCAGCCGCGGCCTGCCCTTCGGCGTCCGCCCCCTCCTGCCCGACGACGTCGCTCCCCGTCGCGGGCTCGTCACCCTCCGGGGCGGGCCGGGGCTGCGCGCGGGCAGGGACCGGCCCGTCGATCGCGTACAGCGCGTCGTCCAGGAGGGAGACCAGCTCGGCCTCACCGATCGAACGGACGTTCTGCTCGACGAAGACCGTGCCGAGGAAGCTCAGCGCGAGCGGCGCGTTGTCCGAGCGCAGGAGGCGCCAGGCGGGGGTGCGCCGCAGGGCGTCGATGTCGTCGTGCTGCACTCAGGCCCTCTCGCGCGTGTCCGGTGTCGGTGTCGACCGGGGGCTGGGTCGTGCGCCGGTCGGGGCGGTCGCCGCAGGGGATCGCACGATCAGCCGCACCGAGCATCCTAGGCGCCGGGTCCCACGATCCAGGGATCGCCACGGTCACCCGACGCCCCTGCTGCCGCCGACCGGGTCCCTCCGTCGAACGATGTACGCGCGGCGAGCGAAGATCGGCGAGGTGGGCGACGCCGTCGGGCCGGCACCCGACCAGCATGGACACCATGTCGAGCCTCCTGGAGAACCCGCTGGTCCTGCTGATCCTCGCGTGCGAGGTCGGCTTCTGGGTCGTGCTCGGCGCGGGACTGATCTCACGGTACGTGCTGCACCGTCGGCGGCTCAGCACGGTCCTGCTGCTCAGCGTGCCCCTCATCGACCTGCTGCTCGTGACCGTGTCGATCGCGGACGTCGCGAGCGGGTCGCCGCCCGAGGCCGTGCACGGGCTCGCGGCCGTCTACCTGGGGTTCACCGTCGCGTTCGGGCACTCGATCGTCTCGTGGGCCGACGTCCGCGCCGCGCACTGGTTCGGTGACGGGCCCGCGCCCGTCAAGCCCCCCAAGGGCGGCCTGGCGGGGCTCGTGCACGAGATGCGCGAGCTCGGCAAGGCGCTGATCGCCGCCGTGATCGCGCTCGGAGTGATCGCGACGCTCTCGAGCGTCGCGGGCACCGGGCTCGTGGCCCCCGCCCAGTGGCCCGACGACCCGCTGTGGGCCTGGGCGCTGCGGGTCGCGATCGTGCTCGGGGCGTGGGTCGTGTTCGGTCCCGTGTGGGTGCTGCTCGGGCTCGGGAGCGACGCGAAGGACGCGGGTGCCGGGCGGGGCGAGGTGCCGGACCCCGTGGACCTCGCCGGGCCGGTGGCCCCGGACGGGCCGGGGGAATCGGACCGCCCCGAGGATTCGCGGACCCCGGCGGACCGTATGGGTGGCTACCGGTCGGACGGGGCATAAGGACGGAGAGGCTGGCCGAGCATGCGGTTGGCGCCTGCCGACCATGCGGTTGGCGTCCCGTCCCGGCCGGATTCCGACGCCAACCGTATGGTCGGCAGCGAGGCTGGGCGGGCGGAGGGGGTGGGCAGGGGTTGGGGCTAGGTGGGTATCAGCCGTCCAGCCAGTCCTTGGCCGCCGCGAGGAGCTCCGCGTCGTCGAGCGAGGCGTCGAGCCGCAGGCGCGGGTCGGTCCAGCCCGCGAGCGCCCTGGCCCGCTCGGCGAGCGAGTCCCACCCGGGCTCCGGGAGCGACGGGTACCGCGTGCCCCGGGTCACGAGGCGCTCGCGGTGCAGCTCCTCGTCCGCGAGGTAGACCTCGACGAACCAGAGCCGGGTGGCCGCCCGCGCCGCGAGGTCGACCCACTGCTGCCGGGCCGCGGGGTGGTCGTTGACCGCGTCGACGATCACGGCGTGGCCCAGGAGCAGGTTCTCCTCGGCAGCAGCCTCGACGGCGAGGTACGCGCCCAGGCCCGTGACGTCGTCGTGCACCGCACCCGCGCGCAGGAAAGCGTCCTCGACGGGGTCGACGCTGAGCATCACCGCCCCCAGGTCGCGCGCGAGGAGGCGCGCGAGTCGACTCTTGCCGGTTCCGGGCAGTCCCGCCATGGCGATCAGCACGATCGTGAGACTAGGCCCTCGCCGACCGCGAGGCTCGCTGGACGTGCCGTCGGCGTCCGCCGAAGGTGCCGAGAACGGGGTCGAGGTCGCCACCTGACCGGTAGCGACCTCAACCCCGTTCTCGACCGAGGGCGCTACGGCGTCGTCGCTCCCAGCGTGTACGCGCCCGAGCCCGCGTACGCGTGGACCACGTACCGGTAGTACCCGGCGGTCCCGGTGTACGTGATCGCCTCAGCCGCGCCGGACGACGTCGACTGTGCGACGTTCGCCCACGCGGACCCGTTCCACTTCTGCAGGTACAGGTCGAGGTCCGTGCCCGCCGGGCCGCTCAGGCACACCCGGTGCGTCCCGTTGCCTGCCGTGACGTACGAACCGTTCGGCTGCGCGACCGAGGTCCCGGCCGCGACGCTGCCCTGGTAGGTCCGGGCATAGCCCGGGCACCCGGCCGGCGGCGGCTCGGTGCCCCCACCGCCCGAGGTCACGAGCGTGAGCCCGTACGCGCCGAGCGCCTCGTTGACGGGCTGGAAGTACGTCGTCCCGCCCGACGAGCAGTTGCCCGACCCGCCCGAGGTCACCCCCTGCGCCTGGTTGCCCGCGAGGAGCGAGCCGCCCGAGTCGCCGGGCTCGGCGCACACATTCGTGCGGATGAGCCCCGAGACGGTTCCCTGCGGGTAGGTCACCGAGCTGTTGTAAGCCGCGATGGTCCCGCAGTGCCACCCCGTCGTGGAGCCGGACCGGCAGACGGAGGCCCCGACAGGCGCGGCCGTCGAGCCCGCGACCGCGACGCGCCCGCCGCTGTAGTTGTTGACCGCACCGACCGGGGTGTTGCCCGCGTCGACCTGCACCCAGGCGTAGTCGTTGCCGGGGAAGCTCGACCCGCGGAACGTGCCGCTCGGCCCCGAGGTGCGGGTGCCGACCGTGCCGCAGTGCCCGGCCGTGATGAAGCCCCCGTTCACGGCGAAGCCGACCGAGCAGCGCCCGCCGGAGCCCATGGTGTACGCGTTGCCGCCCACCACGTCGATCAGCGGGCGAGGCGCCTCTGTCGTCGTCACGTAGGTGATGGCCTCGGTGGGCACGCCCGCGCTCGCGGCGGCCTGCTCCGCGAGGGCGCGGCCGCCGTCGTGCACGTTGACGACGACCTGGTTGGTCGTGACGTCGACGAACCAGCTCGGCACCGCGGCCGGGTCGGCGAGCTCGCCGTCGAGCGCCGCCTTCCACGTGTCGAGCTCGGCGAGCGTGTGGTCGACGACCACGGGGGTCGCGCCCGCCGCACGGACCTCCTTGGCCTCGGCGTCGTCGGCGACGCCCACGTACAGCGTGTTCTTCGCGGGGTCGACCCAGGCGCCCGCAAAGGCGTCCAGGCTGTCGGCGAGAGCGTCCTCGGTGCTCGCCGCGTCGGACTGGAACGCCAGACGCTTCGTCGCGTCCTTGGCGCTCAGCCCCAGGTCCCGCTGGAGGGCACGGAGCACCTCGGGCGAGACCTTCGAGGAGGTCTGGGGTGAGATCGTCGGTGCATCGGGGCTGGGTGTCGCCGCGTTCGCGGCGAGCGCTGTGGGTCCGGCAACCATCGCCGTCGCGGCGCACGCCGTGGCGAGCGTCCTCCAGAATGATCGTGCCATCTCGCTGTCCCTTCGTCGGGTCCCGGGATCGCCGGGTGAACGAGGCCCACGCTAGGGAGCGGGACGCGGGCGGCACAGATGCCAGCCGGGTCATACCGGGGCGTTATGTACGGGTCTCCCCGTAGGTGTCGAGCCAGCACAGGTAGCGCGGGCTGCGGCTCACGGCGTCGTGGTGGGACCGGACGGCGGCGTCGACCATCACTTCGACGGGCAGGTGCGCCGAACCGCTGCGCCAGCCCACGTAGTGCGCCCACCGCAGCGGGGCGCCGTCGAGCGGGACGACCTGCGTGCCCGGGGTGTCGGGGAACGTCGGCTGGACGAGGGCGACCGCGTGGCCGGCCTGGACCAGGTCGATCACGGTCGGCCGGTCGGCCTCGCTCAGGCCCGACGGCGTGAAGCCCGCCCGCGCGCACGCCTGCGCGAAGCAGCGCTCGAAGCAGCCGTCCCCGGGCCCGCTGAGCCACACCTCGTCGGCGAGCTCGCCCAGCGGGACCGACGAGCGATCGGCGTGCGGGTGCGCGTCCGGCAGCAGGACGAACACCGGGTCGACGTCGACGCGCCACCACGCGACGCCGCCCGTCGTGGGCGGGATCGCGTCCGAGCACAGGCCGACGAGCGCGACGTCGAGCGTGCCCACCGCGACCTGCTGCGCGGTGTCGTCCACGGACCAGCTCGTGGCGGTCGTGACCCGGACGTCGGGCAGTGCCGTGACGAGGCGGTGCACGAACCGGCCCGCGAGCGCGCTCGCCACGGTCCCGACCCGCAGCGTCCCCGGGCCGTCCTCGTCACGGTTGACGTGCTGCTGGACGTCGTCGAGGAGCGAGGTCATGGCGGGCAGCACCATGCGGGCACGACCCAGGACGAGCTCCCCCAGGGCCGTGGGGTGGGCGCCGCGCTGGTCGCGCGTGAAGACCTGCCCGCCGAGCGCACGGTCGATGCGGTTGAGCTGCGCGGTCAGCGCGGGCTGCGCGATCCCGAGGGCCGCCGCGGCCCGTGTCACGCTCCCGTGGTCCGCGACGGCGACGATCAGCCGCAGGTGACGGAGCTCGAGGTCCATGCGCCTGAAACTAGCGCGGCGGGTGACGATCCGCGCCTCGTCGGGCGGAGGGCCGACCACGGCACCTGGGCCGGGGTCAGCCCAGGCGTCGAGCCGCCCGGCGCAGCATCGCGGTCAGCACGGGACCGTGGGCCAGCCGCACCGGGACGAAGTAGGCGCGCCCCTTCCAGCCGTGCAGACGCACGACGGTCGTGACGCGCACGAGGCGAGCGGCGCCGTCGACCCCTACCGCGCAGCGGAAGTCGAGGTGCGTGTCGTCCGCGACGACGAGTGCTTCCTCCCCCTCGACCCGGGAGACGTCGAACACGCTCTGGTCGCCGCGACTCACGCCGATGAGCGGGACGAGAGCCTGCCGCAGGACGAACGCGGCGCGCACCCACAGGGGCGTCGAGCGGACGTCGAAGATCGCGCGGGCCCACGCGGCAGGGTCGGTCGTGGCGCCGTCGGGCAGGGGCACGACCACGACGTCGGCGTGGTCGGGTCGGGGGACGTCCTCGAACGCGAGCGAGGAGAAGTGGGGCTTCGCGGGTGCTGCGGTCATGGGGATCGCCTTCCTCGAACCGGTCCGTACGGCACCGTACGGTGTATCCGTACGGTAGCGTACGGACCATGCCGCCGACCACCCGCCTCGATGCCGCCGCCTGGGTCGACGCCGCCTACGACGCCTTCGCGACCGCCGGGCTCGACGCCGTCAAGGTGGAACCCGTCGCGCGCACGCTCGGCGCGACCAAGGGGTCGTTCTACTGGCACTTCGCCGACCGGCAGGCCCTCGTCGACGCCGTCCTCGCCCGCTGGGAGGCCGAGACCGCGCGGATCGTCGAGGAGGTCGAGGCCACGCCCGGCAGTCCTGCGGACCAGCTCGCCGCGCTCTTCACCGCCGTGACCCGCCGCCGCTCGCCCCGCACGGGCGAGCAGCTCCTCTACGCGCAGACCGACCTCCCGGGCGTCGCCGAGGCCATGTCCCGCGTCACGGCCCAGCGGCTCGACGTCGTCACGCGCCTCCTGCGCTCGGCAGGCTTCTCCCCCGGCGAGGCCCGGGCGCGCGCGACCATCGCGCTCGCGACCGTCGTGGGCGCCGAGCACCTGACGCTCGCGACCCCGGACCTGGCGCCCACCGGGGACGACGCGCGGGCCGTGCGCGAGCTGAGCCTCGCGATGATCCTCGGGCGGGACTGACGGCACGCTCCGCAGGGGCCCCGCGGGCGGCCCCGCGCTGCCGAGCATGCGGCTGGCGTCCGTCGAACATGCGGTTGGCGTCGAAAACCCGCCGCTTCACGACGACAACCGCATGCTCGGCACCGGGAGGGAGCGGGCGGCTCAGCCGCCCTGGGCCGCGACCTCGGCGTCGCTGCGCAGGATGCAGAACTCGTTGCCCTCGGGGTCCGCGAGCGTGACCCACCCGGAGCCGTCGGGTCGCCGGTGGTCGGCGAGCCTGGTCGCCCCCAGGCCGACGAGCCGTTCGACCTCCTGCTCGCGCGTCCCGTCGGTGGGCCGCAGGTCCAGGTGGAGCCGGTTCTTGATCTCCTTGCCCTCCGGGACCTCGATGAACAGCAGGCGTCCGCGGGACTCGGCCGGGGCGTGGGTGCCGGCGGGCGGGAAGATCATGCACTCCTCGTGGCCGGGCAGGTTCGGGTCGTCGGGGTCCTCGACGTAGCCGAGGACCCCGCACCACCAGACCGACTGCGCGTAGGCGTCGCGGGCGTCGAACGTCGTGTGCTGGATGCGAGAGGTCATGGGCTCAACCTAGGGAGGCGCGGGGCGCGCCGCACGGCCTTTCCGGTCGCTGCAGCCGACCAGGAGGTTCCGTGCGGCCGAGCACGAGGTTGAGGCCGTCATCGCCGGGACAACGACCTCAACCCCGTGCTCGGCACCCTAGAGGCAACCCCGAGCGTCACGGGAGCAGGAAGCCGTCCCTCACCAGGCCACGGACCGCCGGGAGGAGCTCGCCCGCCAGGTCGCCCGTCGGGACCTCGAACAGCGACGCGATCGCCCCGATCAGCTGCCCGACGGTGAGCTCGCCGTCGCTCGCCCCCACGAGCGCCGCGAGCCCGGTCGACGCCTGGATCCCCCGGCCCAGGCCGTCGCCCTGCCGCACGATCACGACGTTCGGGTCCTCGGCGCCGGGCGTCAGGTAGCGCTCCTCGGTCACGTCGGGAGCCACCGTGAGACGCGAGGACGCGAGCGCGGCGTCGTCACGGGCTGCGAGCCAGTCGTGGGCCGCGAGCGAGGCGGCCAGGTGCCCGCCGAGCGGCTGACGCACCGACCCCGTGTGCTCCTCGAGGCGGCGCAGGCTCACGCCGTGCCCCTCGGCGGGCTTGCGGAGCGTGACGATCCCGAAGCCCACGGCCTCGACGTCGCGCGTCGCGAAGTCGTCGAGCCACGCCTCGTACGACGCCGCCCACGCCCCGGGCTCGCGCTCGGGGGTCGTGCCGCCGTCACGGATCCACGTCTCGGCGTACTCGGCCGGGTCCAGCACCTCGCGCTGGATGACCCAGCCGTCGAGCCCGGCCTCTTCCAGCCAGGCACCCACTCGCTCGGTCCAGGGCTCGCCGCGCCGGTGCTCCCAGTTGCCGAGCATCTGCGCGACGCCGCCCGGCGCCAGCACGTCCCCGACGCCTCGGACCAGGTCCCGCACCAGGTCGTCGCCCGCGCGCCCACCGTCGCGGTACTCGTACTCAGGAAGGGCGCTGGTCGCTCCCGAGGTCCCGCGCGGCGTGATGACGAACGGCGGGTTGGAGACCACGAGGTCGAACTGCTCGCCCGCGACCGGGTCGAGCATCGAACCCTCCCGCAGGTCGAGGCGCACCCCGTCGAGGGCGGCGTTGAACTCGGCGAACCGCAGCGCACGCCGGGAGATGTCGGTCCCGACGACCGACTGCGCGTGCCGCGAGGCGTGCAGGGCCTGGATGCCGCAGCCGGTCCCGAGGTCGAGCACCCGGCCCACCGGGGTACGCATCGTGACCTGCGCGAGCGTGATCGAGGCGCCGCCCGCGCCCAGCACGTGGTCGCCCGCGAGGCGTCGCCCGGTCGCGAGCTCGCCCAGGTCGGAGGCCAGCCACCACGTGACCGGACCGGCCGCGTCGGCCGCGGCGTAGGGGCGCAGGTCCACCAGGGCGCGGACGCCGTCGTCGGGCCCGTTGCCCGCCGCGGCCACGAGCCCGAGGCGAGCGGCGCCGTCGGCCCCGACGCCCGGCAGGGCGGCGTCGAGGTCCGCGCGCCGGACCTCGAGGCCCAGCAGGAACAGCGCGGCGAGCACCGCACGGGGGTCCTTGCGGCCCGACGACGCCGCACCCGTCGCGTCGTCGAGCGCGGCCCGGGCGACACGCAGGGCGGGCACTGCCTGCTCGCGGTGCAGGGCCGCCGCCGCGAGCGGACCGAGGAAGTCCTCGACCCCGTCGACCGTGTAGGAGGCGGCTGCGAGGTCGTCGCGCAGCAGCGGCAGGAGGCGTGGGTCGATCGTGGGTTCACCGAGGGACATGCCCCTATCCTCCCCCGAGCGGCCCGCGGGGCACCCTGCCCCCGGCACCCACGACGAGGGGCCGGCCTCGCAGCGCGCGCTGCGTGACCGGCCCCTCCGGGACTCTCGGGTCAGGCCTTGCAGTTCTCCGCGGAGAACGTCTCGAGGTTCTTCATCGCGGCCGTCACCTTGTCGCTCTCGATGTCCTCGCCGACCGCGGTCGCCTTGTCGAGGAAGGCCGGGTCGGTCGGGTCGAGGTCGTCGAGCTCGGTGAACGTCGCACCGGCCCCGGACATGGCCTCGGTCAGGACGGTCCAGTCGGCGGCGACCTCGTCGGGGGCGGTGATCTTCTTCATCTCGGCGGCGAGGGTCGTGAACGCGTCACCCGTGCTCGCGAGGTCCGACGGGTCGACGTCGGCCATGGTGGCGTCGAGGTCCTCGCCCGCCTTGCAGAACGCGGCGACATCGGCGCCACCGCCGCTGCAGGCTGCGAGCGAGAGGGTCAGGAGGACGGCGGTCGCGAGGCCGCTGACGGTCGTGGTCGAGCTCTTTCGGTTGGTCACGGACCCCATCCTGGAGCATTGCTGAGAGCAACGTCGCCAGAATTCGCCCCGAGGGGACTTCTCCCCATCCGGTTCACCCGGTGCAGGTGGTGTCCAGGTAGGCCGTCACGCGGGCCGACGCCGCCGTCATCGCATCGGTGTCGAGGTCCTTGCCCGCGTCGTCGAGCGCCTTGACGATCGCCTTCGGGGAGTCTCCGTCGGCCTTCGCGAGCGCCTTGGCGGCGGTCGAGACGTAGGACGTCACGGTCTTCCAGTCGGCCGCGACGTCCGCCGGGGGCTCCACGCTCGTGAGCGCGACCCGGGCGTTCTCGAAGCCGGTCACCAGGGTGCGCGGGTGGTCCACGCTCATCGACACCTGCGCGGTGTTGGCCGCGGCCCATGCCGTCTCGGTCGCGGCACAGAACGACGTGTCGACGGCCGGTGCCGCCTCGCCGCCCTCTGCCGCGGCGGCCGCCCCGGCGTCCGCGTCCGCCGCGGAGGCGGCGTCGGTCGCGGCGTCGACAGCAGCGCTGTCGGGCGTGCTCTCGCTCGCGGCCGCCTTCGGCGACGAGGCGGACGACGCGGCGTCGTCGCCTCCCGAGCAGGCCCCCAGGGCGAGCAGCGCGACGACGGCGAGCGCCGTCGTCGGGCGCTGGAACGAGGTCTTCATCCCTCCATGATGCGGGCTGGTGACCCTGCGCAGAAAATCCGCCACCGACGACCGTTCCCGCCCTGCTCCGCGACCGTCACCGGTCCTCCACGGCGTTCGTCGCCCCCTTGGTCCGTTTCCTCCCTAGGATGACCGCGTGAGCGCGACGCAGCGAGAGATGGTCGACCCCTCCCACGACACCGGGCCGGAGGTCGATCCCCTCCTCGCACGCCCTGACACTCCCCTCACCGGCCCGCCGGACCTCGCTGCGGGCGCCCGCCGCCGGAGCACCGACGCCCGCGTCCCCGTCCAGGCCCGCAGCAGCGACCGCCAGCGCGTCATGGTCGAGGCCGCCGCGCGCCTCCTGCTCGCCGAGGGGTTCCCCGCAGTGACCCACCGACGGGTCGCCCGGGCGGCGGGCGTGCCGCAGGGCTCCGCCTCGTACTACTTCCCGTCGAGCTCCTCGCTCGTCACAGCCGCCGTCGAGGCCGCCGAGGAGCTGCGCGGCACGGCCGCGACCGAGAAGGCCGCAGGCCTGGCGCGACGCGACCGCTCGACCGCGAGCACGGCTCGGCTGCTCATCGAGACGTTCTACGCGCCCTCGGTCGACGACCAGGTGGTCGACGTCCGGCTCGACCCCGTGCTCACCGCGATGCGCGACCCTGCGCTGCGCCCCATCCTGCGCGCGTCCCGCCCCCGGCTGCTCGCGGCCCTGCGGACCGTGCTCGAGGCGAGCGGGTACGACCACGTCACCGACGTCGACCTCCTGGGGCACTTCATCGACGCAGCACTCCTGTCCGCGGCGGCCGACGGGACCGAGGACGTCCTCGACAAGGCGACGGGGACGACGGCCCGGCTGCTCGAGCACTGGCGCTGACGCGGCGATACCCCACCACTCGCCGCACCTGACAGGTCAGGCCGGGTCTCCGCCGGCGCGACGGGAGAGCACGCGGTACTCCGGTGGGAGCGCGCCGAAGTGCAAGCCGTTCTCGTCGAGCGCGTTCTCGACCGTCAACCGTCCGTCCTCGAACGTGAGGCTCACCGCGACCATGCCGTTCGCCATGTCCGCTCCGCGCCACTCGACGAGATCGACCGCGAGCACGTGCTGTCCGTGGAGCCGGGAGAGGTCCTTGACCGCGTCGTCGCGCCACACGAGGTCGAACTCGACGTCCGGCCCCATGTCGGGGAACGCGACGGCCGCACGAGGGTCCACCGTGCTCCATGTCAGCGAGAGGTCGTCGAACTTCGAGTGCTGGATCTCGAGCTGCACGCCGTCGAGTTCCAGCAAGACCGGCGCATCGGCGAACCAGGTGTCCTCGTGGAGGTCCCAGAGCAGCCAACCGCGCGTGAGGGGACGCCCCACGAGCGCGGAGAGGCGTGCGCCATGGGCGGCGACGAGATCGCCCACGCCCCTGAGATCCGCCGGGCGGTAGCCCGGAACGCCAAGGAAGCTGTCGCTCATGGTCGCCCGCCTGCTCTCATGCTCCGCATCCTGACACGGCCCCGATCGGCCCGGCGCATCCACGGACGCGCCCACCCCTCTGCGCTCGTGTCATGCCCGCCACAGATCAGGAGAGTGCCACCTGACCGCTCCGACCGGGCATAATGCCCTCATGACGGGGGACGATACGAGACCGGAGGGGCCCTTGTCGCTCGCCGAGCACGCCCGTGGGCTGGATGCGGCACATCCCGTCGGGCCTCTTCCCGGGAACGGACGCCCGTTGCCCGACGACGCGGCCCACCGCACCCGGCGAGCGGTCCCCGAGCCCGACCCCAGGATGAGAGGCGCTGCGGCGGCCGATCTGCTCGCTGACTACTTCGCGGCGCCGCACGGGGACGTCGCTCGGCTGGAGGCCGCCCTGCACGCGGTGGACATCCCGTACCGCAAGAACGACCACGTCCACTCGGTGGCGTTGCGCGCGGACCCGGACCTCGTCCTGTCCACCGGGCGGCGGCTCGTCGAGCACGGACAGGATCGGTGCGGGGTCTCCATCGGCCTCGCCCTGCTCGCAGTGCACCGGCTCCCGCCCGAGACCGTCGAGGTCGTGCTGACCATCGGCCTCCTGTCCGAGACCTTCGCGCCGCTCGCCGCAGAGGCGCTCGTGCGGGCCAGGGGCGGTCACCTGCACCTGCACCGGCTCGCGGAGCGCTCCACCGGCTGGGGGCGCGTGACCTACGTCGAGGACCTCCTCAGGTGGGGTGGGAGCCAGCGCGACTGGCTGCTACGCCACGCGTGCGACGGAGACTTCCGCAACGGCTACTTCGCCGGCGCCGTCGCACTGCGGGCCAGCCTGCACGAGGCGATCACACGCGAGTCGGCCGACGACGCTCTGATCGACCACACGGGGCGGCTCCTGCACGTCATGTCGTACGCCACCGGCATGGGCATCGACCTCGCGGGCTACCCGCCAGCGCCCCTCGTGCTGGCAGCGTGGGTCCGTCACCTGTCGGGCCAAGAGGCGACAGGTGAACGCGCGTCGGTCGCGATCGCGCTGAGCCACGAGCTCCGGTCGCGCGAGCCGGCGCGGGTCGGGTGCACGCCCGACGAGCGAGCCGCTGTGCTCGACGGCCTCGACCGAGTGCTCGAGCGGTCCAACTGGGTCGTCGCCGCGGCGGAGGAGATCGACTGGAGCACCGAGTGGACGCGGTGGATGATCGACAACTGCCACCTGCCGATCGCGCTCCGCGAACGGGTCGAGGGCGCCCGCTGACGGGGTCCGCTGCGCCCCGCGACTCCGGCGCCGTCACGGCCCGGGCTCTCGACGGTCTCTGACGTGTCAGGACGAGCGTGACCTCGGGGCCACGCTCGTCCTGACCCCCCGGAGGGCGCGACCTCAGCTCGTCCGCACCGCCTGCGGCTCCTCCGACATCTGCTCGCGGTCCACGCGCGCAGCGCGCAGCCTCGACAGGATGACCGCCCCAAACGCGATGCCCGCCGCGATCACGGCGATCCCGATGCGCAGGGCGTGGTTGGCGTCCGCGGGCACGCTCAGCGCGACCACGGCGGGAGCGATGAGCACCGCGACCAGGTTCATGACCTTGAGCAGCGGGTTGATCGCCGGACCGGCCGTGTCCTTGAACGGGTCGCCGACGGTGTCGCCGACGACGGTCGCCTCGTGCGCCGGGGACCCCTTGCCGCCGTACGCGCCGTCCTCGACGATCTTCTTCGCGTTGTCCCACGCCCCGCCCGAGTTCGCCAGGAAGACGGCCATGAGCACGCCCGCCCCGATGGCCCCCGCGAGGAAGCCCGCAAGCGGACCCACGCCCAGCCCGAAGCCCACCGCGATGGGTGCGAACGCGGCCAGCAGGCCCGGCGTCGCGAGCTCGCGCAACGAGTCGCGCGTGCAGATGTCGACGACCTTGCCGTACTCGGGGCGCTCGTCGTACGTCATGATCCCGGGGTGCTCGCGGAACTGCCGGCGCACCTCGTAGACGATCGCGCCGGCAGCGCGGGTCACGGCGTCGATCGCGAGGCCCGAGAACAGGAACACGGTCGCGGCGCCGAGGATCACGCCGACCAGGGTGATCGGCGAGATGATCGAGTAGTCGAGCATCGAGACGACGAGGCCGCCTGCCGGGTTCGTGATGTCCGCGAGCGCCCCGCCCACGGCGTCGGCGTACGACCCGAACAGCGCGGTCGCCGCGAGGACGGCGGTCGCGATCGCGATGCCCTTGGTGATGGCCTTGGTCGTGTTGCCCACGGCGTCGAGGTCGGTGAGGATCTGCGCGGCCTCCGGGTTGCCGTCACCGGCCTCGCCGACGGACATCTCGTAGATTCCTTGCGCGTTGTCCGAGACGGGCCCGAACGTATCCATCGCGACGATCACGCCGACCGTCGTCAGGAGCCCGCAGCCCGCGAGCGCGATGAGGAACAGCGACAGCCACACCGAGCCGCCCGCGATGAGGAAGACCCCGCAGATCGCTGCCGCGATGATGCCCGCGGTGTAGACCGCGGACTCGAACCCGACCCCGATCCCGGACAGGACGACCGTGGCCGCTCCCGTGCGGGAGGTGGCGGCCACGTGGAGGGTGGGCTTCGACGTCGTGCCCGTGAAGTAGCCCGTGACCCACAGGATGATGCCCGCCAGGACCACGCCGATGAGGACCGCGAGCGCCGCGACCACGCGCGGGTCGCTCGTGACGTCGCCTAGGTCCGCGGTGCCCGACAGCTCCGAGAACGACGACGGCAGGTAAGCGAACGCCGCGACGCCTGCGAGGACCGCGCCGAGCAGCGCCGAGAGGTAGAACCCGCGGTAGATGGCCCGCAGGCCGTTCTCGCTGCCCCGCACGCGCGTGATGAAGACGCCCAGGACCGCGACGAACGCGCCGATGGCCGTGACGATCAGCGGGAAGACGAGCCCCTGCTCGCCCATCGCGGCCTTGCCGAGGATGAGGGCCGCGACGAGCATGACGGCGTACGACTCGAAGAGGTCTGCGGCCATGCCCGCGCAGTCCCCCACGTTGTCGCCCACGTTGTCCGCGATGGTCGCGGCGTTGCGCGGGTCATCCTCGGGGATCCCCTGCTCGACCTTGCCCACCAGGTCCGCACCGACGTCCGCCGCCTTGGTGAAGATCCCGCCGCCCACGCGCATGAACATCGCGAGCAGTGCAGCCCCGAACCCGAACCCCTCGAGCACAGCCGGAGCGTCCCCTCGGTACAGCAGCACCACGCCGGCCGCACCGAGCAGGCCTAAACCCACGACGGACATCCCCACCACGCCACCGGTCCGGAACGCGACGCGCGCCCCCTCGGCCCGTCCCCCGGGCCGGGTCGCGGCGGACGCGACGCGCACGTTCGCGCGCACCGCGAGCCACATCCCCAGGTAGCCGATGCACGCGGAGAACCCGGCACCGACGAGGAACGCGACCGACCGGCCCACCTTGATCCCGGCGTCGCCGGGCAGGAGGAACAGCAGGCCGAAGACGATCACCGCGAACAGCGCCAGGGTCCGGAACTGCCGGTTGAGGTAGGCCGAGGCCCCCTCCTGGATGGCCTGCGCGATGTCCTGCATCTTCGCGGTGCCTTCGGGAGCGGCCAGTACCTGGCGTCTGAGGACGAACGCGAAGACGAGCGCGGCGAGGCCTATGGCCCCGATCACCGCGACGATCGTGAGACTGGTGGAGCTGAGCGTGAGCATCCGTCCTCCTTGACGACTGCTGGACCGGGGTCACCGGCTGGTCCTCCGGCACCCCCGGAGGATGCGCCCGAGTCTAGCCATGTGTGGCGTGCGTCACGAGACGTCGTGCGCGACGTCGCAGAGTGGGCGTCGAGCCGTCTCGTCGTGGGCCCGCGCGTGACGTAGCATGTGGAGACGTTCCAAGATTGGAATCCTTCAACTTTAGCCCGGAGCGCGACGTGACCGACCTGATCGACACCACCGAGATGTATCTGAAGACGGTCTACGAGCTGGACGAGGAGGGGATCGTCCCTCTGCGTGCGCGGATCGCGGAGCGGCTGGGTCATTCGGGTCCGACGGTCTCGCAGACGGTGGCGCGCATGGAGCGTGATGGTCTGGTCGTGGTGACGGGGGATCGTCATCTCGAGCTCACCCCGGACGGGCACGCCAAGGCGCAGCGGGTGATGCGTAAGCACCGGTTGGCGGAGCGGTTGTTGACGGACGTGATCAAGCTCGACTGGGAGTTCGTGCACGTCGAGGCGTGCCGGTGGGAGCACGTGATGAGCGAGCTCGTGGAGAAGCGGTTGATCGGTCTGCTGGACCACCCGCACCACGACCCGTACGGCAACCCGATCCCGGGCCTGTCGGAGCTGGGCGAGGACATCGTGGAGATCGAGTACCTCGACGGGGTCGTGTCGCTGCCCGCGTACGTGGCCGCGGCCGACCGTGCCGGGCGCGCGCCGGGCGCGCTGCGCGTGGTCGTCCAGCGCATCGCCGAGCCCCTGCAGACCGACACGGACCTGCTCGCGCGCCTGGCGGCCGCGGGCATCCTGCCCCGCCAGGAGGTCACGATCACCCCCGAGGCCGGGTCGTACACGGTTTCCGCGCAAGGAGCCGAGACCGTCCTGGACCTGCCCGACGACGTCGCGCGCCACCTCTTCGTCACCGCCCCCTGACCACCACCCACCCCAGCACACCCCCACCGCCCCGCACCCCCACCCGGGATGCGGGGCGACGTGCGTCACGCGCCGGACTTCACCCCCAACGATCCACGCGCACCACGCGTCATGATCAGTGACACCGCCCACCACGGGCGGTCGGGCTGAGGACGAAGGGGGAACGGTGGCCGACTGGGACGACGAGCTCACCGCGCTGACCAGACAGCGTGGGACCGCGCTCGTGGGGTACGCCTACCTGCTCTGCGGGAACAGGCGCGACGCGGAGGACGTGGTGCAGGACGCACTCGTCAAGGTGTTCTCGAGACTCCGCGGGAGGGGCGCGACGACGGAGGGGCGGACCGCTCCTGCCACACCTCCGGGCGGGACCCGGCTCTTCACGCTCGACGAAACGGCTGCGCAGGGGGCCGACCGCCCCGTCGCCCACCTCGAGGGGTACGTGCGCCGCGCGATCCTCACCCTCTACCTCGACGGGTACCGCCCTCGACGGCACTGGCTCGGACTGCGCCATCTCGTCGGGCAGCGCGAGGGCGTGGCCGGACCGGAAGCCCCCGCCTCGGCCCGCGCCGACACGGCCAGGGCGCTCGCCGGCCTGACGCCACGGCAGCGTGCGTGCGTCGTGCTCCGGTACTACGAGGACCTGACGGTCCCGCGCATCGCCGAGGAGCTCGGTTGCGCCGAAGGGACCGTCAAGCGTCACCTGTCGGACGCGATGGCCGTCATGCAGCAGACCCTGGGCGCCGCTTCCCCGATCGCAGGGTCCACCGCGACGCCAGCGACATCCCCCGCACCCACCGCCGGGCCCACCACCGACCCGGCACCACCAGCCAAGGCACCGCACACGACGAACGGGAGGAACATCGCGTGAGCACCATCGACAACGGACCCTCGAACCACGAGGACGACCTGGGCCGCGCGCTGCGAGCCCTGGTCGACGACGCGTCCCTGCCCGGTCTCGACGCCCACCTCGACGTCGTCCGCGGACGGACGCGACGCCGTCGGGCAGCGAAGAAGGTCGCCCTCGGAGCGACGACCCTGTGCGTCGCCGGGGCCCTCGGCGTCGCCGCGCTCTCGATCCCGCAGGACGTGCGGCCCGAGCCGATCGCGCCGGCGGAGTCCCCGTCGCCGACGGCGACCCCCTCGCCGACACCCGAGCCGCCACCGACGTTGCCGGCCGCGATCACCGCCTCTGCCCTCGCCTGCCAGCAGCCCGCCCCGACCCCGACAGGTGACGACCTGCCCGCCCGTCTGAGCATCGACATCCCCGACCTTGCGGCTCAGACCCCAGGTTCGGCGACCGCGCCGGTCCTCATGACGTTCGACGACAAGGTGCGGCTCCGCTACGACGACTCGGCCACGGGGGCTTACGTGGTCGTTCAGGACGGGGTCGTCGTGAGCTCCTCGCTCCCCGCTGCGGAGACCACGGGCGAGGCCACACCTACCCCGGGGTCGTCGGCCGGCTGTGAGATGGAGGTCACGACGGTCCCGACGTGCGGTGCAGCCAGCGGTCAGCTCTCACGACTGCCGGCAGGAAGCTACGAGGTCTTCGCACTGCACCGGTTCCCCCTCACCGGCTACTCGGCCCAGCGACCGGACGGGACTTGGGGCGACGAGGCGACCGGGACGCTCTTCGACGGATGGCTCGTCTCGGAACCCGTCCCGTTGACGATCACGCCGGAGCCCCGGCCCGACCCGGTCGAGGTACGCGACGCGCTCTGGGACGACACGTCCATGGTCTTCGAGGCGCTCCGTAGAGCCTCGCGCACCGGGGCTCCGGCCGTGGTCGACCTCACCTTCGAGTCCGACAACTTCCAGGAGATCCAGATCGTCACCACGGGCGACGGGAAGCGGACGCTCACCGTGCACAAGAATTCTGACGTCGCACCTCGAGAACGGACCGCGAGCGACGACGGCTGGAGGCTCGAGCTCGAGGGCGGGGCCGTCTTCACCGACGCCGGCTTCTCGCGACTCATGGGGACCTACGCGGTCACCGAGAACTCCTCGGGGCAGGTGCCGACCTTCGCCCTTCGCGTCCTGGACGGTGGAACTCCGAAGGCGGCGCCCGCGACGACCGACCGGGAGACGTGCCGAGCCTTCAGGTTGACCGAGGACACGATGACGAGCGTGTACGAAGCCTTCAGCACGGACATCTACGCACTCGCGGCCGACCTGCGACCAGCCGTCTCGTCGCCGGAGTACCAGGAGATCCGGTCCAGGTGGCTCGACGCCCCTCGCTTCTGGTGGGCCGTCCAGGCGCACGGAAAGCTCGTCCGAGACAGCGAGCTGGGCGGAGACTTCGTCAACGGGGCGTGCGGGGAGTATTGGGAGTAGCCCCTCGGCGACGCCGAGCCCGCACCCACACGCCGACGGCCTGGGGCCTCGATCGCCAGGTGGTGATCGAGGCCCCAGGCCGTCGGCGCCTCGCCGCGGGTGTCCTGAGAACGGCCGCCGCCCGACGAGGACGTCGCTCTACCCCAACGTTTCGCCGCTGGTGTTCGTTGAGAGCGGTGACACGGCACGCTGATCGACGCAGGAGGACTTCATGGCCCGTTGGGAACAGGTGCTGGACGAGATCGTCCGCACCCGTCGGAGAGCGCTCGTGGGGTACGCGTACCTGCTGTGCGGCGATCTGCGGGAGGCCGAGGACCTCGTCCAGGAAGGGCTCGTGCGAACGTTCCGGCGCGGGCGTGCCGCGACCGACTTCCAGCTCGCCGAGAGCTACGTCCGCAAGGCGATCCTCACGACCTACCTCGACGGGTTCCGGCGACGTCGCCACTGGGAGAACGTCCGGCACCTGCTCCACGACCCTGACGGGACCGGAGAGACCGGACCGGGCACCCCGGCCGCCACGGACGACCGCGTCGACGTGCAGAAGGCACTCATGACGCTCTCGCCCCGTGAGCGCGCGTGCGTCGTCCTGCGCTTCTACTCCGACCTCACGGTCCGGCAGGTCGCCGATCAGCTCTCGCTCGGCGAAGGCACGGTCAAGCGCTACCTGAGCGATGCCAACAGCAAGCTCGCCGCCTGCCTCGGGCCGATCGACACCCCGTCCGACGACCTCGACGTCACTCCCCTGGGAGGAGCCCGATGAACGACAAGCAGCTGCCCTCGACTCCCCTGCACCTGGACGCCGCCTTCTCCGACATCGCCGCGAGCGCGGGCGCCGCGGCCACCGACGGAACCACCGGGACCGTGGAGGTCCACCGTCTCGTCAAGAGATCCCGACGCCGGCGCGCGGCCGCCTTCGGTACGGGCGGGTTCGTCCTCCTGGGCGTCGCGGGCATCGGGCTCTCCGGGCTCCTCGCCCCTGCGCCCGTCGAGATCCTGCCGGCTCCCCCGGTCCCGACGCCGACGCCGACCTCCGACGTCGTCGAGCCGCTCGGCGGCACGTTCGCCCCCGTCTGCGGGGACGACCTCTCGGAGCTCCTCGCGACGACCACCCCCCTGACGCTCGGCCCTGACCCGTCCGACGTCGCAGGTGAGACACCGCTCAAGGTCACGAACACCGGTGACGCCTCCCTCACCACGTCGTCGACGGGCTTCGTCGCCGTCTACCTGCTCGACGCCGAGGGTCAGGTGGTGTCGTCCTCGACGACCGGCGAGCCCCCTACCGAGGGCGCGAGGACGTCGCTCGACCTCGCTCCCGGTGAGTCCGGCCCGCTCGGGCTCGCGGGCATCGGGCGCTGCGGCGACGCCCCGCTTCCCACGGCTGGGACGTACACGGCCGTCGGGACGCTCGCGACCGAGCTCACGCCTGTCGGTGGCACGGCCACCGCGAGCACCGTCGTCGGGGGCCCGTGGACCGTGGCGATCGACGACCAGGGGAGGGTCACCAGCCTCGACGGCCACGCGGTCGCCCTGCCCGTCGAGCCGGAGACGCCCCCCGAGGCCCCGGAGCCGCCGACCTTCCTGCCCGGCGCCTTCGACGGTGAGAAGGTCACCTTCCCCGCACCGCAGACGATGGACGTCCCCTTCCAGTGCGGACAGCCCGCACCGGCGGCAACGGGCGACGAGCTGCTCGCGCGGCTCGAGGTCGTCGGTCCCGTGCCGGTGCTGGACGCCTCGTCCCGACCCACGATCCCCGGGAGGGTCACGGTCAGCCCGCACGCCCGGCCCGACGTGGTCGACTTCTTCTTCCTCTACGAGTACGTGATCTCGCAGGACGGCGTGATCGTCTCGAGCCCCCAGACCCCTACCGACTCGTACGGCAACGTGGAGCTGGAACCAGGCAGGACGCTGGACAACCAGATCTCGCTGGTCCCGACCGCGACGTGCGGGAACGGTCCTGGCACCCCGGAACCGTTGGCCCCCGGCACGTACCAGCTGCACGCGACCCTCCCCTGGATGATCAACTCGTACGCGCTGCAGCAGACCGACGGCACGTGGGGAGGCACCCAGCAGGCGACCGGGGGACATCTGTTCAAGGGGACGCTCGTGTCCGCACCCGTCACGTTCACGGTGCAGTAGCGGTCGCCCCGCACCGTGCGCGGGTCCGCCCGACGAGTCGTCGGGACGACCCGCGCACGGCACGCGCCTGCGCGCACCCGCCGTGTTCCCCCGTCGTAAACCCCGCTCCTGCGCTTGAATGGTGGCACCGCCTGCCTCGAGGAGCACGTATGCCCCGCTCGACCTCCCTCTCTCGCACCTCCGCCCCACCCTGGGCGGAGACCGTCGCCTCGTGGGCGGGGAGGATCGTGCAGGCCGTGGCCTTCTGGCTCGTGCTCGCCCTGGTCCTGCTGCTGTTCGCCCCGGGCTTCGTCCGGACGGTGAGCGACTGGTTGGCGGTCCTGAACATCCCCACGTTCCCGAGCGTGTTCTCGGTGGTCCTGGTCGGGGTGATCGCGAGCGGGCTGCTGCGGCGCCAGCGCGCAGCGCTGTGGTTCGTGGTGGTGGTGTGGCAGTTCCCGGTCGCGGTGCTGGGGCTCGCCGTGGGCCTGCTGTGGGTCTTCGACGAGGACAAGCAGGCGCTGCGCGCGGACGGACTGGTCCTGTCCCCCCTCGAGATCGCGTCGTGGGTCGTGGCCGTCGTGGCGGTGGTCCTGCTGATCGCGGCCCGGTCCGCGTTCCCGGCCCGAGTCAGCAAGGGTGCGTGGTGGCGGGCGATCCTCGTGCTCGTGGGCGGCGTGGCCGTCTCGGCGTTCCTCACGCTCCTGCTGCTCGAGGTCGTGCCGAACACCCTGCACGGGATCCGCAACCGGGTGAACTGGAGCCTGTCCGTCGCACTGGGTCTCAAGCCCAGCGACTACCCGTTGCACGCCGACGGCTCCGGTCCCGGGTGGCTCGCGCTCGTCGCGGGCCTGGTCTCGGCGCTCGCCCTGGTGCTCGCGATCGCGGTCTTCATGCGCTCGGCCCCGCACGACGCCAAGGTAGAGGCAGCCGACGAGCTCGCGGTGCGCAAGCTCCTGCTCGAGCACCCGAGCGACGACTCGCTCGAGTACTTCGCGACGCGCTGGGACCGGAGCGCGATCTTCTCCCAGGACCAGCGGGCGGCCGTGTCCTACCGGGTGATCTCCGGCGTGTGCCTCGCGGCGGGCGACCCGATCGGCGACAAGGCGAGCTGGCCCGACGCGATCGAGCAGTGGCGCGCGCACGCCCGCCGGTTCGGCTGGGTGCCTGCGGTCCTGTCGACGAGCGAGCTGGGGGCCAAGGCCTTCCAGGCCGTGGACCTGCACCCGATCGCCCTGGGCGACGAGGCCATCATCAACACACGGACGTTCACGCTCGACGGCCCGGCGATGCGCTCGGTGCGGCACGCGGTCGCACGCCCCGAGCGCGAGGGCTACCGGGTCCTGGTGCGCCGCCAGGCCGAGATCCCGGCCGACGAGCTCGCTGCTCTGGTCGCCGCGGCCGACGAGTGGCGTCACGGCGAGGAGCGGGGCTTCTCGATGTCGTTGAGCCGCCTCGGGGACGCCGCCGACCCGCGCGAGATGATCGTCTCCGCGCACGACGCCGAGGGGAACCCCCGCGGGCTCCTGTCGTTCGTGCCGTGGGGCCGCCGCGGCCTGTCGCTCGACGTCATGCGCCGCCACCCGCAGGCCGTCAGCGGCGTCACCGAGCTCATGGTGACCGAGCTCGTCAAGGCCGGCCGCGGGGCGGGCGTCGACCGGATCTCGATGAACTTCGCGATGTTCCGCGGCTCGTTCGAGCAGGGCGCGCGCATCGGCGCGACCCCGATCCAGCGTTTCAACCGCCGGGTGCTGCTCATCGCGTCGCGGTTCTGGCAGCTCGACTCGCTGTACAAGTCGAACGAGAAGTACCTGCCGGACTGGAAGCCGAGACTGCTGTGCTTCCAGAACGCGGGCCAGCTCACGCAGGTCATCTTCGCGGTGGGCCAGGCCGAGGGCTTCCTGCCGAACACCCCGAACCTGTTCCACCGCCGCGACCGCTCGCCGGACCTGCACCGGCCCGAGGTCTCCGCGGCCTTCGCCGAGGCGGTGCGTGCCCAGGAGACCGCGCTGCTCACGGTCTCCGCCCCCACGCGTCGCCTGACCGAGCAGCAGGCCACGCGCCACGCGAAGCTCGGCGTGCTGCGCGCGGCGGGCATGGAGCCCTACCCCGTCTCCGTCCCGCGCACCGTCTCGATCGGCGAGGCGGTGCGCCGGGGCCACTCGATCGGGCAGCCGCAGGGCGCGCCGGTGCCCGACGTCGCGGCACCGGCCGGGACGAGCACGTCGCCGGGCGACGTGGCCCCCCAGGGCGACGTGTCCGTCGTCGGGCGTGTGGTGCGCCTGCGCGACCACGGCGGCGTGATCTTCGCGGACCTGCGCGAGGGGACCGACGAGATCCAGGTCATGTTCACGGCCGACCGCCCCGGTCCCGACCTGGGGCTCTGGCGGCGCGCGGTCGACCTGGGCGACCAGGTGAGCGCCACGGGCGACCTGACCCGCAGCCGCCGCGGCGAGCTGTCGCTGCACGCGAGCGCGTGGCAGATGGCATCCAAGGCCCTGACCTCGCCGCCCGACAAGCACCGCGGCCTCGCGGACGCCGAGGCCAAGGTCAGGCTCAAGCACATGGAGCTGGCCCTCGACACCCGGACGGCGCAGATCCTGCGCGGACGCAGCAAGGCCGTGAAGTCTCTGCGCGACTCGCTCGCGGCCCGCGACTTCATCGAGGTCGAGACCCCGATCCTGCAGCGCGTGCACGGCGGTGCGAACGCCCGACCCTTCACGACGCACATCAACGCGTACGACCTCGACCTGTACCTGCGCATCGCGCCCGAGCTGTTCCTCAAGCGGCTCGCGATCGGCGGTGTCGGTCGCGTCTTCGAGCTGGGCCGCAACTTCCGCAACGAGGGCGTCGACGCGACCCACAACCCCGAGTTCACGTCGCTCGAGGCGTACCAGGCGTACGGCGACTACACGACGATGCGCGAGCTCACGCGCGACCTCATCGTCGAGGCCGCGGTCGCCGTGCACGGCGAACCGGTGTCCCGCCGGGCGGACGGGACCGTGGTCCGGCTCGACGGCGAGTGGCCCGTCCGTACCGTGCACGGGGCCGTGTCCGAGGCCGTGGGCCAGGAGGTCACGCCGGACACCCCGATGGCCACGCTCCAGGCGATCTGCGAGGAGAAGGGCGTCCACTTCACGCCCGACATGACGCACGGAGCGATCGTGACCGAGCTCTACGACGCGTTCGTCGAGGGGCAGACGGTCGAGCCGACGTTCTACACCGACTTCCCGCTCGAGACCTCTCCCCTGACCCGCACGCACCGCCGCGACCCGCGGCTCGCCGAGCGGTGGGACCTCGTGGCGTTCGGCGCCGAGCTGGGCACCGCCTACTCGGAGCTCATCGACCCCGTGGACCAGCGCAACCGGCTCACGCAGCAGTCGCTGCTCGCCGCGGCGGGCGACCCCGAGGCCATGGAGGTCGACGAGGAGTTCCTGTCCGCCCTCGAGTTCGCGATGCCGCCCACGGGCGGGCTCGGTATCGGGGTGGACCGCGTCTACATGATGCTCATCGGGGCGAGCATCCGCGAGACGCTCGCGTTCCCGTTCGTCCGCCCGTCGGGGCGGGGCTGACAGGTCGTGGCCCGGCCGCCCGCCCGGGCGACAGTCGACCCGCGCCAACCCTGACGTACCGGACACCAGTCGGCCGGCCGCGGAAGAGTACGCGGGCGGGATCGGACGAGTTTTCCGCACCATCGTGCGGCCCCGGTCACATCGGGGCCCGACGGGGTTCCGCGCATCGATAACGAACGAGTAACGTAGGCCGCGATCGGGTGCACGACGGACGGCAACGACCACTGGCTCCCGCACCACGAAGTCAGTACCGACCTCCTGCCGGAGGCCGTCCCAGAGCACAGGAGTCACGTCAGGTGGAAACGTCCGCACCGGTCCAGCAGCGCCCGCACGGCGCGGCGCCGACCCCCACGCGGCGTCAACGTCAGGCCGAGCTTCGCGCGCGAGAGCTCGCCGCGGCCGGACGCGAAGGACGCCCTCCCGCCGACCACCTGCAGGTCGAGCACCGGCATACCGCCAGGACGCGTCCCGCGACGTTCGCCGTGCCGCAGGCCGCGCCCCACCCGGCCCCTCTCGTACCGTTCCCCGTGCCGACCGCAGCCACCCCGGTCGCCCCCGCTCCGCAGGTCGCCGTCACGGCAGCGACTCGGACCGCTCCGTTCCCGCCGACCGGCATCCGGCGCGCGGCCCCTGAGGCCGTGGCACCGCTCCAGACCCCCTCGGGCGAGATCCCCGTCGTCATGGTCCCTGCGCCGACCCCTCTGCGCTCGGCGCCGACACCGGTCGTCGCCGCACCGGCAGACGCCTCCACGACGCCGGCGCTCGACGGCCCGGTCTTCCCGCCGCTGAGCCGGCGCGAGCGCAAGTCGGGTGCCCCCGCGACCGCGGCCACACCGGTGGCTCCCGCGACTCCGGCACGCGGCACGTTGTTCGGCTCGCGTCTCGTGGCGCGCGCCGCGACGGGCGCCGCGTTCGTCGGCGCCCTGGCGTGCGTGCCCATGATCATCCCCGGCACGGCGTCGGGCGACCTGGCCCCCGGCGGGCAGCAGGCGGACCTCGCCGACGACGAGGGGACGAACACCACGACCCTCGCTGCCGACGACGACATGATCGCCAAGGCGGAGGCTCTGCTGGCCCGCGCCGAGGCCTCCTCGGCCCCCACCCATGAGCTCGAGACGGCGCGTGCCGAGCTCGTCGCGCTCAAGGAGTCGATCCTCGCCGAGCGCAGCGAGGGTTCGCAGCGGGCGTCGCGCTCGACCGAGCGCGCGTCGCTCGCGGACAGCGTCGAGGTCGCCGACACGACGGTCGCACAGGACGAGGTGGCGACCGGTCCGGTCACGACCGCAGACCTCGGCCAGGCGATGGACAAGATGGCCATGCAGCTCAACGACTTCGGCGAGACGTCCAAGTCGGTCGTCACCCCGGCCCCCGCGACCCCGGCAGAGCTCGCGGCCGAGCGCCGCGTCCGTGCGGCCACGCTGCTCGACCAGTGCGGCTCCGCCAACTTCGCGAACGGCAAGATCCCGGCGTCCGCACTCACGTCGTTGTCCTTCGCCCCGAGGCACTCGCTGCGCTGCGATGCGGCCGCGATGCTCGAGGAGCTGTCCGCCGCGTACGCGCAGCGGTTCGGTGCGGCCATCCCCATGACGGACTCGTACCGCTCCTTCTCGGAGCAGGTCTCGACCCGCGCCGCCAAGCCCGGCCTGGCGGCCGTCCCGGGGACGTCCAACCACGGCTGGGGTCTGGCGATCGACCTCGCCGCTCCGGCGTCGAGCCCGGGATCGGCACAGTACAAGTGGCTGCGCGCGAACGCCCCGCTGTACGGGTGGGACAACCCGGCGTGGGCTCGTCCCAACGGGTCGAAGCCCGAGCCCTGGCACTTCGAGTACGCGGCCGGCTGGTAGCCGCCCGCTCTACCGGAAGGCGGCGTCCGCGTCGGGTGCGAGCGCCCCGTCGGGGACCTCTCCACGCAGGACCTGCGCGACGACGTCGGGCCTCGTGAGCGGGAACAGGTGCCCCTCCCCCGGGAGGCCGTAGACCTGCGCGCCCAGGCGCGCCCCGAGCTCGCGCTCCTCCCGCAGGAACGGGCCCTGCCCGCGCGTCCCCCACCCGACGAGCTGGACGGGGCGTACCGCGAGCCGGTCGAGCGCGTCGGAGCGGTCGGCGAACAGCTCGGTGACGCGCTCGGCCTGCGACCAGCTCTGCTCGTACTGCCCCACCAGCAGGCGCCAGGCCTCCGGCGTGCCGTAGCGGCGGGCGGCCTCGTCGTCGGGCATGGGGTCGGGGCGGTGCGTCCCGTCGTACCAGGCCCGACGGCGCAGCGCAGGCCCGCGCCTCGTCACCGCCCCGCAGCGCGAGAGCAGGGTGCCGCCCGCGTGGACGAGCCTCTCGGCGAGCAGCGTCGCGCCGACCGGGGCGGGCCGCTCGGGACGGCGCGGCAGGAAGGGAGCCGTCGGGTCGAGCAGGACCACGGCCCCGAGCTCCTCGGGGAACGACAGCGCCCACTCGATCGCGGCGAGACCGCCGACGCTGTGCCCCACGAGGCCGATGCTCGCGGGCGCATGCCGACCGGCCAGGCCGAGCGACGCCCGGATCGCGGCGACGGGCGCGGTGACGGCGGTCTCCCACGAGTCGAGCACGAGGACGGTCGCGGCCGGGAACTGGTCCCGCACCACGCGCGCGAGCGGCTCCATGTCGGAGGGGGCCAGCAGGAGGCCGGGCAGGATGACCCACGTGGCGGGGGGCGGGGTCGCCGTCGTCATGGGGCCCAGTCCATCACGCGTCCCTGGGACCCGCCTCGGAGGAGGCTGTGGAGGGGCCCGCGGGGATCCGCAGGACCTGCACCGCGAGGACCAGGACGACGGAGAACGCGACGATCTGGATGCGCTGCGCGATGCCCGTGCCGAGGGGCAGCGGGCTGCCGAACATGCCGATCGTGCCGGTCACGACCCCCAGGACGGGCCCCAGGGCGCCGGCGAGGCGGGCCGTGCCCCCGAGGAGGGTGCGTCGTCGGGGACGCGCGAGCCACACGACGCCTGCGCTCGCGACGAACGAGCCGATCCCCGACGCGACGCTCGAGAACGTGTGCGCCTGGTGGGCCGGGCTCAGGACCCCTGCGTCCTCGCGCGCGGCGCAGCTCCCGACCGACAGGGCACAGTCGAGCGGCAGCAGGGCGTCGGCCATGGTGGCGAGCCCGAACACCACGAGCGCCCAGGCCGTCACCCGCTGCACGAGGGTCGCCGCCGGGTGCCCGGCCGCACGCCGCCGCCGGTACGCGACGCCCAGGACCGCGAGGCCCGTCACCACGAGGGCCCCGGCGGCGAGGTCGGTGCCCCGGAACAGCGCGGACGTCGGCTGGTCGAGCGCGGCGAGCTCGGACAGGTAGGAGCGTGCCGGGTCGAGGGGCCACCCGGCGGCAGCCTCCAGGACGACCCCGACGTAGAGGATCCCCGCGAGGGTCAGGAGGACCTGGGCGACCGCGACGAGCGGGCTCGTGCGTCCGGTCCGGAGGGCCTGCGCGGACCTCACGCGACCAGTGCCTGCACGCCCGCGACGATGCGGTCGATCCCGAACTCCAGCTCCGCCTCGGCCGAGTAGGCGGACTGCTGCGCCTCGCCGACCGTGGCACCCACCCTCCCGGCGACGGCGAACGTGCTCATCTCGCTGATCCGTTCGAGGAGCGGGGCGTTCACGGCCCACCACTCGTCGTCGGTCTGCCCGCTCTCCTCGTGCGCGAGCCGGGCCGCGCGCGCCCGCCGCGCCGCGGTGGTCGCCTGCCCGACGACGAGCGTCACGGTCGCGTCCATCGCGACGTCGTCGAGCCCGATGCCGTCGATCGCCCGCAGCTCGACGTCGTACTTGCGGGTCTCGCCCGGGCCGAGGACGGGGCGCGCGAGGTCGATGTCGAGGAGCCACGGGTGCCGCGCGAACAGGTCCCAGTTGGCGCGTGCCACCGAGCGCAGGCGATCCTGCCAGGTCGCTCCCGGAGCCTCCCCGTGCGGGTAGAGCTCGCCGTACGCACGGTCGACCACGAGGTCGACGAGGTCGTCCTTGTTCTGGACGTACGTGTAGAGCGACATGGTGCCGATCCCCAGCTCGGCGGCCACCTTGCGCATGGACAGGCCGGTGAGCGCCCCCTCGGCGTCCGCGAGCCCGACGGCGGCGCTCGCCACCTCGTCGGGCGTCCGGGACTGCTGGGGTCCCCGCGCGCCACGGTCCGCGTGCAGGCCCCACAGGAGGGCGAGGGTGCGCGCGGGGTCGCGCGGGGTCGTGGCGGGCGGTGCGGGAGCCGTCGGGGTCGGCACGGGCTGCCTCCTCGTGAGCGATCGGGGATCATCGAGGGGGCCCGACGGATGCCCGACCTGTCGGGAATGATCTGCGTACATCGTACGTTGATCGCTCGGAAGACTGCCGTACGACGCACCAGGAAAGAGGTCCTGTGCCGCGACCAGCGCCACACCCGACCACCGGCTCGACCTCGGGCGGCGGGCACCCGCCAGGCGTCGACACCCTGCTCGACGCCTGGGCGGCGGGCGACGGCAGCCCCGCCGAGGTGTTCTGGGGAGCAGTGTGCGCCGAGGCCCTGGGACACGTCGCGGCCGGTCACCTCGTGCCCGCGGTCGCCGCAGGCTCCGCAGGGTGGCGGGTGGCCCCGCTCGACGGTGCCGCCCTCGACCGCGTGGACGCCCTGGCGGATGCCATGCCCGAGGGAGCCGAAGGGGCGCTGGTGGGCGAGATCGCCCCTCGCGCCGACCATGACGTCGACGGGTTCGTGCTCCGGGAAGGCTCCGACCGGGCGACGCGCGCCGACACCGTGCGGCGGATCATGGACGTGGTCGCGAGCACCTGGGTCCGACGCGCTGCGACGGCCGTCGGCGTGCCGCCGGGGCCGGCTGGGCAGCTGGTCGAGGCCGCCCCTGACGACCGACCTGCCGCGGAGGACGAGGCACAGGACGGCCTCACCGCCTGGGCCCGTGACGTCGCCGCGCTGCTCGACCCACGGGTCACGGTGAGCCTCCGGCTCGAGCCCCTGTCGAGCGACCGACCCACCGCCGACGGCGACCTCGCGAAGAGCGACTGGCTCGCGACCGTCGTCACGCACGGTCGTGACGGTGCACGGACGGCCGACGAGCTGTGGACCGCCGCCCGCACGGACCCCGGCGCGCGCGACGCGCTCGGCGACGTCCTTGTCCGGCTGCGCGCGGGAGCCCATGCCTGGCCCCCGCTCGACGGGCTGCTCGACCAGCCCGTCCCCGGCGACCTCGTCCTCGCCCCGGCCGACGTGCGCGAGCTCCTCGCCGGGGGCGCTGCGGCACTCGCCGCGACGGGGATCGGCGTCGAGTGGCCCGCTAGCCTCGCCGGCCAGGTCCGGTCCGTCGCGGTCTTCTCGCCGACCGAGGCCCCCGACGCGGCCGGCGCCCTCCCCGCCCTGCTGCGTGCCGGGCCCGTCACGGGCCGGTCAGGGGTCGCGTCGAGCCCCATGACGCTCACGCACGAGCTGACGCTCGACGGGGTCCGCCTCACCGCGGCCGAGCGCGAGCACCTGGCGCGCGTCCATGCCGAGGGGCGCTCCGCCGTCGTGCGCCTGCGGGGGCGGTGGGTCCTCGCCGACCCGGCCGCGGCGCACGCCGCGACGCGGCGCGCGGCCCAGCCCGTCTCAGCGCTCGATGCCGTCGCGGCAGCGCTCACGGGCGTGGCCCGCGTGGGAGAGCAGGACCTGGCCGTGACGCCGACGCCGTGGCTCGACCGGCTCCGCGCCGAGCTCGAGGACCGGGCCCCGGCGCGCGACGTCGTCGTGCCGGACGGGCTGGACGCCTCGCTGCGCGACTACCAGCTCGACGGCCTGCGCTGGCTCGCGCGGCTGACCGGTCTGGGGCTCGGCGCGTGCCTCGCCGACGACATGGGCCTCGGCAAGACGATCACGCTCATCGCGCTGCACCTGCACCGCGCCCGGCCCGACGACGCCGCACCGCCGCAGGTGAGCGGCGCGGGCACGGGACCCACCCTGGTCGTGTGCCCGGCCTCCCTCCTGGGCAACTGGGAGCAGGAGATCCGCCGGTTCGCGCCCGGCGTCGCGGTGCGCCGATTCCACGGGGCGTCGCGCGACCTGCGTGGGGTCGACGACGGGTTCGTGCTGACGACCTACGGGACCGTCCTGTCCGACGCCTCCCGCGCCACGCCCGTGCTGGGTGCGCACCGGTGGGGGCTCGTCGTCGCGGACGAGGCGCAGCACGTCAAGAACCCCGGGTCCGGCACCGCGAAGGCGCTGCGCACGATCCCCGCCGCGGCGCGCGTCGCGCTGTCCGGGACCCCGGTGGAGAACAACCTCACCGAGCTGTGGGCCGTCATGGACTGGCTCAACCCGGGGCTCCTGGGCACGCGCGGGCAGTTCCGGCGACGCTGGGCCGACCCGATCGAGGGGACCCGCGACCCGGTCCTCGCCGAACGCCTCTCGCGCCTGGTGCGACCGTTCCTGCTGCGGCGGCGCAAGTCCGACCCGGGGATCGCGCCCGAGCTGCCGCCCAAGACCGTGACCGACCAGGTGGTGCCGCTCACGGCCGAGCAGGTCGGGCTCTACGAGGGCGCGGTCCGGTCGGCCCTCGAGGAGATCGACCGGGCCGAGGGCATGGGGCGCCGCGCCATGATCGGCGGCCTGCTCACGCACCTCAAGCAGATCTGCAACCATCCGGCGCAGTACCTGCACGAGGAGGATCCCCGGTTGTCGGGGAGGTCGGGCAAGCTCGACGCGTTCACCGAGCTCGTCACGACGATCCGGGCCGAGGAGGGCGCGGTCCTCGTGTTCACGCAGTACGTCGCGATGGCCCGGCTCCTCGAGACGTACCTCGGCCGGCGCGGCGTGCCGACCATGCTGCTGCACGGCGGGACACCCGTGGCGCAGCGCGAGCAGATGGTCGCACGCTTCCAGGCGACCGAGGAGATGCCGCCCGTGTTCCTGCTCTCGCTCAAGGCCGCCGGGACCGGTCTCAACCTCACCCGGGCCGACCACGTCATCCACTTCGACCGCTGGTGGAACCCCGCCGTCGAGGAGCAGGCGACCGACCGTGCCTACCGGATCGGGCAGACGCGACCTGTCCAGGTGCACCGCCTGACCAGCGAGGGAACCATCGAGGAGCACATCGCCCGCATGATCGAGTCCAAGAGGGAGCTCGCCGACGCCGTGCTGGGCGCCGGGGGTGTCGAGGGAGCGATCTCGGAGCTCAGCACCGCGGAGCTCGCCGAGCTGGTGTCGCTGCGGAGCGACGAGAGGAGACGCCCGTGAGCGCCGTCGGCTTCCCCGCGTTCCCTCCGACGGGTACCGCGGCCAAGGGTGCAGTCCGTCGGGGCCAGTCCTGGTGGGCGCGCGCCTGGGTCCGGGCGATGGAGGAGTTCGCCCTCGACGCGGGGCCGCTCAAGAAGGGTCGGGCCTACGCGCGGACGGGTCGCGTGGGTCCGATCACGGTCGGCCCGGGAGCCGTCCAGGCTCGCGTACAAGATGACGACGGCGAGATGTACCACACGGTCGTCTCGCTCGAACCGTTGACCGACGACGAGTGGGACCGGTTCCTGCACGCCCTCGCGTCCCGCTCGGGTCGGCTCGCGGCGCTGCTCGCGGGCGAGATGCCCCGCGACGTCGTCGCCGCCGCCGTCGACGCCGACGTCTCGCTGCTCCCCGGCATCGGCGACCTCGAACCCGAGTGCGACTGCCCCACCTGGGACCTGCCCTGCCTGCACGCGGCAGCGCTCAGCTACCAGGCGGGCTGGCTGCTCGACGCCGACCCGTTCGTGCTCTTCCTGCTGCGCGGGCGGACCCGCGAGCAGATCCTCGACGCGCTGCGCGACCTCTCGTCGCCGGGCCACGCGCCCGAGCAGGAGGCCGCACGGGTCGACGCACCACCCGACCCGGCCGACACCCCGGCGAGCAGCGCGAGGACGGGGCAAGCGCCGTCGGGCCCGCGGGTCCTCGGAGAGCTGCCCCCACCGCCCGACGTCCCCGAGCCCCCGGCCGCCGCCGACCTGCTCCCCGGCGTGCCGGACGAGACGGGCGACGGGACGCCCGTCGACCTCGTCGGCCTGCGGACCGTGCTCGCCGCCGCGGCCCGGTCCGCGGCCGACCGACTCACCGCGCTGGACCGCTGAGGGTGCGCTCCAGCAGGACCATGACCTCGTAGTGCGTGGTCTGCGGGAACATGTCCAGGACGCGGCCCCGCACGGGCCGCAGCGACGGCATGGCCGCGAGGTCGCGGGCCAGCGACACCGCGTTGCAGCTCGAGTAGACGACCTGCTGCACGGTCGAGGACTCGAGCCAGCCCGCGAGGTCGGCGCCGATCCCGCGCCGAGGCGGGTTCACGATCACCAGGTCGGGGACGCGCTGAGCCGTCAGGGCGAACGCCGTGGCGTCCCCGGCCCGGAAGGTCACGTCGTCGAGCCCCGCCTGGGCCGCGCTGCGCTCGGCGCTCACGATCGCCTCGCGGCTCGACTCGATCCCGACCACCTCTCGACCCGGCGTCGCGCAGTGGAGCGCGAAGCCGCCCACACCGCAGTACAGGTCCCAGACGCTGCCCGGCGCGGCCTCGTCGACCCATTCGCGGCCCTGCCGGTACAGGGCCGCGGCGACCTCGGTGTTGGTCTGGAAGAAGCTCTGCTGGCGCAGGTGCATCTCGATGCCGTTGACGCGCATGGTCAGCGTGTCGGCCTCGGTCAGCAGGATCTCCTGCTCGCCCTCGAGCGCGGCCTTGTGCTCGGGCAGGATGTTGACCGACACCACGCGGGCCCTCGGCAGCGCGTCGAGCAGGGCCGGCAGGTGCTTGCGCAGGCGCGAGACCGGCTCCTGCGAGCGCAGCACGAAACGCACCATGAGCTCGCCGTCCGGGGACTGCGTGACCAGCACGTTCTTGAGCTCGCCGCGCCGTGTCGTCACGTCGTAGGGCGTGAGGCGTGCCCGGGTGACGAAGTGCGCGAGGACGGGGAAGACGGCCTGGAGGTCGGCCGGGTAGAGGCCGCAGTCCTGGAGGTCGACGCCGCGTCCGCCCGCGTCGAGGATGCCGAGCGTCGGGCTCTCGACCGTGCCGCCCACGACCATCTTGGCCTTGTTGCGAAAGCCCGACTCGCGGCTCGCGACCGGTCGCTCCCACCGCAGGTCGGTGTGTGCCGCGAGGAGCTCGCCCGCGTGCCGCTGCTTGTCGGCGAGCTGCGCGGCGTAGCCCTGGCCCATGAGGGTGCACGAACGGCACTCGTGGGCGTCGAAGTGGGGGCACTGCATTCCGCCGATCCTACGGGGCGGTCCTGCGAGGGACGGCCCCGCTCCGGGTGCTACGGCTTCTCGCCGATCACGACCGTCGCCCCGAGCTCGTCGTCGGTCTCGACGCGTGCGACGAGGCCCTCGCGTTCGAAGAGGCCGACCGCGACGGGCGCCTGCCGCTCGCTCGTCTCGATCAGGAGGTGGCCACCGGGGGCCAGCCAGGCCGTGGCCTCCGCGGCGACCCGTCGGTGCACGTCGAGGCCGTCGTGGCCGCCGTCGAGCGCGACGCGGGCCTCGTGGATCCTCGCCTCGGGCGGCATGGTCTCGATCGCACCGGTCGGGACGTAGGGCGCGTTGACGACGAGGACGTCCACGATCCCGCGCAGGCGGGTCGGCAGGGCGTTGTACAAGTCCCCCTCATGCACCTGTCCATCGAGGTTCCGGCGGGCGCAGCGCACCGCGGCGGGGTCGACGTCCGCGGCGTGCAGGTCGATGCCCGGGTGCGCCGCGACCAGCACCGCACCGAGCGCGCCCGTACCGCAGCACAGGTCGACGACCGTCGCACGCTCCCCCGTGAGCCCGCTCGCGAGCGACGCGAGGAGCGCCGTGCGGCGTCGCGGCACGAACACCGTGGGTTCGACCCGGATGCGCAGCCCGCAGAACTCGGCCCACCCGACGACCTGCTCGAGGGGCAGCCCCGCCACCCGGCTCGCCACCATGGCGTCCAGCTCGGCCGGGGACGTCGCGGCCGCACGGAGGAGGTCCGCCTCCTCCTCGGCGAACACGCATCCCGCTGCGCGCAGGGTGGACACGACGTCTGACGGGCTCATGGCGGGACTCACGCTACTACCCGGCCCCGCGCACGGGCGGATAATGGACACGTGCCCGACGACGTAGCCCCCGCCCCCGCCCGTCCCACCACCCTCGTGGCCGCCACCCCACGGGGCCCGTCCCCGCAGGCGCGAGCCCACGCAGAGGACCTCGCGCGATTCGTCGAGGCCTCGCCCTCGTCGTTCCACGCGGCCCACGAGGTCGCGCGCCGCGCCGTCGAGGCCGGCTTCACGCTGCTCGACGAGGCCGACGCCTGGCCGCGCACGACCGCTGGAGGGCGCTACGTCGTCGTGCGGGACGGCGCCGTCATCGCGTGGGTCACGCCCGCCGGGGCGAGCCCCACGACGCCCTTCGCGATCCTCGGCGCGCACACCGACTCCCCCGGCTTCAAGCTCAAGCCCCGGCCGACCACGGGCCGCGAGGGCTGGTGGCAGGCAGGCGTCGAGGTCTACGGCGGCCCGCTGCTCAACTCGTGGCTCGACCGCGAGCTCGAGCTCGCAGGACGGCTCGTGACGCTCGACGGCCGCAGCCACCTCGTGCGGACCGGACCCCTGCTGCGCATCCCGCAGCTCGCGATCCACCTCGACCGTGCCGCGAACGACGGCCTCACGCTCGACAAGCAGCGCCACACCCAGCCCGTGTGGGGCCTCGGCACGCTCGGTGCCCCCGACGCCGACCTGCTCGCGCTCCTCGCCGAGCACGCGGGCGTCCGGGCAGCGGAGGTCGGGGGGTACGACCTCGTCGTGGCCGACACGCAGGCGCCGCGGATCTTCGGCGCGCACGAAGAGCTGCTCGCCTCGGGACGGCTCGACAACCTGCTGTCGGTGCACGCCGGTCTCGTCGCGCTGCTGGAGGCGGCGGCCGGGACCCCGAGCGGCGAGACGCCGATCGCGGTCCTCGCGGCGTTCGACCACGAGGAGATCGGCAGCGAGACACGCTCGGGGGCCAGCGGCCCGTTCCTCGCGGACGTCCTGTCGCGCGTCAGCGGCGGGCTCGGGGCGAGCGACGAGGACCGGCACCGCGCGCTCGCGGGGTCCCTGTGCGTGTCGAGCGACGTCGGGCACTCGGTCCACCCCAACTACCCGGAGCGCCACGACCCGGCGAACCGCCCCGTGGCGGGCGGCGGTCCGATCCTCAAGATCAACGCCAACCAGCGGTACGCGACCGACGCCCACGGTGCGGCGACCTGGGCTGCGGCCTGCGCGGCCGCCGGGGTGCCGAGCCAGGAGTTCGTCTCGGAGAACACCGTGCCGTGCGGGTCCACGATCGGGCCGTTGACCGCGACCCGCCTCGGCATCCGGACGGTCGACGTCGGCGCGCCCATCCTCTCGATGCACTCGGCGCGCGAGCTCACGGCCGTCGCGGACCCGTACTACCTGTCGCGCGCGATCGGGCAGGTCTTCGCGGGCTGAGACCGGCGGGAGTCCGTCCCCAGGTCACCGTCACCAGGTCACCACGTCACCGAGGTAGGGCGTAGTGCGCGAGGTAGAACGTAGTGCGCGAGGTAGAACCCCTCGCGCACTACGTCGCGCAGAACGTTCTACCTCGCCGGCCGCACGGGTAGCGCCCGCTCGACGGTTCGGCGCCCGCAAGCACCAGGTGGGAGACTCTGAGACGTGCCCAGCCCGTCGCGAACCCCGGAACCGGACGCCGCGTCGGACGACACGGCGGGCGTCGGCCGTCCGGGTGCGAGTCCCAGCGGCCAGCCCTTCTCCGACCGGCCAGGCGCCCTCCTCGACGTCCTGCTCGCGGGTGGCCGCCGCGCCGACCGGCTGACGCACGTCGAGCACCTGCCCGGTCGCCCCGGCCAGCAGGCGGACTGGCCAGGCTGGGCCGACGCCTCGCTCGTCGCGGGCTACCGCTCGCTGGGCGTCGAGCGCCCCTGGGCACACCAGGTCGAGGCCGCCGAGGCCGCCTGGTCGGGGCGGCACGTCGCGCTCGCGACGTCGACCGGCTCGGGCAAGTCCCTGGCCTTCTGGCTGCCCGCGCTCACCGCGGTGCGCGCCGACCGCGCCACCGAGACCCTGGCCCCGGGCCGGATCGAGAGTGCCCGCACGCGCGGCACGGTCCTCTACCTGAGCCCGACCAAGGCCCTCGCGGCCGACCAGGTCAACGGCCTCCAACGCCTCCTCGACGCCTCGCGCGCGGGCGACGTCAAGGTCTCGACGTGCGACGGCGACACGTCGTTCGAGGAGCGCAAGTGGGTGCAGGAGTACGCGGACGTCGTGCTCACCAACCCCGACTTCCTGCACTTCGCGCTCATGCCCAACCACCGGCGCTGGGCGCGGTTCCTGCGCAACCTGCGCTACGTCGTCGTCGACGAGGGGCACTCCTACCGGGGGGTGTTCGGGGCGCACGTCGCGCTGGTGCTCCGGCGCCTCGCGCGGCTCGCGGCGCACTACGCGCCGGCACCACAGACGTCTCCCGGTGGGCTGTCAGACCCAGGGAGCCCTCAAGGTCACGCTGCTTCTGACAGCGCTGCGCCACGGAGGGGCCTCACGTTCGTCGTCGCCTCGGCCACCACGGCCGACCCTTCCGTGAGCGCAGGTCGTCTCATCGGGGTCCCGCCCGAGCAGATCGTCACGGTCGACGCCGACACGAGCCCCGCCGGGCGCAAGACGTTCGCGCTGTGGCAGCCGCCCGAGGTCCTGGGCTACGAGGCCGCGCAGGCCCGCGCCGCGGCAGCGAACGACCCGGCGGCGGATGCGGCCCTCGCGGAGTCCCTCCTGATCGACCCCACGGCCCACGACGAGCTGGGCCTGACGAGCGACCCCGACGAGCCCGCGACCCCGGGCGACTCCCCCGAGCGCCCGCGCCGGTCCGCGACGGCCGAGGCCGCGGACCTCCTCGCCGACCTCACGGCGGCAGGCGCGCGGACCCTCGCGTTCACGCGCTCGCGCCGCGGCGCCGAGGCCGTCGCGACCCAGACCCAGGACCACCTGCGCGTCGTCTCGCCCCAGCTCGCGCGCCGGGTCGCGGCCTACCGCGGCGGCTACCTCCCCGAGGAGCGCCGGGAGCTCGAGCAGGCGCTGCGCAGCGGCGCGATCCGGGGCCTCGCGACGACCAACGCGCTCGAGCTCGGGGTCGACATCTCGGGTCTCGACGCGGTGCTCATCGCGGGCTGGCCGGGCACCCGCATGTCGGTCTGGCAGCAGGCCGGGCGGGCGGGGCGGGCGGGCGCCGACGGCCTGGTCGCGTTCGTCGCACGCGAGGACCCGCTCGACACCTACCTCGTGCACCACCCCGAGGCGATCTTCGCGGCGCCCCTGGAGGCCACGGTCTTCGACCCCGCCAACCCGTACGTCCTCGCGCCGCACCTGTGCGCTGCGGCCGCCGAGGTCCCGCTCCGGCAGTCCGACCTGCCGCAGTTCGGCGACCCCGCCGCGGTGACCGAGCTCCTGGGCGTGCTGGTCGCGCGGGGTGCGCTGCGCCGTCGGGCCTCCGGGTGGTACTGGACGCACGCCCAGTCCGCGGCCGCGATGACGGACCTGCGCGGCTCGGGCGGTTCGCCCGTGCGCGTCGTGGAGGCGGGCACGGGACGCCTGCTCGGCACGGTCGACGCGGCGTCGGCCGACGGCTCCGTCCACGACGGCGCGGTCTACGTCCACCAAGGAGTGAGCTACGTCGTGGAGTCGCTCGACCTGCGCGACGGCGTCGCGCTCGTCGCACGCCGGGACGTCGACTTCGGGACGTGGTCGCGCTCGGTCACGGAGATAGCGATCCACGGCGTCCGTGACGAGGAGCCGGGCGCGGTCCCGGTGACGGTCCCCAACGACGCCACGCACCCGGCGATCCAGCGCTGGTGGGGGCCGATCGGTTGGGGGTTCGGGCCGGTCGAGGTCACGAGCCAGGTCGTGAGCTTCCAGCGCCGACGCCTGCCGGACCTGCAGATCCTGGGCACCGAGCCGCTCGACCTGCCCGAGCACACGCTCCCGACGACCGCCGTGTGGTGGACCGTCCCGGCCGAGGTGCTCGAGGCCGCCGGAATCGACGCCGACACCGCGCCGGGAGCGTTGCACGCGGCCGAGCACGCGTCGATCGGGCTCCTGCCGCTGCTCGCGACGTGCGACCGCTGGGACCTGGGCGGGGTCTCGACCGCGATGCACGTCGACACCGAGCAGGCGACGGTCTTCGTGTACGACGCGTACCCCGGCGGTGCGGGCTTCGCCGAGCGGGGGTTCCACCTGGGCGCGACGTGGCTCCGCGCGACGCGGGCAGCGATCTCGCGCTGCCCGTGCGCGGACGGCTGCCCCGCGTGCGTGCAGTCACCCAAGTGCGGCAACTTCAACAACCCGCTCGACAAGGCCGCGGCGGTCCGTCTGCTCGACGCGGTGCTCGCGTTCGCGCCGTCCGACTGACGGCTCGCCCCCTCACCGCGCCGACGCCGGTCCCGCGCGGGCTGCGGCCCGCGCGGTGCCCAGCACCCCGGCCCACCCCGTCGCCTCGCGCGTGACGTCGACCCGGACCACCCCGTCGCCCTGCTCGACGCAGGCCACGACGGCGGCACCGTTGCGCTCCGCGGTCTCGCGCGCCGTCGGGCAGGCGTCCCACCCTCGCTGGAGGGCGGTCGCCGCGGCGAGCGCTGCGAGGTCGGCCGCTGCCTGCGCCCGCCCACGGGCCCCCTGGGCCGAGGCGAGCGCCGCGAGCGCCAGCCCCAGCACGAGGACGACCGCGATCAGACCGAGCGCCAGCACGGTTCCGGAGCCGCGGTCACGGGGGCTCACGGCTCGCTCCACGCGACCGCCGCCCCGCGTGCCTGGAGCGGCGAGCGCGACAACCAGCCGCCGACCACGGGATGGGAGACGCGCACCTCGACCCACGGGTCGCCGCGCGTGACGGTCACCGTGGCGTCGGGCCCGGCCACCCGCCCGACGACGGCGCGCACCGCCGCGTCGTCCTCGCCGATCGCGACGGCCCGGGCTGCGGCGCGCGCGGCGTCGGCAGCCTGGAGCTGTGCGTTCGCCGCCGCAGCGAGCGTGAGGACGGCCACCAGCACGAGGACGACCGCGGGCAGCGCGAGCGCGAGCTCGGCGGTCACGGTGCCGCGCTCACGGTCGCGGAACCTGCGCCCGGGCCGCCACCGCGCGCTGGTGGCCGTCTCGCTCATCCGATCGACAGGGCGCGCTGGATGATGCCGAGCAGCATCTCGCGCACCTCGCCGCTCTTGAGGATCGCGATGAGCAGCCCGGCGAACCCGACCGCCGCGATGGTCGCCACCGCGTACTCGGCGGTCGCGAGACCGGCCTCCGGGTCCTCGCCGCGGACCCGGGCGAGCAGCCCCGCCCATCCCGCCCTCGCTCCGTACACAGCCTTCATGGGTGTCTCCTCCTGGTCCGTGGCCCGCCCGTCGCGCGCCGTGCCGCCCACTGTGGTGGGCCCGAGCCCCGGCGCGCTGGGCCGAGGGACACCGCTGTGGAGCGAGGTCCACGTGGGCGACCTGTGCACGGCCCGTCCAGCGGGCCACGAACCGTCAGGTGGCGTCCTGCTGTTCCAGCCACGTGAGGATCACGCGGTTCGTCTCCTCGGGCAGCTCCTGCTGGATCCAGTGACCGCAGTCCAGGTCGACCACGTCCACGTCGGGCACGAACTCCGCGAGCCGCTCCGACCGCGCGACCATGTCCCGTGCGCCGTAGATCATGAGGGCGGGCTGCTTGACGACCGGGTCCACGTCCGCCAGCAGGTGCCAGTTGCGGTCGAGGTTCCGGTACCAGTTGATGCTGCCCGTGAACCCGGTCGACTCGAAGGCGGAGACGAGGACGGCCAGCTCACCGTCGCTCAGGACGGGGTCACCGAGCGGCGTCGTCGCTCTGGCGAGATCGATGAGCGCCATGCCCGGCCGGGGCTCGGCGGGGGGCTCGTTCTTCCGGTACAGGTTGCGCAGGAACTGGTGGGGGTTCTCGTCGAGCACGGCGTCCGCGACGCCTGGGAGGCGGTTGAAGTGGACGAAGTAGAAGTCGGCGCCCAGCGCCGCCTCCATGCCCTCGATCCAGGGCCTGTCGCCGCGCTCCTGGTAGGGCAGGCTCAGGTTGATCACCCTGCTGACGCGCTCGGGGTGCAGCAGGGTCAGTCCCCAGACGACGAAGGCCCCCCAGTCGTGGCCGACGAACGTGGCGTCCTCGTAGCCGTAGTGGTCGAGGAGCGCGACCAGGTCTCCGGACAGGTGCTCGATGTCGTACTCGGTCACGTCAGCCGGCCGGGACGAGCCGCCGTAGCCGCGCTGGTTCGGGACGATGACGTGGTAGCCCGCTGCCGCCAGGGCGGACATCTGGTGGCACCAGGAGATGGCGTGACCTGGCCAACCGTGGCACAGCACGACGGGCCGCCCCGCGTTGTGCCGTCCTGCTTCGAAGACTTCGAGCTCCACGCCGTCGACCTGCACCAGGGTGGGCTCGGGGAAGTCGGGGGCGCTGGGACGCATCGGTGAGTTCATGTCGCCATGATGCGCACCGGTACCGGTCAGCCCGTGGCCGGTTCTCCTCGCGTCCGCCACCTCTTCCCGTGAAACTGGTCGGCAGCGGCTGTCGATTCCGTCGGTGGTCACGCGTCATCGTGATGAAGGACCCACCACCCACTCATCTGGAGGAATCATGAGCACCGAGTACGCGATCCTCATCCACGCCCCGGAGGACGGCACGCCTGCCATGCGTCCGGACCTGGCCGCGGAGATCATGGCCCAGCACGACGAGTTCACGCGCCGCGTCGTCGCCGAGGGGCACCGCATCACGGGCGGCGTAGAGCTCGAAGCCGCCGGGACGGCGACCCTGGTCCGCCCGGGCGTCGGGACGACCGAGGGCCCGTTCACCGAGCTCGCCGAGCAGATCGGCGGCCTCTACCTGGTCGTGAGCGACGACCTGCCCGGGCTCGCGACGATCATCGACGAGGTGTTCGCGGGCGACGGCTGCACGTACGAGATCCGCCCCACGGTCGACCACGGCGGGTCCGACGACGCGACCGACCCCGAGGCTGCCGTCGCGTCGACCGCCGGCGCGGGGGCCTGACCCGTGAAGGTCATGTTCCTGCTGTACGAGGACGAGCAGGTCTGGGCCGCGGCCTCCGCCGACGAGCGGTCGCGGTACATGGTGCAGCACGACGAGTTCGCGGCGTTCCTGCGCGAGCGCGGGAGGTTGGAGGCCGCCGAGGCGTTGAGCACGGTCTCGGCGGCGACCACGGTCCGGCGCCGCGACGGCGACGTCGTCGTGACCGAGGGACCGTACGCCGAGCTCACCGAGCAGCTCGGCGGGTTCTATCTCGCGGACCTGCCGAGCATCGACACCGCGATCGAGGCCGTCGCCCTCCTGCCGCAGTACACGGTCGAGCTCCGTCCGGTCGTGGACGTGGACGACCTATGACCCGGCGCCCCGGAGGCCACGGGTGACCGAGGCGGACGACGCGCTCTCGGCCGCCTGGCGGGAGCACTGGGCGCGGTTGCTCGCGATGCTCGTCGCGCGCTACCGCCGCCCGGACCTCGCGGAGGACGCGCTCGCGGACGCGTTCGCCGCTGCGGCCCGTACCTGGCCCGAGGACGGCGTGCCCGACTCCCCCGCCGCCTGGCTGCGCACCGCGGCCGGGCGGCGGGTCCTCGACCGCCTGCGCGCGGAGGCGGTCGCCGTCCAGAAGGTCCCGCTCATGATCGTGGAGGCACGGTCGGCGGCGGACGCCTCGGACGCGCTGCCCGGCCCGCCCGACGACGGCGCGCACCTGCCCGACGAACGGCTCCGGCTCGTCTTCTCGTGCTGCCACCCGGCGCTGTCGGTCGAGGCGCGCACGGCGCTGACCCTCCGGTTCGTCGCAGGTCTGCCGGTCGCGGACATCGCACGCCTCTTCCTGGTCCAGGACTCGACCATGGCTGCTCGCCTGACGCGTGCGAAGAAGCGCTTGGTCGCGGCAGGCATCCCGTTCGAGGTCCCGCCGCCCGAGCGGCTGGACGGACGGCTCGACGACGTCGCCTCGGTCCTGTACCTGACCTTCACCGCGGGCTATGCGCCGGGCACGGGGTCGGACGTCCTGCGGGTCGAGCTCGCGGGCGAGGCGATCCGCCTGGGGCGCCTGCTCGACGAGCTGGTGCCGGGGCACCCGGTCGTGCGCGCGCTGCTGGCGCTCATGGTGCTCCAGCACTCGCGCCGGGACGCGCGGACGGCCTCGGACGGGTCGCTCGTGCTGCTCGCGGACCAGGACAGGTCGCGGTGGCACGGTGAGGAGATCGCGGCGGGCCTCGCGCTGCTCGCGTCCGTGCCCGACGACGTCACGGGCCTCGCGCACGAGTACCGCCTCCAGGCGTCGATCGCTGCCACACACGCCGTCGCGGGACGCGCCACCGACACCGACTGGGGCGCGATCGCCGACCTGTACGCGGACCTGGAGGCGGCCACGGGCTCGGCGATGGTGCGCCTCGCGAGGTCGGTCGCGGTCGCCGAGGCCCGGGGGCCGCTCGCCGCCCTGGCCCTGATCGACGAGTTCGAGGGGATCGACGAGATCCTGCGGACGAACCATCGGCTGCCCGCGACGCGTGCCGAGCTGCTGTCGCGCGCCGACCGGCCGACGGAGGCCGCGGCGTCGTTCGAGGAGGCCGTGCGTCGCTGCGGGAACGCGGCCGAGCGAGAGCACCTGACGCGGCGGCTGGTCGAGGTGCGCGCTGCCGCGCGGCGGTGAGCTCCTTCGGCACGGCCGCCCAGCGGACGGCTCCGGGCCGCCCAGCGGCTCAGTCCCCCAGCACCCCGCCGCCCAGCGACAGCAGGACGGGCAGCAGACCGATGAGGACGAAGGCCGGCAGGAAGCACACGCCGAGCGGCAGCACGAGGTGCACCGCGAGCCGCGCCGCGGCCTGGCGCGCGGCCGCCTGCTGGTCGCTGCGCAGCTGCTCGCCCGCCGCGCGCAGCGCCTCCCCGGGCGCGGCCCCCTGCTCCCACGCGAGACCCAGCGCCGACTGCACCACGGCCAACCGGGGCGGCGCACCGGCCCACGCCTCGACCCACCCGGCCCCGAGCACGACCGCAGCCCCTGCGCGGTGGAGCGCGGCGCCGTCGGGCCCTCCGATCGCCTGCCCCACGGCCTCGAGCGCACGCGGGACGCTCGTCCCCGCGCGGACCGCGGCCCCGAGCAGCTCGAGCAGGACACCGATCTCCACCGGTCCGACCGCCCCCGCCCCGCTCGCGACACGCACGCCTCGCGTGAGCCCGACGAGCCGGGCACGCACCCCGGCCCGCGCGACCCACCACGGGCTCGTCGCGACGAGAGCCCCGCACGCGACGACGACTCCCACGGACCAGTCGACACCCGTGGACCCGTCGCTCACGGCGGCGCCCCCACCGCGCGGGCTCGTGCCACGAGCCGCCCCGACCACCGGCGACCGACCAGCAGGAGCACCGCACCGGCGAGCAGCCCGGCCGACCCCGCTCCCCCGCCGAGCGCCGTCGCGACCGGGTCCACCCCCAGCGCGACGCCGAGCAGCACCCCGACGAGCGGCAGCCACAGCAGCACGCGCGCCGTCGCGGCGGGCCCCGCGAGGGACGCCTCACGGTCGGCCCGGGCCTCGGACTCGGCCGCGAGCGCCCGCGCGATCGACTCCAGGACCTCGCCGAGCGGCGCGCCGACGTCGGCGGCCAGGCGGCTCGCCGCGACGACCGCCGCGACCTGCCCCTCGGCCTCGAGCGACCCGCGAGCACTCACCACGGCGAGCAGGTCGCCGCGGTCGGGCACCCCCTGCTGGTCGACGCGCACCCCGGCGGCCGAGACCCAGGCGGTGCCCGGCGCAGCACCTGCACGCAGCAGCGAGGCGACGTGCGCGACGACCAGCCGCACCGAGGACCCCGTGCCCGTGCGCCGCCACGCGAGCAGCCGGACTCCTGGGGACCTGCGAGCCGGACGCCGCCCGGCGAGCTCCCTCGCCGGGCGCCCGGACGGCGCGACCGCACCCCACACCACGCACGTGACGAGCAGGCCGAGGATCACGCCCCGCCCCACCGGTCCACGAACGCGTCCCACCCGGCGCCGTAGACCGGGTCCTGCCCCCGGTCCCATGTCGCGACGGGGTCGACCACGAGCTCTCCGCGGGCGTCGCGCCGCACGACCCCGATCTCGGCGAGGTACCGCACGCGTCCGGACCGCCGCAGGTGGAGGACCACGTCGAGGGCCCCGGCGGCCTGGGCAGCGACGGCCTCGCGCGGCATGCCCGCGAGCGCGGCGAGCGCCTCCAGGCGGGCGGGGACCACGGCCGCCGCGTTGGCGTGGATGGTGGCGAGTCCGCCGTCGTGGCCCGTGTTGAGCGCCATGAGCACCTCGCGGACCTCCGCACCGCGGCACTCGCCCAGGACGATCCGGTCGGGCCGCATGCGCAGCGCGTTGCGGACGAGGTCCGCGAGGTCGACGGCCCCGGCCCCCTCGACGTTGGCGCGCCGCGCCGTGAGGGGGACGACGTGCGGGTGGTCGGGCACGAGCTCGCGGGCCTCCTCGACGCACACGACGCGCTCGTGCCCGGGGACGAGGGACAGGAGCGCGGCGAGCAGGGTCGTCTTGCCCGTCCCGGTGCCGCCCGAGACGAGCATGTTGGCGCGTTCGGCGACGAGGCGACGCAGCACGGGAGCCCAGCACCCGTGCAGGGCTCCCGTCTCGACGAGCTCGTCGAGCGTGAAGGCCCGGGACCGGAGCACGCGCAGCGAGATGACGGCGCCGGACTCGCACACGGGGGCGATCGCGGCGTGCAGGCGCGTGCCGTCGGGCAGCCTGGCATCGACGAGCGGGCTCGCGTCGTCGAGCCGCTGCCCGCCCGCCGCGGCCAGCCGGACGGCGAGCGCCCGCACCTGCGCGGGGCTGCCCAGGTGCAGGGGGACCCGTTCGAGCCCGACGCCGCGGTCGACCCACACCTCCGCGGGAGAGTTGACCAGGACGTCGGTCACCTCGGGGTCGTCGAGCAGCGGTTGGAGCGGGCCTGCACCGTAGAGCTCGGCGCGGGCGCGCCGGGTCAGGTCCGCGAGCGCGTCGCTGCCGAGCACCCGGCCCGAGCCGCGCAGGGCGGCGTGGAGCTGGGCGTCGTCTGCCGGGGCGCCGCCGACGAGCTGCCCGCGCACCTCGGCGAGCAGCGCGTCGTCGAGCGCGTCGCCGCTCATGCTGCGCCCCGCGAGGCGGCCCCGGCGCCACCGACCGCGACGGCCAGCTCGGTCCCGGCGCGCCCGAGGGGGCGCCGGGGACGGACGTCCGGCCCTTGCCCGCGCTCGACGCGCGCGGCGTGCCCGCGGTCCCAGGCGACGACCCCGGCGAGCGGCAGCCCGACGACGTCGCTCACGTCCCACGGGTCGAGGCGACCTGGTGCGGGTCGCCGCGCTACGAGTCGCAGGGCTCGGCCGGCGCCGTGCCGGGCCGCGAGCGCGGCGGTCGCGACGGCCCCGGCGACCGAGGGCAGGTCGAGCGGGGTCACGAGGAGGAGCGTGTCGCAGGCCCCCACGAGCGCGGCGTGCTCCGTGCCACCGGACCCGGCACGCTCGCCCGTGCTCTCCAGCACCGAGCGCGGCAGGTCGAGGACCAGGGCGTCGCACGCGTCGGCGAGGGCCGAGCAGACGTCCACGACCACGCCGTCGTCGAGGGTCACGGGGTCGCTGCGGTGCGCGCTGAGGACCGGCACGTGCCGCCAGGCGGGCAGGAGCCCGGCGAGGGCGTGCCCGTCGACGGCGCCGCGCGCGTCGCGCAGGTCGGACCAGCGTGGTCCGTCCCGGTGGTCGACGCCTAGCACCACGTCGATCCCGCCGCCTCGGGTCTCGAGGTCGACGAGCACCGTACGGCGTCCGGCCCGCCTCAAACCGTCCGCGAGCACGGCCGCGACCGTGCTCGTCCCTGCTCCGCCGCGTGCGCCGATCGCACCCACCACGGCTGCCACTGCCCTGCCCATGGACGTCCCCCCGTCTCCGGCCCGGGTCCGGGCCGGGTCCATCATGGGGCGAGATGCGAGCGCGCGGGGGCTGCGCCGTCGGGCCTGTGGAGAACCGGTGCCGCGCCGCGCCTGTGGACGACGGCCGAGGGCGGTCCGGCCTCAGGGAGCGAGCGCGAGGTACTGGTGCGCGTACGCGATGACCATCCCGCCCTCACCGACCCCCGCCGCGACCCGCTTGACCGAGCCCGAGCGCACGTCGCCGATCGCGAAGACGCCCGGCGCGCTCGTCTCGAGCGCGAACGGCCGCCGGTCGGCCGTCCACCCCGACGTGGCCGCAGCGTCCCCGCCCGTGAGGACGAACCCGTGCGCGTCCCGCGCGATCTCGGGCGCGAGCCAGCCCGTCACCGCGTCCGCGCCGATCATGACGAACACGACGGGCAGCGCCCGCCGGGTCGTGGCCCCCGTCGAGGTGTCGAGCACGTCGACGGACTCGAGCGCCCCGTCGCCGTGCAGGTCGGCGATCTGGTGGCGCGTCTCGACGCGGATCCCGGGGTTCGCACCGATCTGGTCGATCAGGTACCGCGACATGCTCGCCCCGAGGGACGGCCCGCGCACCAGCATCGTGACCGACCGGGCGTGCCGCGAGAAGAAGATCGCGGCCTGCCCCGCGGAGTTGCCCGCGCCGACGATACAGACGTCCTGCCCCTGCGCGAGCGCGGCGTCGCTGCGCGCGGCTCCGTAGTACAGGCCGTTGCCGAGGAAGCGCTCGACCGCGGGCAGCGCGAGCGAGCGCCACTCGACGCCCGTCGCGACGATCACGACGGGAGCTCGCACCGTGTCGCCGCCGTCGAGCACGACCCGGTGCGCGCCCGGGTCGATCGCGCCGACCGTGCGCGTCACGACGATCTCCGCCCCTAGGCGCTGGGCCTGCGTGAGGGCACGGCTCGCGAGGTCGTCCCCCGAGATGCCGTACGGGAAGCCCGTGTAGTTCTCGATGCGGGTAGAGGTCCCGGCCTGGCCGCCCGGTGCGAGGCTCTCGACGACGAGCGTGCGCAGCCCCTCCGCGGCCGCGTTGACCGCCGCGGTCAGCCCCGCGGGACCGGCCCCCAGGACGACGACGTCGTACTCGTCGTGCGCCGGTTCCACCGCGAGCCCCACCGCGCGGGCGACGTCCCGCATCGCGGGGTCGGCGAGCCGGGACCCGTCGCGGAGCTCGAGCACGGGGTGCACGACGTCAGCCGTGCCGTCGGGCTCGTCCTCCGGCTCGACCACGACCCGGTCGAACGGGACGTGGTTGCGCGTCAGGAACGTGGCGAGGTCCCGGACCCTCGCGTCGAACCGTGGGCCGATCACGCACGCCTGCGCGACGGGCTTCTCCGACGCGTGCGCCTGGAGCGCGTCGAGGTACGAGCGGGCGAGGCTCGCGACGTGGTCCGGCACGGAAGGGGCCATGGCCGCGAGCGTGTAGAACACGGGGGCCTCGAGCTTGATGACGCGCGACGCCTCGGTCGCGCGACCGCTCGCCGGGAACGCGGTGCTCAGCGTCATGGGGACCTCGCCGAAGAACGTGCCGGGCGTGCGCACCCCGATCACACGTTCGGTGCCGGCCACCATCTTGGTGATCTCGGCCCGGCCCTCGATCACGACGAAGAACGCGCGCTCGTCGCCCTCGTGCGCGAAGTACTCCCCGGGCAGGAGGCGGATGTCCTCGACGGCGCCCACGAGGAACTCGAGAGGCTCGGGCGGCAGGGGCTCGAACATCGCGACGGCGCGGAGCTCGGCGAGCGTGATCATGCGTGCCTCCAGCGGGCGGGCCACGGCGACGAAGGTCCGCGACCCCGGTGCCGCGGCGCTGTCCCCCGGTGAACGTACCGCGCGCTCGTGATCTCGACATCCGCTCGCGCGGGACCTCCCTGGAACCAGGACATACCGCCCCGCTGTCCGCCCGCAGCGGCTAGGCTCGCCGGGTGACCCATTCCCAGGACTCACCGCAGACCGGCCCTCGCCCCACGACCGGAGCCCGCGACGGGCGCCCGCGGAAGGTCGCCGCGTTCTTCGACCTGGACAAGACGATCATCGCGACGTCGTCGACCGCGGCCTTCTCCAAGCCCTTCTACGCGGGCGGCCTCATCAGCCGTGGCGACGTGCTGCGCAGCGCGTACGCGCACTTCCTCTACATGGTGGGCGGCGCGGACGCGGACCAGACCGAGCGCATGCGCGCGCACCTGAGCGCGCTCGTGACGGGCTGGGACGTGCGGACCGTGTCGCAGATCGTCGAGGAGACGTTGCACGAGTACATCGACCCGGTCGTCTACGCCGAGGCGGTCGACCTCATCGTGAGCCACCACGACCGGGGGCACGACGTCGTGATCGTGTCGGCGTCGGGGTCCGAGGTCGTCGAGCCCATCGCCGCGGTCCTGGGCGCCGACCACTACGTCGCGACCCGCATGGAGATCGTCGACGGACGGTACACGGGCGCGATCGACTTCTACGCGTACGGCGAGAACAAGGCCATCGCGATCCGCGAGCTCGCCGAGACCCACGGCTACGACCTCGACGCGTCCTACGCCTACTCGGACTCGATCACGGACGCCCCGATGCTCGCCGAGGTGGGCCACGGCTTCGCGGTCAACCCCGACCGGACGTTGCGGCGGCTGGCGGGCGAGAGCGGCTGGGGCACGCTGACGTTCACGCGCCCGGTCACGCTGCGCACGCAGCTCTCCCCTCCCCGGACCGCAGCCGTGGTCGGGGGGGCCGTGACGGTCGCGGTCGTCGCGTGGCTCGTGTGGCGGGCCGTGCGCGGGCGCACGGGCGGTGGGTCGCAGGAGGGCACCGCCGCGTAGCGCGGCGCCCTGGTCCGAGGGCGTCGGCGTTCGAACCGAGTCCTCGTTGTCCGGGTCCTCCCGGGTCGGGATCGAACACCCCGTGGAGGTTCGCGCGTTCGGCTCCCCACCCCTTGCGCCGCACCTGGGACAGGCGTATCACAGAGGGACAACAGCACCTGGGGCGGGCGGAACCCACGCGCGAGAAGTCCACGCATAGGACTGGCTGACCGGGCTTGACCCGTTGCAGCACTACCCTCGCAGCACGCCTGCTAACCCTCGCCCCGCTGGCGAGCACGGCGTCCCCCCGGGGGCGCCGTTCCCGTGTCCGGGCACGTGTGCATCGGCCCGGGGCCCGGGCGACCGCCCCGCCCGCCCGCGTGCAGCGGACGGTCCCTCGCGCCGAATACGCTGGCTCCATGACCTCAGCGCCGAGCGTGTCCTCGTCCATCACCGTCCGCCTCCAGGTCGAGGCCAGGCCCACCGCGGTCAGCGAGCTCACGACCGCGATCGAGCAGACCGGCGGGATCGTCTCGGCGCTCGACGTCACCGCGTCGGGCCACGAGCGCATCTCGGTGGACGTGACGGTCGCGACGCGCGGCGAGTCGCACGCCGAGGAGATCGTCGAGGCCCTGCGCGTGCTGCACGGGGTCAGGGTCGAGCGGGTCTCGGACCGCACGTTCCTGCTGCACCTGGGCGGCAAGCTCCAGATCGAGTCCAAGGTCCCCATCCGCAACCGCGACGACCTGTCGATGATCTACACGCCGGGCGTCGCGCGGGTCTGCGAGGCCATCGCGGCGCACCCCGAGGACGCGCGCCGCCTGACGATCAAGCGCAACACGATCGCGGTCGTCACGGACGGGTCGGCGGTGCTGGGTCTCGGGGACATCGGTCCCCTCGCGTCCCTGCCCGTCATGGAGGGCAAGGCCGCGCTGTTCAAGCGGTTCGCGGACATCGACGCGTTCCCCATCGCGCTCGACACGCAGGACACCGACGAGATCGTGCGCACGGTCAAGGCCATCGCGCCGGTCTTCGCCGGGATCAACCTCGAGGACATCTCGGCGCCGCGCTGCTTCGAGATCGAGCGCCGGCTGCGCGCCGAGCTCGACATCCCCGTGTTCCACGACGACCAGCACGGTACGGCGATCGTCGCGCTCGCCGCGCTGACGAACGCGCTCAAGGTCGTGGGCAAGGACCTGGCCGAGGTGCGGATCGTGCTGTCGGGAGCGGGGGCCGCGGGGACGGCGGTCCTCAAGCTGCTCCTGGCGGCGGGCGCGCACGACGTCGTGGTCGCCGACGTCGACGGCGTGGTCCACCCCGACCGCCCGGGCCTGTCGCCCGCGCTCGCGTGGACCGCGATCAGCACCAACCCGCGGCGCGTGAGCGGCACGCTCGTCGAGGCGCTCGTCGGGGCCGACGTCTTCATCGGCGTCTCCGCCCCGGACATCCTCACGGGCGACGACATCGCGACCATGGCGCCGGACTCGATCGTCTTCGCGATGGCCAACCCCACGCCCGAGGTCGACCCGGTCGAGGCCGCGCAGCACGCCGCCATCGTCGGCACGGGCCGCAGCGACTTCGCGAACCAGATCAACAACGTGCTCGCGTTCCCCGGGGTGTTCCGCGGCCTGCTGGACGCCCAGTCGCACAAGATCACCGACACGATGCTGCTCGCGGCGGCCCGCGCGCTCGCGTCGACGATCCACGAGGACCAGCTCAACCCGACGTACATCGTGCCGAGCGTGTTCAACCCCGAGGTCACGACCGTCGTGGCGGCCGCGGTCGAGGCCGCGGCCCGCGCGGAGGAGGCCACCGCGTCGTCCACCGTCTGAGCGGCGGCCTGCCTGGCTGGACCTCCCGACGAGGCGAGCTGCCCGACGGCGCCGCGCACCGCCGTCGGGCAGCGTGCGTCTTCCCTGGGGCCACCCGGGCGGAGAGCCGGGGTTCAGCGCGGCGCCGGCGCCCGTCGCAGGTCCGCGAGCGCGTCGACCCGCGAGCAGCACGCGGCGAGCAGCTCCTCGTCGTGGCTGATGAGGAGCACCCCCACGCCCTCGCCCGCGGCCTCGGCCTCGACGAGGCGCACGAGCGTCGCGGTGGTCGCGGCGTCGAGCATCGCGGTCGCCTCGTCGCAGATCAGGTAGCGGGGCTGCTGCGCGAGCGCCCGGGCGAGGCACGCCCGCTGGAGCTGGCCGTCGGACACCTGGTGGGGTCTGCGCACGAGGAGGTCCGGCGTCAGCCCCACGCGCGCCGCGACCCCCTCGACGTCGATCGGACGCCCGAGCACCTCGGCGGGCTGGGCGATGATCGAGCGCAACGTCAGCCGCGGGTCGGTCGACGCGCGGGGCGACTGGAACAGCATCGCCACGGACCCCCGCAGCTCCCGCTGGACCGCGAACCGCGTGCCCGTCGCGACCCGGTCGTCGATGCTCACGGTCCCCGCGCGCGGGGCGTCGAGCAGCGCCAGGACCCGCGCGAGCGTCGTCTTGCCCGTGCCCGAGGGGCCCGCCAGGCCCACGATCGAGCCCGCCGGGACGCTGATCGACACGTCCACGAGGACCGGGGGCTTGCGCCGGTAGCCTGCCACGACGCCGCGTGCCTCGAGGCTCATCAGGCCACCTCGTCGCGCAGCGTGCGGTACGAGCGGTCGCCGACCCGGACGAGGGTCGTCGGGCCGCCCGACTGCCGTGTCCCGGGGCGACGCAGGTGATAGACGCAGTCGTCGGGCAGGTCGGTGAGCTGCGGCGGCGACCCTGGCAGCGGGTGCAGCCCGCGCGAGGGCAGGGCGTCCAGGAGGTCGCGCGTGTAGTCGTGCCACGGGTCGTCGAACACCTCGGCCGCCGGTCCCGTCTCCATGAGGCGCGAGGCGTACATGACCGCGAGCCGGTCGGCGACGCCCGTGCGGACCAGGGACGCGAGGTCGTGCGTGATGAGCAGGACCGCGGCGCCGTCGTCGGCGCACTCGCGCAGCAGCCCCAGGACCCTGTCGGTCAGCGCACGGTCGAGGCTCGCGGTGGGCTCGTCCGCGACGATCACCGACGGGTCCCCCGCGAGCGCCCCGGCCACGGCGACGCGCTGCGCCATGCCGCCCGAGAGCTCGTGCGGGTAGCAGTCCAGGGCCGAGGGGTCGAGGCCCACGCGCACGGCCAGCTCGTCGCTCGTGCGCGCCGAGCCGAGTGCCGCGATCGTCTCGTCGAGCTGCGAGCGCGCGGTGCGCACAGGGGTCAGGTGCGTGGCCGCCGACTGCGGGACGAGGGCCGCGTGCCTCCCCCGGAAGGGTTCGCCCGCGAACACGTCGATGACCCCGTGCGGGGTGGTGACCCTGATCTCGCCGGTCCGGCGGGCCCCCACCGGGAGCTGGTCCATGACCGCCGAGGCCAGGATCGACTTGCCGCAGCCCGACTCCCCCACGAGCGCCGTGACGGTGCCGCGCGGGACGTCGAGGCTCACGTCGCTCGCGGCATGGACCACCGACCCGGACGGCAGCGGCAGGCGGACGGTGAGGTGCTCGACGCGCAGGCTCGCAGGGCTCGCAGGGCTCGAAGTGCTCGAAGTGCTCGAAGTGCTCGAAGTGCTCATAGTCTCAGCTCCGAGGGCTGGGGCGGGGTGACGACCTTGCGCAGCGCCTGGCCCGCGAACGCGACCGCGAGCGTCACGACCACGAGCACCGCCGCCGGGAAGACGAGCGTCCACCACCCGCCCAGGAGCAGGGAGCTGCGCGCCTCCTCGAGGAGCGTGCCGAGGCTCGGCTCGTGCGGCGGGAGGCCGAAGCCCAGGAAGGACAGGGTGGACTCGTGCCACACCGCGTGCGGCAGCAGCAGCACGACCGCGATCAGCGCCTGCGGGGCCGTGGCCGGCACGAGGTGGCGCACCGCGACCTGTCGGCGGTTCGCTCCCGCCAGGACCGCGGCGTCGACGAACGGGCGCTGGCGCAGGCTGAGGATCTCCGAACGGACGATGCGCGCGACCTGCGTCCAGTGGGTCAGCGCGATCGACAGGACGATGGCCAGGAGGCTCCCGCGGAACATCGCCACGATCACGATGCCGAGCAGCAGGTGCGGCAGGGCGTTGACCGCGTCGGTGCCCCGCATGATGATCCGGTCCGGCCACCCGCCCCAGAACCCGGCGGCCGTGCCGACCACGACCCCGATCACGGTCGCGAGCAGCGCGCACAGCAGCGCCACCAGGAGCGAGGTCCGGATGCCCGACGCGATGCGCACGAACAGGTCGCGGCCCGCCGAGTCGGTACCGAACAGGTGCTCGGACGACGGCGCCTGGCGGGCCTGCGCGAAGTCCGTGACCCGGTCGTCGACACCCGCGAGCCACGGGACCAGGACCGCGTAGAGCACCACGACCGCCAGGACCGCGCCCGCGACCACCAGGTGGCGCCTAGCCATCGGTGCTCACCCGGGGGTCCATCAGCGCGACGACCACGTCCGCGAGGAGGGACCCGAGCATGACGACGACCGTGGTCCCGATCGTCAGGAACGCCAGGAGCGCCATGTCGAGGTCCCGGGCCGACGTCACGATCGCGCCCGCCACCCCTGGCCAGCTGAAGACCTCCTCGACGAGGACCGCACCCACCACGAGCTCGGGCAGCCGCACCCCCACGATGTTGACGAACGGCGCGAGCGAGGTCGGCACGATGTGGCGGCGCGTGACCGCACGCGTCGGGATGCCGCGCGAGACGGCCCCCGCGACGAAGTCCTCGCCCTTCGACGTCACGACGGACTCGCGCACCGCGAGCAGCAGCCACGGCACCTGCGCGACCGCGAGGACCACGACCGGCAGGACCAGGTGCCGCAGGACGCCACCGGCGGTGGGGTCGGCACCCGCGTCCGTGAGCCCCGCCGCGGGCAACCACCCCAGCGTGAGCGCGAAGACCGCGATCGCGGCGAGCGACAGGACGAACGGCGGCAACCCCTGCACCACGACGCACAGCGCCGTGACCGCCCGGTCCACGACCCCGCCGCTGCGCACGCCCGCCGTGATCCCCAGCAGGAGCGCGACCACGACCGCGAGCGCGAGCGCGGTACCCGCGAGCAGCAGCGTCCACGGCAGGCGTTCCGCGACGACCTGCGCGACCGGCTGGTTGAACGAGCGCGACAGGCCCAGGTCCCCGCCGAACAGGTCCTGCAGCCACCCCCAGTACGTCGAGTACCAGGGGCGGTCGAACCCCAGCTGCTCCGAGATGATCGCCTTGTCGGCCTCGGTCGTGGTCATGTACCGGGTGCCGAGGTAGCCGACGAGCGGGTCGAACGGCGAGTACTTCGCCGCCGCGAACAGGCCCGCGGAGACGGCCGCCGTGACGGGCAGGATGAACAGCAGGCGGCGCCCCACCATGGCCCAGACGTCGCGGTGGCGCCCGCGGCGCAGGTCCCGGACCGAGGGTGCTGCGTCCTCCCCGGGGCGGGAGGCGCCGTCGGGCTCGGCCGGCTCGGCCGGGCGCTGCCCGCGCCCTGCCTGGACCGTGGTCACCGGTCTCTCGTCCAGGACTGCAGCGACCACCACGGTCCCCACGTCACGCCGTGCGCGTGCGGCTCGAGGACGGGCCCCGACATGGTCCAGCCCGCGTCCTTCGAGACGTACGTGTGGTCGAGGAACACGAGGTACACGTAGCCCGGGTCGTCGATGTACGCGTCCTGGACCTGGCGGTAGGCCGCGTCGCGCTCGGCCTGGTCGAGGCTGCGGCGCCCCACCTCCAGTGCGGCGTCGACCGTCGCGTCCTGGTAGTCGCTCGGGTTGTCGTAGATGCTGCCGACGTCGGGCTGGACGAACACCGAGCTCAGGGCGCCGTACGCCTGCGTGTCGGGGTCGAACGGCTCGTCACCGCCGCCCAGGAGCGTCGAGTCGGTGTTGATGCGCGGGTCGATCCGGTCCCAGGACAGCGCCTCGAGGTTCACCTCGACGCCGACCGCGAGCGCGTCGGACGCGAAGGCCTGCGCCAGGTCGCGGCGCACCGTGTCGACCGAGTTGTACATGAGCGCGAGCTGCGCGCGCTGCCCGTCCTTGACGCGGATCCCGTCCGGGCCCACGACCCAGCCGGCCTCGGTGAGGATCTGCTCGGCCCGCGCCGGGTCGTACGCGAAGACCGCGCCGGGCTCGTACGCGTCGCCGTACACCTCGGGGATGGGGGTGGCGGCCACGCGCCCGTGGCCGCCCAGGACGTCGTCGATCATCGACTGCCGGTTCGCGGCCAGGTTGAGGGCCATGCGGACCGCGGGGTCGCCCGAGACGGGGTTGTCGGTGGGCAGGGACAGGCCGCGCCAGTCGGCCGAGGTGTGCGCGGTGACCGTCGTGCCGTCCTTGCCCTCGAACGTGTTCGCGAGCAGCGGCGGCAGGTTGGTGCCGTCGATCTCGCCCGAGGCCATGCGCTGCGCGCGCGTGTTGTCGTCGGGGACGTAGAGCAGCGTGAGCCTCTTGACCTCGGGCGCACCGTCCCAGTAGTCCTCGTTGGCCTCGAGGACCGCGCGGTCCGGGGACAGGTCGACGAGCGTGTACGGCCCGGTCCCGACCGGCGCGGTGTTGAGCGCGGAGTCGGCCGCGAGGCCGGGGGTCGCGACGGCCTCCGACGGCACGATGCCGATGAGCATCTTCGTCAGGAGCGGCGCGTACGAGTAGGCGAGGCGGAGCTCGACCGTGTCGTCGCCCACCTGGACGACCTCCTCGATCATGTCGAACGACGAGCGTGCCTCGGACGCGGACGCGGGGTCCAGGATGGCCTCGTACGTCGCGACGACGTCCTCGGGGCCGAACGTGCTGCCGTCGGAGAACGTGACGCCCGGGCGGATCTTCACGGTCCACACGGTCGCGTCCTCGTTGGCCGTGGGCAGCTCGGCGGCGAGCGCGGGCTCGAACCCTGGCATTCCCTCGCCCCCGGTGAGGCGGACCAGGCCGTCGTACATCTTGGCCTCGCCCGCGGCCCCGAAGCCCGCGACGGGGTTGTACCCCCCGAGCTCGTACCCGTCGGCGAGCACGATGCCCTCGGTGCTCCCGCCCGGGCTCGTGCCGTCGGCGCTCCCTCCCGGCGCGGTGCACGCGGCGAGGACCAGGACGCCGCTCAGGGCGACCACCGGAAGCACAGGACGTACTGCTCGAGACAGCGCCACGACGTTCCCTTCGCAGTGCGCAGCGCTGCGCACCTGGTCAGTAGTTCGGGTTCCCGCCATCGTGGCACCGTTGCGACCGTGTCGCATGAGGAACCGGCCCGACGACGGCGCGCACCGTTTTGTCAGCACCCTCGCCATTTTCGGGAAGCAGTGACGCCGGTCACCCGTTGGGGTCTAGACTCGCCCAGTCGGGGCAGGACAGGCCCCGTCGCTCGACGTGTCTCGCACCCTTCCCACCACCTCGCGGGCGGAGGGGATCTCACGTCACGAGCCCCGCACCAGAGTCGATGCGCACCGGAGGTAAGAGTGCCTGAGAATGTGACCACCACGGAGAACCAGGTCGACGGGCAGCCCGAGTCGCCGGGTCTGGAGAACCTTCTCCACGAGGAGCGCAGCTTCCCGCCCAGCCCTGAGTTCGCCGCTCAGGCCAACGCCCAGCCGGCCCTGTACGAGGAGGCCAAGGCCGACCGTCTCGCGTTCTGGGCGCGTCAGGCCACCGAGCTCGTGTCGTGGCGGACGCCGTTCACCGAGACGCTCGACTGGTCGAACGCGCCCGTCGCGCGCTGGTTCGCCGACGGCACGCTCAACGCGGCGTACAACGCGGTGGACCGTCACGTCGAGGCGGGCAACGGCGACCGCGTCGCGATCCACTTCGAGGGCGAGCCGGGCGACACGCGCACCGTCACCTACGCGGACCTGCAGCGCGAGGTCTCGCGCGCGGCCAACGCACTGAACGCGCTCGGCGTGACCACGGGCGACCGCGTCGTCATCTACCTGCCCATGATCGTCGAGGCCGTCGTCGCGATGCTGGCCTGCGCCCGCATCGGTGCCCCGCACTCCGTGGTGTTCGGCGGGTTCTCGGCCGACGCGCTGCGCAGCCGCATCGCGGACGCCGAGGCCAAGGTCGTCATCACCGCGGACGGCGGCTACCGCCGTGGGTCCGCGTCGGCGCTCAAGCCCGCGGTCGACGAGGCCCTCGCTCCCAAGGAGGGTGCCGAGGCCACGACGGTCGAGCACGTCCTCGTGGTGCGACGCACCGGGCAGGACGTGGAGTGGACGCAGGGGCGCGACGTCTGGTGGCACGACGCCCTCGAGGCGGCCGACGTCCAGCACACGCCCGTGTGGGTCGAGGCCGAGCACCCGCTGTTCATCCTCTACACGTCGGGCACCACCGGGAAGCCCAAGGGCATCCTGCACACGACGGGCGGCTACCTGACGCAGGCGTCGTACACGCACAAGAACGTGTTCGACCTCAAGGCCGAGACCGACGTCTACTGGTGCACCGCGGACATCGGCTGGGTCACGGGCCACTCCTACGTGACGTACGGTCCGCTGCTCAACGGCGCGACGCAGGTCATCTACGAGGGCACGCCCGACTCCCCGCACCAGGGCCGCTGGTGGGAGATCATCGAGAAGTACAAGGTCTCGATCTTCTACACGGCGCCCACCGCGATCCGCGCGTGCATGAAGTGGGGCGAGGAGATCCCGAACAAGTTCGACCTCACGAGCCTGCGCGTCCTGGGCTCGGTCGGTGAGTCCATCAACCCGGAGGCGTGGATGTGGTACCGCCGCGTCATCGGCGGCGACAAGGCACCCATCGTCGACACGTGGTGGCAGACCGAGACGGGCGCGATCATGATCTCGCCCCTGCCGGGCGTGACCACGACCAAGCCGGGCTCGGCCCAGGTGCCGCTGCCGGGCATCGTCGCGGACGTGGTCGACGACAACGCGCAGCCGGTGCCGAACGGTGGCGGCGGCTACCTCGTCCTGTCGGAGCCGTGGCCGTCCATGCTGCGCGGCATCTGGGGCGACCTCGAGCGTTTCAAGGACACCTACTGGTCCCGCTTCCCGGGCATCTACTTCGCGGGTGACGGCGCCAAGAAGGACGAGGACGGCGACATCTGGCTGCTCGGGCGCGTCGACGACGTCATGAACGTCTCGGGCCACCGCCTGTCGACCACGGAGATCGAGTCCGCGCTGGTGTCGAACCCGCTCGTGGCCGAGGCCGCGGTCGTGGGCGCCACGGACGAGCTGACCGGTCAGGCCGTGGTCGCGTTCGTCATCCTGCGCGGCGAGCACGCGGCCCGCGCGGCAGACCCGGAGGGGGCCGCGGCCGTCGAGCTCGAGCTGCGCAACCACGTGGCCAAGGAGATCGGGCCCATCGCGAAGCCCCGCAAGATCCTCGTGGTCCCCGAGCTGCCCAAGACGCGCTCGGGCAAGATCATGCGCCGCCTGCTGCGCGACGTGGCCGAGAACCGCACCGTCGGGGACGCGACGACCCTCGCGGACTCGTCCGTCATGACGCTCATCGCGTCGGGGCTGGCGAAGCCGGCGGGCTCGGAGGACTGAGGCGGGCCCGGCGCGCCGAGCTGGTCGGTGCGCCGGGCGACCGGCACCCGAGGCCCGACAGGCCTCGGGTGCGGACGCCGCACGTGGCGCGCTCCGCCGTCGGGCCTCGTGGCCTTCCCGGCCCTGCCGGGGGCGCCCTACGCCGGCTCGGGAGCGGCGTCCTTCGACGGCCCGACGCCGTCGCTCGCCTCCCCCGCCTCGGCCGCCTCGTTCGCAGGGCTCGTCGCGAGGACCACGCAGCCCGCGAGCGCGACGAGCGCCGCGACGGCGACCGCCGGGTCCCAGCCCGAGCGGATCGTGTCACCCAGGACGGCGATGCCCACGGCCCCCGGGACGACGACCTCGACGACCGACAGGATCGCGGCGTTCGTCCCGACCTTGCCGTGCTCGAGCGAGCGCAGGTAGGCGAGCGCACCCACGACCCCGAACACGACGATCGCGATCGCGAGCGGCTGGAAGATCGTGTCCCAGATGTCCCCCGAGGCGTGCGCGCCTCGGGCTGCGACGGCCGCCCCCGAGTACCCGAGCGCCCCGATCAGCGCGAGCAGCACAGGGGTCCCGGCCTTGTAGAACACCAGCGCCAGGACCGCGAGCCCCACGGCCACCCCGATGAGCACGGGCGTGAACCAGTCCGGCGGGACAGGTGCGGGCTGCTCACCGCCCGCGATCCCGAGCACCACGAGCGCTGCCACGATGGCCGTCATGGCCGCGACGTCGATCCGCCGCATGGGCACGGACAAGAACATCCTGGCGAGCAGCACCGTGACGACGAGCGAGCTCGCGAGCACGGCCTGGACCACGAACAGCGGCAGGTGGTCGAGCGCGACGAGCGAGAACAGCCACGCGACGAGGTCGACCGTGAACGCGAGGATCACGAGCGGCTGCCGCACCACGGCGAGCCCCTGCGCGCGGCGGGCCGCGACGGCCTGCATGACGGTGCTGACGCCGTAGCCGATCGCGGCGGCGACGGCGGCGAGCAGGCTGAGGAGCACGGGACCAGTCTCCCCGGTGGGAGCGGGCGGCGCGCGGCGACGCGCCCCGGCCGGGTCGCCGCGACCAGCGAGGTCCCCAGGCCGCGCTCGCCCTGACAGTCCGGGGCGGGTTCTGTCACACGAGCCTCCCCTGCCGTTCACGGGGTCGAAACGCACCGTGGCTACGGTGACGGCCATGCGCATCGAACCCCTCACCTTCCCCGCGCCCGGTGGCGGCGCGCTCACCTCCCCGTCCCGCCACGGCGGGGCCACGGTCCGGTCGGGCCGTCCGGGGGGATCCGGCAGGCCCGGCCAGGACGGCCGCTCCGCCCCGGGCCGCCCGGGTCCGGCGAGCGCCCCGGCCGGGCTCTCGCTGCTCGACAGCCTCGCCGCCAGGACGGCCGACCTGTCGCACCTCGCCGACGTGCTGGTCGACTGCGTCCAGGGCGGCGCGAGCGTCGGCTGGGTCGAGGCGCCGACCAAGGAGGCTGCGACGGCCTGGTGGTCCGCGTTCCTCGCAGACCCTGACCACCGCACGTGGGTCGGTCGTGACGAGTCGGGGAGGATCGTCGCGACCGCCTCGCTCGCCCTGACCTCGAAGGCCAACGGCACGCACCGCGCCGAGGTCGTCAAGCTCCTGGTCCACCGTCAGGCGCGCGGTCACAGGTTCGCACCGGGGCTCATGGCGACGATCGAACGCTTCGCGCGCGCCGAGGGGCTCACGCTGCTGACGCTCGACACCGAGACGGGCAGCCTGGCCGAGTCCCTGTACCGGCGCTGGGGCTGGACAGAGGTCGGCGCCGTCCCCGGGTTCGCGAAGGTCGCGGGTGGCGCGCTCGTGTCGACGACGATCTTCTACAAGCTGCTCGGCGGACGCTGACGGCACACGCCCGGACGCCGCACACCGGACGCGCGCTACCCCTCCGCGAGGACCTCCAGGATCGCGGCGCCGTACCGCTCGCGCTTGGCGGCGCCGATCCCGCTGACGTCGGACAGGTCGTCGATCGAGGCGGGGTGGCGCTGCGCGAGCGCCCGCAGGGTCGCGTCGTGGAAGACGACGTAGGCCGGTACCCCGCTCTCCTTCGCGGTCGCGCTCCGCCAGGCGCGCAGCTTCTCCATGCGCGCCGCGGCGTCGGGGGTCAGCTCCGCGTCGGCGGCAGCGGCTGCGGGCTTGCGGGTGCGCGAGGCCTTGACCCGCACGTCCCGGCGCAGCCGGACCTCCTGCGCGCCTCCGAGCACCGGGTCCGCGGCCTCGGTCAGGCTCAGGGTCCCGTAGCCCTCGCTGTCGACGCCGAGCAGGCCCTGCGCGAGGATCTGCCGGACGACCGTGCGCCACTCGGTGGCGCTGAGGTCCGCGCCGACCCCGAAGACGGGCAGCTGGTCGTGCCCGAGCGAGGCGACCCGCGGCGTCTGCTTCCCGGTGAGGATGTCGACGACGTGCCCGGCGCCGTAGCGCTGCCCCTGACGTTCCAGGCGCAGGACGGTCGACAGGACCTTCTGCGCGGCGACGGTCCCGTCCCACGACTCGGGTGGGGTGAGGCACGTGTCGCAGTTCCCGCACGCGGGCCCGTCCTGGCCGAAGTACGCGAGGAGCTGGACCCTGCGGCACGTGACGGTCTCGCACAGGGCGAGCATCGCGTCGAGGTTCGCGCCCATCCGACGCTTGTGCGCCGCGTCGCCCTCGGACGTGTCGATCATGCGGCGCTGCTGGACGACGTCCTGGAGCCCGTACGCGAGCCACGCGGTCGACGGTAGGCCGTCTCGTCCGGCGCGGCCCGTCTCCTGGTAGTAGCCCTCGACCGACTTGGGCAGGTCGAGGTGCGCGACGAACCGCACGTCGGGCTTGTCGATGCCCATGCCGAACGCGATGGTCGCGACCATGACGATGCCGTCCTCGCGCAGGAACCTCGACTGGTTGGCTGCGCGCAGGGTGGCGGGCATGCCCGCGTGGTAGGGCAGCGCCGGGATCCCGTGCGCGTTCAGGTGCTCGGCGGTGGTCTCGACCGAGGCGCGCGAGAGGCAGTAGACGATGCCCGCGTCCCCGGCGTGCTCGGCCCGGATCAGGTCGACGAGCTGGGTGCGCGGGGAGTCCTTGGGTGCGATGCGGTACGTGATGTTGGGGCGGTCGAAGCTCGAGACGAAGGTGCGCGCGTCGTGCAGCTCGAGCCGTCGGACGATCTCGTCGGCCGTCTGCCGGGTCGCGGTCGCGGTGAGCGCGATCCTCGGGACGTCGGGCCACGTCTCGGCGAGCACCGTCAGCCGCAGGTAGTCGGGTCGGAAGTCGTGGCCCCAGGCCGAGACGCAGTGGGCCTCGTCGATCGCGAACAGGGACACCTTCCCCGCCTGCAGGAGACGCACGGTCTCGGGCACCCCGAGGCGCTCGGGGGCCAGGTACAGCAGGTCGAGCTCTCCGGCGAGGAAGGCCTCCTCGACCGCGCGGCGCTCGGGCAGCGACTGGGTCGAGTTGAGGAACCCGGCGCGTGCCCCGAGGGCGGACAGCGCGTCCACCTGGTCCTGCATGAGGGCGATGAGGGGCGAGACGACCACGCCTGTCCCTGGCCGCAGGAGCGCGGGGATCTGGTAGCACAGCGATTTGCCCCCACCTGTGGGCATGAGGACGAGCGCGTCCTGCCCGCGCAGGACGGTGTCGATGATCTCCGCCTGGTCGCCCCGGAAGTGGTCGTACCCGAAGACGGTCGTCAGGACGTCGAGCGCGGTGCGGGTCTCGGGCAGGGCGGATGCTGTCACGGGGTGGGTGCTTCCTTCACGCTCGGGTCGGCCGGGGTCCGGGGGATCGCGGCCCATCCTTCCTCAGGAGGCTGCCCGCGACCAGCACGAGGTAGGCGACGAGCAGCGCTGCGGCGCTCCAGGACAGCGCGGCGTAGGACGAGACGGCGATGACGATCCCGGCGAGCACCCCGCCGACTGCTCCGCCGAGGTTCATCGCGAAGTCGGACAGTCCCTGGACCTGGGTCCGGTCGGTCGCGGGCGTCGCGTCGATGAGCAGCGCCGACCCGGCCACGAGCCCGCACGACCAGCCCACGCCGAGCAGCACGAGCCCGACGGTCAGCCGCGCCGAGTCGTCGCTCGGCGCCCCGGCGACGATCACGGCCGAGGCGAGCAGGATCGCGCCGCCCACCACGAGCACGCGGGAGTGGCCGACCTTGTCCGCGGCCCACCCGATCACGGGGCTGAGGACGTACATGCCCGCGATGTGCGCGCTGATGACGATCCCGATGATCTGCAGGCTCGCGCCGCCGTGCCCCATGTGCACGGGCGTCATGGACATGAGCCCGACCATCACGAGGTGGCTCACGACGATCGCCGCGAGCGCGAGCTGCGCGGTCGCGGACGCGCGGATCACGGCCCACCCGGCGGCGAGCCCGGCGCGGAAGCCCGGGCGCGGCGGCGCCGGGGTGCCGGCGGGGCTCGGCACGTCCACGAGGCCCGACGGCGCCGCGTCGGCGGGTGCGCGGGCGGCGGTCCGGCTCGTGCCCGCCACCGCACGGGCCGCGGCCACGTGGAGCGGGTCGGGGCGCAGGAGCAGCCAGACGGAGGCTGCAGCCGCGGCGAACGCGAGGGAGGCGACGAGCAGCGGTGCGGCGGACGTGCCGTGCGCACCGTGCTCCCCGGCCGGGCCGGGCAGGAGGCCGAGCTTCTCGGTCGCTCCGGCGAGGTTCGGTCCGAGGACCGACCCGATGGTCGTCGCCCAGATCACGACCGAGAGGTCGGTGGCGCGGCGTTCGGGGCGGGCGAGGTCGGTCGCGGTGAAGCGGGACGCGAGGCCGGTCGCGGACCCTGCCCCGAACAGGAGCATCCCGGCGAGCAGGAGGGGCCAGGTCTGGAGGAGGGTCGCGGTCGCCGCAAGGAGCGCTCCCAGGAACGCGACGACGTACCCGGTGGTGAGCGACCGGCGTCGGCCGTGGCGTTCGGCGAGGCGTGAGAGCGGCAGGGCGACGATCGCAGCGCCGACGACGGCCGTGGTCTGGGCGAGGCCCGCGACGGCGTCGGAGCCCGAGAGCTCGGACGCGATGAGCGAGCTCACCGAGATACCGGTCGCGACCCCGATCCCCCCGAAGACCTGGCTTGCGGCGAGGACGGAGACGGTCCGCCGCTGGACGCGGTCGACGGGCTGGTCGACGGTCGGGTCGGCAGGCTCGGGCAGGGGTTCGGGGGTCACCTCGGCAGCCTAGTGGCGGGCGCCACCACCGAGCTGTCAGGGCGAGCATGACCTGGATCCCCCGCTGGTCCTGACATCTCCGTGTCGAGAACCCGCAGCACGGCCCGCACCGCCTCCCGCCCGGCCCGGTTCGCCCCGATGGTCGACGCGCTCGGGCCGTACCCGACGAGCTGGACGCGGCGGTCGGCGACCACGGTCGGCCCGTCCATCACGATCCCGCCCCCGGGGCCGCGCAGCCCCAGCGGCCCGAGGTGGTCGAGCGCGGCCCGGAAGCCCGTGGCCCACAGGATCACGTCCGCGCCCTGGTGCGTCACGCCGTCGGGACGGACGCCGGGGTCCCACGCCACGCCGTCGGGCACGACGCGGGAGAACATCGGCAGGCGCCGCAGGATGCCCGACGCGATGCCCGCCTCGTACGCGGGCGTGAGCGGCAGGCCCGTGACCGACACGACGCTCTCCGGCGCGAGACCCGCGCGCGTCCGCTCGTCGACGAGGGCCACGGCGTCGCGCCCCCGGTTCTCGTCGAACGGGCCACCGACCCACACGGGCTCGCGGCGCGTGACCCACGTGGTCGAGGCCGCGTGGGGAGCGATCTGGAGCAGGAACTGGGTCGCGGACGCGCCGCCGCCCACGACGACCACGCGCTTGCCCGCGAAGTCCTCGGCGGCACCGAAGTCGTGCGTGTGGAGCTGCGTGCCCGCGAACGTCTCACGGCCCGGGTACCAGGGCCAGAACGGCTTGGTCCACGTCCCGGTCGCGTTGACGAGCGTCCGGGCGCGCCAGGCCACGGGCCCGTCGGGCGTGGTCGCCTCGACGAGCAGCGCCCCCGACGCGTCGTCTCGCACCTCGCGCACCGCGACGGGCCGCAGCACCCGCAGGTCGTTGACCTGCTCGTACGCGCCGAAGTACCGCCCGACGGCGGTGCTCGCGCTCTCCTGCGGGTCGCCCGCGTCGAGGGCCAGGCCGGGCAGGTCGTGCACCGCGTGCGTCTGCGCCATCGTGAGCGACGGCCAGCGGAACTGCCACGCACCCCCCGGGGCGGGCGAGGAGTCGAGCACCACGAAGGTGCGCGGGGCTCCCGAGGCCGCACCGTCGTCGGGTGCGCTCGACGGACGGCCGTCACGCCCGAGCGGGACGAAGCCCCGCCGCCGCAGGTGGAACGCGGCCGAGAGGCCGGCCTGTCCGGCGCCCACCACGAGGACGTCGACGTCGAACGGCTGTGCCTGCGCGGACGAGGTGCTCACTCCCGTTCCAACCCCGCGGGCGCCGGGACTCATCCGGGACCGCCCGTGACGCGCCGCACAGCGGGCCGGGCATGCGCGCGCACCGCGGGGACAGCCCGTGAACGTCCGGTGGACCTTGACGGCCGCCTGGGTGTCCGCCCGGTGCGACCTGTGCGCAGCGGGCACCCTGGAGGGGTGACCCCGTTCGACGTCCTTCCCGGCGCGCCCCTGCCGGGCGCCTCGCTGCCGTCCTCGTCCGTGCCGCTCCCCGAGCCCGAGACCGGCGCGACCCTGCCCCCCGCGGTGCTGCGCGAGCTCGCGGGACGCAGCGACTGGGTGTCGTCGTGGTGGACGGTCGGGCTGCTCGCGGCTGCGGCGGTCCTGGTCGCGGTCCTCGTCGCGTGGGACCGGCGGCGGCGCGCTGCGGCGCGCCGCGCGGACCCCGGCGACGGCGCGGACGGCGGCGGCGGCACGGACGGCAGCGCACGCGGGCGCGGCGCGTGGCGCACCTGGGTGGGGACCGTCGCGTCGGGGCTCCTCGTGATCCTGGCGGTCACGGCCGCGGTCAACGCGTACGCGGGCTACGTGCCCAACGTCGCGGCCTTCCGCACCACGATGGCCGGGTGGGGGCTCGTCGACCCGCCGCCCAGCCACCGGGACGAGCCGTCGGAGCGCGACGGCTCGTCGACGGCGGGGTCGGTGACCTCGACCCCCGTCACGGCCCCCGACCTGCGCATGGCCGACGGCACGACCTGGGTCTACACGCCGCCCGGCTTCGACCCTGCGGCAACCACGCGCTACCCCGTCGTCTACCTCTTCCACGGCAGCCCGGGTCAGCCGAGCGACTGGTTCGCCGCGGCCGACAGCGCGAACGTCATGGACACGCTGCTGGAGGCCCGCCTGGTCGAGCCCATGATCCTCGTCGCGGTCGACGTCAACGGGAAGGGCCCCTCGGCGCGGGACACCGAGTGCCTCGACTCGACCACGGGCGGCGCCCAGGTCGAGACGTACGTGACGGACGTGGTGATCCCCTGGGTCGACGAGAACTTCCCGACCGTGCCCGACCGCGCGCACCGCGCGATCGGCGGGATGTCCTCGGGCGGCTTCTGCGCGCTCAACCTGGGACTGCGACACCTCGACACGTTCGGCGCGATCATGGCGCTCGAACCGTACGGCGACCCGGGTGACGGCGGCCGCAGGATGCTCGCGACGCGGCAGGAGTTCGACGCCAACTCCCCCAGCCACTACCTCCCCACCATGGACTTCCCCCAGCCCGTCGCGGTGTTCCTCGACGGCGGCACCGAGTCGCCCCGCAAGGACCGCGAGGCCAACCGCCGGCTCGCCGCGGTGCTCACCGAGCGCGGCCAGACCGTCGAGCTGCGCGAGGAGAAGGGCCAGGGGCACACGTGGGCCATGGTCCACGTGGGCCTGCCGTACGGGTTGATGTTCCTCTCCGAGCACTTGGCGCAGCCCTGAACCGGACGCTCGACGACCCGCCGACGACTCGGTGACCGCGCGCCCGACGTGATGGGATGGAGCCATGCGCTCCCCCCTCGAGATCGGCCCGCTCGACCCGGCCACCGCGGACGAGGTCCGCGCCCTGGCCGCGGCCGCCCAGGAGTCCGACGGCGTCGCCCCCCTCTCCGAGCAGCCCCTCCTGCGCCTGGGCGTCGACGACGAGGACCTCACGCACGTCGTCGCGTACGACGACGAGGGAACGGTCACCGGGTACGCCCAGGTCGACCGCGGCGGCGACGTCGCGAGCGCCGAGCTCGTGGTGCACCCGGCCGCGCGCCGCCGTCGGACCGGGCGCATGCTGCTGCGCACCGCGCAGCGCGACGCGACCCTGCCCGCACGCTCGGGCGAGCCCGGCCAGCACGGTGGCGTCCTGCACGTGTGGGCGCACGGCGACCTCCCCGCCGCGCGGGCGTTCGCGGCCGACGCGGGGCTCGTCGTCGTGCGCGAGCTGTGGAAGATGGGGCTCGACCTGCGGTCCGGGACGTGGGAGCGCCCCGAGGTGCCCGCGGGCCTGAGCCTGCGCACGTTCCGCCCCGGTCCCGACGACGCAGCGTGGCTCCGCGTCAACGCGCGCGCCTTCGCGCACCACCCCGAGCAGGGCCGCCTCGACCAGGCCGACCTCGACGCCCGCGTCGCCGAGGACTGGTTCGACCCCGAGGGCTTCTTCCTCCTCGAGCGCGCGGACGGCTCGCTCGCCGGTTCGCTGTGGACCAAGGTGCCCACCGACCAGCCGGGGGACGTGCGCGAGGGCGAGATCTACGTCGTCGGCGTCGACCCCGACGCCCAGGGCCAGGGGCTCGGGAAGGTGCTGACCGCCGTGGGGCTCGCGCACCTCGCCGCGCGCGGGCTCGACCGCGCCGTCCTCTACGTCGACGGCGACAACGCCGCCGCGACGAGGACCTACCTCGGGGCGGGGTTCGGCAAGGACACGGTCGACGTCCAGTACGGCCCGCCGGCAGTGAATCCCGTCACCCAAAGTTCACCGAGTGATGCCACCATGAAGTCATGACCGACTCCACCGTCCGTCCCGGCGTCCGCACCCCCGCGCGCCCGGACCAGCAGCCGGAAGCCGTCCGGGCGTCCAGCCCGCGAGCCGTCCTCGACCCCGAGCTCGCGGCGCACATCGCCGAGCACATCGCCGAGGAGGAACCGGTCACGGGCACGATCGACGTGGAGGTGCTCGACGCCGCGCCCCTGCCGGCCGACCGCTTCGCCGACCGCGAGCTGAGCTGGCTCTCGTTCAACCAGCGCGTGCTCGAGCTCGCGGAGGACGAGTCGCAGCCGCTGCTGGAACGCGTGCGGTACCTCGCGATCTTCGCGTCGAACCTCGACGAGTTCTTCATGGTCCGCGTCGCAGGACTCAAGCGACGCATCGCGACGGGCCTCGCGGTCACGGCCGCGTCCGGGCTGACCCCGCGCCAGGTCCTCGACGCGATCAGCGAGCGCGCGCACGAGCTCATGTCCCGCCACGCCGCGGTGTTCTCCGACCAGGTGCAGCCCGCGCTCGCGACCGAGGGCATCTCGCTGCTGCGCTGGGAAGAGCTCGACACGCGCGAGCAGGAGCGCCTGCACAAGTTCTTCCGCAAGCAGATCTTCCCCGTCCTCACGCCGCTCGCGGTGGACCCCGCGCACCCCTTCCCGTACATCTCGGGGCTCTCGCTCAACCTCGCGGTCGTCGTGGTCAACCCGACGACGGGCAAGGAGCACTTCGCGCGCGTCAAGGTGCCGCCGCTGCTGCCGCGCTTCATCGCGGTCGACTCGCGCGGGCGCCCGTCCGCACCCAGCTCGCAGGCCGCCGACCCGGACAAGGGCCCCACGTCGTTCGTGCCGCTCGAGGACGTCATCTCGCAGCACCTCGACCACCTGTTCCCCGGCATGGAGGTGCGCGAGCACCACACGTTCCGCGTGACGCGCAACGAGGACGTCGAGGTCGAGGAGGACGACGCCGAGAACCTGCTCCAGGCCATGGAGAAGGAGCTGCTGCGCCGCCGGTTCGGCCCGCCCGTGCGCCTCGAGATCGCCGACGGGATCAGCCCTCGCATTCGTCAGCTCCTCGTGCGAGAGCTCGACGTCGCCGACGACGAGGTCTTCAAGCTCACCGCGCCGCTCGACCTCACGGGGCTCAACCTCATCGCGGACCTCGACCGCGCGGACCTGCACTACCCGCGCTTCGTGCCGACGACGCACCGCTTCCTCGCGGAGGTCGAGAGCGCGAGCCCGACCGACGTGTTCGCCGCGATCCGCGACCGCGACATCCTGCTGCACCACCCGTACGACTCGTTCTCGACGTCGGTCCAGACGTTCCTGCAGCAGGCCGCGGCCGACCCGAACGTGCTCGCGATCAAGCAGACGCTGTACCGGACGTCGGGCGACTCGCCCATCGTCGACGCCCTGATCGACGCGGCCGAGGCCGGCAAGCAGGTCCTCGCGCTCGTCGAGATCAAGGCCCGCTTCGACGAGCAGGCCAACATCTCCTGGGCCCGCAAGCTCGAGCAGGCGGGCGTGCACGTCGTGTACGGGATCGTCGGGCTCAAGACCCACTGCAAGCTCTCGCTCGTGGTCCGCCAGGAGCCCGAGGGCCTCGTGCGCTACTGCCACGTCGGCACGGGCAACTACAACCCCAAGACCGCACGCCTGTACACGGACCTCGGGCTGCTCACCGCGGACCCCGAGGTCGGCCAGGACCTCACGCGGCTGTTCAACCAGCTCTCCGGCTACGCACCCCAGTCCCGGTTCCACCGGCTCCTCGTCGCGCCCCGCTCGGTGCGCTCGGGGCTCGTCGAGCGGATCGAGCGCGAAGCCGTCGCGGCTCGCGAGGGGCGCGACGCGTGGGTCAAGTTCAAGGTCAACTCGGTCGTCGACGAGACCATCATCGACGCCCTGTACCGGGCCTCGCAGGCCGGTGTGAAGGTCGACCTGGTGGTGCGCGGGATCTGCGCGATCCGCCCCGGGGTCCCCGGACTGAGCGAGAACATCCGGGTCCGGTCCATCCTGGGCCGGTTCCTGGAGCACTCGCGGATCTTCGCGTTCGCCAACTCGGGCGGGCCCGCGATCGCCGACGGCCCCGAGTCCGGGCCCGAGGTCTTCATCGGGTCGGCCGACCTGATGCACCGCAACCTCGACCGCCGCGTCGAGACCCTGGTGCGGCTCGTGGACCCCCAGCAGGTCTCGGACCTGATCGACCTCATCGACGTCTCGATGGACGACGGCACGGCCTCGTGGCACCTGCAGAGCGACGGGTCGTGGGAGCGGCACGCGGTCGGCCCCGACGGTCCGCTCATGGACATCCAGTCGACCCTGATCACCCGACAACGCCGGCGGCTGGGCATGGGTCGATGAGCTCGTCCTCGTTCGCCCCGCTCGTGGACACGCTCGGCCCCACGCACGTCCCCCACGCCCCCGTGATCGAGTCCGCGGGCGGGCTCGTGTGGCGGGTGCGCGACGGTGAGCTCCAGGTCAAGCTGGTGCACAGGCCGCGCTACGACGACTGGTCGTGGCCCAAGGGCAAGCTCGACCCGGGCGAGGCCTTCCAGACGGCTGCGGTGCGCGAGGTCGCGGAGGAGACGGGCAGGCCCGTCGTCCTCGGCGTACCGCTGCCGGGGCTCCAGTACCTCACGCCCGAGGGCCGTGTGAAGCGCGTGCACTACTGGGCCGCGCGGCAGGCCAAGCGGGTCCGCGACGCGGGCCCCCTCGCCGCGCGTGCGCCCGTGCCCCCGGTGTCCGTCGACGAGATCGACGACTCCGTGTGGCTCGGCGTCGAGGACGCGGCCCGGCGCGTGACCCGCAAGGCGGACCGCGGGCCGCTCGCGGCGCTGGCCGAGGAGTTCGCCCAGGACCGGCTCGCGACCCGCGTGGTCGTGATCGCCCGCCACGGCAAGGCCGTGACCCGCGCGGCGTGGCACGGCGCCGAGGAGGACCGGCCCCTCACGCCCGCGGGGCACGCGCAGTCGGCCGCCCTGGTGCCCGTGCTCGCGGCGTACGGCGTCAATGCCGTGGTCACGAGCCGGTGGAACCGCTGCGAGCAGACCATCTCTCCGTACGCCGAGGCCGCGCGCCTGGACCGGATCTCGATCGACCACCTGTCCGAGGCCCAGCACGAGCGGTCGCCGTCGCGCGTCGCACGCACGGTGCGCGAGCTCCTCGAGTCCGAGCGGTCGACCGTGCTGTGCACGCACCGGCCCGTGCTGCCCACGGTGCTCGACGTCCTGGGCCAGCACTCGCGACGACCGGTCGCGAACGCGCTGCCGAGCAGGGACCCGTTCCTGGAGCCGGGCGAGATGCTGGTCGCGCACGTCGCGGACACGGCCAAGGGCCCGAGGGTGCTCGCGGCGGAGAAGGTCGCACCGCCGCTGCACTGACGCGGCGGGTGCCAGAGCGGGCCGGCAACCGTCGTCACGCGCCGCGCAGGGCCTGCGTCGGCGAGAGCTTGGCCGCACGCGACGCCGGGTAGGCGCCGGCTGCTGCACCGACGAGCACCGCCAGGACGATCCCCACCACGCCCGCCCACAGGTCGACCTTCGGCGACATGCCGGTGGCGATCCCGTAGCCGAGCGTCACGAGCACACCGATCACCGATCCCGCCACACCGCCGACCAACCCGAGCAGCGCCGCCTCGACGACGAACTGGAGCCGCACCTGCCCGGACCGGGCGCCGACGGCGCGGCGCAGGCCGATCTCTCCGCGCCGCTCGAGCACGGCGATGACCATCGTGTTCACGATGCCGATCGCGCCGACCAGGAGTGCGATGGTCGCGAGTCCGAGCGCGAGCGCCCGATACGAGCCGTCGACAGCGGTCTGCGCCTTCTCCAGCCGGGACGGCGCCCCCACCTTCACGGCGAACGGTGCGGCGGGGTTCGCCGTGGCGGGGATCACGGGTCGGACCGTGGTCGCCTCACCGCTGCGCGTGCGGACGTAGATCGTGGTGATCGCCGCCTCGTCGACGTTGGCCAGGGCCCACCGGTCACCGATCAGGGCCTTCGTGTCGAGCTGGGGCGCGAGCTGCGAGGGCGAGAGGATCCCCAGCACCCCGTACCAGGCGTCGCCGATCCAGACCCGCTGCCCGATGCTGGACACCCCGAGCAGTCGGGCGGTCGAGGACCCGAGGACGACGGCCGGCAGCGCCGAGGTCGACTCGTCGAACCACCTGCCGTCGGCGACAGTCAGGTCCATCGTGACCGCGAGCTCCGGCTCGACGGCCGCGACCGTGAGCCCGTTGCCCATGGTCCCGGGGACGAGGTCCGTACGGTACGCGTGCAGGCCTTTGAGGTCCCGGGTCGCTGCGGCGCCCTCGACGGGTCCGATCCGGCGGATCATCTCCGAGGCGGTGCCGGGGAGCGGGACGACCCCGTCCGGGCCGTCGCCCGGAGCGACCTCGAGCACGTTGGACCCGAGGGCCTCGAGCTGTGCCCGCGTGTGCGCCTGGTTGGTTCCGGCGATTCCCATGACCGCGACGAGCGTGGCGATCCCGATCCCGATCCCGAGGATCGACAGGAGGGCTCGCAGGGGACGCGACCTCGGGCCGAGCGTCGCTGTGCCGACCATGTCGGCGAAGGACAGGCGCGTCGTCATGCGAGCGTCCCCTGGCGGACGTCCTGCTCGATCCGCCCGTCGCGCACGCGGACGAGCCGGGGCAACGACGCGGCGATCGTCTCGTCGTGCGTGATGACGACGAGCGCCGTCCCGCTGAGGCCCCGCAGGAGCTCCATGACGGACGCCCCCGTCGCCTGGTCGAGGGCGCCGGTCGGCTCGTCGGCGAACACCACCTGTGGGTCGTGCGCGAGTGCTCGGGCCACGGCCACACGCTGCTGCTCACCGCCCGAGAGCTGCCCCGGTCGGTGGTCGGTGCGGGAGCCGAGCCCCACGCGATCGAGGGCGTGCCGTGCGCGTTCGTGACGTTCCTTGGGCGCGAACCCGGCGTACAGCAGGCCCAGCTCGACGTTCCGGGTGGCGTTCACGTGTCCGATGAGGTGGAACTGCTGGAAGACGAACCCGAAGGCCCGCGACCGCAGGGCCGCCTTGTCGCCGTCCGTCATCGTCGCGGTCGATCGACCGCCCACGACGACGTCTCCCGTGGTCGGGCTCTCGAGGGTGCCCATGATGGACAGGAGCGTCGACTTCCCGGACCCCGACGGCCCGACGACCGCGACGTGCTCGGACGGGCCGATCTCGAGGTCGATCCCGTGGAGCACACGCAAGGTTCCGCCCCCTGTGGGGAACTCCTTGGTGACGTCACGGATCGCGATGGCCGGGGCGCCGTCCGTCGTCACGGGATCTGCACCCGGTCGCCCGCCTCGAGCGCGTCCGAGGAGACCTGGACCCGTGCCTCCGCGATGAGCCCGAGCTCCACGGCGACGAGCTCCACACGATCGCCCTTCGTCACGCGCTCGACGGCGTAGCCCCCTTCGGCGAGCGCGAGCAACGCGGTCACCGGGACGATGAGCGCGTCCTCCGCGACGTCGGTCGACACCTCGATCGTGACCGCGGACCCCGCGAGCGGGGCAGCTGCCGCCTGGTCGGCGATGTCCACCCGCAGGACCGTCTTGGCCCCTGCGCCGTCCCCGCCCGTACCCGCTGCGCCTCCACCGCCGTCGCCCTCCTCGCCGTCACCGGCGTCGGCGTCCGCCGAGGCACCGGGCGCCGAGCCTACGGCCGCGATGGTCCCCTCGAGCACGTCTCCGGAGGGGACACGGACCTGGACGACGCCGCCGATCGAGAGCGCGGCCTGCTGGGACGCCGTCACGGGCGCCTCGACGAAGGTCGTCATGCCCGTCCACTGCGCGATCTCGGCGTTGGCCGCCCCTCCGAGGCGGCCCGCGACCTTCTCGACCCGGATGGAGGGAGAGCTCAGCACGGTCACCTGGCCAGGCCCCACCGACTGCGCACGAGCGACCGCGAGCGTGTTCTTCGCTGCCACGACCTGCTGCTCGGCGTCCTTGACGGCTTGCTTCTGCACGGTCAGGTCGGGCGGCGCGTCGAGTGCCTTGCGCGCCTTCTTCGCGGCATCGAGCTGCGCCTGCGGGAGCGTGGTGCTCGCGCCGCTCGCGGCTGCCTCGTCGAGCGCCGTCGCGGCGTCTGCCACAGCGGCGTCCGCCTGGGCGATGGTGAGCGCGTCGGGCCGGACGTCCGCGGCGAAGAGCGCCTTCTTCGCGGTCACGACCCCCTGGTTGGCGGCGACCAGTCCGGCCTGCGCGTCATCGACGGACTTCTTGCCCTCGCTCGTCTCCGAGGGTGGCGTCTTGCCGGCGGCACGGTAGAGGGCTGCGACGGCGTCCGAGGTCTTGGTGTCGTAGACGTCGGAGGAGGCATCGCCGACGTCGTGGCCGAGGGCCGCGAGCGAGGACTTGAGGATGAGCACGTCCGGGCCGGCGTCCCCGAGCTTGAGCGCCCGCCACAGGGGGGTCGTCCCGGTCAGGAGGAAGACCGGCCTCCCGTCCACCTCGTAGAGCACCTGCCCGGCCGCGATCTCCGCCCCGGCCGCGGGGAGGGCCGTGAGGACGCCCTCCCCGGAGCCGGACAGCTGCGTGACCGCCCCGCGGGTCAGGTTCCCCGTCAGCCGCATGCCCGCCGAGAGCGCACCGCGTTCGACGACGGCGGTGCGCACCTCGGTCGACGCCTTCTTCTCGTCCTCGTCCGCCCCGGCGAGCCACGTCCCGCCGAGCGTCGCCGCGCCGATCACGCCGAGCGTGCTGAAGGCGATGACGAGCTTGGCGATCCGCTTCACGGGGCCTCCGTGCCGCCGTCGGACGGCGCTCCCCCGCTCGGAGGTCCCCCACTCGTGACGTTCGCGTAGATCGGTCCCTCGATCGCCTTCATGTACGGTGCGATGTCCAGCCCGCCGCCCTCGACCTTCACGGCGGCCTGGTAGTCGAAGTGGGGCGTGGGGTCGCCCGCGTCGGCGATCGGCTTCGAGCACGCGCTGCCGAGCTGCTGCGCCTGCTCGACCGTGAGCCCCTCGGGGATGACCACCATGTCCACGACCGGGTCGGCGATCATCGCGAACCCGGCGTCGCGGGCACACTGGGCCCACGCCCGGCTCGCCGCGGCCACGTCGTCGTCGACGAGCGTGTCCTCGACGGGGAGGTCGACCGTGGTAGAGGCGTCGAGCAGGTCCTTCGCGCCGGAGAACTCGGCACGGCACTTCTTGATGTCCGCGTCCCGGTCCTCCCCGTCGACTCCGATCGGCGAGGTGTCCGTGTCTCCGAGGATCTGGGCTCCCTCGATCACGAGGAACCCCTTGAACGAGCCCTCGGTCTCGGCGTGCACGCTCAACCCGACGTCCGTCAGGCAGTCCGCGTAGTCCGCCGTCTTCTCGTCGGCGTACCCCCCGCGCACGGCGCCGCCGCCCTCTTCCTCCAACGAGGCGACCCCGTCCGAGGTCGAGGAGCAGGCGCTCAGCAGCAGCACGAGCCCCAGGGTCCCGACGAGGCCCGACCGGGCCGCGGCACGACCGCGCGCGCCCGCCCTCACTTCTGCCCCTCGAGCACGTAGTGGTCAATCGCCAGCTGGATCTCGTTCATCGAGTCCTCCACCCCTTCGAGTACTTCTCCATGCTCGGTGACGAGCCGTTCCTGCGCCTCACCGACGGCCGAGAAGAACGCCTCGTCATAACCTGACTGCTGCCTGCACCCCACGTCGATCCTCGCCGCCTCGACCTCGTCGACGGGCGCCGGCCGCATGTGGGAGTCACCGGTTCCCGCCCAGCCCTCACGGGCGTCCACGGTCTTCAGCACCGAGACCCGAAAGTCGAGGGGCGTGCCGCCCGCGTCGCCGACCGGCGGATCCGCCTTCACGACGCACTCACGCCACCGCTCGACGCTCGTCGTGATGCGGATGCGCTGGTCCTCCAGGGCCATGTCCTGACTCTTGGCGTTGAGCTGCAGCAGCACGTTGGCGGGGGACGCGATGTCCGGCACGGGCCCGCGGGACTCCTCCGTGCACGCCTGCTGTGCTTTCGCGTATCTCTCTTCCTCACCGGGTGGAATACTCCCGGAAAGATCAGCCGGCGGCTCGATCAAACGCGGGTCCCTCGGCGCCCGATAGCCGAATTCTTCGACAACGTCCCGCTCGAGGTTCGGATATCCCAGAGCGCTGAACGCGTGCACCGCGGGCTGATTCACGTCCCATGTCCCCACCGTGTATTCCAGCCCGGACTCCGCCATGCATTCAGCCATGAATGCGTCGACCGCAGCACCGTAGAGCGCGAGGTCGACGAAGCGACTCTCGAGCGGGAGGGCGAAGGGTGAGTCGAACCGGCCAGACGCGGCCTCGCCGCCTGCCGCCGCTCCGGAGCACCCGGAGAGCAGCAGGACGGCGAGGGCGCACCCGGCCGTGAGTCGCACAGACCTCACGGAACCGTCGCGTCTCAGATAAACCGTGCCGACGTGATCGAGTCCTGGAGCCACGAGCCGGCCAGGTCCGACGACACGTAGCCACGGTTCAGGACCCAGGTCCTGCCGGTGTAGTTGAGGTCCTGGGACCAGGCGGCGTTGGACGTACGTCCACTGTTCTTGAGCGAGCTGGCCATGTCGTCGAACCCGAAGTTCCGCATGTCGGGGATCCCGTACTGGAACGACACCTTCTTGCCGACGTTGCCCGGGTTGTAGTTCGCGTGCTCCCATGCACACGCATAGCCGGCGGAGCAGACGGACGAGGCCGAGGCGGGCGCGGCGGCGACGACGCCACCCCCTCCGATGGCGGCAGCGACTGCTGCTGCGGCCACGAGCTTGCTGATCTTGCGCATACGATATCCCCCAAATGTATCGAGTGAACAAAAGATCTCCGAGAGCGATCCGGCACCTCAACTGTGCCGGCGGGCGTCCGGAGAAGTCCCAATAATGACCGACCGGTAGTGAAGTTTCGGAGCCATTCGTTGGCGACCTCGGGAAGCCTATTGGGCCCCTTCAGAGCGTGTCAAGGACACATTCTGCTTCACTTCGTCACGGAAAAGCTCGCACCTGCCACGAGCATGGTCCGGAGCAAGAAGAGATGCCGTCCGACCACCTGGGACACGGCGACGAGCGGAAGAGGGCGTCGCACGGCGCGGCCGCGGGCCCCACGGCGCGGCGACCGGGCAACACGACGGGGATTCGGGCGGCACGACGGGGCATTCGGGCGGCACGGCGCGCACCGAGCGACACCGCTGCTCACGATGCTCTCCCCGAGGGAGACGCGTCCCGGGCGTGCCCTCGGCTCGCGATACGGGAAGGGTGCACGCCGACGTGAGCGACGCGCGGCCGGGCCGGGCCCTGCGTCCGGCGTCGTCGTTCAGGAGCGGCCGCTCTGGACCTGGTCGCCGAGCGTCGCGCTCCCGGTCGCGCGGACCGCGACGCACCGCCCGGCGACCTGGTCGGTTCAGAGCAGGATCGGCGACAGGATCCAGTACATGATCGCGGCCACGAGCGCGGCGGCGGGGATCGTCAGGACCCACGCGATGCCGATGTTCTTGGCGACGCCCCAGCGCACGGCCGACAGGCGCTTGGTCGCGCCGACGCCCATGATCGCGGACGTGATGGTGTGCGTCGTGGAGACCGGGGCGTGCAACGCGAACGCGTTGACGTAGAGCACGATCGCGGAGACGGACTCGGCGACGAACCCGCGCGCCGGGTCCAGCTCGATGATCTTGCGGCCGAGGGTCCGCATGATGCGCCAGCCGCCCGAGTAGGTCCCGGCGGAGATCGCGGCGGCCGCGGCGAGCTTGACCCACAGCGGGATGCCCTCGTCGGGGCTGGCCCAGCCGACCGTCAGGAGCGCCATGAAGATGACGCCCATGGTCTTCTGCGCGTCCTGCAGGCCGTGGCCCAGGGCCATGGCCGCGGCGGACACGGTCTGCGCGAGGCGGAAGCGGCGCGTGGTCTTGGAGGGGGCCGCGCGGCGGAACGCCCACAGCAGGCCGACCATGACGATGAACGCGAGGCCGAAGCCCACGAGCGGGGAGAAGATCATCGGCAGGACGACCTTGTCGACGATCGAGGCGCCGTAGATCGCGAGCCCGCCCGCGAGCCCGGCGCCCACGAGGCCGCCGATGAGCGCGTGCGTCGAGGACGACGGGAGCCCGAACCACCACGTGATGAGGTTCCACACGATCGCGCCGACCAGGGCGCACAGCACCACGACGAGCGCCGTGTGCGGTGGCACGTCCTCGAGGTCGACGATCGAGGTCGCGATGGTCTCGGCGACCTCGGTCCCCAGGAGTGCGCCGGCGAAGTTCATGACTGCCGCCATGATGAGCGCGGCGCGCGGCGTGAGGGCCCTCGTCGAGACGGATGTGGCGATCGCGTTGGCCGCGTCGTGGAATCCGTTCGTGTAGTCGAAGCTCAGCGCGAGCGCGACGACGAGGACGACCAGAGCGAATTCCACGGGGCTCAGGACTCCTTGAGCGCGATGGTCTCGACCATGTTCGCGACCTTCTCGAACGCGTCGGCGGCCTGCTCGAGGATCTCGATGACCTCCTTGAGCTTGATCAGGAGGATCGGGTCGGAGACGTTGTCGAAGAGCTCGGCGAGGAGCTTGCGGTGGATCTTGTCGGCCTGGTTCTCGAGGCGGTTGACCTCGACCCAGTACTCGGCGAGGTCGTTGAGCGAGCGCAGGCGCGGCATCGCCTCGGCGGTCAGCTCGGCCGCGCGCTGCAGGACCTGGACCTGCTCGCCGACGCGGGCGGGCAGCTCCTCGATCTTGTACAGGACGATGAGGTCCGCGGCCTCTTCCATGTAGTCCATACAGTCGTCGAGCGCGGAGGCCAGTCCGTAGATGTCGTCGCGGTCGAACGGCGTGACGAAGGTCTGGTTGAGGCGTCGCATGATGGTGTGCGTCGCGTCGTCGGCCAGGTGCTCGGTCTCCGCGAGCTTCTTGGCGAGCTCCTTGCGGGTCGGGCGGTCTGCGCCGAGCAGCTCGGCCAGGAGGTTCGCCCCGGTGACCAGGTGCTGAGCGGAGTCGGCGAGGAGGTCGAAGAACGAGGTATCGCGCGGGGTGAGGCGCAAGCGCACGGGAGGCTCCGAAAGGGCTGGACGCTGGTGGGTTTTCACAGGCAGATGACGACCGCACGAAGCGATCGTCACCCGGATGTCACAGGTGTTCTGTTGGAAGGTGACGCTGTGGTGAGTTGCGCCGAGAGGGCGCGTTAACGCATCTCTAACGCTCGTCAAATGTAACCGAACTGTCGCCTGAACGTTCAATCGCTCGCGGCGACCGGCGGGAGCCGCCGAGGGCCTCGAAAGGGCAGGCCGGACGGTGCTCACGTCGTGGTGGGAGCGACGCCGGGCCGGGAGCGCCTGTCGGCGCGAAGGCCGCTCGAAGCGGCTGATGTTGGAGCCCGGGGCTACCGCGACCCGACGTCGTGAACCATCGTACGCCCGCGTCCCGGAGGCTTCGAACCCGCAGGTCACAGGGCCTGTCGAGCCGTGGAGCGGGCCCCGGGGGTCCCGACGCGCGGGGAACGCGGAGCAGCCCGACGGCGCCGCGTCAGTCGAGCTTGTCGGCCCGCCACAACGCCGCGGAGTGCTCGAGCTCCTCGGCCGTGCGCAGCAGCGACGAGGCGCCGCGCGTCATGCGCAGCGCGGAGTCGGGGTCGCCGGCCTCGCGCGCGTCGGCGTCGAACGCGGCGCCCGTGGCGAGGATGCGGCAGAACGCGGCGGCTCGTTCGAGGGCCACGGCGAGGTCGCCGGCGAAGACGCCCGAGAGCACGGCGTCGGCGAGCTCGCGCACGTCCTCGGGTCCGGGCGGGCTGACGACGCCGGCGACGACCTCCTGGACGGGGGCCGCGTCGACGCCGAGACGGTAGCGCAGCGCCACGGTCTGCGGGTCGCGGCGCACCCACTCGCGCAGGACGTACAGGCGCCAGAGCGCGCCGGGGAGGGTCGCGGGGGCCGAGTCGGCCCAGAGGCCGGACACGACGTCGAGGCCTTCGGTCTCGACGAGGCGGATGAGGCGGTCGACGACCCGGGGGTCCTCGGCGGCGCGCGCGCCGTGCACGATCGCGGCGGCGGTCGTGTGGGCGATCTGGTCCCGCAGCGCGGGGTCGAGGTCGCCGGGGAGCTCGTCGGCCTCGCGCGGGTCGAGCATCGCGGGGCGGCGCGGACGGTGACTGGGTGTCGGTTGTTCGCTCACCTCTCGATCGTACGCAGGGTGCCCGACGGCGGAGCGCGGGGCGGGTGCGCAGGTGACTGGTCGTCGCCGGGCCGTGGTCGACGGCCGACCCGACCCTCGCTCCGGTACAAGCGTCCCAACAACATGCTCGCTGCAACTATTGCCTTCAGCAACCATCTGGGTTTATAGTTGCTTGCAGCAACTAAGGAGATCTCTCGCGTGCCCCTCTCCCCCACCCCCTCCCTCGAGGCCCCCGCCGCCCTGACGGCCGCCCCCTCGACAGCCCCGAGCGCCCCCCACAGCCACGTCCTCGACCTGCCCGTCAAGGAGCTCTCGGTCGCCCTCGAGGAGCTCAACCGCGCCCAGCGCGAGGTCTCGGCCCGCCTCGCGCGCGAGCTCGACTTCCCCCGGGCGTCGCTCGGTGCGCTGCGCCTCCTGCAGCGCTGCGGCCCCCTCCAGGTCACCGAGCTCGCGCACCACCTCAAGGTCGACCTGTCGGTCGCGAGCCGACAGGTGACGCACCTCGTCGACGCAGGACTGGTCGAGCGGACGGCGTGCGACGACGACCGACGTGCCCGCAGCGTGACGCTCACGCCCGAGGGCAGGGAGAAGGTCGACGAGACGTTCCGCCTCCTCATGAGCCGCACGTCCGAGACGTTCGCCGGCTGGACCGCCGAGGACCTGCGCGCCTCGATCGACCAGCTCGGACGCCTCACCGAGGCGCTCTCGCGCGCCTGACGACCCGCCCCCTCGGGCCTCGCGCCCCAGAACTACCGCCCAGGGCGACCCGCCCACCCGTCCCGGCCTCCGCCGTCGGGCACCGCTATGACGTCTCGACGACAAAGCACGACCTATGAATGTGAGTCCCGTATGAGCGCAACCACCACCATGACCCGCAGAGAGGTGCTGGAATCACTGTCCGGCATCCTCCTCGGGATGTTCGTCTCGATCCTCGCGACCTCCGTGGTCTCGAGCTCGCTGCCCAAGATCATCAACGACCTGAACGGGTCGCAGTCGTCGTTCACCTGGGTCGTCACCGCGACCCTGCTGACGACCACCATCTCGACCCCCATCTGGGGCAAGCTCGCCGACCTGACGAACCGCAAGGTCCTCATCCAGCTCGCGCTGGTCGTCTCGGTCGTCGCGTCGGCCCTCGCGGGCCTGTCGCAGAACGTCGGCACCCTCATCGCGTTCCGCGCCCTCCAGGGCATCGGTGCCGGTGGGCTCATGGCGCTCGCCATGGTCCTCATCTCCGACATCATCTCCCCGCGCGAGCGCGGCAAGTACATGGGCCTCATGGGCGCGATCATGGCCGTGAGCCAGATCGGCGGCCCCCTCCTCGGCGGTGTCCTGACCGACACCGTGAGCTGGCGCCTCAACTTCTTCGTGGGCCTGCCGTTCGCGATCGCCGCGATCGTCGTGCTGCAGCGCACGCTGCACCTGCCGCCCATCCCCCGCCGCGTCGTGAAGATCGACTACTGGGGTGCGCTGCTCATCAGCGTCGGCGTCTCGACCCTGCTGCTGTGGGTCACGTTCGCGGGCAACAACTTCGAGTGGGTCTCGTGGCAGAGCGCCGTCATGGTGATCGGGTCGCTGCTCGCCCTGGTCGCGGCCGTCCTCGTCGAGAAGAGCGCGGTCGAGCCCATCATCCCGCTGCACCTGTTCAAGAACCGCACGTTCGTCCTCGCGGTCCTCGCGAGCGTCGCGGTCGGCGTCGCGATGTTCGGCACCGCGGTCTTCCTCAGCCAGTACATGCAGGTCGCGCGCGGCAAGACGGCGACCGAGTCGGGTCTGCTGACCATCCCGATGATCGTCGGGACGTTCATCGCCTCGACCCTGATCGGGCAGCTCATCACGCGCACCGGCCGCTACAAGGCCTTCATGGTCACGGGCGGCGTGCTGCTCGTCGGGTCGCTGTTCGCGCTGTCGACGATCGACTACCACACGAGCTTCGTGCTCATCAGCGTCTACCTGTTCTTCCTGGGCGCGAGCATGGGCATGCTCATGCAGAACCTCGTGCTCGCGGTCCAGAACACCCTGGACGTCTCGGAGATGGGCGCCGGCACCTCGACCGTCGCGTTCTTCCGCACGCTCGGCGGAGCGATCGGCGTCTCCGTCCTGGGTGCGGTCCTCGCGAGCAAGGTCACGAGCTCCATCCAGGAGGGCCTGGCCAAGATGGGCGTGCCGAGCGACGGGACGGGCGGCACCGTGCCGGACGTCTCGACGCTCCCCGCCCCGATGCGCGACCTCGTCGAGCGCTCGTACGGCGAGGGCATCGCGGAGATCTTCCTCGTGGCCGTGCCCCTCGCGGTCATCGGCCTGATCTGCGTGCTGTTCCTCAAGGAGGTCCCGCTCGGCACCAAGTCCGGTCTCGACGAGCGCCTCGAGCGCGAGCTCGCAGCCGGCCTGCCCGACCTGACCGACGAGATCGAGCAGGAGCACGAGGGCGACTTCGCGGCCGCCGAGGGCTCGGTCCTCACGGGGGCCGGGGACGGCCCCGCTCGTGGGGGCAGCACCTCGCGCTGACCTCCTTCTCGCAGGACCTCACCCGGGGCCGTCGTGGATGCGTGTTCCACGGCGGCCCCGCCGCACGCCATGATGGGGCGTGTGATCCCGCCCTCGCCGACCGACCAGCCGGAGCCGACTGTGTCCTCAACGCCCACCCCGCCCCCCGCCGACGAGTCGCCGCTCTACGCGCTCGAACGCGAGCTCCGCGTCCTGACGCGCCGAGCGGGCTCGTCCGCGAACGCGATGGCCAAGCGCATCCACCCCGACCTCGACGCGAGCGCGTACCCGCTGCTCGCCCACATCTGGGCCAACCCGGGCGTGCGCGGGTCGGACCTCGCGCAGCAGTTCGGGGTGGGGCGCGCGACGATCTCGCGGCAGCTCGCCCGGCTCGAGTCGGTCGGGATGGTGGACCGCGAGGTCGACCCCGAGGACTCCCGCGGCCAGATCATCACGCTCACCGAGGCCGGGGAGACGCTGCTGCGGACCACGCACGAGCGTCGCGTCGACTCGATCTCCCAGGCCCTGAGCGACTGGTCGCCCGACGACGTCGCGGCCCTCGCCGCCCTGCTCCACCGGTACTCGGAGGACGTCGTGCGCTGGCAGGCGTCGCGCTGACATGACGTCGGGTGACGCGCCGACGGGGCGGCCGGGCGTCGCGCCCCCGGCGTGGTCTGCCCGACGGCGCAGCCGCCTGCGCGTCCTGGCCGTCCTCGCGGCCGTGGTCGCGCTGGGCCTCGTGGTGACGACGCAGGTCCCCGACCCCGTCGGTGACGTGGTCGGGGACCTGCTGTACGCCGTCGCGGTCTACGTGGCGCTCGTGCTCGTGGCCCCTCGGCTGCGGCCGTGGGTGGCCGGGACCGTGACGCTCGCGTGGTGCTGGCTCGTCGAGGTCCTGCAGGCGACGCCTGTCGTGGCGGCCGTGCTGGACGTCGTGCCCGCGGCCGCGTGGGTGCTCGGGAGCACCTTCAACGCGCGCGACCTGGTGCTCTACCTCGTGGGCGTGCTGCTCGCGGTCGGCCTCGACACCCTCGTAGGTGTCAGGACGTCGGAGGTGTCAGAACGAGCGTGACCTCGAGGTCACGCTCGTTCTGACAGGTGCTGCAGTGCCGCGGGCTCAGGCGCCGGCGTCCTCGAACGTCAGGCTGAGGCTGTTCATGCAGAACCGGTCGCCCGTCGGGGTCTGCGGCGCGTCGTCGAACACGTGACCCAGGTGCGAGCCGCAGTTGGCGCACCGCACCTCGGTACGGACCATGCCGTGGCTCCGGTCCTGGATCAGCTCGACCGCGTCCGACTCCTTGGGCGCGTAGAAGCTCGGCCACCCGCAGTGCGAGTCGAACTTGGTGTCCGACCGGAACAGTTCGTGCCCGCAGGCCCGGCACCGGTAGACGCCCTCGCGCTTCTCGTCGAGGAGCTCGCCGGTCCAGGGGCGCTCGGTGCCGGCCTGCCGGAGCACCGCGTACTCGTCAGGAGCCAGCTCCTCTCGCCACTGGGCGTCGGGCTTGGCCACCGGATACACCTTCTGCGAGAACAGGCTTCCGGTCGTGTCGTGGGTCTCGTTGGTCATGCTCCACCTCCGACAGCGACAACCGTGCCGGGTCTCCGGCTGTTCCCGGACGGTCCTGCCGCCGAGGGTGACGGGGCGCTTCCGCCGGGACGCAGAGGACCCCGGTGATGATCCGAAGATCACCACCGGGGTCCTCAAGCACGTCGTCACCCTCGGCGACGGAACCCGTCACGCTCGGCGGGCGAGCGGACGAGCGCGTCCGTCAGTACGACGACGACGAGTACACCGTCGCCGAGCCGCCACCGCGCTGCGCGCGACCGCGACCGCCACGACGACGAGCCTGCGCACCAGCGCCGCCCTCGCCGCCCTGCGCCGACTGGCCGCGACCACCCTGGGCGCGCTGCGCCGTCGGGCCTGCGGTCTTGGCCGGGGCCGACGTCCGCGTCGCACGCGTCCCACCGTTGCGCGACGGCGTGCCACGACGGGCCTGCGTCTGCGGCGGCGTGATGTCCGCGGGGCGCACGTACTCGGCGACCTCGCCGACGAGCGACGTGATCGCCGCGTCACCGGGGGCGACGGGCTGCGGCTGCGCCGTGATCTTCGCCTTGCGGGTCAGGTCCTTCACGTCGCTGCGCTGCTCGGGGAGCATGACGGTCACGACGACGCCCTCGGAGCCGGCGCGAGCCGTACGGCCCGAGCGGTGCAGGTACGCCTTGTGCTCGGCCGGCGGGTCGACGTGCACGACCAGCTCGATCTCGTCGACGTGGATGCCGCGCGCCGCGATGTCGGTCGCGACGAGCACGCGGACGGACCCGTTCGAGAACGCCTCGAGGTTGCGCTCACGCGCGCCCTGGCCGAGGTTCCCGTGCAGGTCGACCGACGGGATGCCCTGGGCCGTGAGCTGCTTCGCGAGCTTCTTCGCCTGGTGCTTGGTGCGCGTGAACAGGACACGACGGCCCGTGCCCGACGCGAGCTGCTGCACGACGTCCTTCTTCGCGTCCGCGTCACGGACCGCGAAGATGTGGTGCGTCATGTTGGAGACGGGCGACTCGGCCGAGTCGACCGAGTGGCTCACCGGGTTGCTCAGGTACCGCTTGACGAGCTGGTCCACGCCGTTGTCGAGCGTCGCGGAGAACAGCAGGCGCTGGCCGCGCGTCGGGGTCTTGTCCATGATGCGCTTGACGCCGGGCAGGAAGCCCAGGTCGGCCATGTGGTCGGCCTCGTCGAGGACCGTGATCTCGATGCCGTCGAGCGACAGGACGCGCTGGTTGAGGAGGTCCTCGAGGCGGCCCGGGCACGCGATGACGATGTCGACGCCCGCGTTCAGGGCGCTGACCTGGCGGCTCTGCGCGACGCCACCGAAGATGGTCGTCGTGTTCAGGCCCAGGGCCTTCGCGAGCGGCTCCATCGTGGCGTTGATCTGGTTCGCGAGCTCACGCGTCGGGCACAGGACCAGGGCGCGGGGGCGACGAGCGGCACGGCGCGTGTCCGACTGGGACAGGCGCGTGACGACCGGCAGCGAGAACGCGAGGGTCTTGCCCGAGCCCGTGCGGCCACGGCCCAGGACGTCGCGGCCCTTGAGCGTGTCCGGCAGCGAGGCCACCTGGATGGGGAACGGCGACTCGATGCCCTGGCTCGAGAGCTCACGGACCACCGTGGTCGGGATCGCGAAGTCGGCGAACGTCAGGCCCTCGGGCACGACGGTCGGGACCGACGAACGTTCCACGGCGGGACGCTGCTCGCGCTGCTCGCGGGGAGCGCGCTGCTCACGGTTGCCACCGGCAGGGCGGCCCTGGCCGGCGCCGCGGCCGTCGCGCGAGTCGCGCTCACGGACCGGGCGACCGTCACGGGTCACCTTGGCGGGACGCGAGTCGCGGTTGTCGCGCTCGTCGCGGGCCGGGCGGGCCCGGTCGTCACGAGCCGGGCGGTTGGTGTCGCGGGACTGCTGTCCCTGCGACGAGCTGGTACGGGGGGCTGCGGCGTTCGGGCGCACGGCAGCACGAATGGGGTTGTTCAAGGGTTTGCCTCTCGGGCGTAGGGTCGGGGTTCGCCGCAAGAAATCCAGGGAACTCCACGACGCTGGGCGCGCAGAGATGCGCAGCCACGGTCCCCACTCTCTCATGACTGGGGCGCGCGTGCGTCGATGGTGATCGACGTCTCCACATCCCTCACCGATCCCTCACCTCCCCGGTTGCTCGCCCAGGAGCTCGCCCGGACCTCGCACGTCCCGCACCTGCGGGCGTGGTGGAATGTCGCCCGTGGACTTCATGAGCTCCGTGGGCGACGTCATCGGTCAGATCTGGTCGGCGGCCACGACCCCCGTGCCCGCACCGGCCTCCGCGGTCGTGCTGTCGATGTCGCTCGTCGCGCTGATCGTCGTGGTGTTCACGCCCGTGTGGCGGGTCGCCCGGCACGTCGTGACGATCGCGCACGAGGGCGCGCACGCCATCGCGGCCCTGCTCACCGGAAGGCGTCTGACGGGCATCCGCCTGCACTCCGACACGTCGGGCCTGACGGTCTCCTACGGCAAGCCGCGCGGCTTCGGCATGGTCCTCACGGCCTTCATGGGCTACGTCGGCCCGGGCCTCGTGGGGCTCGGGGCGGCCGCGCTGCTGCGGGCGGGCTACGCCGTCGGGCTCCTGTGGCTCCTCGTGCTGCTGCTGACCCTGATGCTGCTGCAGATCCGCAACTGGTTCGGCCTGTGGTCCGTGCTGGTGAGCGGCGTGGCACTCGTCGTCGTGTCGTGGGCCGCGACACCGCCCGTGCAGAGCGCCGTCGCGTACGCCGTGACGTGGTTCCTGCTGCTGGGCGCGATCCGGCCCGTCCTGGAGCTGCAGATCTCCCGCAGCCGCGGCAAGGCCCGCCAGTCCGACGCCGACATGCTCGCGCGGCTCACCGGCATCCCCGGGCTCGTGTGGGTCGGGGTGTTCCTGCTCGTGACCGTCGGAGCCGCTGTGCTGGGCGGGTACTGGATCGTGTCGCCGGCGGCCCCGTGAGCCTGCTGGCCCACCGCAGCGGGTGACGACCCCAGGGCGAGCCTCACCCACCCTGCCTAGCATCGGGACATGGCTCTCTCCCCCGCGTCCTCCGCCGTCTCGCTCGCGGCACTGCTCGGCTCGTCCGGCGTCGTGCACCTGGTGCGTCCGCAGGTCTTCGAGCCCCTGATCCCCGACGCTCTCGGGGACCCGCGCCCGTGGGTCACGTGGAGCGGCGTGGCCGAGCTGGCGTGCGCGACGGCGCTGCTCGTCCCGGCCACGCGTCGCGCCGGGGGCCTCGCGAGCGCCGCGCTGCTGGTGGGCGTCTTCCCCGGGAACGTGAAGATGGCGCTCGACTCGCACCCCGGCGCCCGGTCGTGGGCCCGCAGGCCCGTGGTGGCGTGGGGACGCCTGCCGGTCCAGGTGCCGCTCGTGGCGTGGGCACTGGGGGTCGCGCGGCACGGCTGAGCGCCCCTCGCCGTCGACGTCGTCAGAGCGCACGCCGACGGGCCGCCCGCTGTTCGCGGACGGCCCGTCGGGGTGATCGGGTGCGTAGCCCTGGCCGGGCCGGGAACCTTCCGAGGAGGAGGGGGGTCGGCTCCCGGGACGGGCGGGCCGCGCAACCGGTCGAGACGTGGTGTGGGCTGTCAGGCCCCGCAGGTGGTGCCGGGCCGGTCAGGCCTGCGGCGCGGGCCGGTCAGGCCTGCGGCGTGAGGACGAACCCGGGGCCCTCGGTCGCACGAGGGTCCGTGTCAAGCGTGAGGTTCGCGAGCGCGATCGAGGTGGTCGGCTCGACGAAGACTCGTGCGTCGCCGCTCTCGACGACCGTGTCGTCGGGCTGCGGGCTCGGGACGAGGGCCAGCTCGAAGTCGCCGGACTGCGGCGCCGACTCGGCGATCCGGAGTCCGCCACCGTCGGGCACTCCGGCCCGCGTGGTGAGGTCCTGGACTGCATCGCGGGCGTTGTCGGTCAGGGTGAGCATGGAAGCTCCTCTCGGTTGCCTGGGGACGCACGGGCAGCCTTGCGACGAACCCTCGGCGTGCGCCTTTCGGTTGCCTCCAACCAAACAAGGATCGGGCCCGATCGCAAGGCCAGGGACCGATTCACGGCGTGTCTCTCAAGAAATGGGATCGAGCGCGACAAGCCCTCGCGGATCGGGTTAAGGTCCGCGCCCGCGGGAGGCGCGGGCCCCCGCGGCCGCCGCCGCTGGGCCGCCGTCGGGCCGCCGCTGGAACGCCGTTGAGTGCGGAGCAGTTGTCGTGCATCGTGCCGTCTCACGACAACTACTCCGCACTCGACCCCGGCCGGCAGGCGCCGGTGGGAGCATGGCGCCCATGACTACGCTTCACTCACCGGACCACTGGGCCGTCTACAACGCCGCCCAGCCGGGCCGCGACGCCCGGGCTCTGTGTCGCGAGGTGATGGCGCTCGCAGGTCCGGGAGCGGGCAGGCAGGCGATCGACCTGGGGTGCGGCGCGGGCGTCGAGTCCGCCGCGCTGCTGGCTGCGGGGTGGCGTGTCCACGCGGTCGACGGCGAGCCGGCCACCCCGTCGCTCGTGCGGGCCACCGCGGGCGGTGAGGAGGGAGACGGGCTGAGCGTCGCCGTCGTGCCGTTCGCCGACCTGGTGCTGCCACCCGCCGACCTCCTCTATGCCGGGTACTCGCTGCCGTACGCGGCGCCCGACGACTTCCCGCGCGTCTGGGCCGAGATCCGCCGCGCGCTGCGCCCTGGCGCGTGGCTGGCGGTGAACCTGTTCGGCGTGCACGACTCGTTCGCGGGGACGATCGACGGGACCTTCCTGACGCGCCCCGAGGCCGAGGCCCTGTTCGACGGGCTCGACGTCGTCGAGGTCCGCGAGGAGGACGAGGACGGCGAGTCGTTCAGCGGCCCCAAGCACTGGCACGTCTTCGACGTCCTCGCGCGCGTCCCGCGCTGAGGCTCCGCCGGGGCTTCCCCGGCCCGACGACGCCGCTCACCACCCGTGGTCGGGTCGCCGTGAGCAGGGGCTCGGCGCGTAGACTCTGCGCGGGCCTTGGTGCCGCCTCGGACGAGGCGCGCGCACGGTGCCCGGGCCTCTAGCTCAATGGCAGAGCTGCGGACTTTTAATCCGTAGGTTGTGGGTTCGAGTCCCACGGGGCCCACCGAAACCGTTGGAAATACTGGGTTTCAGATACCCCGATGCTCGCCATCGTGGCTAAATCCCCCACTTACCCCCCTCTTTGACCGTTCGCGCTGGACGGTTCACTGTCACCACGTCTCACGATGTGGGTGAAACTCGGCACGAAGTCGCGATGGACGAACCAGTCCAAGCTCAAACGCCTGTACCCTCCGAGCATGCCAACTGAGACAGCGGCGGAGCGGCCGCTCTCACATCAGCTCTTTGACGATGACATACCAGTGTCCGCACTCAAGGAACAGATCAGCCTAGCTGTACTCAAGGTCATAGCATCCACCGCTGGCCTGGATGTCGGCGCGTGGGGAACGGACTACGACGGCTTCGACGCAACCGTGCGCTCGGATCACGACTTCACTCCGTACCTAGCCGGACCGAAGCTCGACGTTCAGTTGAAGTGCACCGGCCAAGAGCGCGTACTCAAGGGCAAACACCTCTCCTGGAGTCTAGACGCACGAACATGCAAGAAGCTCTCTAGTGGGAACCGGGGGACGATGGCAGTCTTCTGCGTCGTCACCGTTCCAAACGAACCTGGCCACTGGCTCTCCTGGCCCGACGACGGTCTCCTCACACATTGCAAGGCCTACTTCCTGCGCGGAAGCGAGATTCCCCCTATCGGAGACGACAAGGAATCGCAGACGCTCCACCTTCCGTACGAGAACCTGTTGACGCCCACATCTCTTCAGTCACTCATGGAAGAGGCTGCTCGATGGAGGTGGCAATGAACACGTACACGCGCGCACTGAGCGAGTTCACCGAGGTCCTAACACCACGCGGACTTTCGCGTTTCCTAGCCGCACAATCGTGGGCACTGCACTCGAAACGCCCATTCATGGAGACCTGGGCGCACTCCCCGGAGCACAGCGGTCGTCTAGAGTATGTTCACATCCCGACCGATAAATCGGATGTCGATTTCGACAAGCGCCTCTACGAAGCCTCAACGGAGATTGCCTCCGTTTTCGACTGGTCCGTCAGTGAACTTGCCGAAAAGGTTGCCGCCATCCATGCAGACCTCTTTTTTGTTCGGGTCACGCAAGCATCACCGGATGGCACCATCCCCCTGCATCGGGCGAGCGAGTTGATCGACTCCATTGAAAAGATGGTGAAGACCGCCGCAATCATCACCGGAAATCCAAAAGCGAGCGGGAAAGGACGGACCTCGGAACGTGTAAAGACCTTCCTTGAAGACGACCTTCGCATGGGTCACACAAAACGTGGCAGCTTCATCATCACAATCGCTGCCCGACTGCACGACGACCTGCCCAAGGCCGTCTCAGATTTGCCTGATGCGCCTCAGGAATCGGTTACAGAATCCGACGCCGAAATTCCTGACGACATGACCACCGCGGAGCCTGAAGTCGCGCCACAACTCGACTTCTCGCGGCGTGTGATGACAACCCTCTCCCGAGGACTAGACGCGACTCGACGACATCTGGAGGAAAGCGACGACTACCTTGATTTCGAGGAGGCTCGCGCAGACGGGATGACTTCGCAGTTGGTTGAGGCTATCGAGGAGATTGCTGACGGCTTTGGTCGGAGCGAGGTAGACATGAGTTTCAACTGGACACCGAGCGTTCGTCAAGCTGAACCAGCCGTAGACAAAGTCATCTTCTCACGCCACGCAATAGAAAATGCGCCCGCAACAATAGACCGGTTCAATCGCGCAGAATCTGACCTCACGATTGAGACAATCGTTGGACCTGTGATTGCCCTATCGCGCGATATCACCTCCTTGAGCGACGAGACCGGGGATGTCATAATCCAGGCCGATGTCCAGGGTTCGCTGAAGCGCGTCGGAGTCACGCTAAGCGGACATGACTACAACTGGGCAATCTACGCCCATCGAAACAGATTCCCATTCACCGTCACTGGAACCCTGGGGAAGAAGGGACGCAGTTGGCATCTCCTCGACTCTGTGGAGACCGACACGCGCTTCCTAAAGGAGCGTCGACGTGAGTTTATTGAACGCCTTGGCGGGGATGCTCCTGACGAGATTCTCCCACCCAATGATTGATGATCGTCGCCATTTCGCCTGCTGACGATTCAACGGGAGCGACCTGGCGAGAATCGACTCGCCGGCCACCATGTGCCATGTGTTGCTAGGACTGCCCCTGAGGGCAGTGAGTCTTCACCGCCTGCCACTCGCCGCCCGTCGACTTCTCGAAACGCCCGGTCCTGGACCGTCGCTGGTAGTGCAGCCTGCACTCATCCTGGAACCCCACATGATCCCGGTTGCAGGCCTCGACGCTGCACGGTTCGGGCTGCGCACCTCACGGAGAGGCGCCGTGCGCTCGAACCGCTCCAACACGAGGTGTGCCTGCTCCTCGGTGAGTGCCCATCGCCCTGTGGGCGTGCGATCCCATCCCTGTTCTGCGAGCCATGCCCACACGCTGTTGCGTGAGACCCCAACCTTCTTAGCCAATTCTCGTACAGTCCGCTCCCCTGCCATGCGGGCAGCGTGGTCAGGGGCGGGGCCTCGTGGTCAGGGGTTCTCAACCCTGCATGGCCCTGGGCCCATGCCGGGGAGCGCGCGGGACGTCGTCGGGTTCGCGCACGAGGCCCAGGTCGATGCCAGGCCTGGCCGGAACGGCCCACCAACCTCTCTCCGTGTCGGCGTCGTAGTGGATGACCAGGCCGTGCGGGTACAGGCGACGTTCCATACTCGCCAGGATGCGCGTGCGTTCCTTGTCGACCGTCAGGCCGTCCTCCCTACGGGAGTGTGACCGAACAGCTTGCGCCTCAACCGTCACGGCGTGCTCCGGGCGCACCTTCCACGGGATGCGTTTCGGGTGGGCGGGGTTACGGTCCAGGCCCCGGCGCTTTCGCCACATCGACAGCGCCTCCGTGGTCACCTCAATACCCATGTGTTCCTTCAGAAAGGCGGCGATCTGGGTCGCGCTCATGCCTACGTCCTCGTAAAGGCGTTCTACGAGCCGATCGGGGATTTTCTTTGCCGCCATACATGGATCCTCATCTACTTGGCCAGGACTTCCCAGCTTGCGTCGTCCTCCCAAATGCAGAGCTCATCAATCATCGGTCGTACTGCATCCAACACCGGCCCCGCTGTCGCGCCACCGCGCGCCATGTCCCCAGCCAACTTTCCAAGACCTGCCGTCAGGTCCGCCAATTGAATCCGAGAATCGAATCGGGAATCGACGAGCGACACTCCGACCAGCGGAACCGGATACGGAAAGTCGGGGTGAGGATCATTGAGCACTCTAACCATATCGTCGATCAAGTTCGATGTAAGTACTGACTGCTGGTCGTGCACGATACGTACTGGCCTATTTGTCAAATCCGCCCAGGCGCGCGCAGTCTGCGGGATGGATGGTATCAGTGGATCCAAGTTTGGGAACCCTCCAGATCCTGGGCTGTTGTAAAAACTCGCCTGGGCACGAGCGGACCAGATGAGGTCCAGAATAGTCGACACGTCTTGCCTGTGACTTCTCAATCGGACATCGTCGATGATCGCGAAGAACTCTTCTAGCGTGGTCTTTTCGCCCCGCCTTTGCGACGATCGAAGCAACGAAACAAATGCCCGCATGAGACGGTCCCAGTACGTTGAACCAAGCGCCTTTCGTCCATGCTTGAAAAGCAGAGATGCCATCTCGTGTGCGGTCCCGTCATCGTGGAGATGAATGCCACGATCATGGAACTCTTCCTCCACAAGAAGGTCAATCACCTTCCCCACGGCGAAAGACTCCTTGTCCACCAGGTACACATGGGTGCGGCCACTCATTGGTCCTCCTGCGGAAAAGAATTCGGTGAGGGCTTCAAGTCTCCACCCCTTCAAGGCGTCTTTACCCTTCAATTCTCCGCTATTCTTCAGCCGAAGACTCTGACGTATCTCCGCCGCCAAGGCGTCTGCTTCATCGACGGTTAAGTCGACGCTCCCGTGGGCGAAGACGCGAGACCCGCCTTCTAGAATGTTCTCGCCTTCAGATCCGCTTTCGTCACATGCAATCTCTAGTACTTCTCGTTCAGTCATCGAGTCCTCAATGTGGGGTTGTTTGATTCTCGGGTACAACATGGGCCCCCTCGTCGCATTTAAAGCACACTTGCCGCGCGGGTGGTAACCGGGCGCCGATCCATGTACACGTCCGTGGTGAGGCTCGGGTTCGCATGCCCGAGCTGCCCAGCGATCTCACGCGCCGACATGTGGGCCTGGTCCATGAGCGTCGCCGCCGTCTTGCGGAACGTGTGGGACGTGGCCCACCCGAACCCGGCCCGGTCAAGCAATGTGCGCAGGGTCTTCGTGGTGTTCGACGGGTCCCGTAGCTTGCCCATCGGTGAGGAGAACACGACGTCCGTCTCATCGAACTTGCCGGCGTCCAGGAGCATGGTGCGTCGGATCACGAGTCGGTCCGCGAGCCACGGGGGAAGCAGGAGGACGCGCCGGCTGGAATCGGACGCGTGCCGGTGCGTCTTCGTCTCCTCCTGCACCACCAGACCCACGCCAGGAAGGCGCACGAGTGTCGCGTCGATACTCGCGGTCGGGTTCGCACCGTCCAGGTTGAGACGAGACCAGCGCAGGGCGCACGCCTCCCCCAGCCGCGCGCCCGTGCCGGCGAGGAACGCGATCAGATCCCCCAGATCGTGAGCTTGGGCGCGAGGGTCGGTGTCCATAAATGCCATCACCTGGTCACGCTCTTCGAGAGTGAACGCACGCGTAGTGTCCCGGGCAGCGCCCTTGCGCTTCACGGACCCCTTGCGCTTGATGCGGTCCGCCTCCCTGACCGGGTTCGCTGGGATCGCACCGTGACGCACTGCAAGGCCCATCACGGAGGACAGAACCGTCTTGGCGGTCTTTGCCACGGCAGGGCCCCCGTCCGCAGTGATGGACACCAGGGCACGGTTAATCGCAGCCACGTTGACCTCACGCACAGTCCACCCAGCCAGTGGCCCGGTGCCCTTGTCCTGAGGCCCGCCGCTGAGCACGTACCGGTCGAGCACGGACGAGTAGACGGCCTTGGTGTTGGCCGCATGATCGTCGCTAGAACGCATGCCCTCAGCCCACTGCTGAGCCAGCTCCTCGAACGTGGTCGACCCGGAGATGCTGCCCTTGGTGACGGGCGCGACGCGCTCCCGCAGAGACTCCTCGAGCACTCGCCGCGCCTCGGTCTTCGTGGCCCCGTACCGTTCGACGTCACGAACGATGCCATCCGCATCACGGACCTTGGCCCGAGCACGCCACCGGTCAGCCTTGCGCGTCCCCTCGGGCGCCGCCTGGTACTTCCCAGAGTCAGTGAGCACCTGGGCCGTGGTAGCAACGTTGCCCCACTCCCCGATCTTCATGCGTGGGCGACCCATGATCCGCTCCCATCCTCGGTGTAGTGACCACACCGTAGCGCGTATCCGGGGGATGCGTAAAGGGTGAAGCGTGATTGGTGGCCGCACGGAGGCCTGCGTCGCTGCCAGCTTGGGCAGTCCCATATTTTTCACCCCCTCCGAGCCTTCTAGGCAGTTCGGAACGTTTCCCCAGGTCGTCGTACAAGTGCCTATACAACGGCGAAAGCACATGAACCAGAATGTGCCAGAAGAGCGGGGCGCGTCGTTGGTTGCTGGAATGATCTATGGTACGCAGTCGCCACTGCGGACACCCAGGGGAAGGACAAGCAATGGCAAGAACACCTATCCCGCGAAGCGTAGCAGGCTTGCCGGTCGAACCAGAGAGAAAGTTCCTCACTGAGCGCGATCTAGCAGAGCGCTGGGGCGTCCACCCCGGATTCCTCGCGAAGCTCCGATGCAAGGGTCAGGGCCCAAGTTATCGGAAGTTCGGTTCCAACGTTCGGTACGCACTGCACGACGTGAACGCGTACGAAGACTCGTGCCAGGTGACCACCAAGGAGTCCGCGTGACAGTCAAGGCGGCCCGCCCCGAGACCCTCTCGCAGGCCCGCACGTGGGAGCGCATCAAGAACCGCTACGTCAGGCACGGCTGCTGCCATGCCTGCGCCTCCCAGCTCGCGTACGGACACCAGCTCGGGTTCTCAGCTCTGCTGGAACAGCCATGCACAGCCGATTCCGACCTGATCGCAGCACTGCCCAAGCCGCAGGTGAACGGGTGGCACTCGCTGCGCGCACCACTCTCGCCACACGGCGATCTGATGCGAACGGGCGGCGAAGTGGGCTCACCGGACCTAGAAGCGCTGGGGTTCGCACGGACGGGGCGCGCGATACCCGTATCAGCGCCTTCAACAGCCGCCTGACTCGAAGCCACCCGCAAGGGCTCATCGCCTAGTAAACCCCTAGAGGGCTCAACCCAGACTCCCCATGGGACAGTCCTGCCCTTTCGGGGACCCCAAACTCCCCCATTCTCAATGGATTGGATCACCCATGAGTGTTTTCCGCAGAACCGGCGCCGCGTTCAACGAGGGCGCACCACTAGGGGCGTCGTTCAACATTGCCCAGAACACGGACAATGACAAGGATGCTGCCCGCACGGGTGGCGTGTTTGGTCGTCAGGCGGGGTTCACGAGGCCTGCCCTGTCGAACGCTTCTCCTTTGCCGAACGCCCCGCGTAAGGCCCTGTCCACGGGGTCGTCTTCGTCGCCGGCGTCGTGGGTGTTGAAGGCCATGCAGGTGCCCGTCACGGAGATGGGGAACCTGTTCGAGGCGCGTGGCCGGTCCACTGGTGACGCGGCGAAGACTGTCGCGACGGGTGAGGGCAACCAGACGAACGCCCTGGGGCGCCTCCTCAAGGGTGTCCCCATTGTTGGTGGCTGGCTGGGTGGCCTGGGCGGTGCCGACGAGACTGAACGCGAGTACTTCCAGGCGTCGCAGGACGCTGAGGCGTCTGTTGCGCAAACGGCGTGGGAGTACGGGCGGTCACAGTTCACTCCTGATGGGCGCCTGGCGGGGCAGTGGAACGCGTCTACGGGGCGCACTGAGCTGCCCCTGATCGATGACCCGCAGTTGCGTGGTGACCGGGCTGAGTACTTTGGTTCTGGTGGTCAGCGGTGGGCGACGGGTGTCGCTGATGCGGCGTTCTCCATCTACGCTGACCCGCTGATTGTTGGGTCTGCTGGTGCGTCGGCTGCGGTGAAGGCGTCGCGTGCCGTGGACGGTCTGGATGTGGCGGCTGCCGCGAACGCGTCCCGCCTGAACCGTGCCGCTGACACGACCGTGCAGGCGGAGGGAAAGGCTTCCCGTTTCCAGTCGTCGGTCGAGCGTGTCACGGACCGCTACTACGACGTCTTGGGCACCCCTGGTGGCCTGGCTGCTGTGGCGAAGGACCCCCTGCTGTCGCAGACGACGGATGCCGGTGCCGTGGCGTACATGATGCGCCGCGCACGGGACATTGGCGTGGACGAGGTCGACTCAAAGACCCTCATGGACACGGTGATCTATGCGGGTGCGGGTGACCGTAAGGCCCTGTCGATGCTGTCGGAGCGTTCGCAGGAACTCTCCGTCGAGCTGGACATGATGCTCGCCCCGAACTTGGACACGGCTGCTGTCGCGGTCCTGTCGAAGCCGGACGTGCCGCACGGCACTGCGTTGAAGGCGTTGGATGATGACGCCTTGGTGAAGCGCCAGTTGGCGGTGCAGCAGGACGAGATTCGTGAAGAGCTTGGCGCGTTGCAGCGTGTCATGGATGCGGGCACGGGTGGCCTGGGTGTGGACGCGGTTGGTCCTGTGCGGGCTGGTATGGCTGCGGCTGGGATCACGCACCGCCCGGGCATGGTTGCCGAGGCCCTGGCGAACCGTCAGGCGGCGCTGGCGCGGGTGCAGAAGACGCTTGCTACGTCGCCCGGGTTGAAGCCCGTGCACCTCGTTGCTGGCCGGCGCATCCCGCAGACGTTGAAGCTGTCTGACGATGACGCGTACGAGGGTTTCGCTGCGGCAACTGCCCGCGTAGAGGGCATGCTGCGCAAGGACAAGAACACTGCCGCGTTGCAGAAGTTCGCCAGCCTGCGGGACGACTTCGTGTCGGCTCGTGGCGCGACGGACCCGGGCCTGTCCCGCACGCAGCGCCATGACGTCGTGCGCGAGTTCGAGAAGCTGTCTGAGGACTACATGGTGTCGCGGCATTCGTCGCCTACCCGGCCTGCGGCTGAGGTGCGTGCGGTGGTGCGCGAGGTCATGGGGCGTCGCACGGCGGAGCTCGAGCGGTTGCAGCTCTCGGCGAAGCAGGCCGTAGATGCGGACACTGCCGCGACGATGGTTGGCGATGATGGCGTGTACGCGTTGACCCCTGACCTGGCGAAGTCGATTGCGACGTCGCAGTTTCAGGACACGGTGTCAGTGATCGACTTCAAGGCCGTTGATGCGGCCCTCAAGGCGAAGTACACGCCGGGCATGATGGTCCTGCGTGACGGCGTGTGGAAGCCCACTGAGGCATTCGTCGCCGCCATGAGCGACCTCTGGAAGCTCGCAGTCCTCTTCCGCCCGTTCGGGTACCCGGTGCGTGTGCAGGTCGACACGCAGGCCCGCGCCCTGGCGCACATCGGTGTGTTGACGCACGGCCTGACCGCGATGCGCGGCACGGGCAACATGCTCTCCAACCTGGGCCGTGTCGATAAGGCCGCATCGGAGCTGTTCCAACGGAAGCTGCTGGCGTCGTCGAGGCTTGACGACCTGGACACGCAGATCGCGAACGCGACGGGGAAGAAGACCTTGAAGCGGCTGCACGCTGAGCGTGCGGAGCAGCAGCACATCCTGGACTTGACGCCGCAGGCGTTCAAGGCTCAGACGGGTGACGAGTTCGCTGGGAAGATTCAGCGCAGCAAGACGCCGTTGAAGAAGGTGCAGGGGTCGTCGGCGACGATGGACCCCCGCACGGGGGAGTTCACTCCTCCTGCCGTGACGGACGCCTACCAGGGTGTTGAGGGGTTCGCCCGTGTGCATGACATGGAGGATGCTCGCGCGTCCATCATGGGGCTCATGGACACGCAGCGGTCCTTGCTGAACCGTGACCTGCGCAGCACTGGCAGGTACAACCTGCAAGGGTTTGACCCGCAGGCGCCGGGCAGGTGGAACGACGCCTATCTGACGGCGGTGAACCACCATGTGCGTAACGATCACGTGTTGAAGGCGATTGCTGGTGGTGCTGATGACGAGTCGTTGCTGACGTGGATGCGTCAGGACCCGGCTGGGCGTGAGTACTGGGCTTCGATGGCGACGAACAAGCGCGGTGACGCGAAGTGGTTGTCGCCGGCTGACCTGCTCGCAGCTCAACGGCAGCACGTTGACGCGTTGCTCCCTACGGATGAGATCCGCAACCGGGCGATGCATGGTTCGTTGCGCGCTGAGGACATCGGTGTGGCGTTCCCTGATGGGGCGTCGCGCCCGGTCATCCCTCACAACTTGAAGGAGACCCTGGACCAGGGCAACCCCCTGGTGAACGGGTACCAGAAGTCGAGGAGCTTCTACTTCAAGGTTGTGGCGGAGATCCCGGAGACCGTGATGGGCCGGCACCCGTTCTACAAGGACGCGTTCCAGCGCCGCATCGACGGTCTCATTTCGTCGACAGGTCGTGAGGTGGACACGTTGACGAAGGGTGAGGTGCAGGCGTTGCGGAACCGGGCGGACATGCTGGCCCGCAGGGACGTCGCGCATGTCATGTTCGACACGTCGAAGCAGACGAACCTGGGTTACCACATGCGTTTCCTCATGCCGTTCTATGCGGCGTGGGAGGACACGATGGTGAAGTGGGCTCGGATCGCGGGGGAGCGGTGGGAAGTTGCACCGTTGATGGTGAAGGCCTTGGAGGCCCCGAACAAGATGTTCGAGGTTGTGGATGAGGACGGTAACCGCATCCTTCCCAATGGTGACGTCGTGCGTGTGGACGAGAACGGTAAGCCGTACGGTGAGGTCATCCGTAAGGAGACTGACCCGACGAAGGGGTACATCCTGCTGCCGATCCCGAAGGCTATCGCGGATTGGGCTGGTGTGGATGAGAAGGTCCGCATCAACAAGGGTTCCTTGAACGTCATCTTCCAGGGTGACCCGTTCTGGTTGCCTGGCCCTGGCCCGTTGATGTCGATCCCAGCTAATGAGGTCATGGTGCGTGCGTTGCCGGAGATGTTCGGCAACAACGCGGCGTGGGCTGAGCACCCCATCGGTAAGTGGCTACTTCCCTACGGGCCGACACCCAACGGGATCGTCGACCAGGCCACCCCGATGTGGGTCAAGAACGTCGCCACCGCCCTCCGCCAAGACATGGACGAAGACCGCTTCTCCCAGACCTACGCCCAGCTCCTTGCTGAGGAGATGCAGGCGCAGTCGGTGGGTAACACGGATCAGAAGTCGAAGGCGGACACGTTGGCGTTGGTGGCGAATCGTGCCCGTAACTTCTACATCATGAAGGCGTTTGGTTCGCAGTCGCCGTTCTCCACGAGCCCGCAGGGCAGGTTGGAGTGGTACCGGCAGGAGTGGAATCGTTACATCGAGCAGTACGGTAATGAGGCGCAGGACAAGTTCTTGGCCGACTACCCGGACTACTTTGACATGACGATCTCTTTGTCGTTGAACGAGGCTGGGGTTCGGGCGTCGGATGATGCGATGGGTGAGGCCACGAAGTACCGCAAGTGGATTGCGACGAAGCCTGAGTATGGGTGGGCGTATGCGGGTGCGGCGAACATTGGGGGCGAGTTCTCTCAGGGTGCGTACGCGCAGCAGAAGCGGCAGACCATTGGCCCGGGTACGGATAAGACGTTCCGGTCCACGAAGGACCCTGTGGCGGCGTATGACGATGTGCAGGTGGCTAAGGGTTGGGCGGAGTGGAACAAGTTCACTACCGCGCAGAACTTGAAGCTTGAGGAGTTGGGGTTGACTTTGCGTTCGAAGGACGCGGGGGAGATTCGTGAACTGCGGGATGAGTACTTGTCGATGATGAAGCAGAAGAACCCGGCGTGGGCTGACGCCTTCGAGTCTGGGTTCAGCGGTGACGCGGCGGTGAAGTTCTTGTCTCACATGGGTACAACGCTCAAGTCGGAGCCGAAGTTGGCGAAGCGGTCGGACATGGCCCTCCTTGCGGAGTACATGCAGTCGCGTGACGCTGTCCGCGAAGTCATGCAAGCACTCGGGCTCAAGTCCCTCGACTCCCAGGCGGCCCAAGAGGCCGGCCTCACAGGCATCTGGGACGACTACGTCCAGGGCCTCGTAGCCGAAGACATCGGCTTCGAAGCCATGCACTCCCGAATCCTTGCCAGCGACGACCTAAGCGCGGAGGTAGTCACCGATGCCTGAAGCGACCACCAGTCGGGCGGAAGCCGAGGCGAGGGCTGAACGGCCCCTCACGTGGGCAACCCGCCTCCTGGGATTCGCTCCCCCAGACGGCGGCAAGACCCCAACAGTCATGGGTTGCGCGATGGCGCTCCTCACCTACACGGACATGACCGACCCGAACAAGCCGATCTGGCCGTCGAACCAAGGCCTGGACAGCGGCATGGGTCTGAGCATCAAGTCGCGGGGGAAGTCGGCGGAAGGCTCGCTCCGCAAGCTGCGGGAGTGGGGTTTCGTGACCCTGGTGAACCCCCAGGAGTACCAGGACGACTACCCGGCTCTCAAGGGCCTTGACCGACGCAAGCACGTCTACCTCCTGACAACCCCCAAAATCTGACTGTCAGATTTCTGACTGTCAGATACCTGCCCACTAACTACTCCAATAACAACTACACCATAGATAACCACGCCAGTGGTTATCTATGGAACTACACCAGTTAGGGACGACGGCAGATTTCTGCCTTCGTCAGCCTGGAAGATCCGAGGCATGAAGAGCACGCGGCCTATGGGCCGCTACTCCCCCCATCGTCATGGCCTCGAGGTGCTGGCGACTTGGGTCGCCGCCAGCACACCAACCCTCCACCCTCGTCACGGCACAGCGTGCGTACCCCGTCCTGGCAACGGGGTACGAACGCAACCCGCCGCGCGCAAAGCGCGCCCCGAACCAACAGGAAATCACATGGCACAGTTCGCCTTCGGCGTGACGCCGCACCCGCACCAGCGGGCCGGCGCCGACTTCCTCCACGCCCATCCCCGAGCACTGCTCGCGGATGACGTCGGTCTCGGCAAGACCGTACAGGCCGCGCTCGTCGCGGCCCGCCTGTCTCCCACACCAGAGTTCCAGCAGACCAAGCTCGCAGGGTCACCCGCCGTCGTCTGGGTCACCGACGCGAGCCTCATCACTCAGGCCATGACCGAGCTGGGCCGGCTCCTGCCGGGCTTCACCATCGCAGCAAGTACCCACCCCGCCTGGAAGCCGAACCCGTCTGCACGCGCGACGAAGCAGTGGGCCGAGACCATCAAGAGCGGTGTCGACCTGTTCGTCGTCTCCTACGACACGCTCCGCACACGACTCACCTCTCCCCTGGTCGCCAACTGGCACCCACATCTCGTCATCCTCGACGAGATCATGGCGATCAAGGGCGGCGAAGGAACGTGGAACGCCACCCACACCCTGGCCAGCCGTGCACAGCGATGCATCGGACTCACCGCAACCCCGTTCGAGAACGACCCGATGGAGACCTACGCCGCCCTCTCCGCCGTCGGCACCCCCGGCCTATGGCCCCGCCAAGAGTTCGAACGCGACTTCGTCGAATGGCGGAACGAGTACCGGCCCAAGCGGGGCCCGGTCGTACCCCGCAAGGCCACCGGCCTCCTCCCCGGAGCGGCAACCCGACTCCGCAGTTACCTCGCCCAGGTCTCCCTACGGCGAACAGCCGACGAGATCGGGCTCCAGCTCCCCAACATCGTCCGCGACAACCGGTGGGCGCCCCTCACACCCGGCCAACAGCAGGCCTACGACAAGGCCGCCAACATGCCAGGCCTGTGGGGGCACCAACAGCGCGCAAAAGCGTCCAGAGTCGTCGCAGGCCAGTCAGGCATCGTCACAGAGTGCGTACGGCTCTTGCGCGCCGACTATCTGGGTGTGAAGTGTGTTGTGTATGCGGAGCATCAGGCGACGTTGGATTTGTTGGGTGTGGAGTTGGTGCGGTGGGGTGTGTCGTTTGGTCGGATTGATGGTCCGACGGCGGCGCGGGATCGGGCGGAGGCTATTCGTTGTTTTCGTGAGTTGCCCGAGCCTCGGGTGTTGATTGGCAGTTCGGTGTTGGAGCGTGGGTTGAATTTGCAGACGTGTCAGGTGTTGATTTCGTTGGATTGTTCGTTCAATCCTGCGCGTGAGGCGCAGCGTGAGGGGAGGATTCGGCGGATTGGTTCTCCGTTTGATCGGGTGTTGCATGTGACGATTTTGCCGGATACGGCGGATGCTCGGTCGAAGCAGGCGACGTTGGCTCGGAAGCAGTCGATGGCTCGTTCGGTGCTTGTTGATCCGTGGGCGAAGTCGGTGGTTCCGTTCTAGTTGGGGGTGTGGGGTGGTGGGGGGTGGGGATGGGGGGTGCAGATGGGGGGTGTGCATGGCCCGCCTGTGCGAATCGGAGCTAGACGGGCACCGCCCCGGGGTTGCACTACCCGGCCCTCTGAGGATCGCCACCCGGGCACGCCGCTCTAAGCGACCATGCGGCACTAGTCGATCAAGGGTCGGATCTGGCGAACCGATTCCCTGGGGGTGCTCTCGTAGGAGAATTGCCCTCATGACCTATCAGGTGTCCGAACTCCGTGGCTTTGACCGCCAGCTTCTGAAGCAGAAGCGGGCTCGGCGTCCGCGCTATCTCGAACCAGAGCCCGACTGCTGGATGTGCCCGGAGCGAGGCAGGCCCAGGACGCGCGAGCACGTCTTCGGGCGCTGGATCATGAAGCGTCTACCAAAGGAGACTCTGATCTTCGAACCGCACCGTCCTGGCCCATGGGGGCTCGACTACAGCGACGCCCGCGGACCGATGGCGCTGGACGCGCTCAAGGTTGGCCGAGTCTGCGGCCCGTGCAACGGCGGTTGGATGTCGCATCTCGAGACACAGGCAGACCGGATCCTGTTCGGTGCGGACCGTGACCTTGATGCGGCAGACTCTCTGCGCCTAGCGCACTGGGCAATCAAGACCGCGGTCGTACTGAACGTGTCACAACCGTCACCGCTAGTCTGGACCGAAGCGGACCGTCACCGAGTACAGACAGGCCCGTTCCCACGCACCGCGGTATCTCTCCTACGGGTGCAGGGCGCTGACGCCAACTGGTGGCAAGGCGAGGCAAAGGCATGGGACTATGGCGGAAGTTTCGAAAAGCCCGAGGATCTCTTGAACCTCGTAGCAACGGTCAGAATCCGACTCAACGACATTGTTCTGGTGGTTGCCCGACTACCGTGGCAGATGTCGAGTTGCACAATCAGCATGCCCGGGCATGTGATCTGGGACGGGAGAGAATCGCATGCCACTTCCCTGAGCAGTTTGCCCTTGGCGCAAGACTGGCTTGAAGGGCTCATCACCGTCGATGGATCCCCGTCATCGTCATTTTGGATCCGACCGACACCCGACTTCTGGTCGGCATACGAGTGACCGACCTCAACTTGTGGGCATTACATAAGATGCGGCACCCGCCCCACACTTACACGGGAGGACAGTACCCTCTTATACGGTGAACGAGATTAAACAACCCCCCGGTCAAGTCAAGCTGTAAAAGAGACCCCCCACCCCCCTGCCTAGGGTGCCGTGACGATGCTGCACTCGGCCTCAAGGGCCTCGCCGGTCGGCTTGCCCAGAGCGGCTTGCAGCAATGCCATGTCCCACTCCTCTTGAGGAAGGTACTCACGCGCCCCCGGGGACCCGAAGGCGCCTGCCCCGTCGTCCGGTGCGATGTTGGCAGTCATGGCCGATTCGAGCCCATCCCAGAAGGACGCGTACTCGGACGCGGCAAGGGCCAGGGTGCGGTACTTGTCGTCTCTCTGTGCTGCACTCGCGGCAAGGTCCGCGCTCCTGCTGCCGGTATCGCTGATGGCAGCCAGGTCGTCTGGTGTCATCTCTCGGTCGCTGGACGCCGTGTCCGACTCAGCAACCGCATCACACGCTTGGCGCGCCAGCTCGTCCGCAGAGGCACCACTGGCGCAACTGGCTACGACTGCGACGGCCAGCACAAGGCTCAGTCGCTGCGTGGGACGCATGCGGCCAACGTAGGCACGGCATCGGGTGGCGTCTACGGTCCACTTCCAACTTCACCCGTCGCCCGACGCCGGGTTGACGGTGCAACTGGGGCGCCCGCTCACATTCAAAGAGTGTGAGCGGGCGCCCTTGTCGTGTCTTGCGGTGGTCGCGGCCTATGCGGCGCGGGTCAGGGTGGTGATGAAGGTCGGGATGCCGTCGCGAAGCTCGTACCGCTCGCCCTGCGAGGTCCACCCGTCCTGGACAAGGGCCTCGACGTCGGCGTAGGTGGCTCCCTTGGGCTGGTCTGCGGGGAGGCCGTCCGCGTCGCGGACGTAGGTGGCGGAGATGATGACCTCGGTCGTGTCGGTGGTGCTCATGACGTCCTCCTCGGGTTGCCGGCGTCGTCGCCGTTTCACCGTCCCCCTGTTATCCCCCTCTTAGGGGGGAAGTGTCAAGCATCCTGGGGAACACGTGTCGCAACTTCACCCGCAGAGACTGGCCCCCGGGCCGTCGTAGCGACGGCAGCCTGTACGGCTACCCTTTAATCCGTAGGTTGTGGGTTCGAGTCCCACGGGGCCCACCGTCCTGATCTCACCGCGCGGGCCGCTTCCCCTCGAAGAACCGGTCGAGGTCGGCCCGCCGCATCGCGCCCTCGCCCCCGCCGACGGTGAGCTCGGCGACGAGCCGCCGAGACAGGTCGCGCAGCGGCTCGTTGTTCACGCTCGAGTGGTGGCACATGAGGTCGAACGCCTCGTCGGCGGGCAGCCCGTAGATCGCCATGACGGCGCCCTTGGCCTGCTCGATCGTCGAGCGGCTCGCGGAGGACGCCCGGATCGCGGCCGTGGCCTCGCGCTGGGCGAGCTCGCGCTGTGTCGTGGTGAGGTCGATGAAGTAGCCCGAGACGTGCGTCGTCTCGCCCGTGCGGCGGTCGAGGCGCCCGCGCCCGACCACGCCGAGCGTCCGGGTGCGTCCCAGGGCGTCGACGATGCGGTGGACCGAGCTGAAGGGGTCACCGGTGGTGACGGCCGCGAGCAGGACGTCCTCGACCCGTTCGCGGTCCTCGGGGTGCTTGTGCGCGAGCATGAGCGCGGTCGTGGGCATGATCTCGCCGGGCCGGAAGCCGTGCATGGCGTACAGCTCGTCGGACCACCACCAGCTCTGGTCGGACAGGTCGAGGATGAACTGGCCGACGATCTGCGGTGCGCCGCGCAGCAGGGCCTCGGCGAGCTCGGGGTCGAACCGGCGAGACGGGTTGTACGAAGTGGTCAAGTAGGCCCCCAGGGCATGGGAAAGGAGCGGGCCTACTTCCAGACTCCTCGGTGATACTAGCCCGGATCCGTTGCCTCACCAGCGAGGACAGCGTCCCGACGGCGGAGCGCCGGCGCGTGGGCAGGCTCGCGGTCGTGCCGGTCGGGGAACGACGAAGCCCCCGTCGGCCGGGGCCGGACGGGGGCTTCGTGAACGTTAGGTGGTGGCGCGATGCAGGGGGTACTTCGCGCCACCGAGGAAGACATTACCCCCAACCGGCGCGGGTTGACGAACCGCGTTCGGATGGCGGGCGATCGGACGGACTCCTGCCGATCTCACCCGCTCCTGGTCGCGTCGTGCGGGCTGCCCGGCCCGATCCCAGGGCGCCGTGCGCGCGTGACGACTGACCTGCACGTCCCATGCATAGACGTGGTGTCGTCCCACTCAGTGAGCGCCGCCAGCATTCCCAGGATCGACACCTAGGGTTTGAACGACGGCCCGCCCCCTGTGTGGCAGAAAACACCACGTACCAGGAGGTTCTTCGAATTGCGGGCAGCTGCCTCCTACATGCAGAGTGGGACAATGGTATGGGTTACGGTAGGGCTGGTTCTCGTGGTGCTCGGCGTGCTCCTCGCCGCCCGCGCCGCGTGGGCCGTGCGTGCCGGTGAGCAGCGCGGGCGTCCTAGCACCGGCGGTCACGGCATGGGCATCGCCCTCGGCGCAGGCATCGCCTTCTGGGGAGCGGTGATCACCACGATCGCCCTCATCGTCGGCTGACCTCGGAATCAGCTGACCACGCCCTGACCTGACCTGTCAGGATCGGACGCATGAAGCGATCCTTCGACGACCTCGTCTCCGAAGCGGCCACCGTCTCCGTCGACGGCTGGGACTTCTCCTGGCTCGACGGTCGTGCGACCGAGCAGCGGCCCTCCTGGGGCTACGCCCGTTCGATGGGCGAACGGATGTCCACCGCGAGCGCAGCCCTCGACCTCCAGACGGGCGGCGGCGAGGTCCTCGCCTCGGTCCCCAGCCTCCCGCGGCTGACGGTGGCGACCGAGGGCTGGCCCCCGAACGTCACCAAGGCCACGCGGCTCCTGCACCCGCTCGGCGTCGCGGTCGTCGCCGATGCGGACGAGCCACCCCTGCCGTTCGCGGACGAGGCCTTCGACCTCGTGGTCAGCCGCCACCCGGTGAAGCCGTGGTGGTCGGAGATCGCACGCGTCCTCGCCCCCGGCGGCACGTACTTCGCGCAGCACGTGGGTCCGTACAGCGTCTTCGAGCTCGTCGAACACTTCCTGGGCCCGCAGCCCGAGGAGGTCCGCAACGGCCGCCACCCCGACGCCGACCGCGCCGCGGCCGAGGCTGCCGGGCTCGAGGTCGTCGACCTGCGGTTCGAGGAGCTGCGTACCGAGTTCTTCGACATCGGTGCGGTCGTCTACTTCTTGCGCAAGGTCGTGTGGATGGTCCCCGGGTTCACGGTCGAGGAGTACCGCCCGCAGCTCGCCGCGCTGCACGAGCAGATCGAGACCGAGGGGCCCTTCGTCGCGACGACGACGCGCTTCCTGGTCGACGCACGCAAGCCGCGCTGAGCGCCCGGACGGTCGCGGCGCCGTCGGGCACGGGGAGAGGTGTCTCCGTTGACACCCCGGCCGAGCCGCCGGCGTCGGCGCCGACGCGGCCGAGCGGGTCTCAGCCGCCGAGCCCAGCATGCCCCCGCGTGAGGTCACCGAGGGCTGCGAGCGCCCGGCGCTTGCGGTCCGCGGGGTCGATCGTGCGTTCGTCCCCCGGGTTGGCGCGGCGCACGGGCTTGCCCGCCCGGTCGGCGGACTCCACGACGCGAGGCATGCCGGGGGCGCCTGCCGCCCGTGTCGACCGGGAGCGCCGGTGCGGGGTGCTCGGGGCGAGGAAGTAGGGGCGTTGCGTGCTCATGGGCTCTCCTCCGGTCGTCGCCGCCCCGCTGCCGGGGCCGTCAGGTCGATCGTGAAGCACTGTCGTTTCGTCCGTGTTGCGGGCGCAGGACGTCGACGTGTCGTCCGTGGGTTCGTGCGGCGCACCGGGTGCCTACCGACCAGTAGCCTCCTCGCATGACGACGCACGAGCGCGAGATCACGGCCCCGGTCGACCTGTGCCTGCCCGACGGCCGGCTGAACCCGGACGCGGTCGGGTGGACGCGCACCGCGCTGCACCGTGCGAACCTGCGCGGCTGGGGGCGGACCAAGCGCTGGGAGTACTGGGGCGTGGTCACGCCGACCCACGTGGTCGGGATCGTCGCGTCCTCGATCGACTACGCGGGCGTGCACGGCCTGTACGTCCTGGACCGGACGACGGGCGAGGAGACGGTGACCGACGTCGTCGTGCCCCTGGCCCGTGGCGTGGTCATGCCCGAGCGCAGCGGAGCCGGTCGCGTCGAGGCGCGCGCGAAGCGGCTCGCGATCGTGATCGACCAGGCCCCCGAGGCCACCCGCATCCGGGCGGCCTCGCACGACGTGAGTCTCGACCTGACCGTCCCGCTCCCGCCGGGGCACGAGTCGCTGGGGGTCGTCGTCCCCTGGGGCGACCGGCTGTTCCAGTACACGGTCAAGGACGTGGCCCGCCCTGTCCACGGCTCGCTCACGGTGCGCGGCACCCGGCACGACGTCAGCGCCGACGACTCGTTCGCGGTGCTCGACCACGGGCGCGGCCGGTGGCCCTACGCCATGACGTGGAACTGGGCCGCGGGCAGCGGGCACGGCCGCGGCATCCAGCTCGGCGGCGGATGGACGGACGGCACGGGCTCGACCGAGAACGCGCTCCTGGTGGACGGGCGGATCCACAAGATCGGTACGGAGCTGGACTGGACGTACGACCGCACGGACTGGCTCGCGCCGTGGCGCGTCTCGGGGGACGGGGTCGAGGCGCTGTTCACGCCCTTCCACGAGCGGGTCGCGCGCACCGAGCTGCTCGTCGTGGGCAGCGAGACGCACCAGTGCTTCGGCACGTGGTCGGGCCGCGCCCGCACGGACGAGGGCGTGTGGGTGGACCTGGACGGCATGGTCGGCTGGGCCGAGGAGGCACGGCAGCGCTGGTAGCCGCACCGTTCTCAGCAGGCCCGACGGCGCCGCTCGTCTCACATACGGACCGCGCCTCGGCGCGGCGCGCTCCCGGTGCCAGACTGCCGCCCATGGCGACCGTCCACGACGAGATCACTCCCCGGCTCTCCCGCTTCGTGCTGTCCCAGCCCGTGTTCTTCGTGGGCACGGCCCCCCTCGCGGGGGACGGGCACGTCAACGTCTCCCCCAAGGGCATGGGCGGCACGTTCGTCGTGCTCGACCCGCACCGGGTCGCCTACCTCGACTACACGGGCTCGGGGGCGGAGGTCGCGGCACACCTGCAGGAGAACGGGCGCATCGTGGTCATGTTCTGCGCGTTCGAGGGGCCGCCGAACATCGTGCGCTTCCACGGCCGGGGCCGGTACGTCCTCGCCCGTACCCCCGAGTTCGACGCGCTGCGTCCGCTGTTCGCCAAGGAGCGCGAGTCGGGGCAGCGCGGCATCGTCGTGGTCGAGGTGGACCGGGTCTCGGACTCGTGCGGGTTCTCGGTGCCGCTCATGGACTTCGTGGCGGACCGTGACGTCCTGGACCGCGCGCACGACCGGCGAGAGCCCGAGTACTTCGACGCGTACTGGCAGAAGAAGAACGCGACGAGCATCGACGGACTGCCCGGCGTGGACATCGCGCCGCTGGGCTGAGGGGCGCGAGCGCTACGTCGCGTCGAGGTAGGCCCGCCCGCGCGGCGAGATGCGGTAGCCCACGGGCAGGCTCTCGGTGAGGCCGAGCTCCTTGAGCCGCCGGACCCGGATCTTGAAGTAGTCGCGCTCGACGCCGATCGAGGTCGCGAGCTCGCGTGCCACGACCTCGGGCCGGGCGACGATCAGGTCGAGGTAGTCCCGTGTCCACGGTGCGGGCGCCGCCCGGTCCATGCGGGCGAGCCGTGCGCGGAGCGCCTCGACCTCCTCGGCGGACAGGTCGGCGTCCTGCCGCAGCGCGACGCGCGGGTCCTCCCCCACGCGCCGCAGCCCGATCCGGTACAGGTCTCCCTCGCCCTTGGCGGCGACCCAGGCGAGCGCCGCGTCGGCCGAGCGGAACCCGGCGGCGCGCGCGTCGTCGTCGGGCAGGTCGGGGACCCCGTCCACCTCCGGGACCCGGTCGATCGACGTGACCTCCACGACCCCGATCCGCGTCCTCATCCGGCTGCCTGCCCGCACGCGCGGCGCGAGCCAGCGGCGGTACGCGAGGGACACCGTGCCGTCCTCGAGCCCGCTGAGCGTCTGCCGGGTGAGCAGCATGTCCCCAGCGTACGAAGGCACGTCCGACGGCGCAGCACCGTTCCCCGGCCGTCGCCCCGACGATCGGGGAACGCCGTGCCGTCAGGTGGGCTCGGCGTCCGGCCCCTTCGGCCGACGCGTCCCGGCCGGGGCCGCCCCGCGCAGGAGCTCGACGCGCACGACCGCTCCCCCGCCGGGCCGGGCCACGACCAGCAGCCTGCCGCGGTGCGCCTCGACGATCTTGGCCACGATCGCGAGCCCCAGGCCGTTGCTGCTGCGGTCGGGCCGCGCGTCGTGCTGGGCGGTCCGTGCGTGCGCGAGCCGGTCCACCTGCCGGGCGAACGGTTCGAGCGCGATGCGCAGTCCGTCCTCGGTGAGCGGTCGCCCGCTGTTCTCGACGGTCAGGACGACGGGCGCGGTGTCCTCGAGACGGATCGTGACCCAGCCGCCGTGCGGCAGGTTGTGCCGGATCGCGTTGCGCAGCAGGTTGTCGACCACCCGGGCGAGAAGGACCTCGTCGCCCGGCACGATCGCGGGCGTGCTCTCGACCGCGATCCGGACCCCGCGGTCGGTGGCCTCGCGCGCGACGTCGTCGACCGCGTCCTCCAGGACGACGTCGAGATCGACCGGCGCACGGGCGACCGGTGCCCGGTCGAGGGCCGCGAGCTGCAGGAGGGCCGCGACGAGGTCGCTCGCCCTCCTGTTGGTCACGTCGAGGCGTTCGAGCAGGCGCGGGAGGTCGACGGCGTCGGGGTCGGCTCGCGCGACGTCGAGCATGGTCTGGGTGACCGCGAGCGGCGTCCGCAGCTCGTGCGACGCGTTGGCCGCGAACCGCTGCTGGGCCGCGAACGACCGCTCGAGGCGTTCGAGCATCGTGTCGAACGTGTCGGCCAGGTCGGTGAACTCGTCCCGCCCCCGCCTCGTGTCGCGGGCCGAGATGCGGTGCGACAGGTCCCCCGACGCCGCGACCTGCGCGGCGGTGTTGAGGTCGGTGAGGGGGCGCAGCACCCTCCCGGCGACGAGCCATCCACCCGCCGTCCCGACGACGGCGAGCACGCCCATCGCCACGGTGCAGGCCTGGATCAACGCGTCGAGGATCTGCCCCCGCGACGCGATGAACAGGTGGGCGTCCGACGGGTTCGCCGCCGTGAGCGGGTAGTTGGGGACGAAGCGCATGACGGCGTACACGATGACCGACATCGCGAGCCCGGCGGCGAGCAGGAACGCCACGTAGCTCAGGGTCAGGCGGAGCCGGGCGGTCTGGCGCAGGATCCTCACGGCGTCTCGACGCTCGGCGCCCCGACGCGGTAGCCCACGCCCGGCACGGTGTGCACGACCCAGGGGTCGCCCAGGCGCTTGCGGAGCGTCGAGACGGTCACCCTGACGGCGTTGGTGAAGGGGTCGGCGTTCGCGTCCCACGCGCGTTCGAGCAGGTCCTCGGCGCTCACCACGCCACCGTCGGCCGCCAGCAGGACCTCCAGGACCGCGAACTGCTTGCGGCTCAGGCGCACGTGCTCACCGTCGCGGTACACCTCCCGGCGGAACGGGTCCAGCCGCACCCCGGCAGCCTCCAGCACGGGTGGGAGCGGGGCCGGGCGGCGTCCCAGGGCCCGCACGCGCAGGATCAGCTCGGGCAGCAGGAACGGCTTGGTCAGGTAGTCGTCGGCGCCGATCCCGAAGCCACGGGTCTTGTCGTCGAGCGTGCCCGCCGCGGTGAGCATGAGGACCCGGGTCGGCAGGCCTCGGGCCACGATCGACCGGCACACCTCGTCGCCGTGGACCCCGGGCAGGTCGCGGTCGAGCACCACGACGTCGTACGCGGTGTGGCTCAGGTTCTCGAGCGCCTGCTCTCCGTCGAGCGCGACGTCCGCCGCGACGGCCTCGCGCCGCAGCCCGGTCTGCACGGCCTCGGCCAGGAACGGCTCGTCCTCGACGACCAGCACCCGCATCGATCCTCCACCCGCTCGTCGGCCCGGCCCCTCCGACGGCGGGCCTGCCCCGCCAGTCTAGGAACGAGGAGGTGTCGAAAACGTCTGCAAAAAGTGAGACGTCCGCACAACATCCTCCTGGGTTCAGTGGACCGCATGGAAACACGCAACCCACCGACGACCTTCTCCCCCGTACCGCCCCCGGTCGCTCCCGCAGGGGGCCCGCGCAGGCGCGCGAGAAGACGACGGACCGTCGCACTCGTCGCGGCCGCCGCGATCCTGGTCGCCCTCGCATGGGCGTTCCTGCCGAGCGCCGACCGCGGCCTGCGGACCGTGGTCACGGAGACGTTCGGCGACGAGGCGTCGACCTCGGAGGTGGCTGCTGGCGGCACGTCGGACCTCCCCGCGCAGGACGACCCGCGCCAGGAGGACGACACGATCGACCCGTTCGACGAGACCCACCCCGCGATCTCGGGCCTCGACGACGACCTGCGCGCCGCGCTCCAGGCCGCCGCGCAGGACGCCCGGGCCGCGGGCGTCGACTTCTGGGTCACCTCCGGGTGGCGCAGCACCGGCTACCAGCAGAGCCTGCTCGACCGGGCGGTCGACCGCTACGGCTCGCTCGACGAGGCCCGCAGGTTCGTCAAGACGCCCGAGACGTCGGAGCACGTCTCCGGCCAGGCCGTCGACATCGGTCCGACCGACGGCGCCGACTGGACGATCCGCAAGGGTGCGCGCTACGGCCTGTGCCAGACGTTCGCCAACGAGATGTGGCACTTCGAGCTGGCGACCTCGCCCGGTGGCGAGTGCCCGCAGCCGCTCCCGGACGCGGCGGGCTGACCGGGCTCAGCCCAGCCGCAGCTCGGCGTTGACCGCCCGCACCAGGTCGGCAGGGAGCTTCGCGACCTCCCGGTCGTACGTCAGCAGCCCGTTGGTCTCGTCCTCGACGTCGGAGAGCTGGGTGTAGACGGTCGCGGACAGTCCGCGGGCGATCGCGGGCACGACCTGCTCGCGGTGCAGCGCCTCGAACGCGGCGCCGAGCGCGCCTGGGTCGGCGTACGTCGCGTACCCGAAGTCCTTCTCCCCGGCGACGTGCCCCTCGACCCGCAGGCTGTAGCCGCCGTACTCGGAGAGCACGAGCGCCCGCCGGTCACGCCGCGACGGCACGCGGAACGGCTTGAAGTACACGTGCAGGCTCCGCAGGTTCCCTGCGCCCTGGTCGTGCCAGCCGCTCGCGTGGTCCACCGACCGCGTGGGGTCGAGAGCCTTGACGCGGGCCGCGACCTTGACCGCGTCGAACTGACCCCAGGCCTCGTTGAACGGCACCCAGACCGCGAGGCTCACGACGTCGCGCAGGTGCTCGACCGTCGCGTCGACCTCGCGGAGGAACTCCTCGCGCCCCTCGGCGTCGCCCCGGCCGAACAGGGCGTGGAACCGGTCGCTCAGGCGCAGCGGCAGGAGCACGGGCGCCTTGACGACCGCGGGACGGTACGGGCCGCCCCCGTTGACCATGTCCTGCCACACGAGCATCCCGAGCCGGTCGCAGTGGTGGTACCAGCGCAGGGGCTCGATCTTGATGTGCTTGCGCAGCATCGTGAACCCGAGGTCCTTCATGGTCGCGATGTCGTGGACCATGGCCTCGTCCGACGGCGCGGTGAGCAGCCCGTCGGACCAGTACCCCTGGTCCAGGACCCCGGCGTGGAAGTACGGCTCGCCGTTGAGCAGCAGGCGCGGCACCCCCTGCGCGTCGGGTCCGACGCCGAACGACCGGAGCCCCGCGTAGCTGTGCACCTCGTCGTCGCCGAGGGTCACGGTCACGTCGTACAGGTGCGGGTCCTCGGGCGTCCACAGGTGCGGGTCGGGCACGGGGACGCGGGCGACCACGCCCACGGGCGCGTCGACCTGCGCGACGAGCGTGGCGCCGTCGTGCACCTGGATGCGCGCCACGGGCGCGTCCTGCCCGACGGCGCCGCTCGCCCCCGCGGGCGTCTCGCCCGCGTGGACGGTCACGTCGAGGCGGCTGCCCGGGAGGTCTGGCACGAGCGTGAGCCGGGCGACGTGCAGGGCGGGCACGGCCTCGACCCACACGGTCTGCCAGATGCCCGACTGCGCGGTGTACCAGATGCCGCCCCGCGCGAGGTTCTGCTTGCCGCGCGCGTGGAAGCTGGTGTCGCTGACGTCGGTGACCTCGACGAGGAGCTCGTGCGCCTCGCCCGGCGCACCGGCGAGGGCGTCCGTGACGTCGCACGCGAACGGGAGGTAACCGCCGGTGTGACGCCCCACCTCGACGCCGTCGACGAGGACGCGGCACGACTGGTCGACCGCGCCGAAGTGCAGCAGGACGCGGCCGCCGCCGGGCGCGAACCCGTCCGGGAGCGACAGGTCGCGGCGGTACCAGAGCGCCTCGTCGGGCTGGAGCTGGCGCCCCACCCCGGACAGCGGCGACTCGGGCGAGAACGGCACGACGATCTCGCCGTCGAACACCTCGGGCACGGTGCCGCCCAGCGAGCCCACCGGACCGGGACCCTGCGCCGTGACGGCGTACTCCCAGACCCCGTTGAGGTTGAGGTAGCTGTCGCGGGCGAGCTGCGGGCGCGGGTACTCGGGCAGCGGCGCGTCACGGTCGAGCGTGGCGGTCCAGCGCGTGGGCAGGGTCGCGCCCACGCCGCTACCCCCGGCCACGGCCCGCGTCCAGCACGGGCCGGCGCGCGACCGTCAGCACGTGCGTGTCGGGCCACTCGACCGGCTCGCCCGTCGCGGCGTCCGTCAGCGTCGCCACGGGCGCGAACGAGTGCTCGACGAGCCACTCGTTGCGCCACGCCCCGCTCTCGGGCCCCAGCTCGAAGCCGGCCCCCGCCAGCAGGTCGGCCCAGGCGCCCCCGTCGAGGTCGCAGAACCGCTCGTGGCACTCGGACAGCCAGTTGTCGGCGTAGTCCTTGGTCGTGAGGAACTCCATGGCGTCGTGCAGCGTGAGCCGGAACGTCGCGGGCTCGACCTCCTCGACCGCGAACGACGCACCGGACAGGCGCGGGAAGTCGTGCGCGAACTGGCGCATGCGCGAGGCCGTCGACAGCCCGCGGACGTGCGCGGCGACGTCGGGCCGCGCCCACGCGTCGAGGTCCGTCACGACGCCCGGGCGCGCGCCGTCGTCGTCCCGGAGAGTCAGGTGCACCACGCGGTCGCCGTCCGCCGGACCGCACACGTCGCTGTTGATCCACACCCCGCCCGGGCGGGTGTGGACGAACGTGCGCTGGGCGAACCGTCCGACGTCGGGGACGCCGTCGCCGTACGAGGAGATCTCGTGCGTGAGCGCGATCGTGACGGTCGTGTCGACGCTGCGCTCGGGCATGACCTCGCCGCGCAGGATGTTGGCCTGCACGAACCACACGTTGGGGTTCGCGAACACGCCCTGCGTCTTCTTGTGCTCGGCCTCGGCAACGAGGTGGCGTGCGACGTCGACGCCGAACAGGTCCGACTCGTGCAGGCGCGGCTCGGCCGCGACGAGCTCGAGCAGGCCGCCCGTCGCGCACCCGATGTCGACGATCCGCCCGGGGAGCACGTACGGGCGAACCTGCTCCCACTTGCGGCGCGAGGCGTCCTCGAACGCCGCGGCGTACGTCCGGTAGTCGCGCGTCGCGGTCAGGTCGCCGTCGCCCGAGACGACGGGGTCGGCGAAGACCTGGGCGATCTGCGCCTCGAGCCCGTAGCGCCGGAAGAAGCCCGGCACGACGGGGTGCGCGACGTCGGTCCACGTCGGGTCGCCCGCAGCCAGGCGCCCGACGGCGTCCCACGGGCGGGCCGGGCCGTCACCCTGGGCGTCGGTCGCGTCGAGCTCGACACCCACGACGCGGTACCCGAGCTCCTGGTAGGCCGCGATGACGTCCGGGGTCGAGCACGCCACGACCGTGTCGTGCGGGTCGAGCGTCACGGCGTGACCGGTCGCCGTCTCGACCGTGGTCGCCACGAGGTGCGCGAACCGCGGGTGCGGCGCCACGTCCGGCACCGGGACCACGAGGCTCGGCAGGTGCTCGACCGCGGTCACGTGCTCGATGAGCGCCTCGCGCCTGTGCCCCGGGACCGGGTTGCGGCGCGTGCCCGCGTGGTTCGCGGACGTCACGGCCCACACGACCACCGCGTCCGGGGAGCAGCGGACGGGGACGCCGTCGAGGTCGCTCACCAGCCCGGCGCGCAGCGCCCGCAGGTAGTCGACCTGGAAGCGGGTCACGAGGTGGTGGCGCCCCGGGAAGAGGACATGACGGACGAGCGGGGCTGAAGGCACCCGCGTACCTTCGCTCGCCGACGGGGTCCGTCGCAAGCGGGACGCCTCCCCTCGTCACCGTCGGCGTTCCGTGCCATCGTGGAAGTGGCGCCGACGACGCCACCCCCTGTGGATCTGCCGTGGACAAGGAGCACCCGATGGTCTCGACGACGAACGCATTCAGCAGCTTCTCGGTGAACGACCTGGACGCCGCGCGGGCGTTCTACGCCGACGTCGTGGGCGTCGAGGTCGACCAGACCCCCATGGGCCTCGACCTGCGCCTCGGGTCGGGCGGGCACGTGTTCGTCTACCCCAAGAAGAACCACGTCGCGGCATCGTTCACGGTGCTCAACTTCGGGGTCGACGACGTCGAGGCCGCGGTCGACGAGCTCATCGCGAAGGGCGTCGAGTTCGAGCGCTACGTCGGGTTCGACCAGGACGCCAAGGGCATCGCCCGCGGTCCCGAGGGACCGGCGATCGCCTGGTTCAAGGACCCGGCGCGCAACGTCCTCGCGATCCTGAGCAACCCGTGAGCACCGCGGTCTCGTCGCACGAGCACCTCCTGGCGGCGCACGGCGACGCCATCGGGGCGTTCGACCACCTGGTCCGGCGGGTCCAGGACGACCAGTGGGACCTGCCCACGCCCGACGACGAGTGGAGCGTCCACGACCTCGTCAACCACCTGGTCTCCGAGCAGCTCTGGGCTCCCGAGCTGCTCGCGGGCCGGACGGTCGCCGACGTCGGCACGGTCTTCGACGGCGACGTCCTGGGGGACGACCCGGTCGACGCGTGGATCGACGCGTCGACCCAGTCGCGCGAGGCGTTCCTGGCCCCCGGCGCCCTGGACCGTGCGGTGCACCTGTCGTACGGCGACGCCCCGGCGACCGAGTACGCGCACCAGATGACGTTCGACCTCACGGTCCACGCGTGGGACCTCGCGCAGGGCATCGGCCTCGACGCGGACCTCGGCCCGCAGCTCGTGTCGTTCGTCCTGGGCTACGCCCAGCGTCGCAAGGGCATGTTCGCGGCGAGCCGTCTGTTCGCGGGCCCGCTCCCCGTGCCCGACGACGCGCCCGACCTCACGAGGCTGCTCGCCCTGGCCGGACGTCAGGCCTGAGAGTCGCCGGCTGCCTCGGTGCTGGTGGCTTCCTCGGTCTGGCGGCGGGCGATGCGGATCATGTCCTCGCGGGGCACGACCTTGATGCGCTCGCGCCCGTGCGTCTCCCCGAGGGTGCGCTCGTGGGCGTCCAGGACCTCCCAGTCGGCCCACTGGACCACGTCGACGCCGCGCTCGGTCAGGAACTCGACGACGTTCTCCGGCTCGGGATGGGCGGCCGTGCGGGAGTCGGCGAG